>NZ_JAOTNY010000013.1:0-186485 GCF_036346455.1 Pseudomonas sp. AM14(2022)
GAAAGAGAGGTGCCGGTCTCGATTACTACATCACCGACGTTGTCGACGATGTAAATGTCATTGCCGGCGCCACCGATCATGGTGTCGGCACCTACCATTCCATTCAGGAAATTGTCCAGTGAGTTGCCCGTCAACGTGTCATCGAACGCCGAGCCAAAAGCGTTTTCGATTTTCGCGCCGTAAGCAATCGCCAGTCCCTGATTAAAGGCATTTCCAGCCTGATCGGTAAAGGCTTGGCCGATCTTGCTGTACTGACCCTCATTGAGGTTGATGCTGACAGCCGCCAACTGGTTACTGGCGTCAATGGTGTCTACACCGCCGGCGTCCCAGATCGTTTCGAAAACAGATTGTGTCGGTGCCCAGGAATAGTTGTTGTTACCAGTCATCCACTGGCTGTTCACGCCATACAGGCTCTGGATTGCCAAGATGTCGAGCACCATCGGGGTGGTCGGCAGGTAAGAATAATTGTTGTTGTAGCTCATGACGGTGAACGCCACGTCATCAAGCGCCGGGCTGAGTACAATGTTGTTGTAGGCTGACGGGGAAAAGGAATGTTTGAGGCCTATTGCATGACCGATCTCATGAACGAGTGTCATGAAGTCATACGTGCCTTTATCCGGAGACGGTAAACTCGTGTTCGGCCCGATCCAGATATCGCCGCCATTGGGTTTCTCGGACGGGGTGTAAGCCCAGGCAGCTGCATCGCTGTCTAGCAGTGTATACCCCCCCAAACGCAGGTCGCCTACGCTTGTCGAGGATTCGCCGGTCAACTGGAATGTGATATTGGCCACTGCAGACCAGGCGTCGAACGCTCCCATGGCCGCCAGTTTTTGTGTGTTCGTCAGCGCATAGGCCGCTTTGGGCTCGTTATCTGCGCTGTAATTCGCGGCAAACACCGATACGCCAGGGACAATGAAGCTGTACGTCAGACTGGTCACCGCACCCGGGTTGTACCATTGGGTGCTTTCCCATTTATAGCCGGAAATGAGGCTGTCGACAGGGGCGACCCCAGTCAGATTGGCGAATGTGGTGTATGTGTAACCAGTAGGGCGTGGCATGCGTGATTCCTGAGGTGGGCTGCGGCCCTTCCCGAAATGCGGCCGCTACAAGGTTGGATTTTGCACGAGAACAAGGTTGCTTGACATCATCTGGCCACTACTTTCTGATTAGTGGCGCCAATTAACTGACCCGGCAATCTGTATCGGCGAGTGCAGTAGAATCCTGAGGCGAACGTCAACCTTGTCAGTCCAGGATCCATTTCATGTCTGTTCCAAGTCCCGCGCTTATTCGCGAAACCTTCCCGGTCGGCCCGTTGCAGTGCAATTGCACGATCATCGGCGACCCCATCACGAAAAAAGCCATCGTCGTCGATCCGGGTGGCAATCCTGACCTGATCATGGCGCGCCTCGATGCCCATGGTCTGAAAGTGGTCAGTATCATCCACACCCACGCGCATCTCGATCATTTCCTCGCCTCCGGGCAGATGAAAGAAAAGACTGGCGCGACCCTGCACCTGCACAAGGAAGACCAATTCCTGTGGGACAACCTTGAAATGCAATGCCAGATGTTCGGTGTGCCCTACACGCCGGTGCCGTCGCCGGATCGCTGGTTGAGCGACGATGAAGAACTGGCCTGCGGCTGCGGCGTGGCGCTGCATACGCCGGGACATACGCCCGGTTCCATGAGCTTTTGGTTTTCGGAGGCTAAGCTGTTGATTGCCGGCGACACGCTGTTTCGTCGCGGAGTAGGGCGCACGGATTTGTGGGGCGGCGATCAGGCGACCATCGTGCGATCGATCAAGCAGCGGCTGTACACCCTCGACGAAGACGCAATCGTGGTTGCCGGGCATGGTCCGGACACGCGTCTCGGGGATGAAATGCGGGAAAATCCGTTCGTGCGCGCCTAAACATTTTGTCATGAGTGTGCGGCGGAATTTTTTGGCATTGTCATGATCCAACGCCCGCACAGGTCTATTGCCTAGGGCCGCTGCCACACAGAATGCGAAAAAAACCAGGAGCTCTTCATGTTCACCACGCCTCGTTTGATTATTGTTGCTACCGCTGTGGCCATGTTGGCCGGCTGCGCCTCGCCCAACCCGTATGACAATCAGGGGCAGGCCGACGGTGGCTCGCAAGGCATGAGCAAAACCGCCAAGTACGGCGGTCTCGGTGCGCTGGCCGGCGCCCTGGCGGGTGCCGCCATCGACCACAACAACCGTGGCAAGGGCGCCTTGATCGGCGCGGCGGTGGTAGGTGCTTCGGCGGCCGGTTACGGTTACTACGCCGACCAGCAAGAGAAAAAGCTGCGCGCCAGCATGGCCAACACCGGGGTTGAAGTGCAGCGCCAGGGCGACCAGATCAAACTGATCATGCCAGGCAACATTACCTTCGCCACCGACTCGGCGAACATCGCGCCAAGCTTCTATCAGCCGCTGAACAATCTGGCGAACTCGCTGAAAGAGTTCAACCAGAACCAGATCGAAATCGTCGGCTACACCGACAGCACCGGCAGCCGCCAGCACAACATGGACCTGTCTCAGCGTCGTGCGCAGAGCGTGGCCACCTACCTGACCTCGCAAGGTGTCAGCGGTGCCAACCTCTCGGCCCGTGGCGCCGGCCCGGATAACCCGATTGCCAGCAACGGTGACGTCAATGGCCGCGCGCAGAACCGCCGCGTCGAGGTCAACCTGAAAGCGATTCCAGGTCAGCAGTATGGTGGTCAGCAGCAACAGCCGGGGACGGTTCAGCAGTATCCGTAAGTGAATGCTTGAGTGAAGAAATGCCCGGTCTTGTGACCGGGCATTTTTTTGGGTTGCCCGTGCTGGCCCTTTCGCGAGCAAGCCCGCTCCCACAGGGATGGGTGTTGTTCACAGAATCTGCGTTCACCACATGACCCTGTGGGAGCGGGCTTGCTCGCGAAGGGGCCGGGTCAATACCCTCAAATCATCAGATACAAAAAAGCCCCCGGACAACCGAATTGTCCGGGGGCTTTTTGCTTGCAGCGAAGACTGATTACTTCTTCAGGCCATAATGCTCATCGAGCATGCCAGGCGAGTTCGGGGCTTTCGGTGCGTAGTCGCGTGGCGGCTCCTGATCGCGCGGCGGCGTCAGGCGTTCGCGCGGTGCCTGCGCGGCATCGGCGTGCAAAGCGGCGATCAGGCGTTGACGGGTCTGCTCGTCCAGGGCCAGGCGGTTGGCGCCCTCGGCGAGATGATCCTGCACTTCCTGATAGCTCTGGGTCAGCTTCTTGACCAGCATCGCGGTGCTGTTGAAGTGGGTGACCACCTCGTTTTGATAGCTGTCGAAACGCTCCTGGATATCATCCAGTTGACGCTGCGTGCGGCTCGGCGCGGCATTCGGTGCGACGCGAGCGATCAGGAATCCAATGGCGACACCCACAACCAGGGCAAGAGTCGGTAACAACCAAACTAAGAGCGAGTGTTCCACGAGTCCTTCCTCTATAAACGGCTTTGCTTTACGTTAACGGCTCGAACCTGCGCTGTATACCGCGATTCACTCGCAATAGATTGGCACAGACAATTTGCTAGACGAGTCGACCCGATTCGAGGTCACGGAGTTCCTTCCTTGCTGATGCGTGAAACCCCTGTAGTGATTGCCGGCCCAGTCGGCCAAATCGAAGCGCTGTACCTCGATAACGAGCAGCCAGTCGGCATCGCGCTGATCTGCCATCCAAACCCGGTGCAGGGCGGCACCATGCTCAACAAGGTCGTCTCGACCCTGCAGCGCACCGCGCGCGACGCCGGCCTGATTACCTTGCGCTTCAACTATCGCGGCGTCGGTGCCAGCGAAGGCTCCCACGACATGGGCAGCGGTGAAGTCGACGACGCTCAGGCTGCCGCAGCATGGCTACTGGAAAAGCATCCGGAGCTGCCGCTGACCCTGTTCGGTTTCTCCTTCGGCGGATTTGTTGCAGCAAGTCTCGGCGGTCGTCTCGAAGCCCAAGGCGTGCAGTCAAAGCAGCTGTTCATGGTCGCGCCGGCAGTGATGCGTCTGGGCGATCAGGATCAACTGCCACAGCACGGCGAGCTGACCGTGATCCAGCCGGAAACCGACGAAGTGATCGATCCGCAGTTGGTCTACGACTGGTCGGAAAAACTCCAGCGCCCCCATGAGCTGCTGAAAGTGGCAGAATGCGGACACTTTTTTCATGGCAAGCTGACCGATCTCAAGGATCTGATCCTGCCGCGTCTCTCGAATTGATTGCAGTCTGACAAGCGATTACCCATGACGAACCGTACCCGTATCCTCACCGGCATCACCACCACCGGCACGCCGCACCTGGGCAACTACGCCGGCGCCATCCGCCCGGCGATCCTCGCCAGCCGCGACAGCAATGCCGATTCGTTCTACTTCCTGGCCGACTACCACGCCCTGATCAAATGCGATGACCCGCTGCGCATCCAGCGCTCGCGTCTGGAAATCGCCGCGACCTGGCTGGCCGGTGGCCTGGATGTCGACCGTGTGACCTTCTATCGCCAGTCCGACATCCCGGAAATCCCCGAGCTGACCTGGCTGCTGACCTGCGTCGCCGCCAAAGGCTTGCTCAACCGGGCGCACGCCTACAAGGCCTCGGTGGACAAGAACGTCGAAACCGGCGAGGACCCGGATTCTGGGATCACCATGGGCCTCTACAGCTACCCGGTGCTGATGGCGGCGGACATTCTGATGTTCAACGCGCACAAGGTGCCGGTCGGTCGCGACCAGATCCAGCACGTGGAAATGGCCCGTGACATCGGCCAGCGCTTCAACCACCTGTTCGGCCAAGGCAAAGAGTTCTTCACCATGCCTGAAGCGCTGATTGAGGAGAGCGTGGCGACCTTGCCCGGCCTCGACGGGCGCAAGATGTCGAAGAGCTACGACAACACCATCCCGCTGTTCTCCAGCGCCAAAGAGATGAAGGACGCGATCTCGCGGATCGTCACCGACTCCAAAGCGCCGGGCGAAGCCAAAGATCCGGACAACTCGCACCTGTTCACTCTGTTTCAGGCGTTCGCCACACCGGCGCAGGCGGACGAATTCCGCAGCGAACTGCTCGGCGGTCTGGGTTGGGGCGAGGCGAAGAATCGTCTGTTCCAGTTGCTCGACAATGAACTGGGCGAGTCCCGCGAGCGCTATCACCAGTTGATCGAGCGCCCGGCGGATCTGGAAGACATCCTGCAACACGGCGCGAAAAAGGCTCGTGCGGTGGCGACGCCGTTCCTCAACGAACTGCGTGAAGCGGTCGGCCTGCGTTCGTTCGTCAATCAGGTGCAAGTCGCGGCGACCACCAAGAAGAAAGCCGTGAAAGCTGCACGTTTCGTCAGCTTCCGTGAAGACGACGGCAGCTTCCGTTTCCGTCTGCTGGCGGCAGATGGCGAGCAACTGCTGCTGTCGCGCAACTTCGCCGACGGCAAAACTGCAGGCCAAGTGACCAAACAACTGCAAGCCGGTCAGGCGCTGGACATTCGCAATCAAGACCTGAGCTTCAGCGTGTGGCTGGAAGGCGAGTGCGTTGGCGACAGCCCGGCGTTCGCCGATACTGCTGCGCGAGACGCGGCCATCGAGGCTCTGCGCGTTGCGCTGACCCCGGTTCAGGACTAATCCGCGGCGCGGCCCGACCAAGGGCTGATTGCCATTCCTACGGGCCGTCGCTACAGTGACGGCCCGTTTTTGTTGCCTTGCTAACGAATTATGACGCCCCTAGAACGATATCAAGCTGATCTGAAACGCCCGGACTTCTTCCATGACGCCGCGCAGGAAACTGCCGTGCGTCATCTGCAGCGCCTGTACGACGATCTGATCGCGGCCGAGCAGAACAAGCCGGGTTTGCTGGGCAAGCTGTTTGGCAAGAAGGATCAGACGCCGGTCAAGGGCCTGTACTTCTGGGGCGGCGTGGGTCGCGGCAAGACTTACCTGGTCGACACCTTCTTCGAAGCGCTGCCGTTCAAGGAAAAGACCCGCACCCACTTCCACCGCTTCATGAAGCGTGTGCACGAAGAGATGAAAACCCTCGGCGGCGAGAAAAACCCGCTGACCATCATCGCCAAGCGCTTCGCGACCGAGTCGCGAGTGATCTGCTTCGATGAATTTTTCGTCTCGGACATCACCGACGCGATGATCCTTGGCACGCTGATGGAAGAGCTGTTCAAGAACGGCGTGACCCTGGTCGCGACTTCGAACATCGTTCCGGACGGTCTGTACAAGGATGGCCTGCAACGTGCGCGCTTCCTGCCGGCTATTGCGCTGATCAAGCAGAACACCGAGATCGTCAACGTCGACAGCGGTGTCGACTACCGTCTGCGCCACCTCGAACAAGCGGAGCTGTTCCACTATCCGCTGGACGAAGCCGCCCATGAAAGCCTGCGCAAGAGCTTCAAGGCCCTGACGCCGGAATGCACGGCAGCGGTGGAAAACGATGTGCTGATCATCGAGAACCGCGAAATCCGTGCCCTGCGCACCTGCGACGACGTGGCCTGGTTCGACTTCCGCGAACTGTGCGACGGTCCGCGCAGCCAGAACGACTACATCGAGCTGGGCAAGATCTTCCACGCGGTGCTGCTCAGCGGCGTCGAGCAGATGAGCGTCACCACCGACGACATCGCCCGGCGTTTCATCAACATGGTCGACGAGTTCTACGACCGTAACGTCAAGCTGATCATTTCTGCCGAAGTCGAGTTGAAAGACCTGTACACCGGCGGACGCCTGACGTTTGAATTCCAGCGTACGCTCAGCCGTCTGCTGGAGATGCAATCGCACGAATTCCTGTCGCGGGCGCACAAGCCTTAAGCAGATTCGGCATACAAAAAAAGGGCCTGCATTTGCAGGCCCTTTTTTATGCGACGCAGTACCCCTGTGGGAGCGGGCTTGCTCGCGAATGCGGTGTGTCAGCTAAATAGATGCCAACTGAAAGTACGCTTTCGCGAGCAAGCCCGCTCCCACAGTGGTTTTGTGCGTGGGCAGCGAGTTACGCAGCCTGCTGAAACTGCTGCCGATACTGGTTCGGCGACAGCTCGGTGTGCTGGCGGAACAGCCGCGCAAAGAAGCTCGCATCGTCGTAGCCGACCTCATAACTGATGGTCTTGATGCTCTTGCGGCTGCCGGACAGCAAGCCCTTGGCGGTCTCTATACGCAACCGTTGCAGGTAGTGCAGCGGCTTGTCGCCGGTGGCGGTCTGGAAGCGGCGCATGAAGTTACGGATGCTCATGCCATGCTCGCGGGCCACGTCTTCGAAGCGGAACTTGTCGGCGAAATGCTCTTCGAGCCAGTGCTGGATCTGCAGGATGATCACGTCCTGGTGCAGCTTCTGCCCGCCGAAACCGATACGTCCCGGCGAATAGCTGCGCTGCACTTCATACAGAATGTCGCGGGCCACGGCTTGCGCCACGTTGGCGCCGCAGAAGCGTTCGATCAGGTAGATATAGAGGTCGCAGGCCGAAGTGGTGCCGCCGGCGCAATACAGGTTGTCAGCGTCGGTCAGGTGCTTGTCCTGATTGAGGTACACCTTGGGGAAGCGCTCGGCGAAGGCATTGAAGAAACGCCAGTAGGTGGTCGCTTCCTTGCCGTTGAGCAACCCGGCCTCGGCCAGCCAGAACACCCCGGTGGCTTCGCCGCAGAGCACGGCGCCGCGGGCATGCTGCTCGCGCAGCCATGGCAGGATCTGTGGATAACGGCCGCACAGGGTTTCAAAGTCGTCCCAGAACGCCGGGAGGATGATGACGTCGGCGTTTTCCAGGCCGCCGTCCACCGGCATCATCACGTCACTGAAGCTGTTCACCGGTTTGCCGTCGGGGCTGACCAGGCGGGTTTCAAACGCCGGTGTCAGGCCGTGGCCCAGTTGTTTGCCGTAACGCAGGCTGGCCAGATGGAAGAAATCCTTGGCCTGCATGAGAGTGGATGCGAAAACCCGGTCGATTGCCAGGATGCTGACGCGCCGCAAGGGCGTGGAGACTTGCTTGGACATAATTCAACTTTTGTTTTGTTTTTATAAGGGAAAGTGGTCACCAGACGGCTGGATCGTCTTATTTTTTGTCGGATGTGTCCAGTGTCCTGTGTCGGAGGTGAGGCTTAGTCTCTGAAGGTCATATTCCTCCAACAAGAATGAAAGGTGCCGCATGATCCCCAGAACCTTGTTCAGCTCCGAGCACGAATTGTTCCGCGACAGCGTACGAACCTTCCTCGAAAAAGAGGCTGTGCCGTTCCATGCGCAATGGGAGAAACAAGGCCACATCGACCGCAAGCTGTGGAACAAGGCCGGGGAGGCGGGGATGCTCTGCTCACACCTGCCGGAAGAATACGGCGGCCTGGGCGCGGACTTTCTGTACAGCGCGGTGGTGATCGAAGAGGTCGGTCGCTTGGGTCTGACCGGTATCGGCTTTTCGCTGCATTCGGACATCGTCGCACCGTACATCCTGCATTACGGCAGCGAAGCGCTTAAGCACAAATACCTGCCGAAACTGGTCTCTGGCGAGATGGTCAGTGCGATTGCCATGACCGAACCGGGTGCCGGTTCCGACCTGCAAGGGGTCAAGACCACGGCGGTGCTGGATGGCGACGAGTACGTGATCAACGGCTCCAAGACTTTCATCACCAACGGCTTCCTCGCTGATTTGGTGATCGTCGTCGCCAAGACTGATCCGAAGGCCGGCGCCAAGGGCACCAGCCTGTTTGTGGTGGAAGCGAATACGCCGGGCTTCGAGAAGGGCAAACGCCTGGAGAAGGTCGGAATGAAGGCTCAGGACACGTCGGAATTGTTCTTCCAGGACGTGCGTGTTCCCAAGGAAAACCTGTTGGGTCAGGCCGGGGCGGGGTTTGCCTATTTGATGCAGGAATTGCCGCAGGAGCGTCTGACCGTGGCGATTGGTGGTCTGGCCTCAGCCGAAGCGGCACTGCAATGGACGCTGGATTACACCCGTGATCGCAAGGCGTTCGGCAAGGCGATCGCCGACTTCCAGAACACCCGCTTCAAACTGGCGGAGATGGCTACCGAGATTCAGATCGGCCGAGTATTTGTCGACAAGTGCCTGGAACTGCACCTGCAAGGCAAGCTCGATGTTCCAACAGCGGCGATGGCCAAATACTGGGGCACCGACCTGCAATGCAAGGTGCTCGACGAGTGCGTGCAGTTGCATGGCGGCTACGGCTTCATGTGGGAATACCCGGTGGCCCGGGCGTGGGCGGATGCGCGCGTGCAGCGCATCTATGCCGGCACCAATGAAATCATGAAGGAGATCATTGCGCGCTCGCTTTGATCTTCGCTGCATTGACGGGCCTCTTTGCGAGCAGGCTCGCTCCCACAGGGATCACCGTACCTGTGGGAGCGAGCCTGCTCGTGAAGCTTTTAGCGGTCGATCAAGGCGCCGGATTCGGGTGATCCTTGTGAATCGCCTCGATTCCCGCCAGCACTTCATCGGAAAGTTTCAGATCAAAACTGGCAATGTTGCTGTCCAGTTGCGCAAGCGTCGTCGCGCCAATGATGTTGCTGGTGACGAACGGTTGCTGGGTGACGAACGCCAGCGCCATTTGCGCCGGATCCAGACCGTGTTCACGGGCCAATGCCACATAGCGGCTGCAGGCAGCTTCCGATTGCGCGTTGAAATAGCGGCTGAAGCGGCTGTAGAGGCTCAGGCGGCCTTTCGGTGGGCGCGCGCCACCTTCGTACTTGCCTGACAGGAAGCCGAACGCCAGCGGCGAGTAGGCGAGCAGGCCGCATTGTTCGCGGATGGCGATTTCGGCCAGACCGATTTCGAAGCTGCGGTTGAGCAGGTTGTACGGGTTCTGGATCGACACCGCGCGCGGCCAGCCACGGGCTTCGGCCAGGGCAAGGAAACGCATGGTGCCCCACGGCGTCTCGTTGGACAGCCCGATGTGGCGGATCTTGCCGGCCTTGACCTGTTCGTCGAGCGCTTCGAGCGTGTCTTCGAGCGGCGTCAGGTTGGCCTCGATCTTGTGCTTGTAGCCCAGCTGTCCGAAAAAGTTGGTGCTGCGCTCTGGCCAGTGCAATTGATAAAGGTCGATGTAATCGGTCTGCAGGCGCTCGAGGCTGGCATCCACTGCGGCGGTGATGTGCTGGCGATTGTGGCGCAGGTTCTTGTCGCGGATGTAGTCGATGGTGTTGCCGGGGCCGGCGATCTTGCTGGCTAGGATCCAGTCGGCGCGGTCGCCGCGACGCTTGAAGTAATTGCCGATGTAGCGCTCGGTGGTGGCGTAGGTGTCGGCTTTCGGCGGCACCGGGTACATCTCGGCGGTGTCGATGAAATTGATCCCGGCTTCCTTGGCCCGTTCGATCTGGGCGAAGGCTTCAGCTTCAGTGTTTTGCTCGCCCCAGGTCATGGTGCCGAGGCAGATTGCACTCACGTTCAGGTCGGTACGGCCTAGCTGGCGATAGTCCATCGGGTGCTCCTTGGGCAAAACAATCATAAAAGCAGGTTGAAAATTTTTTCGCAATCTGCATAATTGCCGACCTCTTTCTGCAGTGGAAGTGATGCGCCGCCGCCGAAGAATCTTGCCGTTGAACGGACGCGCCGACCCGAGCCCCCGAAAGCGTCTGTATCCGGCTGCCTTTGACTTGTCAAAGTACGCACTATTCAGTAAGATCCGCCGTCTTATTTACAGGCGGCCCCTGAGGCTATAAAGAATGAAAACTTTTACTGCTAAACCGGAAACAGTAAAGCGCGACTGGTTTGTCGTCGACGCTGCTGGTCAGACCCTGGGTCGTCTGGCCACCGAAATCGCGAGCCGTCTGCGTGGCAAGCACAAGCCTGAGTACACTCCTCACGTTGACACCGGCGACTACATCGTCGTAATCAACGCCGAGCAGATCCGTGTAACCGGCGCTAAAACCACTGACAAAATGTACTACTCCCACTCCGGTTTCCCGGGCGGCATCAAGTCGATCAACTTTGAAAAGCTGATCGCCAAGGCCCCTGAGCGCGTGATCGAGACCGCGGTTAAAGGCATGCTGCCTAAGAACCCGCTGGGTCGTGACATGTACCGTAAGCTGAAAGTCTATGCGGGCGCTGCACACCCTCATACTGCTCAGCAGCCCCAAGAACTGAAGATTTAACGGAATAGTTCATTATGTCGGCGACTCAAAATTACGGCACTGGCCGTCGCAAGACCGCAACCGCACGCGTTTTCCTGCGTCCGGGTACTGGTAACATCTCCATCAACAACCGCTCCCTGGACTCGTTCTTCGGCCGCGAAACTGCCCGCATGGTAGTTCGTCAGCCGCTGGAACTGACCGAGACTGTCGAGAAGTTCGACATCTACGTCACTGTCATCGGTGGTGGTGTAAGTGGTCAGGCTGGCGCAATCCGCCACGGCATCACTCGCGCTCTGATGGACTACGACGAAACCCTGCGTAGCGCTCTGCGCAAAGCTGGCTTCGTTACTCGCGACGCCCGTGAAGTTGAACGTAAGAAAGTTGGTCTGCGTAAAGCGCGTAAGCGTCCGCAGTACTCGAAGCGTTAATTCGTTTCCACGTTCAAAAAAGAACGCCCGATTCCTCACGGAACCGGGCGTTTTTTTATGCCTGCGATTTATCAAAAGAATTGCGCTGTGACAACTTGCCACATTCGTAGACCCCCTATACTGCAAGGCTTGAGGGTATGAGCTCCGGGTAATTCCCTTGTCAGAATTGGGGCTTTTCATTACCATCTCGGCAAAATTTTTATAAGTAACATTGATTTATTTAGTAGATGCCTGATTTAACAGGCCACAAAGCTGATGGGAGAGGACTGAATGAGCAATGACGGCGTGAATGCAGGCCGGCGTCGCTTCTTGGTAGCAGCCACATCCGTGGTGGGTGCTGCAGGAGCGGTGGGGGCTGCGGTCCCGTTCGTGGGGTCATGGTTTCCCAGTGCCAAGGCGAAAGCCGCCGGTGCACCGGTGAAAGTGAATGTCAGCAAGATCGAGCCAGGACAGCAGATGATTGCTGAGTGGCGCGGCCAGCCGGTGTTCATTGTCCGCCGTACTGCGGAAATCCTGGGGAATCTCAAGAAGATCGAGGGCCAGCTCTCCGATCCGACTTCCAAAAACTCCACGCAACCTACCTATGTCGATCCTGAAGTGCGTTCGATCAAGCCGGAAATTCTCCTGCTGATCGGGATCTGCACGCACTTGGGTTGCTCACCAACCTTCCGTCCCGAAGTGGCGCCTGCAGATCTGGGTAAAGACTGGGTCGGTGGCTATTTCTGCCCTTGCCACGGTTCCCACTACGATCTGGCTGGCCGCGTCTACAAGTCGCAACCCGCGCCTTTGAACCTGCCAGTTCCCCCGCATTCCTATGAGACCGATGACCTGATTGTCATTGGCGTCGATACGGAGAAAGCGTGATGAGCAAGTTCATGGATTGGGTTGATGCGCGCTTCCCTGCGACAAAAATGTGGGAAGACCATCTCAGCAAGTATTACGCACCAAAAAACTTCAACTTCTTCTATTTCTTCGGCTCGCTGGCGCTGCTGGTGCTGGTCAATCAGATTGTCACCGGTGTCTGGCTGACGATGAGCTACACGCCGTCGGCAGAAGAGGCCTTCGCTTCCGTCGAATACATCATGCGCGATGTCGAGTACGGCTCGATCCTGCGTCTGCTGCACTCCACCGGCGCTTCGGCGTTCTTCATCGTGGTCTACCTGCACATGTTCCGTGGCCTGCTCTACGGTTCGTACCAGAAACCACGTGAACTGGTCTGGGTATTCGGCATGCTGATCTACCTGGCGCTGATGGCTGAGGCCTTCATGGGTTATCTGCTGCCGTGGGGTCAGATGTCCTACTGGGGTGCCCAGGTGATCATCTCGCTGTTCGGTGCGATTCCGGTGATCGGTAACGACCTGACCCAGTGGATTCGTGGTGACTACCTGATTTCCGGAATCACCCTGAACCGCTTCTTCGCCCTGCACGTCGTCGCGCTGCCGATCGTGATCCTCGGTCTGGTGGTGCTGCACATCCTGGCACTGCACGAAGTCGGCTCGAACAACCCGGATGGCGTCGACATCAAGAAGCACAAAGACGAAAACGGTGTCCCGCTGGATGGCATTGCCTTCCATCCGTACTACACCGTGAAAGACATCGTCGGCGTAGTGGTGTTCCTGTTCATCTTCTGCTTTATCGTGTTCTTCTTCCCGGAAATGGGCGGCTACTTCCTCGAAAAACCAAACTTCGAGCAAGCCAACCCGTTCAAGACGCCTGAGCACATTGCCCCGGTCTGGTACTTCACGCCGTTCTACGCGATCTTGCGTGCGATCCCGGACAAACTCATGGGCGTGATCGCCATGGGCGCCTCGATTGCCATGCTGTTTGTGCTGCCGTGGCTGGATCGCAGCCCGGTCAAATCGATGCGTTACAAGGGCTGGATGAGCAAAGCATGGCTGGTGGTGTTCTGCATTTCCTTCGTGATCCTCGGCATTCTGGGTGTACTCGCCCCGACGCCGGAGCGCACGCTGGTGTCGCAGATCTGCACCTTCCTGTACTTCGCCTACTTCATTCTGATGCCGTTCTACACCAGGCTCGAGAAGACCAAACCGGTTCCGGAAAGGGTGACTGGCTGATGAAAAAGTTATTTTTTGCTCTGATTTTTGCTGCTCTGCCCGTGCTGTCTTTCGCCGCCGAACACGGTGGTCCGGAGCTGGAAAAAGTCGACATCGATGTATCCGATAAGGCTGCCCTGCAAGATGGCGCGCGAACCTTCGCCAACTATTGCATGGGCTGCCACAGTGCCAAGTTTCAGCGTTACGAGCGGGTGGCCGATGACCTCGGCATTCCCCACGAAATGATGCTCGAGAAGCTGGTGTTCACTGGCGCCAAGATCGGCGACCACATGAACATCGGCATGCAGCCGGCGGACGCCAAGACCTGGTTCGGTGCTGCTCCGCCGGACCTGACTTTGGTGGCGCGTGTGCGTGGCACTGACTGGCTCTACGGTTACCTGCGCTCGTTCTACGAAGATCCGGCACGTCCTTGGGGCGTGAACAACAAGGTCTTCCCGAACGTCGGCATGCCTAACGTGCTGGTCGGCCTGCAAGGTCGCCAGGTGGTTGGCTGCAAGCAAGTGCAGATCGTCGAGGACGGCAAGAAGCAATACGATCCGCTGACCGGTACGCCGCTGACCCATGAAGCGTGCGATCAGTTGACCATCGTGCCGAAATCCGGTGCTCTGAACGAAGAGCAGTTCGATGAGAAGGTCAAGAATCTGGTAACCTTCCTGGCTTACTCGGCTAACCCGGTTAAGCTGCAACATCAGCGCATCGGTACTTACGTCTTGCTGTACCTGGCGTTCTTCTTTGTGTTCGCCTACCTGCTCAAGCGTGAATACTGGAAAGACGTGCACTGATACGCTTCAAGCATTGCTGTTAATCGCGCGCGCCCAAGGGCGCCTCCGATAACGCGACACCTGGTTCGCCAGGCGTTGCGGGAGGCGCCCTCTGGGCGCGCGCGTTTTTCCGGTTCCGATAATTTCAACAAGCGAGGAGGATCGCCATGGGCGTGACCAATCGGTTGGCCTGTTACTCCGACCCCGCCGACCACTATTCCCACCGAGTGCGCATCGTGCTTGCAGAGAAGGGTGTCAGCGCCGAAATCATTTACGTGGAAGCTGGTCGCCAGCCGCCTAAACTGATTGAGGTGAACCCTTACGGCAGTCTCCCGACGCTGGTTGATCGCGACCTGGCGTTGTGGGAGTCGACCGTGGTGATGGAATATCTGGATGAGCGTTACCCGCATCCGCCACTGATGCCGGTTTATCCGGTGGCGCGTGCCAACAGTCGTCTGCTGATTCACCGTATTCAGCGCGACTGGTGTGGTCTGGTGGATCTGATTCTTGATCCCAAGTCCAAGGAGGCCGCGCGTGTCGTGGCGCGTAAGGAATTGCGTGAAAGCCTGACGGGCGTGTCGCCGCTGTTTGCCGACAAGCCGTTTTTCCTCAGTGAGGAACAAAGTCTGGTGGATTGCTGCCTATTGCCAATACTCTGGCGTTTGCCGATTCTGGGTATTGAACTGCCGCGGCCGGCCAAGCCGCTGCTTGATTATATGGAGCGCCAGTTTGCGCGTGAGGCTTTCCAGGCGAGTCTGTCTGGCGTCGAACGCGATATGCGCTAAGGCTTAAGGAGCCGCTATGAACTCCAGTCGACCTTATCTGGTCCGCGCGCTCTACGAGTGGATTGTGGATAACGATTGCACCCCGCACATGCTGGTCAATTCCGAATACCCGGCAGTGCAGGTGCCGCAGGGCTTTGCCAGTGACGGGCAAATTGTCCTGAACATTTCGCCCAGCGCCGTGCGGCACTTGCACATGGACAACGACGTGGTGACCTTCGAGGGTCGCTTCGGTGGCGTTCCGCACAGTCTGTATGTGCCAATCAGCGCGATTCTGGGCATCTACGCCCGGGAGAACGGGCAGGGCATGGTGTTCGATCTCGAGTCGCCGATGGATGACGAAGACGATATCGAGCCGGATGACGACTTGCCGCCACCGGGCAGCGAGCCGCCGCGACCAAGCGGCCGGCCAAGCTTGAAAGTGGTGAAGTAATAAAAAAGGCGATCCGGATGGATCGCCTTTTTTGTATCTGCTCGTCGCGTATCAGTCGATGTATTCGAACAGCTTCACGATTTTCTGCACACCGGAAACGCTCTGCACCAGGTTGGTCGCCTGTTGGGCTTCCTGCTTGGTCAGCAGGCCCAGCAGATAGACGATGCCGTTCTCGGTCACGACCTTGATGCGCGAGCCGGGAATGCTGGCATCGGTCAGCATCTGGGTCTTGATCTTGGTGGTCAGCCAGGCGTCGTTCTGGCGGGCGAGGAAGCTGGACGGCGCAATCACTTGCAGCTCGTTGTGCACCTTCTTCACGCGCTGGACGTTGGCGGCGGCCTGTTCGGCCTTGGCCTTGAGGTCTTCGCGCGGCGTCTGGCCGGCGAGCAGCACCACGCCGTTAAAGCTGGTGACGACAATATGCGAGTCCTTGTCCAGGCCGGGGTCGGCCTTGGCCACGTTGACGCCGACTTTGGTCTCGATCAGCGAGTCGTCGATTTTGCTGCCGAAGGTTCGGGTGCCGCGGTCGTCTTCAATCGGCGCTTCACGGCTGGCATTCACCACCGAGGTGCAGCCGCTGATGCCGAGGCACAGGGTCAAGGCCAGAAGGCCAAGGCGATTAGGGGTCATTCTTCACTCCCGAACAGTTGGCTGTCGATCAGATCGCAGAGGCAATGGATCGCCAGCAGATGGACTTCCTGAATACGTGCAGTGACATGGGCCGGTACGCGAATCTCGACATCTTCAGGCAGCAGCAGCGAAGCCATGCCGCCGCCATCGCGGCCAGTCAATGCTACGACAATCATTTCGCGATCATGTGCGGCCTGGATCGCCTGAATAATGTTTGCCGAGTTACCGCTGGTCGAAATCGCCAGCAATACGTCGCCTGGTTGACCCAGTGCGCGGATCTGCTTGGAGAACACTTCGTTGTAGCTGTAGTCGTTGGCGATCGAGGTGATCGTCGAGCTGTCGGTGGTCAGGGCGATGGCCGGCAGGCTCGGGCGTTCGCGCTCGAAGCGGTTGAGCAGCTCCGAGGAGAAGTGCTGGGCGTCGCCGGCAGAGCCGCCGTTGCCGCACGAAAGCATTTTGCCTTCGTTGAGCAGGGCGTTGACCATGATCTGGCTGGCTTGCTCGATGTGCGGTGCAAGTACGTCCATCGCCTGTTGCTTGGTGTCGATACTGGCCTGGAAAAGCTGGCGAATTCGGGATTGCATGTCCATCTGTGTGACCTTAAGTAGCGCGGCTGTTCGGCACGTGAATGTGCAGCCCGCAAAGCAAAGAGCAAAAATTGTCGGTGAAAGTGTCCGGGGTGGTGTGCAGAGAATCAACCATCGAACGCATTCTGCAACCAGTTCAATTGATCCGGGTGCCTGTCGATGGCCACCACGTCGAAGCGGCAAGGGGAATCAGCCCAGCGTGACTCACGCTGAAGAAAATACTGCGCGGCGAAAATCAGTTTCTGCCGTTTGCGCTCATCGATGCTAGCGAGCGCGCCACCCCATTGAGTGTTTTTTCTGTAGCGGACTTCGACGAATACTACTGTATCGCCATCAAGCATGACCAGATCAAGCTCGCCCCGTTTGCATGACCAGTTCTGCGCCAGCAGGCGCAGACCCTGGTGTTGCAGATGCTCGAGCGCCTGGCGCTCGGCATCCTTGCCGCTCTGCAGGTGCGAGCCGTCGGGCATCAGCGCGGGGTGTCCGGCAGGCGTTGAACCTGACCGTTGACGAACTGCGCCCATGGCAACTGACGCACCACGCGTTGGGTCTGGGTCATGCCCAGGCTGCCCGACTGACCTTCGATGCGGCTGTCCGGCAGCGCCTTCAACTGACCCAGGCGCGGTGCCAAGCGGTAGGCATCGACGCCCATGGCGTACAGGCGGCCAAGGCTACCGGCCGCTTGTGGCCATTGCGCGGTGACTTGCTGGCGCAGCGGGTCGTTGGCTTCCAGCAACCACGGGGTTTCGCAGAAGCGCACACCGTTCATGTCGTTGTACTGGTTCACATCGCCGCTGGCGCTGTAGACGTGGGAGGTCGCGTACACCGGAACATCGCCCGCGTACTGGAAGTTCAGGGTCGGCTTGATCTGCTGCGCCTGTTGCGGGGTGGCTGCGAGGAAGATGAACTCGATGTCCTGACGACGCGACGGCTGCGCGGCTACGTTGGTGCCAGCGGCGTTCTGCAGGCTCTTGGCGCGGGCTTCGCTCTGACGCAGCTGGAACATGTCGGCGATCTGCTGGGCCAGTTGCACCGGCTGATCGACACGCTCGGTGGCGACGATGCTGCCGCCATTGGCCTGCCAGTCCTGGCTGAACGCACGCAGTACGCGGTCGCCCCATTCGCCTTTCGGCACCATGATCGCCGCGCGATGCAGGCCGTCGGCGCGGGCACGACGCGAAACTTCGCGGGCTTCGTCTTCAGCCGCCAGACCGAACTGGAACAGTTGCGCCGGACCTTGATCGCCTTCGCTGTAGTTCAGCGCGAGGGTGGTGATTGGCAGTTGCGGACGGGTGCTCAGTTGTTTGACCAGCGGTTTTTCCAGCGGGCCGACCACCAATTGCACGCCATCAGCCTGGGCCTTGCGGTAGAACTCGTCCATCGAGGTCAGCTTGGAGCTGTCGTAGAACTCGATGGCGGGCGGCTTTTGGCCGGCCTGTTGCGCTTGATAGTGCGCCGCCATGAAACCTTCACGCAGGGCCTTGCCGACCGAGGCCAGCGGGCCGTCTTGCGGCAGCAGCAGGGCAATCTTGCTCAGGGGCTGGCTGGCCAGTTCCTTGAGTTTGGTCAGTGGCAGCGGCAGGTTGATTGCCGCCGGGTGTTTCGGGTTTTGTGCGCGCCAGGCATCGATCGCCGCTTGCTGCTGTTCCAGAGTGCCGGCGGTTTTCACGGCCAGGGCCAGACCCATCCAGCCGCCAAGATCGTCGGCGGTGTTGGGTTGCAGCTGATCGGTCGGCAGCGAGGCGATCAGGGTCCAGATCGCTTCGTGGTTCTTGCTCGCGGCTTCGCCTTTGAGCATTGGCGCGATGAAGATGCGCTCGCGAGCGGCCGCCAGGGTCTGGCCATCGGCTTCCAGTGCGCGGGCATGCACGGTGCCGGTGCGCACTTGCTGGTCTTCCGGCATTTCGCTCAGATGCTGCAGGCTCGGATGGCTCAAGGCCGTCAGCGCGGCTTTCGGCTGATTGCGAGTCATCGCCAGCTCAGCGGACAGGGTGCTGGCGAAGATCTGCTGGCCTGGCTTCAACTGCTCCATCGGCACTTGTTGCAGGATCTGCGCGGACTGGCCGGCGTTGCGCTGGCGATATGCCAAGTCTGCCGCGCTCAAGCGCAACAGCGCGGCTTTTTCCGGCGTCTTGGCCTGGGTCGCCTGTTCGAGCAGTTGCTCGATGCTGGCATCCGGAGTCCGTGGAAGTTCGCCAAGGCTGGAGGAAGGGGAGCTGGCGCAGGCCGCCAGCAAGGCAGCGAGGCAGAGGGCAGTGAACAGCCGCAGGCAAGCGATCATGTAAGTGTTCCTGATACTCGATCAAATTAGCGTGGAATTGTACCCAAGCACTGGCCGGGGCGCGATGTTACTGGCGTGAATCAATCAATTTAGCTGGAGTAAATGTTGCAGCGGCGCACAACGGCTTGCAAAACCGTGCTCGGCTCATACGGTTCGCAAGCCTCGTGACGCGTTACAATGCCGGCTTTTACCGAACACGAGGTGTGCGCTTTGACTGCTCCAGGTCCTTTGAATTCCGCTGCTGGCTCGCTTTATGTGGTGGCGACGCCCATCGGCAACCTGGACGACATCAGCGCCCGGGCTCTGAAAATCCTTCGCGAGGTTGCACTGATCGCCGCCGAAGACACGCGGCACTCGGCGCGGTTGATGCAGCACTTCGGCATTGCCACGCCGTTGGCCGCCTGCCACGAACACAACGAACGTGATGAAGGTAGCCGCTTTATTACCCGTTTGCTGGCGGGCGATAACGTCGCGCTGATTTCCGATGCCGGGACGCCGCTGATTTCCGATCCGGGTTATCACCTGGTGCGTCAGGCACGGGCGGCGGGGATCAATGTGGTGCCGGTGCCGGGCGCCTGTGCGTTGATCGCGGCGCTGTCGGCGGCGGGCCTGCCCTCCGACCGATTCATCTTCGAAGGCTTCCTGCCGGCCAAGTCGGCAGGGCGCAAGGCGCGCCTGGAAGCGGTCAAGGAAGAGCCGCGCACGCTGATTTTCTACGAGGCCCCGCATCGCATTCTCGAATGCCTGCAGGACATGGAAGCGGTGTTCGGTGGCGAGCGTCAGGCGTTGCTGGCCCGGGAAATCACCAAAACCTTCGAGACGCTCAAAGGCTTGCCGCTGGCTGAGCTGCGTGCATTTGTCGAGTCCGACAGCAACCAGCAGCGCGGCGAGTTTGTAGTGCTGGTCGCAGGCTGGTCTGCACCGGAGTCTGAAGATGCGGTCAGCAGCGAAGCGATGCGCGTGCTCAATCTGTTGCTCGAAGAGATGCCGCTCAAGCGTGCCGCCGCTCTGGCCGCGCAAATCACCGGCGAGCGCAAAAACGTGCTGTATCAGGTCGCACTGGAACAGCAGAAGGGCGAGTAACCCGTCGCGCAGACGGGTTTCACGGCTATTAGCGCTTGTTCTTCGGGCGCTCTGCCGTTAACCTGCGCGGCGGAGAGTCGATCGGACAGTCGCTGCCCTCTATGAAAATTAGGGGGGGGAGGAAAGTCCGGGCTCCATAGGGCGAAGTGCCAGGTAATGCCTGGGAGGCGTGAGCCTACGGAAAGTGCCACAGAAAATAACCGCCTAAGCGCTTCGGCGCCGGTAAGGGTGAAAAGGTGCGGTAAGAGCGCACCGCACGTCTGGCAACAGTTCGTGGCTAGGTAAACCCCACTTGGAGCAAGACCAAATAGGGTCCCAAGGCGTGGCCCGCGCTGGGACCGGGTAGGTTGCTAAAGATGTCCAGTGATGGCCATCGTAGACGAATGACTGTTCAAGACAGAACCCGGCTTACAGATCGACTCTCCACCTTTTTCTTTCCCTGCTTGAATCAATGGCATCAGGGCTGGTTATTATCGGCAGGCCTGCGCTAAAGTCCGGCAGCGGCAAATGCAGTAATAGCCATTTCCCACCTTGCTTCAATCAACAGCAGAAGCGCTTTTGTAATACCGAAAAAATCTTACTCTTAACAAATTACTTTAACTTCCGAGCGCAGCTTTCAGTGCTGCATCAAGTTATTGGTCAAAAGTGTCCGCCAATTTGTCGTTACCCCTCCTTTTAAGCTCCTAAATCTCCGTTCTGTAAGGGTTTTCCTTTGATCCGCGCCTTGACGGTGTGGTGGGCGCATTCCTATAGTGTGCGCAAGTGGCGGAAAGTGGCATGAAGTGGGTTTTTTGAGCTCAAAACGATAAAAATTGGAGAAACGCTGACGTGTTTCGCGGAGCTAACGCTATCAGTCTCGATGCAAAGGGCCGTCTCGCCATGCCGAGCCGGTACCGTGACGAGCTCGTTTCGCGTAGTTCCGGCCAATTGATCGTGACCATTGATGCCGTTGATCCGTGCCTGTGTGTCTACCCGCTCGACGAGTGGGAAATCATTGAAACCAAGTTGCGCGCACTCCCTTCGCTTCGCGAAGAGAACCGTCGCCTGCAGCGTTTATTGATTGGTAATGCCGTCGACCTCGAACTCGACGGCAGTGGTCGTTTTCTGGTTCCACCGCGTCTGCGCGAATACGCCAAGCTTGATAAGAAAGCGATGCTGGTGGGCCAACTGAACAAGTTCCAATTGTGGGACGAGGATGCATGGAACGCGGTGTCTGCCGCTGACCTTGCTGCTATTCAACAACCGGGCGCCATGCCTGATGAACTGCGTGATTTGATCCTGTGACTATTGATAGCGGCTTTAACCACATCACCGTACTGCTTGACGAAGCCGTCGAGGCTCTCGCCGTACGTCCTGATGGCTGCTATCTGGACGGTACGTTCGGGCGCGGCGGGCACAGTCGGCTGATCCTCAGCCAGCTCGGGACGGACGGTCGACTCATCGGGTTCGACAAAGATCCACAAGCGATTGCCACCGGGCAAACGCTAGCGGCCGAAGACGGCCGCTTTGTCGTTGTGCAGCGCAGCTTTGCCGAGCTGGGTTCGGTAGTTGCCGAGCGAGGTCTGAGCGGCAAGGTCAGCGGTATCCTGCTCGATCTCGGCGTGTCTTCGCCGCAGCTGGATGACGCCGAGCGCGGCTTCAGTTTCCTTAACGACGGCCCGCTGGACATGCGCATGGATCCGTCCCGTGGCATCAGCGCCGCCGAGTTCGTCAACACCGCGCCGGTGGAAGAAATCGCCCGGGTGTTCAAGGAATACGGCGAAGAACGTTTCTCCGGGCGCATGGCCCGTGCCGTGGCCGAGCGCCGCGACATCAAGCCGTTCGAGCGCACCGCTGATCTGGCCGAAGTCTTGAAAGTCGCCAACCCGGCGTGGGAGAAGGGCAAGAACCCGGCGACCCGTGCATTCCAGGGTTTGCGCATTCACGTCAACAACGAACTGGGCGATCTGGAAGCCGGCCTCGAAGCAGCACTGGATGCTCTGGAGATCGGTGGCCGTCTGGTGGTCATCAGCTTCCACTCGCTGGAAGACCGCATCGTCAAACTGTTCATGCGCAAGCTGGTGAAAGGCGAAGCTGACAACCTGCCACGCAACCTGCCCGTGCGCCACGTGGCGTTCGAACCGAAAATCAAAATCCACGGCAAAGCGCAGACGGCCTCCGACGCCGAACTCAAAGCCAACCCACGTTCCCGTAGCGCTGTCATGCGTGTCGCGGAGAAGTTGCGGTGAGCAAGCTTTTCGCCAAGCCCCTGCCGGGCGGCAGCTTTATCATGCTGCTGCTGTTTATCGGCGTGCTCGTGTCGGCCATCGGCGTGTCTTACAGCGCGCACTGGAACCGGCAGTTGCTCAACAATCTTTATAACGAACTCAGCGTGCGCGACAAGGCGCAGGCCGAGTGGGGGCGCCTGATTCTCGAGCAAAGCACCTGGACTGCGCACAGCCGCATCGAAGTGCTGGCCACCGAACAACTGAAAATGCACATCCCTGGCGCGGCTGACGTGAAGATGGTGGCGCCATGATGAAACTCGAAGGGGCACTCTTCCCGTGGCGCTTCCGCTTGATGGTGGCACTGCTCGGCGTGATGGTTGCGGCGATCTGCTGGCGCATCATCGACCTGCAAGTGGTTGACCGTGACTTCCTCAAAGGTCAGGGCGATGCGCGCAGCCTGCGTCATATTCCTATTCCTGCTCACCGTGGTCTGATCACCGACCGCAATGGCGAACCTCTGGCCGTGAGTACCCCGGTAACTACGCTGTGGGCCAACGCCAAGGAAATGCAGACGGCCAAAGAGAAGTGGCCGGCGCTGGCCGCTGCGCTGGGGCAGGATCCGAAAGCCCTGGCCGAACGTCTCGAAGCTCAGGCCAACAAAGAATTCATTTATCTGGTGCGCGGGCTGACCCCCGAGCAGGGCCAGGCTGTTCTCGATCTGAAAGTGCCGGGCGTTTACGGCATCGAAGAATTCCGCCGCTTCTATCCGGCCGGTGAAGTTACCGCGCACATGGTCGGCTTTACCGACATTGACGATCACGGGCGTGAAGGCGTCGAGCTGGCCTACGACGAGTGGCTGGCCGGTGTCCCGGGCAAGCGGCAGGTCATCAAGGATCGGCGCGGTCGGCTGATCAAGGATGTCCAGGTCACCAAGAACGCCAAGGCCGGCAAGCCCTTGGCGTTGTCGATTGACCTGCGTCTGCAATACCTGGCCAACCGCGAGCTGCGGAACGCGATTATCGAGAACGGCGCCAAGGCGGGTAGCCTGGTGATCATGGACGTGAAGACCGGCGAGATTCTCGCCATGGTCAACCAGCCGACCTACAACCCGAACAACCGTCGCAACCTGCAGCCGGCGATGATGCGTAACCGCGCGATGATCGACGTGTTCGAACCGGGTTCGACCATGAAAGCGATCTCGATGAGTGCCGCGATCGAAACCGGCCGCTGGAAACCGAGCGACACCGTCGAGGTGTACCCGGGCTCCCTGCAGATCGGCAAGTACACCATCAAGGACGTGTCGAAGACCGAAGGTCCGGTACTCGATTTGACCGGCATCCTGATCAACTCCAGTAACGTCGGCATGAGTAAGGTCGCGTTCGATATTGGTGGTGAAACCATTTTCCGCCTCGCGCAGAAAGTCGGCCTCGGCCAGGACACCGGCCTCGGCTTCCCGGGCGAGCGCGTCGGCAACCTGCCGAATTACCGTGAATGGCGCAAGGCTGAAACCGCGACGCTGTCTTACGGCTACGGTATTTCCGTGACCGCGATCCAGTTGGTGCACGCGTTCTCGGCGCTAGCCAACAACGGTCGTCTCGCACCGCTGACCCTGATCAAAACCGACAAGCCGCCGCAGACCACCCAGGTACTGCCGGAAGCGGTCGCGAAAACCATGCAAGGCATGCTGCAGCAAGTGATTGAAGCACCGCGCGGCGTGTTCCGTGCGCAGGTGCCGGCGTATCACGTGGCCGGCAAGTCGGGTACTGCACGTAAAACGTCGGTGGGCACCAAGGGCTACGCCGAAAACTCGTACCGTTCGCTGTTTGCCGGTTTCGGCCCGATGAGCGATCCGCGTTACGCCATCGTGGTGGTGATCGATGAACCGTCCAAGGCCGGTTACTTCGGTGGTCTGGTGTCGGCGCCGGTGTTCAGCCGTGTGATGTCCGGCACCCTGCGTCTGATGAACGTGACCCCGGACAACCTGCCGACCACCCAACAGGCCAACGCTACCCCGGTCGTTCCGCTGAAAGCCAATGGAGGGCGCGGCTGATGTCTCTGAGTCTGAACAAGATATTCCCCCACGCCGGCCACGATCTGTTGATCCGTGAATTGGCGCTGGACAGCCGCAACGTACGCGCGGGTGACCTGTTCCTCGCCGTGCCGGGCGGCAAGTTCGATGGCCGTGCGCACATCGCCGATGCCTTGCAGCGCGGCGCGGCGGCGGTTGCCTATGAAGTGGAAGGCGCCACCGTGCTGCCGATCACCGAAGTGCCGTTGATTCCGGTCAAAGGCCTGGCGGCGCAGCTGTCCGACATCGCCGGGCGCTTTTATGGCGAACCGAGCCATCACCTGAACCTGGTCGGGGTCACTGGCACCAACGGCAAGACCAGCGTGACCCAACTGGTCGCGCAGGCACTGGATCTGCTCGGTCAGCACTGCGGCATCGTCGGTACGCTGGGCTCCGGCTTCTATGGCGCGCTGGAAAGTGGTCTGCACACCACGCCGAATCCGATTGCCGTGCAAGCAACTCTTGGCGACCTGAAAAAGGCCGGGGCCAAAGCCGTGGCCATGGAAGTCTCGTCACACGGTCTGGACCAGGGCCGCGTTACCGCATTGGCGTTCGACGTCGCGGTGATGACCAACCTGTCCCGCGATCACCTGGATTATCACGGCACCATGGAGGCGTATGCCGAGGCCAAGGCCAAGCTGTTCGCCTGGAATGACCTGAAGTGCCGCGTGGTCAACCTCGACGACGATTTCGGTCGGCAACTGGCCGCCGAAAAACGCGATTCGCGCCTGATCACTTACAGCCTGCTCGACAGCAGCGCCTACCTGTTCTGCCGTGAAGCGCAGTTCGATGACCACGGCGTACGCGCCACGCTGGTCACGCCGCAGGGCGAACATCATCTGCGCAGCACGCTGCTCGGTCGTTTCAACCTGAGCAACGTACTGGCGGCAGTCGGCGCCTTGCTCGGTCTGGATTACGCGCTCGACGAAATTCTCAAGGTGCTGCCGAAACTCGAAGGCCCGGCCGGACGCATGCAGCGTCTGGGTGGCGGCACTCAGCCGCTGGTGGTGGTCGATTACGCCCACACCCCGGATGCGCTGGAAAAAGTTCTGACTGCATTGCGCCCACACGTCAAAGGCCAGTTGCTGTGCCTGTTCGGCTGTGGCGGTGATCGTGATCGCGGCAAGCGTCCGCTGATGGCCGAAGTGGTCGAGCGTCTGGCTGATCGTGTACTGGTCACCGATGACAACCCGCGTACGGAAGACCCGGCGCAGATTTTCGACGACATCCGCGCCGGTTTCAGCGCTGTGGATAAAGTTACTTTCGTCGCCGGCCGTGGTCAGGCGATCACCCAGCTGATCGCCGGTGCTTCGGCGGATGACGTGATCGTGCTGGCCGGTAAAGGTCACGAGGACTATCAGGAAATCAACGGCGAGCGGCACGCTTTCTCCGATCTGGTCGAGGCCGATCATGCCCTCACCGCGTGGGAGGTGGCCCATGCTTAAGGCCCTGACATTGAGCGAACTGACCAACGTGCTCGACGCCCGTCTGATCAGCAGCGATGCCAGTTTCGATGGCGTCAGCATCGACAGCCGTGCGATCACCGCTGGCCAACTGTTTATTGCCCTGACTGGCCCGCGCTTCGATGGTCACGACTATCTGAATGACGTCGCCGGCAAAGGCGCGGTGGCGGCACTGGTCGAGCGCGAAGTCGTCGACAGCACCTTGCCGCAACTGCTGGTCAAGGACACCCGCCAGGCCCTCGGCCAATTGGGTGCGCTGAACCGTGCCGCATTCACCCAGCCAGTCGCGGCCATCACTGGCTCCAGCGGCAAGACCACGGTCAAGGAAATGCTCGCGAGCATCCTGCGTACCCGCGGTCCGGTGCTGGCGACGCGCGGCAATCTGAACAATGATCTCGGCGCACCGCTGACCCTGCTCGAACTGGCCCCGGAACACACCGCCGCCGTAATCGAACTGGGCGCTTCGCGTCTGGGCGAAATCGCCTACACCGTCGGGCTGACCAAGCCACACGTGGCGATCCTCAACAACGCCGGTACCGCTCACGTTGGCGAGTTCGGCGGGCCGGAAAAAATCGTCGAAGCCAAAGGCGAGATCATCGACGGGCTGGCAGCGGATGGCGTCGCCGTGCTCAACCTCGATGACAAGGCCTTTGGCATCTGGAAGCTCCGCGCCGGCGCACGCAAGGTGCTGACCTTCTCCCTGAACAATCCTCAGGCAGATTTCTACGCCAGCGACCTGAGCACTGATGCCCGGGGCTGCCCCGCCTTCAACCTGCATACACCTGAAGGTGTGGAGCACGTTCAACTGAACCTGCTCGGCACCCATAACGTGGCCAACGCCATGGCTGCCGCCGCTGCCGCTCACGCCTTGGGCGTGTCGCTGTTCGGCATTGCCACCGGGCTTGGCGCGGTACAACCGGTCAAGGGTCGCACCGTCGCGCAACTGGCGAAGAACGGTATGCGCGTGATCGATGACACTTACAACGCAAACCCCACCTCCATGTGCGCTGCCGTTGATATACTCGCCGGCTTTTCCGGCCGCACCGTCCTGGTGCTCGGAGATATCGGCGAGTTGGGCGACTGGGCGGAGCAGGGGCACCGCGACGTGGGCGAATATGCCCGGGGCAAGGTTTCCGCGCTTTACGCGGTCGGGCCGAACATGGTCCACGCCGTGAACGCATTCGGCAAAGAGGCGCATCACTTCGGCACGCAAGCCGAACTGATCCAGGCCCTCGACGCCGAGCAGGACACAAACACCACCATTTTGATCAAGGGTTCGCGCAGTGCAGCGATGGAAAACATCGTTGCGGCTCTGTGCGGGTCCAGTCTGGAGAAACATTAATGCTGCTGCTGCTAGCGGAGTATCTGCAACAGTTCTACAAAGGCTTCGCGGTCTTCCAGTACCTGACCCTGCGCGGGATCCTCGGTGTGCTGACCGCGCTGGTTTTGTCGCTGTGCTATGGCCCGTGGATGATCCGCACCCTGCAGAACCGTCAGATCGGCCAGTCCGTTCGTAATGACGGCCCGCAATCGCACCTGTCCAAGTCGGGTACGCCAACCATGGGTGGCGCACTGATTTTGTCTTCCATCGGTGTCAGCACCCTGCTATGGGCTGACCTGAGCAACCGCTACGTGTGGGTCGTTCTGCTGGTGACGCTGCTGTTCGGTGCCATCGGCTGGGTCGACGACTACCGCAAAGTGATCGAGAAGAACTCCCGTGGCTTGCCAAGCCGCTGGAAGTATTTCTGGCAGTCGGTGTTCGGTCTGGGCGCGGCGATCTTCCTTTATATGACCGCCACCACGCCGGTGGAAACCACGCTGATCCTGCCGATGCTCAAGGACTACAGCATTCCGCTGGGCGCCGGGTTCATCGTGCTGACCTACTTCGTGATCGTCGGCTCAAGCAACGCGGTCAACCTGACTGACGGTCTCGACGGTCTGGCGATCATGCCAACCGTGATGGTCGGCGGCGGTCTGGGGATCTTCTGCTACCTGTCGGGTAACGTGAAATTCGCTGAATACCTGCTGATCCCTTACGTGCCGGGTGCGGGCGAACTGATCGTGTTCTGCGGCGCACTGATCGGTGCCGGCCTCGGATTCCTCTGGTTCAACACTTACCCGGCGCAAGTGTTCATGGGCGATGTCGGTGCTCTGGCACTGGGCGCGGCACTGGGCACCATCGCAGTGATCGTCCGTCAGGAAATCGTCCTGTTCATCATGGGCGGCGTGTTCGTGATGGAAACCCTGTCGGTGGTTATCCAGGTTGCCTCTTTCAAGCTGACCGGTCGCCGTGTGTTCCGCATGGCACCGATTCACCACCACTTTGAACTCAAGGGCTGGCCCGAGCCACGCGTGATCGTCCGTTTCTGGATCATCACCGTGATTCTCGTGTTGATCGGCCTTGCCACCCTGAAGCTGAGGTAGAACGAGTGTCTCTGATCGCTTCTGACCACTTCCGCATCGTTGTCGGCCTCGGCAAGAGCGGCATGTCCCTGGTTCGCTTCCTGGCGAACCGGGGCGTGTCGTTTGCCGTCGCCGATACGCGGGACAATCCACCGGAACTGGCCACGCTCAAGCGTGACTATCCGCACGTGGAAGTGCGTTGTGGCGAGCTGGACGTCGAATTCCTTTGCCGTGCCGACGAGCTCTACGTGAGCCCTGGCCTGGCGCTGGCGACCCCGGCCCTGCAAGCCGCTGCCGCCCGTGGCGTGAAAATGGCCGGCGATATCGAGCTGTTCGCGCGTAACGCGCGGGCGCCGATCGTGGCCATCACCGGTTCCAACGCGAAAAGCACCGTCACCACTCTGGTCGGCGAGATGGCGGCTGCGGCCGGCAAACGCGTCGCGGTCGGCGGCAACCTCGGTACGCCAGCGCTGGAATTGCTCAGCGATGACGTCGAGCTGTACGTGATGGAGCTGTCGAGCTTCCAGCTGGAAACCACCGACCAGCTCAACGCTGAAGTGGCCACCGTGCTCAACATCAGCGAAGACCACATGGACCGCTACAGCGGCCTGCCGGCGTATCACCTGGCCAAGCACCGGATCTTCCGTGGTGCGAAGCAGTTCGTGGTCAACCGTCAGGATGCACTCAGCCGTCCGCTGATCGGCGAAGGCCAGCCTTGCTGGACCTTCGGCCTGAACAAACCGGATTTCAAGGCCTTCGGCCTGCGCGAAGAAGACGGCGAGAAATACCTGGCCTTCGAATTCCAGAACCTGATGCCGGTGCGCGAACTGAAAGTGCGCGGCGCGCATAACCAGGCCAACGCCCTCGCGGCGCTGGCGCTCGGCCATGCGGTCGGCTTGCCGTTCGACGCCATGCTTGATGCCCTGCGTAACTTCACCGGCCTCGAACACCGCTGCCAGTGGCTGCGTGATCTCGACGGCGTCGGTTACTACAACGATTCCAAGGCCACCAACGTCGGCGCCGCTCTGGCTGCCATCGAAGGCCTGGGTGCGGACATCGACGGCAAGGTCGTGCTGATCGCCGGTGGCGACGGCAAAGGCGCCGAGTTCAACGACCTGCGCGATCCGGTGGCGGCCAACTGCCGCGCCGTGATCCTGATGGGCCGCGACTCCGACAAGATCGGCGAGGCTATCGGCGATGCCGTGCCGCTGATTCGCGCGACCTCGCTGGTCGACGCCGTCGCGCAATGCCGCGCGGTCGCCCAGCCGGGTGACGTGGTGCTGCTGTCGCCCGCCTGCGCAAGTTTCGACATGTTCAAGAATTACGAAGACCGTGGTCACCAGTTCGTCCGCGCCGTGGAGGATCTGGCATGAGCCTGCGCAATATCATCAAGCCGTACCCGTCGCCGATCATCACCGGCCGTGGCATCGACCTCGACTTCCCGATGCTCGCCGGTTGCCTGGCGCTGCTGGGCCTGGGCCTGATCATGATCGCCTCGGCCTCCACCGAAGTGGCGGCGGCGCAGTCGGGCAGCGCGCTGTATTACATGATTCGCCACCTGATCTACGTGGCGCTAGGCCTCGGCGCGTGCATCATCACCATGATGATTCCGATTGCCACCTGGCAGCGTCTGGGCTGGATGATGCTGATCGGCGCATTCGGTCTGCTGGTAATGGTGATCGTCCCGGGGATCGGCCGTGAAGTGAACGGGTCGATGCGCTGGATCGGTTTCAGCTTCTTCAACGTGCAGCCGTCCGAGATTGCCAAGGTGTTTGTGGTGATCTATCTCGCCGGTTATCTGGTGCGTCGGCAGAAAGAAGTGCGCGAGAGCTGGATGGGCTTCTTCAAGCCGTTCATCGTGCTGCTGCCGATGGCGGGTCTGTTGCTGATGGAGCCGGACTTCGGTGCCACCGTGGTAATGATGGGGGCTGCGGCGGCGATGCTGTTCCTCGGCGGAGTCGGGCTGTTCCGCTTCTCGCTGATGGTGGTGCTGGCAGTCGGGGCCGTGGTCTTGCTGATTCAGATGCAGCCCTACCGGATGGCGCGTCTGACTAACTTCGCCGACCCGTGGGCCGACCAGTTCGGCGCCGGTTATCAGTTGTCGCAGGCGTTGATTGCCTTCGGTCGCGGTGAATGGCTGGGCGTCGGCCTGGGCAACAGCGTGCAGAAACAGTTCTACCTGCCTGAAGCGCACACCGACTTCGTGTTCTCCGTACTTGCCGAAGAACTGGGCGCCGTCGGTTCGCTGTGCACTGTCGCGCTGTTCGTCTTCGTCTGTATTCGCGGCATGTACATCGGTCTGTGGGCCGAAAAAGCCAAGCAGTTCTTCGCCGCTTATGTGGCTTACGGTCTGTCGTTCCTGTGGATCGGTCAGTTCCTGATCAACATCGGGGTGAACGTCGGTCTGCTGCCGACCAAGGGCCTGACCCTGCCGTTCCTCAGTTATGGCGGCAGTTCCCTGGTGATCTGCTGCGCCTGCCTCGGCTTGTTGCTGAGGATCGAGTGGGAGAGTCGGACCCACTTGGGCAGTGAAGAGATGGAGTTCCATGAGAGCGACTTCGCCGAGGAGCCGAACCATGGGCGCTAACGTATTGATCATGGCCGGCGGCACCGGCGGCCATGTGTTCCCGGCGCTGTCCTGTGCCCGCGAATTCCAGGCGCGCGGCTACACCGTGCACTGGCTCGGCACGCCACGCGGAATCGAAAACGAACTGGTGCCGGCTGCAGGTCTGGAACTGCACCGCATCAATGCCACCGGGTTGCGTGGCAAGGGCAAGCTGTCGCTGCTCAAGGCACCGTTCATGTTGCTCAAGTCGGTGTGGCAGGCGCGGGCGGTGATTCGCAAGTTGCGTCCAGTCTGCGTGGTCGGCTTCGGTGGTTATGTGACCGGGCCTGGCGGGATTGCCGCGAAACTGGCCGGTGTGCCGGTGATCGTTCACGAGCAGAACGCCGTGGCCGGCACCGCCAATCGGTTGCTGGTGCCGTTCGCCGCCCGGGTGTGTGAAGCGTTCCCCGACACCTTTACTCTGTCGGACACCCGCCGTACCACCGGAAACCCGGTGCGCAGCGAGCTGTTCCTCGAAACATCGCGACCGGCTCTGGCCGGGCGCAAAGCGCGTTTGCTGATCCTCGGCGGAAGCCTGGGCGCAGAACCGTTGAACAAGTTGCTGCCTGAAGCCTTGGCGCAAGTCCCTGCCGATTTGCGTCCGGAAGTGTTTCATCAGGCCGGCAAAAACCACGATGAAGTGACTGCAGAGCGCTACCGCGCCGCCGGCGTGGATGCGCAGGTGCAGCCGTTCATCAAAGACATGGCCCAGGCCTATGGCTGGGCTGACCTGGTGGTGTGCCGCGCTGGCGCGCTGACCATCAGTGAGCTGGCTGCCGTTGGTCTGCCCTCGATGCTGGTGCCTTTGCCCCACGCGATCGACGATCACCAGACCCGCAACGCCGATTATTTGGCCCGTGAAGGCGCTGCCTTCGTGATGCCGCAAAGAACGACTGGTGCCGCGGACCTTGCCGCGCGCCTGACAGAGGTCTTGATGCAACCGCAACGACTCGAAGAAATGGCCCAAGCGGCCCGCCGTCTGGCCAAACCCGATGCCACCCGTAGCGTGGTCGATACCTGCCTGGAGGTGGCCCATGGTTGAAAATCAGAAAGCCATGCCACAACCGGAAATGCGCCGCATCCGTCGCATCCACTTCGTCGGTATCGGCGGCGTGGGCATGTGCGGCATCGCTGAAGTGTTGCTGAACCTGGGCTATGAAGTGTCCGGTTCCGACCTGAAGGCTTCGCCGGTGACCGAGCGTCTGGAATCGTTCGGTGCGCACATCTATATCGGCCACCGTGCCGAGAACGCTGCGACCGCCGATGTGCTGGTGGTTTCCAGCGCTGTGAACACCTCCAACCCGGAAGTGGCGACCGCCCTTGAGCGTCGAATCCCGGTGGTACCGCGTGCCGAGATGCTCGCCGAGCTGATGCGCTATCGCCACGGCATCGCCGTCGCCGGTACTCACGGCAAAACCACCACCACCAGCCTGATCGCTTCGGTGTTCGCCGCTGGTGGTTTGGACCCGACCTTCGTCATCGGTGGCCGTCTGAATGCCGCGGGCACCAATGCCCAACTCGGCACCAGCCGCTACCTGATCGCCGAAGCCGACGAAAGCGACGCCAGTTTCCTGCACCTGCAACCGCTGGTAGCGGTGGTGACCAACATCGACGCCGACCACATGGCGACCTACGACGGTGACTTCAACAAACTGAAGAAAACCTTCGTCGAGTTCCTGCACAACCTGCCGTTCTACGGTTTGGCGGTGATGTGCCTGGACGATCCGGTGGTGCGTGAAATCCTGCCGCTGGTCAAGCGTCCGACCGTGACCTACGGCTTCAGCGAAGACGCCGACGTGCGTGCCATCAATGTGCGTCAGCAGGGCATGCAGACCTTCTTCACCGTGCTGCGCCCGGATCGCGAGCCGCTGGACGTGTCCGTGAACATGCCGGGCAACCACAACGTGCTCAACTCGCTGGCGACCATCTGCATCGCCACCGACGAAGGCGTCAGTGACGAAGCCATCGTTCAGGGCCTGTCCGGGTTCCAGGGCGTTGGCCGACGCTTCCAGGTCTACGGCGAATTGCCGGTGGACGGCGGTAACGTGATGCTGGTCGACGACTACGGTCACCACCCGACCGAAGTCGCCGCCGTGATCAAAGCCGTGCGCGGTGGCTGGCCGGAGCGCCGTCTGGTGATGGTCTACCAGCCGCACCGTTACAGCCGCACCCGCGACCTGTACGACGATTTCGTCAATGTACTGGCCGATGCCAACGTGCTGCTGCTGATGGAAGTCTATCCGGCCGGCGAAGAGCCGATCCCGGGCGCGGACAGCCGCAAGCTGTGCAACAGCATCCGTCAGCGCGGTCAGCTCGACCCGATCTACATCGAGCGCGGTGTCGACCTCGCGCCGCTGGTCAAGCCGCTGCTGCGTGCCGGCGACATCCTGCTGTGCCAGGGCGCCGGGGATATCGGCGGTCTCGCGCCGAAGCTGTTGAAAAGTGAATTGTTCGCCGGCGCCGTGGCTGCGTCGGTCGAGGGGAAGTTGAAATGACTGCTGCCTACGCCAACCTGTTCTCCACCATCGCGCCGAAAGATTTCGGCCGTGTCGCCGTGCTGTTCGGTGGCATGAGTGCCGAGCGTGAGGTTTCGCTGAAATCCGGTAACGCTGTGCTCGACGCGCTGCAAAGCGCGGGCGTGGACGCGTTCGGGATCGACGTCGGCGAGGATTTTCTGCAGCGTCTGCTGAATGAAAAGATCGACCGCGCGTTCATCATTCTCCACGGTCGTGGCGGTGAAGACGGCTCGATGCAGGGCCTGCTCGAATGCGCCGGTATTCCTTACACCGGCAGCGGCATCCTCGCTTCGGCACTGGCGATGGACAAACTGCGCACCAAGCAGGTCTGGCACAGCCTGGGGATTCCGACGCCGCGTCACGCCGTGCTGTGCAGCGAAGCCGATTGTATTTCCGCGGCGACGGAACTGGGCTTCCCTTTGATCGTCAAACCGGCGCATGAAGGTTCAAGTATCGGGATGGCCAAAGTGAGTTCTGCGTCCGAGTTGATCGACGCATGGAAAGCGGCCAGTACCTACGATTCGCAAGTCTTGGTTGAACAATGGATTCAAGGTCCGGAGTTCACCATCGCCACCCTGCGTGACCAGGTGTTGCCTCCTATCGCCCTGGGTACACCGCACACGTTCTACGACTACGACGCCAAGTACATCGCCAACGATACCCAGTACCGCATTCCGTGCGGGCTGGATGCCGCCAAGGAGCAGGAACTCATGGATCTCACGGCCAAGGCCTGTGAGGCGCTGGGTATTGCCGGTTGGGGCAGGGCGGACGTGATGCAGGACGCCGACGGACAGTTCTGGTTCCTGGAAGTGAACACCGCACCGGGCATGACCGATCACAGTCTGGTGCCGATGGCGGCCCGTGCTGCCGGTCTGGACTTCCAGCAACTGGTTCTGGCCATTCTGGCCGCCAGTGTTGAAGGCTCCGGTAACACAGAGGCGCGAGGTTAAGACCATGCAAGGCGCTCATCTCAGACATCAGCCACCCGCACCCGGCCGCAAGCCGGTGCCGCGGGGTGCCAGCCGAATGGTGGCCAAAGAGCCGATGTCCGCGCGCCTGCCGAAAGCCAATTTCGGCTTTCTGAAAAGCCTGTTCTGGCCGGTGCTGCTGGTGGCGCTCGGTTTCGGTACCTACGAAGGCGCGCAGCGTTTGCTGCCGTATGCCGACCGGCCAATCACCAAGATCGCCGTGCAGGGCGACCTGAGCTACATCAGTCAGCAAGCGGTGCAGCAGCGAATCGCCCCGTACGTGGCGTCGAGCTTCTTCACCATTGATCTGGCCAGTATGCGTACCGAGCTCGAGCAGATGCCCTGGATCGCCCACGCCGAAGTACGCCGGGTGTGGCCGGATCAGGTGGTGATCCGCCTCGAAGAGCAACTGCCGGTGGCCCGTTGGGGCGACGAGTCGCTGCTCAACAACCAGGGTCAGGCCTTCACGCCAAAGGAGTTGGCGAACTACGAACACCTGCCACAGCTGTTCGGCCCACAACGGGCCCAGCAGCAAGTGATGCAGCAGTATCAGGTGCTGAGCCAGATGCTCCGGCCGCTGGGCTTCTCGATCGCGCGCCTGGAACTGCGTGAACGTGGCAGCTGGTTCCTGACCACCGGTGCCGGCAGCTCCGGCCCCGGCATCGAGTTGCTGCTGGGACGCGGCAACCTGGTGGAAAAGATGCGCCGCTTCATTGCCATCTATGACAAGACGCTTAAAGACCAGATTACGAACATTGCGCGCATCGATCTGCGCTACGCCAACGGCCTCGCTGTTGGCTGGCGGGAACCAGTAGCGCCGACGACAGCCCAACCCGCTGTCGCAAAGAATTAAGAAGAGGCAGGACCCATGGCAAACGTGCAAAGCGGCAAAATGATCGTCGGTCTGGATATCGGCACCTCCAAGGTGGTGGCGCTGGTAGGCGAGGTCGCGGACGACGGCACGCTGGAAATCGTCGGTATCGGTACTCACCCGTCCCGCGGCCTGAAGAAGGGCGTGGTGGTGAACATCGAGTCCACCGTGCAATCGATCCAGCGCGCGATCGAAGAAGCCCAACTGATGGCGGGCTGCCGCATTCACTCGGCGTTCGTCGGCGTGGCCGGCAATCACATCCGCAGCCTGAACTCCCACGGCATCGTGGCGATTCGTGATCGCGAAGTGAGCTCGGCTGACCTGGAGCGCGTACTCGACGCCGCCCAGGCCGTGGCGATCCCGGCTGACCAGCGCGTGCTGCACACCCTGCCGCAGGATTACGTGATCGATAACCAGGAAGGCGTCCGCGAGCCTCTGGGCATGTCCGGCGTCCGTCTGGAAGCCAAGGTTCACGTGGTCACCTGCGCCGTCAATGCTGCCCAGAACATTGAAAAATGCGTGCGTCGCTGCGGTCTGGAAATCGACGACATCATTCTCGAGCAACTGGCCTCGGCCTACTCGGTACTGACCGACGACGAAAAAGAACTGGGCGTGTGCCTGGTCGACATCGGCGGCGGCACCACCGACATCGCGATCTTCACCGAAGGCGCGATCCGCCACACCGCGGTGATCCCGATTGCCGGTGATCAGGTGACCAACGACATCGCCATGGCGTTGCGCACCCCGACCCAGTACGCCGAAGAGATCAAGATCCGCTACGCCTGCGCCCTGGCCAAACTGGCCGGTGCCGGCGAAACCATCAAGGTGCCGAGCGTTGGCGACCGTCCACCGCGCGAACTGTCGCGTCAGGCCCTGGCCGAAGTGGTCGAGCCGCGTTACGACGAACTGTTCACCCTGATCCAGGCCGAGCTGCGTCGCAGCGGCTACGAAGACCTGATCCCGGCGGGCATCGTCCTGACCGGCGGTACGTCGAAGATGGAAGGTGCCACCGAACTGGCCGAAGAAATCTTCCACATGCCGGTGCGCCTGGGCGTGCCGCATGGCGTGAAGGGCCTGGATGACGTGGTGCGCAATCCGATTTATTCCACTGGCGTGGGCTTGTTGATGTACGGCCTGCAGAAGCAGTCCGACGGGATCTCGTTCTCGGGCATCGGCAGCCGCGACAGCTACAGCAACGATGAGCCACAGGCGCCGTTGCTGGACCGATTGAAGAAGTGGGTTCAAGGCAACTTCTAAAGCTTTACCGCAACACCGTTACAAAAATGCAGTAGGCGAAAAAACTAGAGAATGTAAGGAGAGGGAAAATGTTCGAACTCGTAGACAACATCCCCGCAAGCCCGGTAATCAAAGTTATCGGTGTTGGCGGTGGCGGCGGCAACGCTGTCAACCACATGGTCAAGAGCAACATCGAAGGCGTCGAATTCATCTGCGCCAACACTGATGCTCAAGCGCTGAAAAACATCGGCGCGCGTACCATCCTGCAACTGGGCACCGGCGTGACCAAAGGTCTGGGCGCTGGCGCCAACCCTGAAGTAGGTCGTCAGGCCGCTCTCGAAGACCGTGAGCGCATTGCCGAAGTCCTGCAGGGCACCAACATGGTGTTCATCACCACTGGCATGGGCGGCGGTACCGGTACCGGTGCTGCGCCGATCATCGCCGAAGTGGCCAAGGAAATGGGCATCCTGACTGTTGCGGTCGTGACCCGTCCGTTCCCGTTCGAAGGCCGCAAGCGTATGCAGATCGCCGACGAAGGCATCCGCATGCTCTCCGAAAGCGTCGACTCGTTGATCACCATCCCTAACGAGAAGCTGCTGACCATCCTCGGTAAAGACGCAAGCCTCTTGTCGGCTTTCGCCAAGGCTGACGACGTACTGGCCGGTGCCGTTCGCGGTATCTCCGACATCATCAAACGTCCGGGCATGATCAACGTCGACTTCGCCGACGTGCGTACCGTGATGAGCGAAATGGGCATGGCGATGATGGGCACTGGCTGCGCCAGCGGTCCGAACCGTGCACGTGAAGCGACCGAAGCGGCCATCCGCAACCCGCTGCTGGAAGACGTGAACCTGCAAGGCGCACGCGGCATCCTGGTGAACATCACCGCCGGTCCTGACCTGTCCCTGGGTGAGTACTCCGACGTGGGTAGCATCATCGAAGCCTTCGCTTCGGAGCACGCGATGGTCAAGGTCGGTACCGTTATCGATCCGGACATGCGCGACGAACTGCACGTCACCGTGGTTGCGACCGGTCTGGGCGCGAAAATCGAGAAGCCTGTGAAGGTCATCGACAATACCGTTCACACCTCCATGGCTGCCGCTCAGGTTCAACAACCGGCTCCTGCGCGTCAGGAAGCTCCGGCGGTGAACTACCGTGACCTGGACCGTCCGACCGTCATGCGCAACCAGGCTCAGGCCGGTGCTGCGACTGCCGCGAAGATGAACCCGCAGGACGATCTGGATTACCTGGACATCCCGGCATTCCTGCGTCGTCAGGCCGATTGATGGAATGTATCAGGGCTATGACGGTGATTGGTGTTCAGCAAAGGCTCGGTCTGCTATTATCGCCAGCCTTTGTTGATACCAGTTCGCAATTTGCGCTGAAGCGGCCCAAGCCATGATTAAACAACGCACACTGAAAAATATTATCCGTGCCACAGGTGTAGGCCTGCATTCCGGGGAGAAGGTCTACCTGACCCTCAAGCCTGCGCCTGTCGACACTGGCATTGTGTTTTGTCGCGCTGACCTCGACCCTGTGGTGCAGATCCCTGCCCGCGCGGAAAACGTCGGTGAAACCACTATGTCGACGACGCTGATCAACGGCGACGTCAAAGTGGACACGGTAGAGCACTTGCTCTCGGCCATGGCTGGCCTGGGCATCGATAACGCCTACGTCGAGCTCTCCGCGTCCGAAGTCCCGATCATGGATGGCAGCGCTGGACCGTTCGTATTCCTGATTCAATCGGCTGGCCTGGAAGAGCAGGACGCCGCCAAGAAATTCATCCGCATCCTGCGTGAAGTGACAGTGGAAGACGGCGACAAGCGCGCCACTTTCGTCCCTTTCGAAGGGTTCAAGGTGAGCTTCGAGATCGATTTCGATCACCCGGTTTTCCGGGACCGCACCCAAAGTGCAAGCGTGGATTTTTCCAGCACTTCGTTCGTAAAAGAAGTCAGCCGCGCCCGTACTTTCGGTTTCATGAGTGACATCGAGTACCTGCGCAAGCACAACCTCGCACTCGGCGGCAGCGTTGAAAACGCGATCGTGGTTGATTCCGATGGTGTACTGAACGAAGACGGCCTTCGCTACGAAGACGAATTCGTGAAGCACAAGATCCTCGATGCGATTGGCGACCTGTACCTGCTGGGTAACAGCCTGATTGGTGAGTTCAAAGGCTTCAAGTCCGGTCATGCACTGAACAACCAGCTGCTGCGCAAGTTGATTGAGCAGACAGATGCGTGGGAAGTCGTGACGTTCGAAGACGCCAGCACTGCACCGATCTCTTACATGCGCCCGGTTGCGGCAGTGTAAGTAAAAAACCTCTCTAGTTTTTTGAAGGCCATCCTCGGATGGCCTTTTTTTATGCCTTGAATTTGATGTTGCCTGTTCAGGCCTCTTCGCGAGCAAGCCCGCTCCCACATTTTGGAATGCATTCCCCTGTGGGAGCGGGCTTGCTCGCGAAGAGGCCAGTTCAATCGCCGCAAAAATCAGCCAGCCACTACTATCCGGTTACGCCCACCTTCCTTGGCCTGATACAGCGCCTTGTCCGCTGCAAACAACAACTGCTCCAGCGTCATCTCGCTCGCCGCCGGCCACGTCGCGATGCCAATACTCACCGTCATCGGCCGTTCGGCCCCGTCGACCCTCGGCATCTGCTCGACCGCCTGGCGGATATGTTCGGCAATCTGTCGCGCGCCGCTGCTGTCGGTTTCAGCGAGGATCACCGAGAACTCTTCGCCACCGTAACGGGCGACCAGATCACCCGGTCGTCGCACGTTCGCGGTGATTACCCTGGCCAGTTCGCGCAGCGCCTGATCACCCGCCTGATGCCCATGCCGGTCGTTGAACGCCTTGAAGTGATCGGCGTCGATCATCATCACCGACAGCGGCTTGCCCGAACGCTGGGCGCGGAACCATTCGTGGCGCAGCGCCTGATCGAGCATCCGCCGGTTGGCCACGCCGGTCAGCGCATCGGTGGCGGCCAGTTGCGCCAGTTCACGTTCGGCGCGCTGGCGCAAACGCAGTTCGCGGGCAAGTAGCCAGGTCAGCCACAGCAGCCCGGCACACAGCACGCCGGTGGCGCCGCTGATCAACAGCGCGGTGCGGCGCCAAGTGCCGAACACCTCATCACTGGACAGCGCGACCATAACGGTCAACGGCAGATTGCCGACCCGCGAGTAGGTGTAGAGCCGTTGCTGATGATCCATGCTCGAAGTGCTGGTGAAACTGCCACTGCCGTCCTTGTCGCCTAGAATCCGCACCACGTTGGGCCGGTTGCCGAAACTCTTGCCGATGGAGTCGCTTTGCAGATAAGGCTTCTGCGCCAGCAGCACGCCGTCGCTGTTGATGATGTTCAGCGTGCTGTCCTTGCCGATGTCGAGGCTGTTGAACAGTTGATCGAAGTAGTCGAGTTTCATCGACGCCACCGCCACGCCGGCGAATTCTCCAGTGTCCGAAGAAATCCGCCGACTGAAGCTGATGCGCCACTGATTGGCTTCGTCGCAATCGCAGCGGGTCTTGAATGGGCGGCTGATGAACATGCCAGTGTCACGGTTGAAGGCATGGGCGAGAAAGTAATCGCGGTCGGCGAAGTTGCCCGGTTTGGGTTCGATGCGTGATGAGTCGGCGACCACATCGCCGTGCTTGTCGAGCAGCAGGATGTCGCCCTTGAAGCGTGCGGTGGTCGAGCGGTCGAACAGTGCCAGATGGCGGATCTGCGGGGTGACGTCGCGCAAGTCGTCGCGCTGGGCGGCGGCGATCAGGCCTTGCAAGGTCAGGTCGTACAGCTCGACCGTGCGCAGGACGTCGGCGTCGATCAACTGGGCGATGGTGGTGGCACTGCGGGTGGCCGACTCCTGAGCGTTGGCGTGCTCACGAATCAGCAGAAAAGTGACGATGCACAGAATCGCGATCACGGTCAGCGAACTGCCGCAGATCAGCAGCAATTCGGGGCGTCCGGTCTTGCCCGCCAGAGGTGGGGTACGGCTCGCGATCATGATGGGGGCTGTCGGTTGGGAGGATCTTATTAGCGTAGTTGCATCAAGTCAGTGACGGTATTCCATTGTGGGAGCGGGCTTGCTCGCGAATACGCCGTGTCATTCAACATTGATGTCGACTGATGCAGCGCATTCGCGAGCAAGCCCGCTCCCACAGGGTACATCTCTAAATTCAAGACCGTGGTGCAGGGGGGATCTTAGAAGACGTTGATCGGGTAGTCGACAATCACCCGGTATTCATCGGTATCCGTATCAATCGCGCCGTAACCGTTGCCACCCCGGTTGGTCGCCCATTGCAGGCGTACCGCGAGGTCTTTCGCCTGACCGCTCTGCACCACGTATTTCAGATCGAGGTCGCGTTCCCAGTGCTTGGCGTTGCGACCGTCAGCGCTGTACCACGAGGCATAGCCTTTGCTGCCCGGATCGACCTTGGTCAAGTCCACGGTGCCGCGCGAATAGGAAACCGCCGAAGTCAGGCCCGGCACACCGAGACCGGCGAAGTCGTAGGCGTACTTGAGCTTCCACGAGCGTTCGTTCGGGCCGTTGAAGTCCGAGTACTGTTGCGAGTTGTCGAGGTAAACGCTGTCGCCCTGGCTGATGTAGTCGAACGGCGTGTTGCCGTTCACGCGCTGGTACGCAGCGGTGACGCTGTGGTTGCCGATGCCAACGGTGAAATGCAGGCTGTAGGTGTTGTTGTCGATGTTACCCAGCAGCGCGTCGCCGGTGTCCTGCGTGTGATAGAAGTGCAGGCCCGGGTTGAGGCTGACCAGATCGTTCAACTGCCAGGTGTAATCCAGGTCGTAGTAGTACTGGTTCCAGATGTCCTTCAGCTCGGCGGCGTACAGGTTGCTGGTCAGGCCTTCGACGCCGCTCCAGGACACGCCGGCCCAGTTCAGGTGACGGCTTTCGTCGCCCTCGGCGAGTTTGCCGTAGGACGTGCCGATGCGCTGGCGACCGCTCTGATTGTACGGCTTGGTAAAACTGGCCTGGCCACCTTCGAACATCCAGCCGTCGAAGCTGTGGTTGGTCAGGCTCACGCCACGAAAGGTCTGCGGCAGCATGCGCGAATCACCGCCGGCAATCACCGGGTTGGTGAGGAACAGGTCACCGGCCTTCAGCTCGGTATCGAACGCGCGCATCTTCAACGTGCCGCCCGCAGTCGAGAACGAGCCCGGCGCTTTGCCGTTGCCATCGCTGATCGGCAGGATGCTCGAACCATCGGTACCGCCACCGCCGTCGAGCTTCAGCCCGAGCATGGCGTGGGCGTCGATGCCGAAGCCGACCGTGCCTTCGGTGTAACCCGACTGGAAGATCCCGAGAAAACCTTGGCCCCACTCGATGTTGTCGTCCGTCTGCTGCAGACGGTTGCGATTCATGTAGTAGTTGCGGGCGTTGAGGTTGAGGCTCGAGCCTTCGATGAAGCCTTGTTTGGCGGCTTCGTCGGCATGAGCGGCGGGGGCAATCGTTGCGGCAATTGCAATGAACAGCGGGGTGAAGCGGACTGGGTAACGCACTTGCGATGGAGCTCCTTGGGTCAACTGACACTTCAATGTCTTGAGGTGCGGGATGTTTCTTGTTTTTTACAGACGAACCAAACGGCTTTCAGACCACAACGAAAAAAGGCCGCTGAAAGGCAGCGGCCTGGAAGGACGACGGTTGAACGGGAAGAGCCAAACAACCGCGTCGAGGGAAATGTTTCGCGGTGCGCGACTCAGCTGTCTTTCTCGGCCGCTTGAGCCTGGGAAGTGGCGGCTTGAGGGGCTTGCGAGGCGTCCTGCGACTTGGCCATCACTTCTGCCTGATACTGTTCGAAGGCGTGAGCGCGAGCGGCATTCTGCGCTACGAACGCTTGCGATTCTTCAGCCATCGCCATCGGCGACAGGATCAATGAGGACAAAACGAAAGCGCTGGCAATACCCATACTGTTGGACATCTTGAAAACCTTCTTGCTTGGCAAGTGCTGTTTGGTGCGGGCAAAGATAAGGTTGCCGGGCGCCGAGAAACAGCGTGATTTTCATAAATGACTGTTACAGCACAAGCAAAGATCAACCGCGGGTGAACGCCATTCCTTGTGGCGAGGGAGCTTGCTCCCGCTGGGCTGCGAAGCGGCCCTAAACCCGGCAATCACGTTCATTCAGACAAACTGCGTGTGCAGGATTTACGACTGCTGCGCAGCCGAGCGGGAGCAAGCTCCCTCGCCACAGGGATTTTGCTTTTCAGTTAAACAGGGAGGTGGATGCCGAAGGTATTCATCCCCCGATCACTGCGCACAAACACATCGCCACCGTGCATCAGCGCAATCGCCTTGACGATCGCCAACCCCAATCCATGGTTGTTGCCGCTGTTGCTGCGCGAGGCATCGACCCGGTAGAAGCGCTCGAACAAGCGCGGCAAGTGCTCGCTGGCAATCGGCGATCCGGGGTTGGCCACGCCGATGCTGACCTGATGGTCTTCAACTTCGATGCGCACCTCGATCACCTGGCCCGGCTCGGTGTGCTGCACGGCGTTGCTCAGCAGATTGATCAGTGCCCGACGCAGATGCGCGATCTCGATCCGCACCTGCGCATCGCCACTCACGCGCACCTGCACTTGCGCGTCTTCGAGGATGAAATCCAGGTACTCGAGCGTGGTCGCGACTTCATCGGCCAAAGAAGTCTCGGTCAGTTTGGTGGCCTTGCTGCCCTGGTCGGCGCTGGCCAGAAACAGCATGTCGTTGATGATCGAACGCAGGCGTTCCAGCTCTTCGAGGTTCGATTGCAGCACTTCGAAATAGTGTTCGGCGGAGCGCCCGCGGGTCAGCGCGACCTGGGTCTGGCCGATCAGGTTGGTCAGTGGCGAGCGCAGTTCATGGGCGACGTCGGCGTTGAACGATTCCAGGCGCGAATAGGCCTGTTCGACCCGCTCCAGGGTTGAGTTGAACGAGTCGACAAACTGCTCCAGCTCCGGTGGCAACGGTGACATGCGCAGGCGTCCGGCCCGTAGTGGCGGCGCCAGGCGCTGGGCTTCGTGGGACAGTTTGATCAACGGCTTGAGGCCGATCCGCGCCACCCAGTAACCCAGCGCCGAGGCCAGCAGCACGCCGACAATGGCCAGGCTGACCAAGGCGATCAGCAGGTTGTGCTGAGTCTCGTGGAAAGTCTCGGTATCGATGCCGATCATGAAGCGCAGCGGCGGGCGCTGGTCCTTGGCGGGTAACTCGGTCAGCAGCACTTTCAGCGGATAAGGATGCTCGGGCAACTGCAGGTCATGCATGCCGGTTGGGCCTTTGGCGAAGGCGCGGATTTGCGCGTCCGGCGCGCCGTACTCGTAACCGGGATCACCGCTGACCACCCAGAAACGAATGCGCTTGTCTTCCTCGCCGAGCAGCTTGAGCTTGGCGTTGATCTTCACCCAATGCTCAGGCGTACCATAACGATTGAGCGCCGACTCCAATACGCTGTAACGCGCATCCAGCTCGGCTTCCGGCAGCAGACCCAGGCCTTTGTCGACCTGCTGATACAGCGCGCCGCCAATCAACAGAAACACCAGCAGCGCCACCAGCGTAAACATCCCGCTCAAACGCAGGGCAATCGAATTACTGGACACCACGGCTCTCCAGCACATAACCCATGCCACGAATCGTGTGCAGCAGTTTTTCGTCGAACGGCCCGTCGAGCTTGGCGCGCAGACGCTTGATCGCGACTTCGACGACATTCGCGTCGCTGTCGAAATTGATGTCCCAGACCATCTCGGCAATCGCGGTTTTCGAGAGGATTTCACCTTGCCGGCGCGCCAGAACACTGAGCAGCGAGAACTCTTTCGCCGTCAGATCCAGGCGGGTGCCGGCGCGGGTAGCCTTGCGGCTGATCAGATCGATCCACAGGTCGGCGATGCTCACTTGCACTGGTTCATGGCCACCGCTACGCCGGGTCAGCGCTTGCAGGCGGGCTACCAGTTCAAGGAAGGAAAACGGCTTGCCGAGGTAATCGTCGGCGCCGTCACGCAGGCCCTTGATCCGGTCTTCGACGCGCTCGCGGGCGGTGAGCATGATCACCGGGGTCTGCTTGCGTGCACGCAATGCGCGCAAAACGCCGAAACCATCCAGGCCCGGCAGCATTACGTCGAGGACGATCACCGCATAGTCGCTCTCCAGCGCCAGGTGCAGGCCTTCGACGCCGTCGCGGGCCAGGTCCACGGTGTAACCCTGTTCCGTCAGACCGCGGTGCAGATAATCCGCGGTTTTTTCCTCGTCTTCGATAATCAGAACGCGCATGACCCTGCCTCAGTCTGTGGTCGCCAGTGCCGTCGTGGGCATTGGTTTGGGCCTGTGGAAAAGCCGCTCAAGCCACAAGTATATGACCGGCGTGGTAAACAGCGTCAGCATCTGGCTGACCAGCAAGCCGCCCACCACCGCGATCCCCAGCGGCTGGCGCAGTTCGGCGCCGGTGCCGTAACCGAGCATCAGCGGCAGGGCGCCGAGCAGGGCGGCGAGGGTGGTCATGATGATCGGCCGGAACCGCGTCAGGCACGCTTCGAAAATCGCATCCTGCGGCGCCAGTCCGCTATTGCGCTGGGCTTCCAGGGCAAAGTCGATCATCAGGATGCCGTTCTTCTTGACGATACCGATCAGCAACACCAGCCCGATCAACGCCATGATCGAAAAATCCTGACCGCAGATCCACAGCATGATCACCGCCCCGAGACCGGCCGCCGGCAGCGTCGAGATGATTGTCAGCGGATGCACGAAGCTCTCATAGAGCACGCCGAGAATGATGTACACCGCCACCAGCGCCGCGAGAATCAGCCACGGCTGACTGGCCAGCGAACTCTGTAACGCCTGCGCCGCGCCCTGGAAATTGCCGCTGATCGCGGTCGGCATGCCGATCTCGGCCTTGGCCTGATTGAGCAGGATCACCGCGTCGCCCAACGCCACGCCGGGCGCCAGGTTGAACGACAGGTTGGCGGCGGGGAACATGCCGTCATGGGCAATCGACAGCGGGCCGATGGTCGGCGCATCGAATTTGGCCAGCGCCGACAGCGGCACCATCTCGCCACTCAGCGGCGAGCGCAGATAGAAATAGTTGAGGCTTTCGGCTTTGCCGCGTTGCTTGGTGTCCAGCTCGAGAATCACGTTGTACTGGTTGACCTGGGTCTGGAACTCGTTGATCTGGCGCTGCCCGAAGGCGTCGTACAGCGCTTCGTCGACATCGCTGGCGGTCAGGCCGAAACGCGCGGCGGCGCTGCGGTCGATGCTGATGTGGGTGATGCTGCCGCCCAGTTGCAGATCGTTGGAAATGTCGCGGAACGCCGGGATGCTGCGCAGCTTTTCGGTCAGGCGCTGGGGCCAGGTGGCGAGGGTCGCGCCGTCGTTGCTCTTGAGCACGTATTGGTACTGCGCGCGACTCGGGCCGGAGCTGAGGTTGATGTCCTGGCCGGCGCGCAGGTACAGGACGATGCCCGGGACTTTCATCAGTTGCGGACGAATGCGGTCGATAAACTGGCTGGCCGAGACGTCGCGGTCACCGCGTTTTTTCAGGGCGATCCAGAAGCGGCCGTTGGCGATGGTCTGGTTGCTGCCGGACACACCGAGCGAGTGCGAGAACGCCTGAACGGCCGGATCGGCGGCGACGATTTCGGCCATCGCCAAGTGTTTTTTCACCATGTCGCCGTAGGAAATATCCGCAGCGGCTTCGGTGGTGCCGAGGACAAACCCGGTGTCCTGCACCGGGAAGAAACCCTTTGGGATAAAGATGTAACCGGCAATCGCCAGTCCCAGCGACAGGCCGAATACGCCAATCATCAACTTCTGGTGGGCGAGGGCGCGACGCAGACCTTTTTCGTACCAGGCCAGCAAGCGCTCGCTGAAGCCCGGTTTGTCGTGGGCGTGGTGCACCGGTTTGCGCATGAACAGCGCTGCCAGCGTCGGCGCGAGGGTCAACGACACCACCACCGAAATCAGAATGGTCGAGGTCGCGGTCAGGGCGAATTCCTTGAACAACCGCCCGACCACGCCACCCATGAACAGCAGCGGAATAAACGCTGCCACCAGCGAGAAACTGATCGACACCACGGTAAAGCCGATCTCGCCGGCACCTTTGACCGCCGCCTCGCGCATGCTGTCGCCGGCCTCCAGATGCCGGTGGATGTTCTCCACCACCACAATCGCATCGTCCACGACAAACCCGACCGCCACGACGATCGCCACCAGCGTCAGGTTGTTCAGGCTGAACCCCAGCAGGTACATCAGGGCGAAACTGGCGGTCAGCGACACGCCGAGTACCGCCGACACAATCATGGTCGCCGACAACTGCCGCAGGAACAGCGCCATCACCGCCACCACCAGCAGAATCGCGATCAGCAGGGTGATCTCGACTTCATGCAGCGAGGCGCGGATGGTCTGCGTGCGGTCGATCAGGGTTTTCACCTGCACCGAGGCCGGGAGCATGGCTTCGAGGCCGGGCAGGGCGGCTTGAATGCGGTCGACGGTTTCGACGATGTTGGCGCCGGGCTGGCGCGAGATCACCAGGTTCACCCCGGGTTGATCACCGGCCCAGGCCTGCACGTAGGCATCTTCCGAACCGTTGACGACTTTGGCGACATCCCGCAGGTGAACCGGGGCGCCGTCCTTGTAGGAAACGATGAGTTGGCTGTAGTCCTCGGGTTTGAACAACTGGTCGTTGGTCGACAGTGTCGAGATGCTCGATTCGCCGTACAGCGCACCTTTGGCGAGATTGAGGCTGGTCTGCTGGATCGCCAGACGAATGTCGGCCAGGGTCAGGCCGATCGCCGCCAGTTTGTCGGCCGAGGCTTGCACGCGGATCGCCGGACGTTGCTGACCGGTGATGTTGATTTGTCCTACGCCGTCGATCTGACTGATCTGACGCGAGAGCAGGGTTTCCACCAGATCGCTGAGTTCGGTGCCGGGCATTTGCGTCGAGCTGACGCTTAAGATCAGCACCGGGCTGTCGGCCGGGTTGACCTTCTTCCAGGTCGGCAGGGTCGGCATGTCCTTAGGCAGCTTGCCGGCGGCGGTATTGATCGCGGCCTGGACTTCCTGAGCGGCGGTATCGATGCTCTTGTCGAGGGTGAATTGCAGGGTCAGCAGGCTGGAGCCGAGCGCGCTGCTGGAGGTCATCTGGGTCATGCCGGGGATGGCGCTGAATTGCACCTCCAACGGCGTGGCCACGGACGAAGCCATGGTGTCGGGGCTGGCGCCGGGCAACTGCGCCGAGACCTGAATTGTCGGAAATTCCGCTTCCGGCAGTGGGGCGATCAGCAGGCGCGGGAAGGCAATCACGCCGACCAGCACCAATGCGATGGTCAACAGAATCGTCGCGACCGGGTGATCGATGCACCAGGTGGAGACGCCTTTGTGCGCCTTCATGGTTTCGGCTCCGCTTGCACCACCTGTGGCGGCTCGCTCATGACCTGCACGGTCGAGCCGGGTTTGAGCCGCGACTGGCCGTCGGTTACCAGCACGTCACCGGCCTTCACGCCTTTGATGATGTCCTGGCCACTACCCTGATAGACCATCTGCACTTGTACGGCTTCGACTTTGTCGCCACTCACCCGGTAAACGAAGTGTTGATCGAGACCGCGCTGTACGACAGTGGGCGGCACCACCAGCGCATTCTTATCCAGTGCCGTCTGAATTTTTACCGTCACCAGCAGGCCCGGCCAGAGCTTTTGGCTGGCATTGTCGAATTCGGCCTTGGCGCGGATGGTGCCGGTGTTGGCGTTGATCTGGTTGTCGATCAGGGTCAGGTGACCTTCGCCGAGCAGGTTGCCGGTTTCACCGTCGGTGTCGGCGCCGATGTAAGCCTTGACCTGTGCGTGCTGCGGATCGTTGATCAGGCCCTGCAGGGTCGGCAGCATTTGCTGCGGCAGCGAGAATTCCACGGCGATCGGGTCGATCTGGGTCACGGTGAACAGGCCGGCGGTGTCGGTCATGCGCAGGAAGTTGCCTTCATCGACTGTACGAATACCGACGCGGCCGGTTACCGGGGAGCGGATCTGCGTGTAAGAAAGTTGTACCTGCGCCGCGTCGATCGAGGCCTGGTTGCCTTGGGCGGTGGCTTTGAGTTGGTTGACCAGTGCTTGTTGCTGGTCGTAGGTCTGCTTGGAGACGCCGTCGTCGACGCTGAGCAGTTTGTAGCGTTTGAGGTTGACCAGGGCGACTTGCAGTTGCGCCTGGCTTTCGCCCAGTTGTGCGCGGGCCTGGTCGAGGCTGGCGCGGATCGAGCGGTCGTCGATGGTAGCGAGCAGGTCGCCTGCTTTGACGAGTTGGCCTTCCTTGACGAGGATTTTGGTGAGGATGCCGTCTATTTGTGGGCGTACTACGACGCTGTGTAATGAGAGTACGGAGCCGATGCCGGTGGTGTAGCGGGGGACGTCTTTTTCGCTGACCGCTATCACTCGCACGGGGATGGCGGTGGGGGTGGCGAGTTTGGTCGGGGCGGGTTTCATTGCCCACCATGCGCCTGCGGCGGCCAGGGCGATCACTAGGGCTAGCAGGGCTTGGTTTTTCTTGATTCGCATGAAATGGGGCGCCAAGGGCTGGAGTTTGGGCAGGTTGGGTATTTATAAACTTGTTTGGGGGTCAGGAGGGTGACGGCTAGCTGTCAGCGCTGTCAGTTTCGCCGGGGTGTATATCCGTTTCTGCGGGTGTGGCTGATTACGGTTTCGCCCTTACGGCGGGTCACTTTTTCCAGACGCCGAAAAAGTAACCAAAAAGGCTTGCTCCTGCGTTCGGCCCGCTCGCTGGGGCTCGGGGTTCCTTCGCTCCGGGATTGATCCGGGGGCAGCGCCTACGGTTTGCTTCGCTGCACCTCCTCTCGCTGTGTTTGGCTTCGCCAAACGGTCGCTGCGCTCCCACCCCGGATCAATCCCTCCACTCAGCCTTCCGACGTCGCCCGTGGATCAAGATCAAGATCAAGAGCGGCAGCCGAGCTTGCGCTCATCCTGGAGTGGGGCGGCATGCGCCGCGTGCGGGTTGTACTTATCTTCCCTGTAGGAGCTGCCGCAGGCTGCGATCTTTTGATCTCGCTTTTGCTCTTTTGTGGGAGCTGGCTTGCCAGCGATGGCGGCCTGGTAGCCGACCAATCTCCGGTAGGTGTACTCGGTTCAACGGTGGGAGCGGGCTTGCTCGCGAAGAGGTCTGTCCAGTCAGCCGATTACGTTGAGCTGTTTAATTCTGTGCCAAATAACCAGAACCTTCCCACAAGGTTTTCAGGTTGTCCGTCGGAAGCGCGGTCTCTAGTCTTTGGTTGTCGCTGCAAATTCAGCGATCGGGTGTGGAAACCCGATTCAAGTAGAAACAATGCACCAGCACCGTAATCGTTGCCGACGTCTTTTTTCGTCTGCAAACTGCGTCGCGGCGGCTGTGCGTGGGCAGACTTCGGTCTGGCCGGTTGCCTACTTATCGGTTTTCCACCCCGCGCACAGTTGCCACCTTTTGTCGTGTGGAAACGACAAAGGCTGGCTCCCAAATACAAGTAGGAGCTACACCATGGATAAACTGATCCCAGACCCTCCCCCCGAAACCACAACCCCGCTCGCCGAAGCCATCCGCGCAGAAGACCTCGCCCAAAACCGCGAAGCCATCAAACGCGCGCTCGACTTTTACCTCAGTCCGCAACCCGTCCAGCCGCGACAGCCAAGCACCATGTTTCTGGTCAACCCAGGCATCGACACCGAAACCCTGCTCGCCCACGCTTACGAATCGTTGGCCTCTGCCAGTGCCATGGCCAGCAATTTCGCCAATGAACTCGGCGGCCCGCAACGCAGCACGGCGCTGGCGATCCAGCAGATCGTCATGCTCGCCGAACTGGCGGTGAACCGGGCGCTGGATAGGGTTGATCCACGCACTTGATCCGTCCGAGCACCGCGTCATCGTTCATCGCGAGCAGGCTCGCTCCCACAGGTTGAAACGCAGTCCACCTGTGGGAGCGAGCCTGCTCGCGAAGACGCCTGTGCGGGCGACGCACCTCTGCCGGCTATTGGTGTCAGCCGGTCCCAAAAAGGGACCGATCATTCCCAATTTGGCAAACATTGCACCATCACCTACCTCTAAACCGTTCGGCGTGCGCTGCAAATCTTCAGGTGCTGTCGCAAGGCGCGCAGGTATACTGCGCGCCTTCGCGGCTCACTGTTCGGGCCCGACTTTTTGCTTTGCGGAGCTTTTATGACTTCCCCGACCCAACCGCCGGTTGACGACGCCGTGAGCGATGTCCCGGCCGAGCTGACTGATGCCAGCGAAACCAAACCCGAGATTCCGGCTTTCAAGTTCCCGTTCAAACCGGGTGAACTGGCGGCGGCCAAGGGTTCGAATCAGCCGTGGTACAAGAACGGCGCCAAGAACGGCCATACCAAGACCCCGGGCATGGCGCCGCCGGGTACCCGTCGCTCGATGGGCAAGCGCTGAGTTTCATCCCGCCTTCAGCCATCGACTGCGATTTTCGGTCGCAGTGATGGCTAAGTGCTCAGATCCTGAGCCAGATCAATATTTGACCAATTGGTGCGCTTAGAGTCAGCAGCCCTGCCGACTCTTCCCATAAAACGAGCGCGCTTTCCATGAAGATCAATCTCCCGGTAACCGGCCGTAACGTCGATGTGGCGCCGGACGCGAACATTCTTTCGACCACTGATCTGACCAGCGCGATCACTTACGCCAACGACGATTTCATCAGGATCAGCGGCTACAGCCGCGACGAATTGCTCGGCACGCCACACAACCTGTTGCGCCATCCGGACATGCCGGCGCAGGCGTTTGCGCATATGTGGCAGACGCTGAAGGGCGGACGCTCGTGGATGGGGCTGGTGAAGAATCGTTGCAAGAATGGCGATCATTATTGGGTCAGCGCGTATGTCACGCCGGTTACGCAGAGCGGCGTGGCGGTGGAGTATCAGTCGGTACGCACCCGGCCGGATACACGGCAGGTGGCGGCGGCGGAGCGGGTGTACGCGCAGTTGCGTGGAGAGTTGAAGGGACGGCGGCCGCTGCCCACTTTAGGTCTGCGTGGCAGGATCACGGTGTTGGCCAGTGCGTTGCTGGGGCTGGTGTTGGGGATCGAGGCCTGGTTGCGTCCGGAGTCGGCATGGATCGATGGGCTGGCATTTGTTGTCGGCAGCAGTCTCTGCACGTTCGGCGTGCGCTGGATCTTGCGGCCGCTGGAGCGGCTGAGCGAACGGGCGCGGCAGGTCGCGGACAATCCGTTGAGTCAGAGCATTTACACCGGGCGCCGCGATGAAATCGGCCAGATTGAATTCGCCCTGCAGATGCTCGAAGCCCAGGTCGGCGCGGTGGTCGGGCGCATCGGTGATGCGTCGCAACAGTTGGCCGGGCATGCGGCGCAATTGGTCGATCATCTGCAAAGCAGTCACAACAGTTCGCTGGCGCAACAGGCGGAAACCGATCAGGTGGCGGCGATTCATCAGATGGCCGCCAGCGTCGCGCAAGTTGCCAGCCATGCGCAGCAGGCCTCGGTGGCGGCGGACATGGCCGGCACGGAAACCCGCGAAGGGCATTGGCTGGTCGGCGAGAGTCGCAGTGCGGTGTTGCGTCTGGCCGAGGAGTTGCGGCGGGCGACCGAGGTGATTCATCAGCTCGAAGGCCACAGCAGCGAGATTTCCGGAGTACTGGAGGTGATCCGCAGCATTGCCGAGCAGACCAATCTGCTGGCGCTTAACGCGGCGATCGAAGCGGCGCGCGCTGGTGATGCCGGGCGCGGTTTTGCAGTGGTGGCCGATGAGGTGCGCGGGTTGGCGCAACGCACGCAGCAATCGACCAACGAGATTCAGCGGATGATCAGCACCCTGCAAAATGGCGCGCGCGATGCAGTGCTGGTGATGCAGCAGAGCAGCGAGCATGTGGATAACAGCGTCGAACAGGCACAGCGCGCGGCGCGGGCGCTGGACGGGATCAGTGAGCGGGTCGAGCAGATCACCGAGATGAGCCTGCAGATTGCCGCGGCGGTGGAGCAGCAGAGTGCGGTGAGCGAGGACATTAATCGCAACATCGTCAGCATTCGCACGGCGTCGGAATTGACGGTGGATGAGGGGCGGCAGAGTCAGCGCAATTCTGAAGATGTGGCGGGGCTGGCGGGGGATTTGCGGTTGCTGGCGCGGGAGTTCTGGGGACGGCGACAGGTTCGGGATTGAGGTTATCTGGGCCGGCCTCTTCGGGAGCAGCCCTCTCCCACAGGTTTGTGAGTTGATCATTTATTCTGTGTGCAACTCAAAACCCTGTGGGAGGGGGCTTGCTCCCGAAGCGGCCATTGCAGGCAGTACAAAATCCGGATCAAGCCGCGCGCAGCGAAATAAACGCATACGTCTGCGCCGGCTCAGTCACTACCTGCGCCCCGGCCGCCACCAACTGCCCGGCCACATCATCCCCGGACAAATGAAACAGCCATTCACTGGATTCCGTATTCAGCGGCTGTGCTGAAACCTGATCGATCACCGCCGCAAAAGCGTCCATCTGCGGCAAATACGCGGTAAACCCATCGCCCTTGAGCGCCGTGGTGCGAATCCCCAGCGCCGCGCAGATTGCATCCTTGATCCGGATGTCATCGCGATCGGCCTGACGCGAACGCTGGATCAACGCCAGCAGTTCCTCATCGACCAGCTCCCCGCCGACAATCAGCAGCGGCCCCTGTTGCCACGATTCTGGCGGGCAATCCTTGGCCGCCGGGTTGAGCGGGATGTGCGGATTGATTTCTGCCGGATAAATCCTGCACACCAACGGTCGGCGCTCGTAGATACGGCACAGGTTTTCTTCGTCAAGATTCCGGCAGCGCCCGACGTTGTACGCGGCAAAGGTGATTGCCACGTGGGCCTCGGTCGTGCCGCTGCGTACCACCAGCGAACGCCGTTCGGCGTGTTCACGCTGCTGCGCCGGCAGGCCCAGGCCGTTGCCGAGAAAGGCCTCCACCAGCACGATCACCTGACCGCCATCCGCCGCCCACATGCGGGCTTCGGCGAGGGTCAGGGGCACATGGTGGTCGGTGCAGCATTTGCCGCAACCGACGCAGGAAAACGTCGTATTCATTGCACGATCAATCTTCAATCAGAGTGTGAAACGGCGACGTAAAGTCGCCAGGCTGAGGCTGATCGAAGCAAGTTGTGCGCCAGCCCTCAAGGCTTGGCGGTCGGGCGGATCGAGTCCCATTCGGTGACAAACGCGGTTTTCGACTTTTTGCTGTACAGGCACAGCTCAGTGCCTTGCTGGCCTTTCATGTGTTTTTGCGGGTATTGGCCTTGCAACAGCACGGCGGTGTAGCCGACGCGGTCATCGAATTGCGCGGGTGTGCCGACGGGTTTGGCGTCTTTCAGGCCGCTGGCCTTGGTGCAGCTGGCGAGCACGGTTTTATCGTAAGCGGCCCAGGCGTCGGGGCTGGAGGCGTGGGCCTGTGAGGCCAGGGCGGTGAGGCAGAGCAGGCTCAGGGAGAGGGTTTTCATGGTTGGGCATCCTTGGTTTGGCCAAGGTTTGAGTATGCCTGAGGGGGAGAAGTTGCCTGGGCCGGCCTCTTCGCGAGCAAGCCCGCTCCCACAATTAGGAATGCGTTCCCCCTGTGGGAGCGGGCTTGCTCGCGAAAACGGTCGATCAGTCCGGTACAAGTTCTCGGCGAACCACAATCATCCCGGCGCTTTCATACAAACGCTGCGCCCGCAGGTTATCTTCCAGCACTTTCAGATCGACAAATCCTTCGCGCCTTTGCTGAAACACCTTGAATGCATTCAACAGCAACGCCCGACCCAAACCTCGGCCCTGAGCGCGCGGATGCACCACCAGATTCTTGATGTACGAACTGGTCCAGCATTGCGCCACGCCGATCACGCCTTCGTTATCGCGGGCGATAAAGCACAATTCAGGATCGTATTCGGCATCGCTCTCGAAGCGCTTCTGCCATTCCTCCAGTGCCGGCACCCGACCGCCGCCCTCACGGTAGCCGAGTTGCATCAGCTGATGCACCGCCGCCGCCAGTTCCGGGCGATAAGTGCTCAGCTCAATGCCTTCCGGCCAGTGGATCGGCGGCACGCCTTGGCGAAGGTCGCGCCGCATCAGAAAGCAGTATGTCTGGCCCAAGACTCAGTGACCGTTGGCGGCGACGTGTTTGGCCGCTTCGATCAGGCGCTGGGTCAGTTCCGGCGAGGAGAACTTGGTCAGCACCGCGTTGGCCCCGGCCAGACGCGCTTTCTCGCTGTTCATCGCGCTGTCGAGCGAGGTGTGCAGCAGCACGTAGAGGTGGGCGAAGTCCGGCGTCTCGCGCAGGGTGCGGGTGAAGGCATAGCCGTCCATTTCGGACATTTCGATGTCGGAGACGATCAGGTTGATCTGCTGCGCGGTGCCTTGCAGATCCAGCAGGCAGTCGATGGCTTCCTTGGCACTGCGCGCGGTGTGACATTGCAGGCCTAGGTTGCGCAGGGTGTGCACCGATTGCTGCAACGCCACCTGGCTGTCGTCGACCACCAGAATCCGTGCGTTACCAAGGACTTCGGCGTCTTCCATGCTCAGGTCGGTCGGGGCCATTTCGATCTGCGCCGGGGCGATACTGTGAATGACTTTTTCGATGTCGAGCACTTGTACCAGTGTGCCGTCCACCGAGGTCACGCCGGTGATGTAGGCACGCGAGCCGCCGGAGCCGAACGGCGGTGGCTTGATGTCGGTGGTCAGGCAATGGACGATTTTGCTCACCGCCTGCACATGTAGACCCTGCTTGGAACGGCTGACGTCGGTGACGATCAGGCAGCCGCCGTTCGGGTCTTCCAGTGGTCGCTCGCCGATGGCACGGCTGAGGTCGATCACCGACAGCGACGCGCCGCGCAGGGTGGCGATGCCTTTGATGTGCGGATGCGACTCGGGCATTTTGGTCAGTGGCGGGCAGGGGATGATTTCACTGACTTTCAGCAGGTTGATCGCCATCAGCTTGCCGCTGCGCAAGGTAAACAGCAGAAGCGAAAGTGAATCTGCGCGGGCTTTGTTGGAAGACATAAAAACCTTCTGTGGAAAAAGGTGATGGGCGAGGGTGCAAATCGCCAGAAACTATTGATGCCGGGTTATCGACTTGTCGGGGGCAGGCTTTAGGCTCAATCCCCAATCTCGGCCGAACGGCGGCGAATGCTCTGTGGCGAGGGAGCTTGCTCCCGCTGGAGTGCGAAGCGCTCCCATAACCATCCATCGCGGTGTATCAGGTGGGTCATGTCCGCTGCTTTTGCGACTGCTGCGCAGCCGAGCGGGAGCAAGCTCCCTCGCCACAATGGAGGTCTATCTCATCCCAAGGCGTTTAGCCATCCGCCCTAGATTCGCCCGGTCCAGCCCCAACTCTCGCGCCGCACTTGCCCAGTTATCCTGATTTCGCGCCAACGCAGCACTGATCAACTGCCGCTGATATTGCTCGGTGGCACTGCGCAAATCGCCGCCGATCACCGGCATCGCGGGCACCTCGGCAACCGGCGCGGGCGAGTTATCCACAACCTCCCGCGGCAGATCCAGATCCGCCGCGCTCAAACTGAGGATCTTCGGCCTTACCTTGCAATTGCCCAGCGCCTTCAGTGCGCTGCGGCCGATCAAGTGTTCCAGTTCACGCACGTTGCCCGGCCAAGTGTAGGCGAGCAACGCCTCCTGGGCATCGCTACTCAAACGCAGGCTGTTGAGGCCCATGCGCGAACGGTTCTGTTCCAGAAAGAAGCCGCTGAGCAGCAACACATCGCGGCCGCGATCGCGCAGCGCCGGGACGCGCAGCGGGTACACGCTCAAGCGGTGATAGAAGTCGGCGCGGTAGCGGCCGCTGCGCACTTCTTCGGCCAGATCGCGGTTGGTCGCGGCGATCAGGCGCACATCGACCTGATGTTCCTTGTCCGAGCCGAGCCGCTGCAACTGGCCGCTTTGCAGCACGCGCAGCAATTTGGCCTGTACGGTCAGCGACAGTTCGCCGACTTCATCGAGAAACAGCGTGCCGCCATTGGCCAGTTCGAACTTGCCGCGGCGGTCGCTGGTGGCGCCGGTAAAGGCGCCGCGCACGTGGCCGAACAGTTCGCTTTCGACCAACGTATCGGGTAGAGCGGCGCAGTTGAGGCTGATGATCGGTTTGTCGGCGCGCGGCGAGGCGGCGTGGATCGCTTGCGCCACCAACTCCTTGCCGACCCCGGTTTCGCCGGTGATCAGCACGGTCAGGTCGCTGCCGCCGACCAGATTGATTTCCTCCACCAGCCGTTTGTGCGCTTTGCTTTGGCCGATCATTTCGCGTTGCTGCTGGCCGCTCGCCTGGCGGTAGACCTCGGCGCGTTGGTGTTCGTCTTCGGCACGCAGCGCCAGGCGTTCGATACGTTCGGCGGCGTTGACCGTGGCCGAGGCGAGGCTGGCGAAGGCTTGCAAAGCGTCGAGTTCGATCGGCTCGAAACGCTCCGGGTCGAGCGCATCAAGGGTGATCAGGCCCCAGAGTTTTTCATCGACGAACAGCGGACAGCCGAGACAGTCATGTACCTCAAGGTGGTCGCCCAGACCATCGACCAGGCCATCGTACGGATCGGGCAAGTCGCTGTCGGCGGCGAACCGCGTTGGCCCGGCGCCTTCCAGCAGGATGGCAAAACGTGGGTGTTCGCTGACCTTGAAGCGCCGGCCGAGGGTGTCGGTACTTAAACCATCCACCGCCAGCGGCACCAGCCATTCGCCGTCCAGGCGCAGCAACGCGGCGGCATCGCACGGCAGCAGGGCGCGCATGGCTTCGAGCAGGCGCCGATAGCGCTCGCCCTCGGGCAGTTCGCGGGACAGGTCGGAGACCAGTGGCAGTAGAGCGGTGAGCAGGGATTTGGCGGTCATGGTCTTGTAGTCAAAGAGACTCGATGTAGTCGCGATGACTATAAAACGCTTTGAGTCTAAATGACTACGTAAAAAATAAGCCATTGATTTATAACGATAATTTATCTGGCACGAAAACTGATAAGCCTAAGGTAATTCTCAAAAAGCTCAGGAGTCATTCTTATGCTTAGCGTCCAGGATCGTGCCATCGTCAAATCCACTGTGCCTCTGTTGGAAAGCGGCGGAGAAGCGCTGATCACCCACTTCTACCGCATGATGCTCTCCGAATACCCTGAGGTGCGCCCGCTGTTCAACCAGGCGCACCAGGCCAGTGGCGACCAGCCCCGTGCGCTGGCCAATGGTGTGTTGATGTACGCCCGGCACATCGATCAGCTCGACCAGTTGGGCGATCTGGTGGCGAAGATCATCAACAAGCACGTCGCCCTGCAAATCCTCCCGGAGCACTACCCGATTGTCGGCACCTGCCTGCTGCGGGCCATCTCCGAAGTGCTCGGCGACGAGATCGCCACGCCGGAAGTGATGAGCGCGTGGGGCGCGGCGTACGGGCAATTGGCCGAGATTCTGATCGGCGCTGAAGCCGCGATCTACGACCAGAAAGAACAGGCAGTCGGCGGCTGGCGTGGCGCGCGGGAGTTCATCGTGGTGAACAAGGTCGAGGAGAGCGAGGAAATCATTTCGTTCTACTTCGAGCCGGCGGACAAAGGCCCGATCCTGGCCGCAGAGCCGGGTCAGTACATTGGCATGAAGCTGATCCTCGACGGCGAAGAAATCCGCCGTAATTACTCGCTGTCGGCGCTGGCCAATAAAGGTCAGTACCGCATCAGCGTCAAGCGCGAACCGGGCGGTCGTGCGTCCAACCACTTGCATGACCAATTGCACATCGGCGCGAGCATTCAGCTGTTCCCGCCATCGGGCGAGTTCACCCTGACTGCCAGTGACAAGCCGTTGGTGCTGATCAGTGGTGGCGTCGGCATTACCCCGACTCTGGCGATGCTCGAAGCAGCGCTGCAAACCGAGCGCCCGGTGCACTTTATCCACTGCGCGCGCAACGGCAGCGTGCATGCGTTCCGCGACTGGATCGATGGGCTGGCGGCGCGCCATCCGCAGCTCAAGCGCTTCTATTGCTACGCCGAAGACGACGGTGTGAGCCCGGCGGCGGACAAGGTCGGGATCCTCAGCCAAGAGCAATTGGGTGAATGGCTGCCGGCGCAACGTGACGTCGATGCTTACTTCCTCGGGCCGAAGGGCTTCATGGGAGCGATCAAGCGGCATTTGAAGGCGCTGGGTGTGCCGGAGCAGCAGAGCCGTTATGAGTTCTTCGGGCCGGCTGCTGCTTTGGAATAATCCTTAGGACTGAGTCGCCTTCATCGCGAGCAGGCTCACTCCTACAGGGGCGGTGGCGTACATGAAAATGGTGTACGAAGCAGATCTCTTGTAGGAGTGAGCCTGCTCGCGATGGCCGTTACGCAATTTTGATTCTTAAAAAGTGTTTAAAGGTTAATCGTTTCTTAACCGGTTTATCGTTTATTCCCCGATGCTGATGATAGGCGCTCGTTCGTTTAACTGATCAGGATCGCCCCCATGTCGCACATCATCTTCTCTTCTCGTTTGAGCCTGGCAACACTTGGCCTGTCGGCTGTTTTATTCGCCAGTCCATTTGCTGCGGCCGAATCGGCGTTGATCGCACCACAGACCCTGGTCGTCGATCAGAGCCTGCCCAAGGCTCAGCGCGATGCAATGGAGTTGGCGGCGCGGCGTTACGGCAGTTTCTGGAACAGTGGGGAAGAGGCCCTGGCCACGGCAGCCTTGTCGCCGCAGTTTGTCGACAAGACCCCGCCCGAAGGTCGGGTGCAGGGGCCGACCGGGCCGTTGCTGGCATCGAAGTTCTTTCGTACAGCGGTGCCGGACCTGAGCTGCGAGATCGAGCAAATGATCATTGCCGGTGACCGCGTGGTGGTGCACCTGCACTTTCGTGGACACTTCAGTGGGGCGTTCAAGGCTCTCAAAGGACAGGGCCAGCGTGTAGACTTCCGGGCAACCGATATCTATCAGATCGACAACGGTCGCATCGCGGCCAATTGGCATATCGAAGACAACATCAGTCTGATGGCGCAACTGCAAGCGCAGCCGCCAGCCAGCTGAACCATGGACATACAAGGGAAACGCGATGAGCGAGGAAACGATTCGACTGGGACGTGAGCGGCGCTTTCTGGTGCTGCTGGGCATCATCTGTCTGGCACTGATCGGCGGCGCGCTTTACATGCAGATCGTGCTGGGCGAGGCACCATGCCCGCTGTGCATCCTGCAGCGTTATGCATTGCTGCTGATTGCGCTGTTCGCGTTTATCGGCGCGGCCATGCGCACCCGCCGCAGCATCACGGTGTTCGAAGTGCTGGTGGTGATCTGCGCGATCGCCGGCGCCGGTGTTGCCGGGCATCACGTGTACACCCAGTTCTATCCGGCGGTGAGCTGCGGCATCGATGTGTTGCAGCCGATTGTCGACGACCTGCCGCTGGCGAAGATCTTCCCGCTGGGCTTCCAGGTCGATGGTTTCTGCTCGACGCCGTACCCGCCGATCCTCGGTCTGTCGCTGGCGCAATGGGCGCTGGTGGCGTTCGTGCTGGTGGTGATTCTGGTGCCGCTGCTGACCTCGCGTAACCGAAAAGCACTGCGCTGAATCAACTCTTCGGCAGATTGGCCGATACAGAAAACGCCCCGATTAGCGGATCAGCCGCTCGGGGCGTTTTGCATTTCAGAGTGTTTGTGAAATCACCGTGACGAACGGCAATGGAGAGTGCGGCAGGTGTGCGACATGTTGTCACACGCGCCCTGTCGCAGGGCCTTTCGGCGACCCGGATTGGCGTAATGTTACAAAAAAGGATTGGTCTGTTTCGGCATTTTTCTGGTTTTGCACGCAGGTGCCAGATCAGGCAGTTTTAACAGGCTCTGGCAGATGGCCAGAGGCCTTTGAATATCGGGCTTTGCGCCGATTCGCTGCCGGGAAAATCCCTTCGGAGCTGTCTGAACTGAGGTGTATAGGCCTACATTTTTTGGTGTTTTTGTTGAGAATCGATTTCGATAACATGCGGAACTTTTGCAAAAACGGTGATGGATTGTTGCTCTGAGCGATAAAAATTATTTCGGGATAAGACATGGTGTATAGGGCGCTACCTATCTACAATCGCCCGCACTGAATTCCCGGCACTGTTCAGCCTTTATTAAGGAACTGGACAGGAAGTCGGGTGTCGAGCGGGCCGAAAGGCTTTTGCGACACCCAGGTGTCGGTGCCTTCCAACTTTCCGCACCAAATGGAATTGGTCTGTAACAAGGCCTTTGACCACGAATTCGAATAAGAACTGACCGCTGTCCATGGTTTTGTCGAGCGTCTGACGCGCGACGGGCGGCCCTTATTCAATCCAAAGAAAATGCCAACCCTTGGCAGGGTGAAGTGTTGGCGATCAAAACCCAACTGCATTGCGCAAGCTGCTTTAGAGGTCGTGAGATGAGTAAAAACAGGTACCCCAGATTACTAGGCCTAGTGCCGCTGCTCGGCACGTTGTTGCTGGGAGGCTGCAACATGACCCTGCTCAATCCAACGGGCCAGGTCGGCCTGGAACAGCGCAACCTGATCATCACCGCCACGCTGCTGATGCTGTTGGTCGTTGTGCCGGTTATCGTCATGACCTTCCTGTTCGCCTGGAAGTACCGCGCGTCCAACAAGGATGCCGTCTACACCCCGAAATGGTCGCACTCGACCAAAATCGAAGTGGCGGTCTGGACCATCCCGGTTCTGATCATCATCGCCCTGGGTTACATCACCTACATTTCGACCCACAAACTGGACCCGTACCGTCCGATTGAATCCGACGTCAAGCCGGTGACCATCGAAGTCGTTGCGCTGGACTGGAAGTGGCTGTTCATCTACCCGGAACAAGGCATTGCCACGGTCAACAAGATCGTGTTCCCGGCGCACACTCCGGTCAACTTCCGGATCACCTCCGACGCCGTGATGAACTCGTTCTTCATCCCGGGCCTGGGCGGCCAGATCTACGCGATGGCGGGCATGACCACCAAGCTGCACCTGATCGCTGACCGCAACGCTGAAATGGACGGTATCTCCGCCAACTACAGCGGCGCTGGTTTCACCGGTATGAAATTCAAAGCGATCGCAACTTCTCAGGAAGATTTCGACGCCTGGGTAAGTGAAGTCAAAAAGGCACCTAAACAGCTTGAACAAGCTGAATACGCAGCCCTTGCCAAGCCAAGCCAGAACAATCCAGTCGAGCTCTACTCCTCGGTCACGCCGAACCTGTTCCAGACCATCGTCGACAAGTACGAAGGCATGAAACCGGGCAAGCCGCTGAAGCACGAGAAGAAAGAGAAAGAAGTGGCGGCAACGGACATGGACTCGAATTCGCATTCAGCTGCCGGGGCAGAGGAGTAAACGATGTTTGGTAAATTAAGTTGGGAAGCGATCCCTTTCCACGAGCCGATCGTGATGGTCACCATCTCGATGATCGCGCTCGGTGGTCTGGCGTTGTTCGCTGCAATCACCTACTTCAAGAAGTGGACCTACTTGTGGACCGAGTGGCTGACGTCGGTCGACCACAAGAAAATCGGTGTGATGTACATCATCGTTGCCATGGTCATGCTGCTGCGTGGCTTTGCCGACGCCATCATGATGCGTACCCAGCTGGCCATGGCCACCGAGGGTTCGCCTGGCTACCTGCCGCCTGAACACTATGACCAGATCTTCACCGCTCACGGTGTGATCATGATCATCTTCATGGCGATGCCATTCTTCACCGGCCTGATGAACCTTGCAGTGCCGCTGCAGATCGGCGCGCGTGACGTTGCCTTCCCGTTCCTGAACTCCCTGAGCTTCTGGCTGCTGGTGTCCGGCGTGGTGCTGATCAACCTGTCCCTGGGCGTCGGCGAATTCGCCAAGACCGGCTGGGTTGCCTATCCGCCGCTGTCGGGTCTGCAATACAGCCCTGGCGTGGGGATGGACTACTACATCTGGGCGCTACAGCTATCCGGGTTAGGTACGACGCTGACGGGGGTCAACTTCCTCGCCACCGTGCTGAAAATGCGTACCCCTGGCATGAAACTGATGGACATGCCGATCTTCACCTGGACCTGCACCTGGGCCAACGTCCTGATCGTGGCTTCGTTCCCGATCCTGACCGCTACCCTGGCACTGCTGACCCTCGACCGTTACATGGATTTCCACATTTTCACCAATGAACTTGGTGGCAATCCAATGATGTACGTCAACCTGTTCTGGGCCTGGGGCCACCCTGAGGTTTACATCCTGATCCTGCCGGCATTCGGCATCTTCTCGGAAGTGATCTCGGCGTTCACCGGCAAGAAACTGTTCGGCCACCACTCGATGATCTACGCTTCGGGCGCGATCTCGGTACTGGGCTTCATGGTTTGGCTGCACCACTTCTTCACCATGGGTTCGGGTGCCAGTGTCAACGCCTTCTTCGGTCTGGCGACGATGCTGATTTCCATCCCGACGGGTGTGAAACTGTTCAACTGGCTGTTCACCATCTACCAGGGCCGTCTGCGCTTCACCAGCCAGGTTCTGTGGACCCTGGGCTTCATGGTGACCTTCGCCATCGGCGGCATGACCGGCGTACTGCTGGCCATCCCGGGTGCTGACTTCGTTCTGCACAACAGCCTGTTCGTGATCGCGCACTTCCACAACGTGATCATCGGCGGCGCGGTATTCGGCTATATCGCAGGTTTCGGCTTCTACTTCCCGAAAGCGTTCGGCTTCAAGCTGCACGAAGGCTGGGGTAAAGCAGCGTTCTGGTTCTGGATCTCGGGCTTCTTCGTCGCGTTCATGCCGCTCTATGCACTGGGCTTCATGGGCATGACCCGTCGTCTGAACGCCACCACCAACCCTGAGTGGGTACCGTACCTGTACGTTGCCATGTTCGGTGCGGTGATGATCGCTGTCGGTATCGCCTGCCAACTGATCCAGCTGTACGTCAGTGTGCGTGACCGCAACAAGCCAGAGAACATGTGCGAACACGGTGACCCGTGGAATGCCCACACTCTGGAATGGTCGACCTCGTCGCCACCTCCGTTCTACAACTTCGCTGTGCTGCCTAAGGCTGACTGCATCGACCCGTTCACCGAAGCCAAGGAAAACGGTACTGCGTACCAGGCTCCGGCCAAGTACGAGCCGATCCACATGCCGAACAACACCGCCACTGGCGTGGTGATGGGCGCACTGCTGACCGTCTTCGGTTTCGCGATGATCTGGCACATCTGGTGGTTGGCGATCGCCAGCCTGGCCGGCGCTGTCATCTACTTCGTGATCCACGCCGCACGTGACGACCAGGGCTACATGGTTCCGGTTGAAACGATCGAGCGCATCGAAGCCGAGCAGCACAAGCGTCTGGTCGCGGCAGGGAAAATCCCGGCCAATGCCACCCGTGTAACCTCGTTGGAACAGGCTTAAACCATGTCGAACTTAGTGACCAATGTTGGACACGCCCATGGTGACCATGGGCACGATGACCATCACCACGACTCGGGCGAGATGACCGTATACGGTTTCTGGCTCTACCTGATGACCGACTGCATTCTGTTTGCGTCGATCTTCGCGGTGTACGCAGTACTGGTAAACAACGTCGCCGGTGGCCCGTCGGGCCACGACATTTTCGAACTGCCATACGTGCTGGGCGAAACCGCTCTGCTGTTGTTCAGTTCGATCACCTACGGCTTCGCCATGCTGGCGTTGTACAAAGGCAAGAAGCAGCAGGTTCTGGGCTGGTTGTTCATGACCTTCCTGCTCGGCGCAGGCTTCATCGCCATGGAGATCAACGAGTTCCACCTGCTGATCTCCGAGGGCTTCGGTCCTAGCCGTTCGGGCTTCCTGTCGGCGTTCTTCACCCTGGTCGGTACCCACGGTCTGCACGTATCTGCGGGTCTGATCTGGATGGGCATCATGATGTACCAGGTCAACAAGCACGGCCTGACGGCGACCAACAAGACCCGTCTGAGCTGCCTGAGCCTGTTCTGGCACTTCCTGGACGTGGTGTGGATCTGCGTATTCACCGTTGTTTACCTGATGGGGACTCTGTAATGGCTAATGCACACTCCCATGACAGCCATGATGCTGGCCACGGCAGCGTAAAGTCGTACGCCATCGGCTTCATCCTGTCGGTGATCCTGACTGCCATCCCGTTCGGCCTGGTGATGTTCCCGACCTTGCCGAAGTCGACCACGCTGGCAATCGTTCTGCTGTTCGCGGTAATCCAGGTGATCGTTCACCTGTACTACTTCCTGCACCTGGACCGTTCGATTGCACAACGTAACAACGTGATCGCGTTTGTCTTTACGGCCATCGTGATCCTGCTGCTGGTTGGCCTGTCGCTGTGGATCATGTTCAGCATCCACACGTACATGATGGCGAAGTGAGGTAGACCCGATGTCGCTCAAGCACTTTATCCAAATCACCAAACCGGGGATCATTTTCGGTAACGTGCTTTCTGTGGCAGGCGGGTTCTTCCTGGCCTCGAAAGGGCATGTAGATCTGGCGGTGTTCCTGGCCGCCATGATCGGCACATCCCTGGTTGTGGCCTCCGGTTGCGTGTTCAACAACTGCATCGACCGCGACATCGACCTGAAGATGGAACGCACCAAGAACCGGGTGCTGGTGCAGGGCTTGATCTCCCTGAAACTGGCCCTGGTCTACGCGACCATCCTGGGTGTTCTCGGCATTGCCTTGTTGTACAAGGTGGCCAACCCGTTGGCCGCCCTGTTCGCGGTAATCGGCTTCATCATCTACGTCGGCTTCTACAGCCTGTACCTCAAGCGCAAGTCGGTTCACGGCACGCTGGTGGGCAGTCTGTCGGGCGCCATGCCGCCAGTGATCGGTTACGTTGCCGTAACCAACAGCTTCGACATGGCCGCACTGACCCTGCTGGTGATGTTCAGCCTGTGGCAGATGCCGCATTCCTACGCCATCGCGATCTTCCGTTTCAACGACTACCTGGCCGCATCGATTCCGGTGCTGCCCGTCAAGCGCGGAATCGAAGTGGCCAAGAAGCACATCCTGCTCTACATCCTGGCGTTCCTCGTGGCGACCTTGATGCTGACCTTCAGCGGTTACGCTGGCATGAGCTACCTCGCCGTTGCCGCAGCCATGGGCATGTACTGGTTGTACATGGCCTGGACCGGCTACAAGGCGGTGGATGACACGGTCTGGGCACGCAAGCTGTTCGTGTTCTCGATCTTCACCATCACCGCCCTGAGCGTCATGATGTCCCTGGACTTCAAGGTGCCCGCCGAGCTGCTGCTGACGTACGCGCCGTAAGGCTGGATGGCTTCACGAAAAACCCCGCACATTGAGAGATGTGCGGGGTTTTTTGTTGGGTGCTATTTAAGGTTGAGCGTGTCTTTGGGAAACGACTGCCTGCTTATAGAGAGATCTCCTACCTTCAGAAAACTTTTCATTAGTTAGGATCCCAGAGGCTATTTTCTAATGGGGCAGGTTTGGGTGAAAAAGCGCGATCTGTTTGCTGAGTTAATGCAGGGCGTCGCAGAGATGGCGGCACACCGTGAAAATGTGGCGAAGGATGCCTCAGCGGCCGGTTGCTATCACTTCGTGAAACACCTAGATTTGGATCCAACTATGTCGATGACCTGCCACAAATCGAATCTCCGGCAATCATCGGTCTTAACCTGCGATTCTTCATGCACTGATCAAAAGGCTGGGCGAAATGACTGAGAGGATGACCTGCGACGAACGCTTCATTGCCCTGGCACACGAGCTGAACTACGACATCTACGGCGAGAACACCGCCGGCGGCAATTACGCGCCGCTGATCCGTCATCGCGATGAGTTGTACATCAGCGGCATGGTGCCGCGGGTCAATGGCAGGATTCTGTATCCCGGTCGCGTGGGGTTGGAGTTGACCCTTAAGGACGCCCAGGCCGCCGCGAGCATCAGTGCCATGCGCTGCCTGGCGCTGATTGTCGATGCGGTGGGTTCGCTGGACAAGATTCGGGCGTTGTTGCGGGTCACGGTGTATGTGAAGTCGACCCCGGACTTCGTTGACCTGAGCGAAGTGGCAAACGGCGCATCGGACGTGTTCAGCCATGTGCTCGGCGATGCCGGCCGGCACACCCGCACCACGGTCGGTGTCTATCAGTTGCCGAAGAACGCCGCGATTGAAGTCGACATGATCGCGGCGGTGCAGTCGGAAGTCTGATCGCCGCGCCGCCCAACAAAAAGCCCCGCCTGAATCTCAGAGCGGGGCTTTTTTGTCGGCGCCGGGATTACTGCGCGGCGATGCTGTAACCATCGAACGCGGTTTGCTGTTGCAGGGCGGTGATGATGTTCTTGCGGTTGATCGCGTGTTCGGTGCCGGCGTTGTCGATGAAGGTCTCGCCCTCCAACTCGGCTTCTTCGCCTTCACCGACGAAGGTGAAACCGAGGAACTCCAGCGCTTCACGGTCAACGTTCAGACGCGAACGCGGCGTGCGCAGCGGCAGGGTCACGCTGCTGCCGTCCTTGCTGATGGTGAAGATTTCCAGTTCTTTCTTCTTGGCAGCCTTGCTCTTGCCGCCGCTCGGGTTGCTGATCGCCTGGTGGGTCTGGTTCAGCACCTTGAGCGCCAGGCCGTAAACGATTTCCTGGAACGCCGGATCGTCCTTGAAGCAGGACAGGATGCGGCCGATTGAAAACTTGCTGCTCAGGTCTTCGAGGGCGGCGAGGTCGGCGGCCTCGGCGTCTTTCAGCGCCTTGAGCTGGCCCATCAGCTCGTAGGCCTTGTCGTCATCGAAGCTGTCGTGCGCCTGACGGATCGCGGCGCGCAGTTCGCGGATCTGGTCGCTTTCGCGGGTCGACTGGAAAGCATCCAGCACCATCTCGCTGATGATTTTGGCTTGTGGAAGGTGTTGTGAAAGATTGATGGAGTTTTCGTATTCCGCTTTGGACGATTCGGTGACTACGGATTCAGCGGTGTTGAAATCGGACATTGAAATTTCACTACTTTTTTAACTTGAGTGGAAACGAGAAAGCGCGAGGTCTTTTTCAGGCCGGTTAATTTAGGGGAGCGGGGCGGCGTTGTCACGGAACAACAGTCCGGTGGTGCGGATTATTTGTCCGGCGTGTTCAGGTTCATCGAGCGCACCATCCACTGTTCAGCGGTTTGCTGATCGGTCGGCAGCGTGAAGCGGAAAGTCGCCCCGCGCCCGGCGACATCGATCAACTGAATCTCACGCCCGTGCAGTTGCAGGATGCGGTGGACGATCCGCAGGCCCAGTCCACCGTCACGCCGCGCCCCACCAATATTGAACGGACGCAGGAACAGACCTTCGCGCAACTCGGGAGCGATGCCGGGGCCGGTGTCGCTGACCGTGACTTCCACCAGTGCGCCCTGGGATTTCAAATCCAGCTCGATTTCACCGCCCGCAGGCGTGTGGCGCAAGGCATTGTCCACCAGGTTGGTCAGCACCCGTTCGATCAAGCCAAGGTCGGCACACACCGCCGGCAGGTTCGGCCCGAAGCTGGCCTTGAGTTCAACGTGCCGTGCTTCGGCGGCCAGTTCGAATTTCTGGAAGATGTCCTGCAGCAGATCGATCAGCGAGAAGCGCTCCAGTACCGGTTGCACGAAACCGTGCTCCAGACGCACCAGCTCCAGCAGCGATTGCGCCAACCCGCCGACCTTGCGGCTTTGATCGAGGGCAATGCCCAGATAACGCCGGCGTTCTTCGGCGGTGAGTGTGGCGTCCTTGAGTGACAGGGTTTCCAGATAGCCGTGCAACGAGGCCAGCGGTGTGCGCAGGTCGTGAGAAATGTTCGCCACCAGTTCGCGGCGCTCCTGATCCTGGCGGGTCAACGAGCGCCACTGATCACCCAGTCGGTTTTGCATCTGCCGGAAGGCGCCATCGAGTACGGCGATTTCATCCGGGTCAGCGCTTTTATCCACAGTCGCTGACGGAGCGGGCAGAGGTTGCGGCGTGCCATCAATGTCGAAGCGGGTGACGGTTTCGGTCAATCGGCGCAGTGGCCGGGTGATCAGGTTGAACGCCGTGAGACCGGCGATCAGGCATAGCAATGCGACCAGTCCGATCGACAGCAATGCAGTGTTGAGCGCGGCACTGGTCGCGCCCCGTTCAGCGAAACGATCGTGTTCTTCACTGAGCAACACTACGTACAGATAACCGGCGGGTTTGCCGTTGACCCGTAAAGGCGCGGCACTGAAGACCTTGCGCCCGTCGGCACTTCGCGGGTCATCGCCGAGGATCGGCAACGGCTGGTCATCGAGCAGCCGGCGGATCGGCGCCAGATCGATGGTCTCCCGGCGCAGATGTCCTTCCGGTGCCGCATTGCCGACAATCCGCCCCTCGGGGTCGAGCAGGTACACCTCGACACTCGGGTTGACCAGCATCAGCTTGCTGAACAGTTCGCGCACGGCGCCGGGCATCAGGCCATGGCTGTCCATCAGCACCGTGTCATGGGCGATGTGCTGCGCCAGATCCCGCGACAGGCCTTGCACCACTTCCAGTTCATGCATCTTGCTGGAGCGCACCTGCAGCCATGCCGAGGTGCCGCAGCACACCAGCAGCAAAACGGCGAACACCAGCGACAGGCGCTGCGACAGGTTCAGTCTCATGGTTGTTCCGTGCCGAATTTATAGCCGCGACCCCACACAGTGAGGATGCGTGTCGGTTGCGCCGGATCGCTTTCGATTTTCGCCCGCAGGCGATTGATGTGCGTGTTCACCGTGTGTTCATAACCCTCGTGGCTGTAACCCCACACCGCGTTGAGCAGGTCCATGCGTGAGAACACCTTGCCCGGCTGTCGGGCGAAGAAATACAGCAAGTCGAACTCTCGCGGAGTGAGGTCCAGCCGCGCACCGTTGAGGGCGACGTCGCGGGTGATCGGGTCGATGCTCAGGCCATCGAGACTGAGGCTGCCGGCGTCCATCTTCAGGTTGCGCGCCATGGCGTCGACCCGGCGCAGCAAGGCTTTGACCCGAGCCACCAGTTCCAGCATTGAAAACGGTTTGGCGAGGTAATCGTCAGCCCCCAGTTCCAGACCCAGAATGCGGTGCAATTCGCTGGAACGGGCGCTGGTGATGATGATCGGCGTGTAGCGCGCCATCGCCCGGGCGCGGCGGCAGATTTCCAGGCCGTCGACCCCCGGTAGCATCAGGTCGAGGATCAGTGCATCCCATTGCCCTTGCTGCAACAGGCGCATGCCTTCGTCGCCATCGGCGCAGTGCACGACGTCGTAATGTTCATCGCGCAAATGCAGGCAAATCAAATCGGCGATGTGCTGGTCATCCTCGACCACGAGGATGCGTCTGGTTAATTCCATCAAGCTCAATCCTTCGGCGCAGTGAGCGCATTGTGCGGGTTTTCCTCGGGGCGAGTTATCACGAATTCGTTAACTTCCCGAGAGGATTTGGCGATCAACCCAAGCCTAGGCTGTGTTCCATGACAGGCACCTGGAATTTTTGGAGACGGCCATGTTTTCACGGCGACAGATTCTCGTAGCGAGCGGCGGGCTGGGGGTTGCAGCTCTGGTGGCGGGTGTATTGCCAAAATTTTCCTCGAGCACCGGACTGATCGAGCAAGCCCATGCCGATGAGGTTTTCGAGGTGAGCCACAGCGACAGTGAATGGCACTTGCTGCTCTCGGACGAGCAGTACGCCATCCTGCGCGATGAAGGCACCGAACGGGCCTATACCAGCCCGCTCAACAACGAACATCGCAACGGCACATTCGCCTGCGCGGGTTGTGATCTGGCGCTGTTTTCATCGGCGACCAAGTTCGACAGCCGCACGGGCTGGCCGAGTTTCTGGGCACCGTTGGAGCATGCGGTGGCCACGCGTCAGGACCGATCGTTCGGCATGTCACGCAATGAAGTGCACTGCCGACGCTGCGGCGGGCACTTGGGACATGTGTTCGACGACGGCCCGAAACCCACCGGCCTGCGCTATTGCATGAATGGCCTGGTGATGACGTTCAAACCCGTGGCGGCATGAGCCATGGCCATTTTTCGATGTTCACTTTCTACAGGACGACACCATGTGGCTCTTGGTTCTCGCTTATCTGGGCGGTGTACTGACGATCGTCAGTCCGTGCATCCTGCCTGTTCTGCCTTTTGTCTTCGCTCGCACCGGGCAGCCGTTTATCAAGAGTGGCTTGCCGCTCTTGGCCGGGATGGCGCTGACTTTCGCCCTCGTCGCCACGCTGGCGGCGGTGGGCGGCGGTTGGGTGGTGCAAGTCAATCAGTACGGGCGCTGGCTCGCGTTGCTGTTCGTTGCACTGTTCGGGCTGACGCTGCTGCTGCCGCGCCTCGCCGAGCGCCTGACGCGACCGCTGGTCTCGGCCGGCAGTCGGCTGTCCGAAGCCGCGGGCCAGGACAATCGTCCGCGTCCCGGCGCCTCGTTTCTGATTGGCGTCGCCACGGGTCTGCTCTGGGCACCGTGCGCCGGGCCCATCCTCGGTTTGATTCTGACCGGAGCCGCGTTGCAAGGGGCAAGCATCGCCACCACGCTGTTGTTGCTCGCCTACGCGGCGGGCGCCGCGACTTCACTGGCGGCGGCGCTGCTGCTGGGCAGTAAGGTCTTTGCGTTGATGAAGCGCTCGATCGGTACGGGGGAGTGGATCCGGCGCGGGTTGGGGGCGGCGATGCTGGCGGGTGTCGCAGCGATTGCGCTGGGCCTCGACACCGGGCTGTTGGCGCGGCTGTCGACGGCTTCCACGGGCGGGATTGAACAGGCGCTGGTCGGCAAGCTGTCCAGCAAATCGCCGACGGGCAACGGAACCATGATGGCGCAGATTCCTGCTGCCGGTGGGGCGATGAAAGTTGCCGACAAGGCACCGGGAACACTACCGGTTGAAGGCCAGTTGCCGCCGCTCAATGGCGCCGTGCAATGGCTCAATTCGCCACCGCTGGACGCCCAGGCATTGAAGGGCAAAGTGGTGCTGGTGGATTTCTGGACCTACTCCTGCATCAACTGCCTGCGCACCTTGCCATACGTCAAAGCCTGGGCGGAAAAGTACCGCGATCAAGGCCTGGTAGTGATTGGCGTGCACGCCCCGGAATTCGCTTTCGAGCGCGATGTCGGCAATGTCACTAAAGCCATGAAGGAGCTGGGTATCAACTATCCGGTCGCCATCGATAACGGCTACAAAATCTGGCGTGCTTTCAACAACGAATACTGGCCGGCGCATTATTTTGCCGATGCTCAAGGACGGATTCGTTACCACCATTTTGGCGAAGGGGATTACGCCGAATCGGAACGGGTCATACAGCAGTTGCTGCGTGAGGCCGGGGCGAAAACCGTCGCCGACGGCTTGATCAACGCCGATGCCCAAGGCGTGCAACAGGCGCCGGACATGAATCAGGTGCTGTCACCGGAAACCTACGTCGGCTACCAGCGTGCGGAACATTTCGTACCGGAAACCGGGCTGGTGCCTGACAAGGTCGCGACCTATAACCCACCCGCCAACCTGACCCTGAATGACTGGAGCCTTGGCGGCCAGTGGGCCGTCGGTGCCGAGCAGGCCACCGCCAGCGCGCCGGCCAGTCGCATCGTCTACCGCTTCCACGCCCGCGATCTGCATCTGGTGCTGGGCCCGGGTGCGGATGGCAAACCGGTGCGTTTCAACGTGTCGATTGACGGGCAGGCGCCGGGTGACGCCCACGGTGTCGATGTCGCCGCGGATGGCAGCGGCCGCGTGACCGAGCAGCGCCTGTATCAACTGGTACGGCAAACCGACGAGGTGAAGGATCGCACCTTCACCATCGAATTTCTTGACCCGGGCGTATCGGCTTACGCCTTCACCTTCGGCTGATCGGGAGTGCGCAACATGAAAGCTCAAAACAACTGGCGCCGTGCACTGCTCGGCGTCGCCATGGCTGGTGTGATCGGTCAGTGCTCGGCGTTCTCTTTCGGTGCAGAGGACGCGGTGGCCATCCCGCCACCGGCCCTCGACGAAACCACTCAGGCGCACAGTGAAACCGCAGTGTTCGCCGGTGGTTGTTTCTGGGGTGTGCAAGGGGTTTTCCAGCACGTCAAAGGCGTGCAGAAAGCCGTCTCCGGTTATGCCGGCGGCGCGGCGAACACGGCGCAATATGAGCGGGTCAGCGAAGGCGACACCGGTCATGCCGAGTCCGTGCAAGTCACCTTCGATCCGACGCAAGTCAGTTACGGCAGCCTGCTGCAGATCTACTTCTCGGTGGCCCACAACCCGACCGAACTCAACCGCCAAGGCCCCGACAGCGGCACGCAATACCGCTCGGCGCTGTTCCCGGTCAACGCCGACCAGCAACGCGTGGCCCAGGCCTACATCGCCCAACTCGACGCGGCGCATGCCTACAGCAAACCGATCGTCACCCAACTGGAAACCTACAACGGCTTCTACCCGGCGGAGGACTATCACCAGGATTTCCTCACCGAACACCCGAGCTATCCGTACATCGTGATCAACGACATGCCCAAGGTCGAGCAGTTGAAGCAGTTGTTTGCGCAGCGTTATCAGGAGAAACCGGTGTTGGTGAAAAGCGGGAGTTGATTCTCACGTGTTACTTGAGCCTTGGGCGCTCCATGGCAATCACTGATGTTTCAAACCCCAAACTGGCAAAAAACGCCTCCGCACCTTCGCGCCCGGCGCGCAGGACCCAAGTGATCTCGGGGTTGTCCCCCATGACATGCTCGACCAGTGCGCGCCCGACGCCGGCGCGCCGATGCTGGCCATCAACCACGACCATCGACAGATAACCGTTGGACAAACCATCGGTGATGCCTCGGGCGAAACCGATGATCTGCTCGCCGCTCAGCGCGACGGCAGTGCGTTGCGAGTTTTCGATGAGTTGGGCGAAATAGTCGCTGGAGCCTGTCCGGTGTCCCCAGCCATGTAGGCCGAGAAACAGCCGCACTGGCTCCACTTCTTCGGGCAACAGATCGCGTACGGTAAGGTCGTTTTTCATCACGTGGCAGCATCCTTGTCGGCAATCACCGGAGCGTAGTCGATAGCAACTAAGTCAGGATCTGCCCCAGGTTTTCATCGCGAACTCGACGAAGCGCCGCAGCTTCGGCAAACGATAACGATCCGGGGCATACAACAGATGCAAAGGGCGGCTCGGTGGCTGGTAATCGGGGATCACCGTCACCAGTTTGCCGTCGCGCAGATCCTGTTCCACCAGCGCATCCGGCAACATCACGATGCCCATGCCGGTGCGCGCTGCCTGATGCAGGCCGGCGGAGGTGTTCATCAGCATCGGGCCGCTGACGTCGACCAGAATCTCGCCGTCCGGGCCGCTGAGGCGCCAGCGTTTTTCCACTGATTGCCAGTCGTCGCCAGCGGGGTAGGCGAAGGACAGGCAGTCGTGTTGTTGCAGGTCTTCCGGAGTGATCGGCATGCCGCGTCGGGCGACGTAAGCCGGCGAAGCGCACACGGTCAGGGTGTAGTCGATCAGCGGCCGGGCGATCAGGTTCGACTGCTCGAAGTGCCCCAGCCGAAACGCTACGTCGAGGCCGCTTTCCAGCAGATCCGGGCGGCGGTTGGTCAGCACCACGTCCATCTTCACCTGCGGGTATTGCAGGGAGAATTCGCTGAGCGCCGGGGCCAGGCGTTCGACGCCAAAAGTCAGCGGCGCGGTGATGCGTAGCAGACCACGTGGTTCATCAAGGGCCTGTTCGGCGAGGCGTTCGGAGTCGGCCACCAAGCCCAAAACATCCAGACAGCGCTGGTAGTAAACGCTACCGAACTCGGTCAGTCGCTGCCGGCGGGTGGTGCGCTGCAGCAACTGTACGCCGAGCCGTTGCTCCAGTGCGCGCAGGTGATTTCCGACCATGGTCGTGGACATTTCGCACTGCAACGCAGCTGCCGTCATGCTCCCGGCTTCCACGACCTTCACGTAGACGCTCATTGCCTGCAACAGGTCCATTATCAAGCCCTGCTTTTAAATGATTGAAGTTTTGCCGAGTTTATCCAGTTCTGGTGGCTAACCATACTGCAAACACACCGACCTTCACTGGAGTTTGAAGTCATGACCGCCGCCCTGATGAACACCTACCAATCGCTGGCTCTGAGTTTCACCAGAGGTCTGGGCACTCGCCTGTGGGATCAGGCCGGTCGTGAATACCTGGATGCTGTCGCCGGGGTTGCGGTGACCAATGTCGGGCACTCGCACCCACGGATCGTCGCGGCCATCAGTGAGCAGGCCGGAATGCTGCTGCACACCTCCAATCTGTACAGCATCGACTGGCAGCAACAGCTGGCGCAAAAACTCACGCAGCTGTCGGGAATGGACCGGGCGTTCTTCAACAACTCCGGCGCCGAGGCCAATGAAACTGCACTGAAATTGGCGCGCTTGTACGGCTGGAGCAAAGGTATCGAACGGCCGCTGGTGGTGGTCATGGCCAACGCATTTCATGGCCGCACGTTGGGGACTTTATCGGCCAGCGATGGCCCGGCGGTGCGGTTGGGTTTCAATGATCTGCCGGGTGATTTCGTCAAAGTGCCCTTCGGTGATCTGGCGGCGCTGGATCAGCTGCAGCAAAAACATGGCGCGCGCATCGTGGCGATTCTGGTCGAGCCGATCCAGGGCGAAAGCGGCGTGCAACTGGCGCCACCCGGCTACCTCAAAGCTCTGCGGGAAGTGTGCAATCGGCGCGCCTGGCTGCTGATGCTCGACGAAATCCAGACCGGCATCGGCCGCACCGGTCAGTGGTTTGCGTTCCAGCATGAAGGTATCGTGCCGGACGTCATGACCCTGGCCAAAGGCCTCGGCAACGGTGTGCCGATCGGCGCCTGTCTGGCGCGGGGCAGAGCTGCGGACCTGTTCACGCCCGGCAGCCATGGCAGTACGTTCGGCGGCAACCCGCTGGCTTGCCGGGTCGGCTGCACGGTGCTGGATATCATCGAAGAACAGGGCTTGCTGGAAAATGTCCGGGTGCAGGGCGAACGCCTGTTGACCCGACTGCGCGCCGAACTGGCAGACAACCCCAATGTGCTGGCGATTCGCGGGCAGGGCTTGATGATTGGTATCGAGTTGAAGCAGCCGATCCGCGATCTGACGCTGATTGCTGCGCGGGATCATGGATTGCTGATCAACGTGACGCGTGGCAAGACGATACGGCTGTTGCCGCCGCTGACGATTGATGAGCGGGAGGTGGGGATGATTATCAGAGGTGTGGGGCTGGCGGTCTCAACTGACTGAGAGGCACGAAATTGAACGAAGAGGCGTCCGTATTTGCACGAATTCCATTGTGCATTTCTGCGATAGATCTCAGCAGCCTTCTAGCATTGGCCGGGGAGCTTAAAAGGTAAGTCGTTGTATCGATTTCTAAAGGGTCTGGCTTTCTTTTTCGCATGGCTCTGCTTCCTGTGTAAGGGAGGCAGAGTATGAACCAGCGATTCCAGAGATGTTTCCTTAAAAACTGTAATCCCCTTCCGACTACTTTGACGTCTTAAATCCGCTGTATCTGTCAGGAAGTTCGGCGCCTGTTAGCAGGCAGTCGAAAACAATCTCTGGATCTACCTGGCACCAATATACAAATCTCAACTCTTCCAAATTGACCAGTGTCGACTGGGCGTCGACCAGAAAACGCGGCTCCCGCCATTGTTGGGCAACTACAGCTAGGGCCTGAGGGCCGCGTACGATCCAGGTCGCACATCCACCAGCAATGCTTGGCAGATAACCATTGTGGAGTAGTAGGCGCAGGGCATCCTCCAGGGTTTCACTCACTTGCAGGTTGATCCAGCGCGCATCGGGAGCCTCGCAATCATCGCCGGCATGTACGCTGTCGCGGGTGATAAGTAATCGCGAAGGTATCGTCATTGCAATCTCACTATGGGCAAAAGGAAACCATATCAATCAGGATAATCCCCCAACTCCGGCGCCAGCATCCGCGTCTTCAGCGCCCCGTTCGAATTGTGCTGAATGATCTCGCTCGGCTGTCCCTGCGCATTGAAAAACACCTGCCCGATCCCGGCTGAATTCCACAGACGCTCACCCGCTTCGGCATGTTCCGGGGTGTACGGCACGATGCGCATGCGTCGGCGTTTGGTGAACCAGTTCAACGGCGAGCGCGGTGAATAGAGCCAGCGGTTGAGGCGGTCAAACCATTCCAGCAGGGTTTTCGGGAACTCGTTCTTGATCCCGCTGCTGGTGATCTGCCAGATCCGTGGCCCGGCCTTGCGGTGTCGGATAAGCACTTCGTAGACGAAGGAATAATGCACGTCGCCGGACAGCACCACGTAGTTCCCGGGTGTGCGGGTGTGTCGGAAAATGTTCAGGATCACCTGCGCGGCGCCGCGATGAGCCATCCAGTTTTCGGCGTCGACCAACAGGGGATAGCCGCACCAACTGAAAACTTTCTGCACGGTTTCGATCAACTTCACGCCGAAGATCGGCGCGGGGGAAACGATGATCGCTGACGGATGATCGAGCAGTTCCTGCTGCAGTTCGCTCAGCGCCTCCCAGTCCAGTAAACCGGAGGGTTGCTTGAGTGCCATCTCGCTGCGCCAGCGCCGGGTGCGGGTGTCGAGCACTACCAGCGCCGGGCTGCTCGGCAGCACGAAATGCCAATGCTGAAAGCGCAGCAAATCATCGATCATCGCGTCCTGCACCGGGCTGTCGAGATATTGATCGTCACCACTGGCGCTCAGGCGTCGGGTGTTCTCCAGCACATCCTTGAACGCATCCGGATTGTTGCCCCAGCCCTGACACAACATGTACGCGATCAAGGCGTTGCCGATGATGCGTTTGGAGAACGGATGACCGTAGGCGGTTTCCTCCCATTGCGCGGAAAGATTCCAGTCATCGGTGATGTCGTGATCGTCGAAAATCATCAGGCTCGACAGGTGCGCCAGCGCCCGGGCAACGTTGGCCAACCCGGCCTTGAAACCATCGATTCGGGTCTGCTCCAGGGTGTAGCGCTTCAAGCGTTCAGGCGTCAGCGATGGAGCAGCAGGATTGATCAACGCCCAGGCAACTGGTGACCACACCAGCAAGTACATCGCCATCACTTCGGCGAAGGTCACCAGATGATTGTCAGCACTGCTGCTGGTGAAAATCGGCTTACGCGCACCGCCGAAAAATCGCTCGCGCAAGGTCTCGTTGCTCTCCAGCGCGGGTAACAAGTCCGCACGGTGGTAGTAGCTGGCCGGGTGTTCGTAGAGTTTGGCGCTGTCGCTGACCACCGCGCCTTCGAGGTGTTCGTCGAACAGGCCGAGGCGCTCGATCAACGCATGAGTCGCCCGCAGCATCGGGCCGGCAACATCGTCGGCGTAGATCTGGTCGCCGCTCATCATCAGCAGCGCTGGGCGTTGTTGCGGATCGGTTTCGCCGGACAGCAGTTGATCGACGCACAGCAGACCGTCTGCCGCCGGATGATGTGGTTTGCGGCAGGAGCCATGCAGCAACTGATCAATCCGTGAGCGCACGACGAGGTTTGGACAGCGGGCATTGCCGTACAGCAGGTGCGGCGCCCATTCGGCGATGGGCGTCTGGCCATCGATCAGCAGGTCATAGTCGATGCGCGTGTCGCAGGGCAGGGCGCTGTCGAGCACAACGTCAATCAAATGAACGAACGCATGACGGCCTACAGGAATGACCGTGCACTTCCCGGCATAGAGAGGGATGTCTCCTACGCCTTGCAGGCGCAACGTCAGCGACAGTTGACGCGTACCGACCAGCCACAGCACCACGCGCGTGGTTTCCAGCCGGCGCAGCAGTGGGCCGGCCAAGACGGGAGGCAGCGGATTCAGGTCAGCAGGTATCGGGGACATTCAGGGGCAAAGCTCAAGACGCACAGGCTGGCGATGATAGCGCAGCCGGCGCCTTGAACCCTTAAACGAGGCTTAAGAGTCAGCCTTCTGCAGCTTCAGCGCCAGCAGTCGCCATTCGGCGGACGCGGGTTGTTCCTGCACCGAACAGTCGAAGCGATAAGTGACGTCATCACCGTTCATGTTGCGCGCGGTGACCTTGTTGCTGAGGGTGTAGACCTGATCCTTGAAGCGCTTGGTGACAATGGCGGAACTGTCGGCGAAGCGCTCCGACGCTGGGAAGCGCAGTGTGCTGGTGACCACCGTGCCGCACATGACATACGCGAGCATCGATTTATCGCTGTCGGCATTTTGCCCAAGCTTGTCGCGCAGCGCGGTGAGCGCTTTACGGCCCTGCGCGTCGCTCTGATCCAGGACGGTTTTTTCCGATATCGATTTCGGCGCCCGGCTGGCGTAATTCGGCAGCAGTGCGGAATCCGGCGGAGAAGGTTGGTTATCCGGCTCGATCGCGGCAAAGCCCGGCGCGTTTTCCAGCACCGCGGACGTCGAATCCGACTCGGCTTCGGGCAACAGACTGGTGGTGACATCGTTCTGTGCGATCACGTCTTCGACTGGCGCCTTTTCGGCTTTATGCGCCGACGGGAACAACGACAGGAAGATCGACAGCACCACCATGCCGACGATAAAACCGCCCGCCGCGCCAACGATGTTGCCGTAAAACAGATTCCAGCTGCCGCGGTTTTTCACCACCCAGCGCCACATCAAACCCCAGGCGGCGATAAATGCCAGAAAACTCAGAAACTCCATTCGATCCTTTCCTTAACCCTTCAATAGCCTGCAAAACAGCACCCACTGGCGGTGAGTGCTGAAGATGGACGGCAAGATATCAAAATAGAGGTCTGACGCCACGAAGACATTCACATGCCGAGATTGGGCGGATTGATCTGAACAAAAAACATGATCGCCGTTATGCCGGCCACAACGCCGCAAAGGCCGGCCAGTAGCTGACGCGCGACAGGGTGTTCGACCTGCGAGCGACGGGCCACCAGCATCCATACGCCGGTCAGCGCCGCGGCAGTCGCCAGTATTTCCAGAAGCGATCCCATGACCCCTGGGACCGGTGGCCGGCTAGAGCCGAACAGACCGACACAAAGCTGCGAAACCACCAGGCCGACAATCATGCCGCTGGCCGCACCCAACACATTGGCGAGTAGCAGATTCCACGCACCACGCTGCCTGACCACACAGACCCACATGCCTATCCAGGCGATAAAGAAAAACACAACATCCATCGTATCCATCCTTCGAAACCCGTCACGGTACAAACGCTCGGCACCTTGCCGACAGTGGACGGCACGATAGCAAAATAGTAGCGTCGCGCCACTTTCTTGATTCCTGTAATGGACTACTCATGCCAAAAGCTGCTTCTGTTCTGCGCTTGCTCTGTGCAATCACGTGCGCCGCTGTCATTACCCCGGCATTCGCCGAGTGGAAGGAACCCCCGGAAAGCAGCTGGCAGTATTACCTCGCCAACTGCCAGCGAATGCAGGAGAAAATCGCCGACGTCCAGAGCGGTCGCGCACCCAGCGCCTATGAGGTGATCGGCGACCTCGACAACAGCCTGCGGAGCATGAACCAGCGCCGCTCGAACCTGACGCCCCAATACCTCGGCTCCCGCGAATTCGCGCAATGCGAAAACGTCGCCGCCCAGGCCGAGGCAACCATTGCGCAAGGCAATGCCGAGTTCGCCGCCAGAATGAACCAGGCCGCCGAGCAAGGCCGCATCGCCCACCAGAACTCCCCCGAATACAAACGCGCCCGGTCACTCGGCTACAGCGACGTCGGCGAGATCTCCTTCCTCAAACTCCACGAAGACATGGACGGCGAAGCCCGCCTGAAAACCATGCTGATCACCGTCGACGAAATCTGCGGCCAACACTTCCGCGCCACGCAGTATGTGAAGCCGTATGTGATCTATACCGTGCGCCCGTCGGATGGCGGCTGTGGCGAGGAAAAACGCGTGGCGATCGTCGGCGGCCGGTCGGTGGAGAAGGGCGATTACATCGATGAGCGGGGCGAGTTTCAGTATGTGGGCTGGAAGAAGATTGTGGGGGCGGATGGATTTGCGACGGATATTCGGGTGTTGAAGGCACGGCGCTGAAAGACTGTACGGACGGCGCGATGGATCAGAGGATGTCTTTCAGATAACCCTTGAGCGCGAGGAGCGGCTGATCAAGCTGCTCCAGCGACTGCGCCTGACGGAAATCGGCCGACAGCTTGTGCAGCTCCCGCCCCAACGGTTTCTCGACACCGCCCAACGCATCCATCGCCAAGCCCAGACACTCGTTCATCTTGAACTGGATGGTCTCGACATCACCCCGGCGCACCAGCAGTTCGAACACGTCTTTCTGATAGTCACCCATGACCATGTCATCCCGCAGAATCGGGCTCAGGCCTTCCTCCTCGTAAGCGAGCTTGAGGGAGAAAAGGGCGACTGTTTCCAGTGACGTTTCCATGGTTGGCCTTGGAGGTCCTTAAGCATGAGTCTTGAAATTCTGTACGACCAACGATAGCCGCAACGGGGCGGCAGACCAGCCGGGCGGGCGTGATTATACTGAGCGGACGCATCAGGTGCAGTCCCGAGGCAAAACAGGTTGCACGGACAGCGCCGGGATATTCAATGATCTAAGCAACAGAGCGAGTTTCTCAGGATGGTCAGTGAGTATGAGGTGCCATACAAACTCAACGTTAGTTCAGACACATGAGCGGAGCGACGATCATGGAATACGACGAAAAGTTGATTGAAGAGGCTGTGCTTGCCCTGTTGGCCGCTTTCAGTTCCGACGACGGCAATGCATGGAAAGGCTTCGATTTTGAAGTCATGAACCGATTGCATGAGCAGGGTCTCATCAGTAATCCGGTAAACAGGAACAAATCGATCTGGTTGACGGAGGAGGGCCAGGAACGAGGTCGTCAGATAGCTGAGCGTTTGTTTGGGGGAGTTGTTCAAGCCCCGCGTGCGCCTGATCCAGATATCTGAGTTCCTGTATCGGCTCGTCGTTTGAACTGCGCCGCGCCAGTGGAACGCAAATGGAGGGGTTTTCCCGTTGGAGCATTTTCTGAATGAACCACAACTGACAAACGTTAGAGCCGCACTGTCCGAACCGTTCAACCATTTTCCCACTGATTACGATTACATCGCATGCCAGCTAAAAGGCGTCGATCCAGCGGTGCTCTACGAGATTTTTTATTCAGAAGTAGCGCCGGTGTGCTTTATGAACATTGCAGCGGTCTTGCCGACTGTCTGGACAGGTTTTGACCCTGATTGGCTCAGGGGCGAGATAGAGGAAAGGCTTGCGGCGCGGCAGCGTAATTGGTTTCGCAGGTTGTTCGACAAGTTGCTGATTCGTTGGTTGAAATACAACTACGACCATATGTGGCAAGAAATCGCCAGCAGGCTTTGAGCTTGTGGCGAGCGTCTGAAGTTCTTCGCTTTTAGCGATAAATACTTCGCCAAGTTTATCGCGCAACCGGTCTCATCGCGGGTGAGCAGGTGGCCATTGAGTGGAGAGGGGGCACTTTCCGACAGACGAAAAAAAGGCCTTGCCAAGCAAGACCTTTCTTGATTTTGGTGCCCCGAGGGAGACTCGAACTCCCACTCCTTTCGAAAACGGATTTTGAATCCGCCGCGTCTACCAATTCCGCCATCAGGGCTCAATGGCGGCGAAGTATAGAGAGGTGATTACCGTTGGTCAATCACGTTTCATGGTCAATTTTTGATAATTCCGCTAGACTTTCCGGCCCTGCTAGACGAACCCCATCATGCGCGTTGCTGACTTTACCTTCGAGCTTCCTGATTCGCTGATCGCCCGCCACCCTCTGGCCGAGCGTCGCGGTAGTCGCCTGCTGACCCTTGATGGGCCGAGCGGCGCCCTTGCACACCGTCAATTCACTGATTTGCTTGAGCATTTGCGCCCGGGCGATTTGATGGTATTCAACAATACCCGGGTGATTCCGGCGCGGCTGTTTGGGCAGAAAGCTTCGGGCGGCAAGCTGGAAATTCTCATCGAACGCGTGCTCGATTCGCACCGCGTGCTGGCCCATGTGCGCTCCAGCAAGTCGCCGAAGCCGGGTTCGAAGATCCTCATCGACGGCGGAGGCGAAGCCGAGATGCTTGCGCGTCACGATGCGCTGTTCGAGCTGGGCTTCGCTGAAGAGGTGCTGCCGCTGCTCGATCGCGTCGGGCACATGCCGTTGCCTCCTTATATAGACCGCCCGGACGAAGGTTCGGATCGCGAGCGCTATCAGACCGTGTACGCCCAGCGCCTGGGGGCGGTGGCGGCGCCGACGGCGGGGCTGCATTTCGATCAGCCGCTGATGGAGGCGATTGCCGCCAAGGGCGTCGAGACCGCGTTCGTCACGCTGCACGTCGGTGCGGGGACGTTCCAGCCGGTGCGCGTCGACAAGATCGAAGATCATCACATGCACAGCGAGTGGCTGGAAGTCGGCCAGGATGTGGTCGACGCCGTTGCCGCGTGCCGTGAGCGTGGCGGGCGGGTGATTGCCGTGGGTACCACCAGCGTGCGTTCGCTGGAAAGTGCCGCGCGCGATGGCGTGCTCAAGCCGTTCAGTGGCGACACCGACATCTTTATCTACCCGGGCCGGCCGTTCCATGTGGTCGACGCCCTGGTCACCAACTTCCATTTGCCGGAATCCACGCTGTTGATGCTGGTTTCGGCGTTCGCCGGTTATCCCGAAACCATGGCCGCCTATAAGGCCGCCGTCGACAACGGCTACCGCTTTTTCAGCTACGGTGATGCGATGTTCATCACCCGTAATCCAGCCCCGACTGCCCCTGAACACACAGGCCCAGAGGAAACAGAATGAGTCGCGAATGTCGCATGTCCTTTGAACTGCTTGCCACCGATGGCAAGGCTCGTCGTGGTCGGCTGACCTTCCCGCGTGGCACCGTCGAGACCCCGGCGTTCATGCCGGTGGGCACCTATGGCACGGTCAAGGGCATGTTGCCGCGTGACATCGTCGCCACTGGCGCGGAAATCATTCTGGGCAACACCTTCCACCTGTGGCTGCGTCCGGGCACCGAGGTGATCAAGGAGCACGGCGACCTGCACGACTTCATGCAGTGGAAAGGCCCGATCCTCACCGACTCCGGCGGTTTCCAGGTGTTCAGCCTGGGCGCGATGCGCAAGATCAAGGAGGAGGGCGTGACCTTCGCCTCCCCGGTCGACGGCTCGAAAGTGTTCATGGGCCCGGAAGAATCGATGCAGGTGCAACGCGATCTGGGTTCCGACATCGTGATGATCTTCGACGAATGCACGCCGTACCCGGCTGACGAAGACGTCGCCCGCGTATCCATGGAGCTGTCGCTGCGTTGGGCCCAGCGCTCGAAAAACGCGCATGGCGACAACACCGCGGCGCTGTTCGGTATCGTTCAGGGCGGCATGCACCAGGATCTGCGCATGCGCTCGCTGGAAGGCCTCGACAAGATCGGCTTCGATGGCCTGGCCATTGGCGGTCTGTCGGTGGGCGAGCCGAAGCACGAGATGATCAAGGTGCTGGATTATCTGCCGGGCATGATGCCGGCTGACAAACCTCGTTACCTTATGGGCGTTGGCAAACCGGAAGATCTGGTTGAGGGTGTGCGCCGCGGTGTGGACATGTTCGATTGCGTGATGCCAACCCGTAATGCCCGCAATGGGCATCTGTTCATTGATACAGGCGTGCTGAAGATCCGTAACGCGTTCCATCGCCATGATGATTCGCCGCTGGATCCGACCTGCGATTGCTATACCTGCCAGAACTTCTCCCGCGCTTATCTGCATCACCTGGACAAGTGCGGCGAAATGCTCGGCAGCATGCTCAATACCATCCATAACTTGCGCCATTATCAGGTGCTGATGGCTGGTTTGCGCGAGGCTATTCAACAGGGTACATTGGCCGCCTTTGTCGATGCCTTCTACGCCAAACGCGGGCTCCCCGTTCCGCCTTTGGACTGAGTTTTCTGACCCCAAGATTCAACATTTGCAACTGGAGTGCTAAATGAGCTTTTTTATCTCTAACGCCATGGCTGACGCAGCTGCACCGGCTGCTGCAGGCCCAATGGGCGGCGGCTTCGAGTGGATTTTCCTGGTCGGTTTCCTGGTCATCTTCTACCTGATGATCTGGCGTCCACAGGCCAAGCGCGCCAAAGAGCAGAAGAACCTGCTGAGCAGCCTTGCGAAGGGTGACGAAGTGGTCACCACCGGCGGCATCGCCGGCAAGATCACCAAAGTGGCCGATGACTTCGTGGTTCTGGAAGTTTCCGACACCGTGGAAATGAAGTTCCAGAAGGGCGCCATCGCCGCCACGCTGCCAAAAGGCACGCTGAAAGCGATCTAAGGTTCCAACTTCTACTCAATCGACGGGGCGCGCAAGGCGCCCCGCGTTCATAACGGGCGGCGTGATGCTGAACAAATATCCTCTGTGGAAATACATTCTGATCCTGGCGGTGCTGGCGGTCGGTCTGATTTATTCCGCTCCCAATCTATACCCCGATGACCCGGCCATTCAGATCAGCGGCGCCAGCACGGCACTGCAGGTCAATCAGGCCGATCTGGATCGCGTCAGCACCGCGCTGCGTGAGTCCGGGATCAACGTCAAGGCAGCTTCGCTGGCCGCCAACGGCAAGGGCGGTCTGATCCGTCTGGCCAAGGCTGAAGACCAGCTGCCGGCCAAAGACGTTGTGCGCAAGGCATTGGGTGATGACTACGTCGTCGCACTGAACCTGGCACAAACCACCCCGCAATGGCTGCGCAACCTGGGCGCGCACCCGATGAAGCTGGGTCTGGACTTGTCCGGTGGTGTGCACTTCCTGCTGGAAGTGGACATGGACAAAGCCCTCGACGCCCGCCTGAAAGTCTACGAAGGCGACGTCAAGAGCCTGCTGCGCAAAGAGAAGCTGCGCTATCGCAGCCTGCCACAACTGGGCGGCGCCATTCAGTTGGGCTTCAGCGATGCTGACTCCCGCGAACAGGCCCGTGCGCTGATCCGCAAGAACTTCAACGATTTCGACATTGTTCCGGCCGATCTCAACGGTCAACCGGTGCTGCGTCTGGCGATGACCCCGGCCAAGCTGGCGGAAATCCGTGAATACTCCATCAAGCAGAACTTGACCACGGTACGTAACCGCGTCAACGAGCTGGGTGTTGCCGAACCGATCGTTCAGCGTCAGGGCGCCAACCGCATCGTGGTTGAGCTGCCGGGCGTGCAGGACACTGCCGAAGCCAAGCGTATTCTCGGCAAGACGGCCAACCTTGAGTTCCGTCTGGCTGCAGAGCCGGGTGCTTCGAAAGCCACTTCCGAAACCTTCGAGTTCCGTGAAGGCAAGCGTCCTCCTGCGCAGATCGAGCGTGGCCTGATCATCACCGGTGACCAGGTAACCGACGCCAAGGCTGGTTTCGGCGAGCACGGCACACCAGAAGTGAACATCCGTCTGGACGGTCACGGTGGCGAGCTGATGAGCCGCGCGACCCGTTCGAACGTCGGTCGCAGCATGGCGGTGATCTTCATCGAACAACGTCCGGTGACCACTTACACCAAGCAGGTTGTCGACGGCGTCGAGAAAGACGTGCCGGTTCAGACCTTCAAGGAAGAGAAGAAGATCATCAGTCTGGCGACCATTCAGTCGCCGCTGGGTGCGCAGTTCCGTATCACCGGCCTGAACGGCCAGGGCGAATCGTCCGAGCTGGCACTGCTGCTGCGTGCCGGTGGTCTGGCCGCTCCGATGTACTTCGCTGAAGAGCGCACAATCGGTCCGAGCCTGGGTGCTGACAACATCACCAAAGGTATCGATGCATCGCTGTGGGGCATGCTGTTCGTCTCGCTGTTCATTATCGCCATCTACCGCTTCTTCGGCGTGATCGCCACGGTCGCACTGGCGGTGAACATGGTGCTGCTGCTGGCGCTGATGTCGCTGCTGGGTGCAACGCTGACCCTGCCGGGTATCGCCGGTATCGTCCTGACCATGGGTATGGCGGTCGACGCCAACGTGCTGATCTTCTCGCGGATCCGTGAAGAGATCGCCGCCGGCATGACCGTGCAGCGTGCAATCAACGAAGGCTTCGGCCGGGCATTCACCGCGATTCTCGACGCCAACCTGACCACTCTGCTGGTCGGCGGCATCCTCTTCGCCATGGGCACCGGCCCGGTGAAGGGCTTCGCAGTGACCATGTCCCTCGGGATCTTTACCTCGATGTTCACGGCCATCATGGTGACCCGCGCAATGGTCAACCTGATCTTCGGCGGACGTGACTTCAAGAAGTTGTGGATTTAAGGGGCTGCCATGTTACGTACAATCAACTTCATGGGCGTTCGCAACTTTGCGTTCGGCGTCACCGTGTTTCTCACTGTTCTGGCCTTGTTCAGCGTTTTCCACAAGGGCATGAACTGGGGTCTGGACTTCACCGGCGGTACGCTCATCGAGCTGACCTACGAGCGTCCGGCTGACGTCACCAAAGTGCGCGAGCAACTGGCGACTTCCGGTTACCACGAAGCCATCGTGCAGAACTTCGGTGCGACCACCGACCTGCTGGTGCGCATGCCGGGTGAAGATCCGCAGCTGGGCCATCAGGTAGCAGACGCGCTGCAGAAAGTCGGCGGCGACAACCCGGCGACGGTCAAGCGTGTCGAGTTCGTCGGCCCGCAGGTCGGTGAAGAACTGCGCGACCAGGGCGGCCTCGGCATGCTGCTGGCGCTCGGCGGCATCCTGATCTACCTGGCTTTCCGCTTTCAGTGGAAATTCGCGGTCGGCGCCATCGTTTCGCTGATTCACGACGTGATCGTGACTGTCGGTATCCTGTCGTTCTTCCAGATCACCTTCGACCTGACGGTGCTGGCGGCAGTACTGGCGATCATCGGTTACTCGCTGAACGACACCATCGTCGTGTTCGACCGGGTTCGTGAGAACTTCCGTGTGCTACGCAAGGCTTCGCTGATCGAGAACATCAACATCTCGACCACTCAGACCCTGCTGCGGACCATGGCAACGTCGATCTCCACCTTGCTGGCGATCGCTGCGCTGCTGTTCTTCGGTGGCGACAACCTGTTCGGCTTCTCCATTGCCCTGTTCATCGGCGTTCTGGCGGGTACCTACTCGTCGATCTACATCGCGAACGTGGTACTGATCTGGCTGAACCTGAGCACTGAGGATCTGATTCCTCCGGCCAACACCGAGAAGGAAGTCGACGACCGTCCATAACGGCCATCGTTTCTCCGGCTGTCAGCCCGAAAAAGGCGCGAGTTGAACTCGCGCCTTTTTTTATGCTCCAAGGCTGGGAGAAGCGCGGGCGCGTCCCGCATGTGATGGTCAGGAGGTTCATGTGAACAAGTCGTTGCTGGTTGGTGCGGTATTGGGTGCTGTCGGTGTGACTGCCGGGGGTGCTGTTGCCACCTACAGCCTGGTTAAAAGCGGCCCTGAGTATGCGCAAGTGCTGGCCGTTGAGCCGGTCAAAACACAGATCAAGACTCCACGTGAAGTGTGCAAGGATGTTGCTGTAACCCGCCAGGCGCCGGTCAAGGATCAACACCAGATCCTCGGTACCGCGATTGGTGCGGTAGCGGGTGGTTTGCTGGGTAACCAGATCGGCGGCGGTACCGGCAAGAAGATTGCCACGGTCGCTGGCGCGGTCGGTGGCGGTTATGCCGGTAACAAGGTGCAGGAAGGCATGCAGAACCGTGACACCTACACCACTACTCAGACTCGCTGTAACACCGTGAATGACATCAGTGACAAGGTCGTCGGTTACGACGTGCGTTACTCGCTCGATGGCAAGGAAGGCAAAGTGCGGATGGATCGCGATCCGGGCAACCAGATTCCGGTCGACAAGGAAGGCAAGTTGATTCTGTCGCAAAATCAGCCGGGTCAATAACAGTCCGACTGTTTAAAAAAGAAGCACCCTGCGGGGTGCTTTTTTTGTGCCTGCGATTCAAGCCTCACCACAAAGACCCTGTGGGAGCGGGCTTGCTCGCGAATGCGGTCTACCATCCAGAATTAATGTTGGCTGACGCGCCGCCTTCGCGAGCAAGCCCGCTCCCACAGTGGATTCGAGTGGAGGCTGAAATCGCAGGCATAAAAAAAGCACCCCAAAGGGTGCTTTTTGCTTTTCGCAGGAAGCTTAGCGCTTCAGCGAAGCCGGCAGGTGCGGCTGGATCGCCGTCAGTACTGCCTTGAAGCATTTGGTATTGCCGGCAACGATGTGGCCTTTTTCAAGGAAATCGTGACCGCCGGTGAAGTCGCTCACCAAGCCGCCTGCTTCCTGGATCAGCAGGGCGCCAGCCGCCATGTCCCACTCGGACAGACCCGATTCCCAGAACGCGTCGAAACGACCGGCAGCCACGTAGGCCAGGTCCAGGCTGGCGGAGCCGGCGCGGCGGATGCCGGCAGTCTGGCCAACCAGGGCGCGGAACATGCCCAGGTAGTTGTCGAGGTTGTCCATCTGGTCGTCACGGAACGGGAAGCCAGTACCCAGCAGAGCGCCGTCGAGGCTGGTGCGACCGCTGACGCGCAGACGACGACCGTTCAGTTGAGCGCCGCGACCACGGCTGGCGGTGAATTCTTCCTGGCGAACCGGATCCAGAACCACTGCGTGCTCCAGGCGACCACGGTATTTGCAGGCAATGCTGACAGCAAAGTGAGGAATGCCACGCAGGAAGTTGGTGGTGCCGTCCAGTGGATCGATGATCCACAGGTACTCTTCGCCTTCGATGCCGTTACCGACGTGCATGCCGGTCTCTTCGCCCTGGATCGAGTGATTCGGGTAAGCCTTGCGCAGAGCATCGATGATTTTCTGTTCGGCGGCGCGATCGACCTCGGATACATAATCCTTGGCGTCTTTTTCGTCGACCTTGATGGTATCCAGGCGCTCGATGGAGCGGAAGATCAGTTCACTGGCGCTGCGGGCGGCGCGCAGCGCGATATTCAGCATGGGCTGCATGGATGTGTCACCTAAGGTTGTTAAAGAAAGCCGCGCATTCTATCAGAACTTTTCTTCAGGTGAAGGTCGCTGTTCGCTTTCATAGCTTAACGGTAGGCTGTTCTGTAAGATTTGCACCCCTTTCCTGTGTCCGAGAGCGCCTCCCTTGCTGCAGAACATTCGTGTCGTCCTGGTCAATACCAGCCACCCCGGCAACATCGGCGGGGCCGCGCGCGCCATGAAAAACATGGGTCTGTCGCGGCTGGTGCTGGTCGAACCGCGCCTGTTTCCGCATCATGAAGCCGATGCCCGTGCTTCCGGTGCCGGTGACATCCTTGAAAGCGCGCAAGTCGTCGCCACTCTGGAAGACGCCCTGGTCGGCTGCAATCTGGTGCTCGGCACCAGCGCCCGTGACCGGCGCATTCCCTGGCCGCTGCTCGATCCCCGCGAATGCGGGAGCAAAGTGGTCGAGGAAGCGGGGCAGGGCGCACAAATCGCGTTGGTGTTCGGTCGTGAAGACTCCGGCCTGACCAACGAGGAGCTGCAGCGATGTCACTTTCACGTGCACATCCCCTCCGATCCTGAGTTCAGCTCGTTGAACCTCGGGGCGGCGGTGCAGGTGTTGAGCTACGAAGTGCGCATGGCCTGGCTGGCCGCTCAAGGGCAGCCGACCAAGATCGAGAAAGAAGAAGTGGCCTCGGTGAAAAGCGCCGAGCTCGCGACCATGGATGAGCTGGAGCGCTTTTACGAGCATCTGGAGCAGACGCTGGTTGCCATCGAATTCCTCGATCCGGAAAAGCCGCGGCACTTGATGGCGCGCCTGCGCCGATTGTACGGACGCAGCTCGGTCAGCCGGGCGGAAATGAATATTTTGCGTGGCATCCTCACGGAAACCCAAAAAGCGGCCCGTGGTGAGCTTCTTAAGCGGAAGGACTGAATGATGTTTGAGCGTTTGCGTGAAGATATCCAGAGCGTATTCCATCGAGACCCGGCGGCGCGTAACGCTTTTGAAGTCCTGACCTGCTACCCCGGCATGCATGCAATCTGGATTCATCGCCTGGCCGGGATGCTGTGGCGCAACGAGCTGAAATGGCTGGCGCGGCTGGTGTCGAACTTCGGTCGTTGGTTGACCGGGATCGAAATTCATCCGGGTGCCAAAGTTGGTCGGCGCTTCTTCATCGACCACGGCATGGGCATCGTCATTGGTGAAACCGCCGAGATTGGCGATGACGTGACCATTTATCAGGGCGTGACCCTGGGGGGCACCAGCTGGAACAAAGGCAAGCGCCACCCGACATTGGGTGACGGCGTTGTTGTGGGTGCCGGCGCCAAAGTGCTCGGGCCATTCACGGTAGGGGCTGGCGCGAAAGTCGGTTCCAACGCCGTCGTGACCAAAGAGGTGCCACCGGGTGCCACAGTGGTGGGGATTCCGGGGCGGATCATCGTCAAAACCGATGAAGAGCAGGACGCCAAGCGCAAGGCCATGGCCGAGAAGATCGGTTTCGATGCCTATGGCGTCAGCGAAGACATGCCGGACCCGGTGGCTCGCGCCATCGGTCAGTTGCTCGATCACCTGCAAGCGGTGGACGGACGACTGGAGGGGATGTGCGGCGCGCTGAAGGATCTGGGCAGTAGTTACTGTGCGAAAGATCTGCCTGAGCTGCGCGAAGAAGACTTTGCCTGCGTGAAGGGCAAGGATCAGAGCCAGGCCAGCTAAACCGCGGCGCTGCGTTTCGCGAGCAGGCTCGCTCCCACTGGTGAATGCTTTCCAATGTGGGAGCGAGCCTGCTCGCGAAGAACGATCTCGCGGTTGCGCTGGCTGTACGCCGCCAGCCTTTGCTATGATGCGCGCGCTCTTTTGCGGGTAAACCCGACTAAAGCACTAGGTCTTATAGTTGACTTAAATGCTCGGGAATTGCATACTCCCGCCCATTCCGAACTCCGTGGTAATTGTCCATGCGACTGACTACAAAAGGCCGATACGCCGTGACCGCCATGCTTGACCTGGCGTTGCACGCGCAGCACGGGCCGGTGTCCCTGGCCGATATCTCCGAGCGCCAAGGCATCTCCCTGTCCTATCTCGAACAGCTTTTCGCCAAGCTGCGCCGCAGTAACCTGGTTTCCAGTGTTCGCGGTCCAGGCGGTGGTTACCAGCTGTCGCGCGACATGCAGGGCATCCAGGTGGCTCAGGTGATCGATGCGGTCAACGAATCGGTCGATGCTACAAAGTGCCAGGGCCAGGGCGACTGCCATTCCGGCGACACCTGCCTGACTCATCACCTGTGGTGCGACCTGAGCCTGCAGATTCACGAATTTCTCAGCGGTATCAGCTTGGCCGACCTCGTAACTCGCCGTGAGGTGCAGGAAGTGGCCCAGCGTCAGGATCAGCGTCGTTGCAATGGCAAGGCGCCGCGCCTGGACAAGATTGAAGCGTCCGCCGTCGAATGACAGCCAAAGAGCTAGCGGCACGCCAGCCAGCCTGATTTAGGAGATAGTCCATGAAATTGCCGATTTACCTTGATTACTCTGCGACCACCCCGGTCGATCCGCGCGTTGCGCAAAAGATGAGTGAATGCCTGCTGGTCGACGGAAACTTCGGTAACCCGGCGTCCCGTTCCCACGTGTTCGGCTGGAAAGCTGAAGAGTCCGTCGAAAACGCCCGTCGTCAGGTGGCCGACCTGGTCAACGCCGACCCGCGTGAAATCGTCTGGACGTCCGGCGCCACCGAATCCGACAACCTGGCGATCAAGGGTGCGGCGCATTTCTATGGCTCCAAAGGCAAGCACCTGATCACCAGCAAGATCGAACACAAGGCCGTTCTCGACACCATGCGCCAACTGGAGCGTGAAGGCTTCGAGGTCACCTACCTAGAGCCGACCGAAGACGGTCTGATCACCCCGGCGATGATCGAAGCGGCACTGCGCGAAGACACCATTCTGGTGTCGGTGATGCACGTGAACAACGAAATCGGCACCATCAACGACATCGCTGCCATCGGCGAACTGACCCGCTCCAAGGGCGTTCTGCTGCATGTTGACGCGGCTCAGTCCACTGGCAAGGTCGACATTGACCTGCAGAAGCTGAAAGTCGACATGATGTCGTTCTCCGCCCACAAAACCTACGGCCCTAAAGGCATCGGCGCGCTGTACGTCAGCCGCAAGCCGCGTGTGCGCATCGAAGCGACCATGCACGGTGGCGGTCACGAACGTGGCATGCGTTCCGGCACGCTGGCGACCCACCAGATCGTCGGCATGGGCGAAGCGTTCCGTGTAGCCAAGGAAGACATGGCTGCCGAAAACGTGCGCATCAAAGCCCTGAGCGACCGCTTCTACAAGCAGGTCGAGCATCTGGAAGAGCTGTACGTCAACGGCAGCCTGACCGCCCGCGTTCCGCACAACCTGAACCTGAGCTTCAACTACGTTGAAGGCGAGTCGCTGATCATGGCGCTCAAGGATCTGGCGGTATCGTCCGGTTCGGCCTGCACCTCGGCGTCCCTGGAACCTTCGTACGTTCTGCGCGCCCTCGGCCGCAACGACGAACTGGCACACAGCTCGATCCGTTTCACCTTCGGCCGTTTCACCACCGAAGAAGAAATCGACTACGCCGCGCAGAAAGTCTGCGAGGCCGTTACCAAGCTGCGCGCTCTGTCGCCGCTGTGGGACATGTACAAAGACGGTGTCGACATTTCGAAAATCGAGTGGGCGGCACACTGATTTCAAGTCGCCGCGAACCGGCCCTGCGACCCCAGGTTGCAGGGCTTAAAGAGCGACTCTCTGATGAGTGAGGATTAAGCACCATGGCTTACAGCGAAAAGGTCATCGACCACTACGAAAACCCGCGCAACGTCGGCAAGATGAACGCGGAAGACCCGGATGTCGGCACCGGCATGGTCGGCGCTCCGGCGTGCGGCGACGTGATGCGTCTGCAGATCAAGGTCAACGATCAAGGCGTTATCGAAGACGCCAAGTTCAAGACCTATGGCTGCGGTTCGGCAATCGCTTCCAGCTCCCTGGCCACCGAGTGGATGAAGGGCAAGACGCTGGACGAAGCCGAGACCATCAAGAACACTCAGCTGGCCGAAGAACTGGCTCTGCCGCCAGTGAAAATCCACTGCTCGGTACTCGCTGAAGACGCTATCAAAGCGGCTGTTCGCGACTACAAGCAGAAGAAAGGCTTGATCTAAGCATTGCGCGACGAGTAAGGAGTCAACGATGGCTATCAGCATGACAGAAGCGGCTGCTCGACACGTGCGACGCTCCCTCGACGGGCGCGGCAAAGGTGAAGGGATTCGTCTGGGTGTTCGCACCACGGGCTGTTCCGGCCTTGCCTACGTGCTGGAGTTTGTCGACGAGGTGGTTGCCGAGGATCAGGTGTTCGAAAGTCACGGCGAGAAAGTGATCATCGACCCGAAAAGCCTGGCTTACCTGGACGGCACCGAGCTCGATTTCGTCAAGGAAGGGTTGAACGAAGGCTTCAAGTTCAACAACCCCAACGTACGCGGTGAATGTGGCTGCGGCGAAAGCTTCAACATCTGAGGCTTGTCGTGGGTATTCCTTGTCATTTCGCTTTATTCGAGCTGCAACCGAGCTTTCGCCTGGATCTCGAGCAGTTGGCCACGCGCTACCGTGAGTTGGCGCGCGGTGTTCATCCTGACCGTTTTGCCGACGCTTCCGAGCGCGAGCAGCGCTCAGCGCTCGAGCAGTCTGCGCGGCTTAACGACGCGTATCAGACGCTCAAGAGTCCTGCCCAGCGTGCACGCTACCTGCTGACCATCGGCGGGCATGAAGTGCCGATGGAAGTCACGGTCCATGATCCCGAGTTTCTTCTGCAGCAGATGCAATGGCGCGAAGAACTCGAAGACCTTCAGGACAGCGCCGACCTCGACGGTGTCGCGGTATTCAAGCGGCGCCTGAAGGTGGCTCAGGAACAGTTGAACGAAAGCTTCGCAGCCTGTTGGGATGATGCAGCGCAACGCGAACAGGCCGAACGCCTGATGCGGCGCATGCAGTTCCTCGACAAGCTCACCTACGAAGTGCGCCAGTTAGAAGAGCGCCTCGACGATTAACCCAGTGCCGCTCCGGTCGCACGCCTGATATACAGATAAGTCCTGATCACGATGGCCCTACTGCAGATCGCCGAACCCGGCCAAAGTCCTCAACCGCACCAGCGTCGTCTGGCTGTGGGAATCGACTTGGGCACTACCAATTCGCTGGTCGCTGCGTTGCGCAGTGGTCTTTCCGAGCCACTGGCCGACGCTGACGGGCAGGTCATCCTGCCGTCCGCCGTGCGTTATCACGCCGACCGCGTCGAGGTTGGCGAATCGGCCAAACTGGCCGCGTCCTCCGATCCCTTGAATACTGTGCTGTCGGTCAAGCGCCTGATGGGGCGTGGTTTGTCCGACGTCAAGCAATTGGGCGAGCAACTGCCATACCGCTTTGTCGGCGGCGAATCGCACATGCCGTTCATCGACACCGTACAAGGTCCGAAAAGCCCGGTCGAAGTCTCCGCCGATATCCTCAAGGTCCTGCGTCAGCGTGCTGAAGCGACCCTGGGTGGCGAACTGGTCGGTGCGGTGATCACCGTTCCGGCGTATTTCGACGATGCGCAGCGCCAAGCCACCAAGGATGCGGCGAAACTCGCCGGTCTGAATGTGCTGCGTCTGCTCAACGAGCCGACCGCTGCTGCCGTGGCGTATGGTCTGGATCAACACGCCGAAGGCCTGGTCGCAATCTACGACTTGGGCGGCGGTACGTTCGATATTTCGATTCTGCGTTTGACTGGCGGTGTTTTCGAAGTGCTGGCCACTGGCGGCGACAGCGCGCTGGGCGGCGATGACTTCGATCATGCGATTGCCGGCTGGATCATTGAGAGCGCCGGCCTGTCCGCCGACCTCGACCCGGGCGCACAACGCAATCTGCTGCAAACCGCCTGTGCGGCCAAAGAAGCCCTGACCGATGCGGCCAGCGTTGAAGTCGCCTACGGTGACCGGAAAGCGCAGCTGACCCGCGAAGCCTTCGATGCGCTGATCGAGCCGATGGTTGCTCGCAGCCTGAAAGCCTGCCGCCGCGCTGTGCGTGATTCCGGTATTGAGCTGGAAGACGTGCATGCCGTGGTCATGGTCGGTGGTTCGACTCGTGTGCCGCGCGTTCGTGAAGCCGTCGCCGAAGCCTTCGGTCGTCAGCCATTGACCGAAATCGACCCGGATCAAGTGGTGGCCATCGGGGCCGCGATCCAGGCGGATACGCTGGCTGGCAACAAGCGCGATGGCGGCGAACTGCTGCTGCTCGACGTGATTCCACTGTCCCTTGGGCTGGAAACCATGGGCGGGCTGATGGAGAAGGTGATTCCGCGCAACACCACCATCCCGGTCGCCCGTGCGCAGGACTTCACTACTTATAAAGACGGCCAGTCGGCCATGGCGATCCATGTGCTGCAGGGTGAGCGCGAGCTGATCAGCGACTGCCGCTCCCTGGCACGCTTCGAACTGCGCGGCATTCCGGCGATGGTGGCCGGTGCGGCGAAGATTCGCGTGACCTTCCAGGTCGATGCCGACGGTCTGCTCAGCGTGTCTGCCCGTGAACTGGGTTCGGGCGTTGAGGCGAGCATTCAGGTCAAGCCGTCCTACGGTCTGACCGACGGTGAAATCGCCAAGATGCTCAAGGATTCGTTCCAGCACGCCAACGACGACAAGGTCGCCCGCGTCCTGCGCGAGCAGCAAGTCGATGCCCAGCGTCTGATCGAGGCGGTGCAGGGCGCTCTGGAGGCTGATGGCGAGCGCTTGCTCGACGCCGAAGAGCGCATGGTCATCGAGTTGCAGATGCAGGAACTGGCCGAACTGATGAAAGGCACCGATGGTTACGCCATCGAGCAACAGACCAAGCGTCTGTCGCAAGTGACCGATGCTTTTGCTGCCCGCCGCATGGATCTGACGGTGAAAGCCGCTCTGTCGGGGCGCAATCTGAATGAAATCGAGGATATCTGATGCCGCAGGTCATTTTTCTGCCCCACGAGAAGTTCTGCCCTGAAGGGATGGTCGTCGAGGCTGAGCCTGGCACTTCGATTCTCGAGCTGGCTCACGAGCACCACATCGAGATGGAAAGTGCCTGTGGCGGCGTCTGCGCCTGCACCACTTGCCACTGCATCATCCGCGAGGGTTTCGACTCGCTGGAAGAGGCCGACGAACTGGAAGAAGACTTCCTCGATCGCGCCTGGGGTCTGGAAGCGCAATCGCGCCTGGCCTGTCAGGCTATCGTTGGTGAAGAAGACATCACCGTCGAGATTCCGAAATATTCGCTTAACCATGCGGCCGAAGCGCCGCACTGACTGGTAAGACTGTCATGAGCTACGGTTGGAATGATGTTCAACGTATTGCAGAAGAGCTGGCCGAGGCCAAGCCGGGTGTAGACCCGTTCTCTGTCAATTTCGTCGACTTGCAGCAATGGATCAAAGAGCTTCCTGATTTCGACAATACCTCTGGCCGGGTTGGCGAGAAGGTGTTGGAAGCGGTTCAGACGCTCTGGGCCAAAGAATTGGACTGATCGTCCTCGCAGGTTAGGCAATACCCAAGAACCCGCGTATAATTCGCGGGTTTAATTTTTCGCAAATTACCGTTTCTGGAGTTACACCATGGCTGTTCAACGTACTTTCTCCATCATCAAGCCTGACGCTGTTAAAAAAGGCGCTGCCGGCGAAATCGTTACCCGTTTCGAAAAGGCTGGTCTGAAAGTGGTTGCTTCGAAAATGAAGCAGCTGTCCAAAGCCGAAGCTGAAGGCTTCTACGCTGAGCACAAAGAGCGCGGTTTCTTCGGTGAACTGGTTGCTTTCATGATCTCCGGTCCAGTGGTTGTTCAGGTTCTGGAAGGCGAAAACGCTATCGCTCGCAACCGTGAGCTGATGGGCGCTACCAACCCTAAAGAAGCTGCTGCCGGCACCATCCGTGCTGACTTCGCTGAGTCGATCGACGCCAACGCCGTTCACGGTTCGGACTCCGAAGCCGCTGCTGCTCGCGAAATCTCGTACTTCTTCGCAGTTACTGAAGTAACCACTCGCTAAGCATTGCTTTAAGAGTGAAGGTGAATCCATGACTACATCGACTGTTAAAACAAACCTGCTGGGTCTGACCCAGCCGGAAATGGAAAAATTCTTCGACTCAATCGGGGAGAAGCGTTTCCGTGCCGGTCAGGTAATGAAATGGATTCACCACTTTGGCGTCGATGATTTCGACGCCATGACGAACGTCAGCAAGGCCTTGCGCGACAAGCTCAAGGCTATTGCTGAGGTCCGTGGTCCCGAAGTGGTCAGCGAGGACATTTCCAGCGACGGCACCCGTAAGTGGGTGGTGCGCGTGGCGTCCGGCAGCTGTGTCGAGACCGTCTACATTCCTCAGGGCAAACGCGGCACGCTGTGCGTTTCGTCCCAGGCAGGCTGTGCCCTGGACTGCAGTTTCTGCTCCACCGGCAAGCAAGGCTTCAACAGCAACCTCACCGCCGCCGAAGTCATCGGTCAGGTGTGGATTGCCAACAAATCCTTCGGCAGTGTTCCCGCCACCATCGACCGCGCCATCACCAACGTGGTGATGATGGGCATGGGCGAACCGCTGCTGAACTTCGACAACGTCGTGGCCGCCATGCATCTGATGATGGATGACCTCGGTTACGGGATCTCCAAGCGCCGCGTGACCCTGTCCACTTCGGGCGTGGTGCCGATGATCGATGAGCTGGCCAAGCACATCGACGTCTCCCTGGCGTTGTCCCTGCACGCACCGAATGACGCATTGCGTAACCAATTGGTGCCGATCAACAAGAAATATCCGCTTAAGATGCTGCTCGAGTCGTGCCAGCGCTACATGTCCGCCCTGGGCGAGAAACGCGTGCTGACCATCGAGTACACCTTGCTCAAGGACGTCAACGACAAGCTTGAGCACGCCGTGGAAATGATCGAGCTGCTCAAAGACATTCCGTGCAAGATCAACCTGATTCCGTTCAACCCGTTCCCGCATTCCGGTTACGAGCGGCCGAGCAACAACGCCATTCGTCGGTTCCAGGATCAGTTGCATCAGGCCGGCTTTAACGTCACTGTCCGCACCACCCGCGGTGAAGACATCGACGCCGCATGTGGTCAATTGGTAGGGCAGGTGCTGGATCGCACCCGTCGCAGTGAACGTTACATCGCCGTGCGCGAGTTGAGCGCCGACAGCGATCTGGCACAGAACGCCGCGAACACTAACTAAGAGAGGATCTCTATGTCCCTGCGCTTTGCGCTGCTGTTGCTGATGGCCAGCCTGTGTGCTGGTTGTGTCCTGTCGGGTGACTACAACCCGATGAAGACCAGCAAGGGCCGCGACGAAGCGCGTGCCGCCTACGTGCAGCTGGGGCTGGGATACTTGCAGCAAGGGATGACCGAGCGCGCCAAGGTGCCGCTGAAGAAGGCGCTGGAACTGGACGGCTCCGATCCTGATGCCAACGCTGCCCTCGGCCTGGTGTTCCAGGCCGAAATGGAGCCGAAGCTGGCCGACGAACATTTCCGCAAAGCCCTGTCCTCGCGTCCCACCGATGCACGAATCCTTAATAACTACGGCAGTTTTCTCTACGAAGAACAGCGTTACAAGGAAGCCTACGAGCGTTTTGAGCAGGCAGCCGCCGATACCCTGTATCCTGAGCGTTCGCGAGTCTTCGAGAACCTCGGCATGACCGCCTCGAAACTCGGTCAGCGGGATCTGGCACAGCAGCAACTGGAAAAAGCCCTGCGGCTGAACCGTCAACAACCGCGCGCTTTGCTGGAAATGGCTGAGTTGTCCTTCGAAGACAGGCATTATGTGCCCGCGCGTGACTATTACGACCGTTTCAGCCTGCTAACCGAGCAAAATGCACGTAGTCTATTGCTCGGCGTTCGGCTGGCAAAAGTGTTTGAAGATCGCGACAAGGCCGCCAGTTATGGCCTGCAATTAAAACGACTCTATCCCGGTACGCCGGAATATCAGCAATACCTGTCGGAGCAATGATGAAAGCGGCGCATCCCGAAGTTGTAGCAGCGACTCGCGTTAATCCCGGTGAGACTTTGCGCCAGGCCCGCGAAAGCAATGGCTGGTCGCTGGCCGAAGTGGCCCTCAAGCTCAACCTCACCGTGACTTCCCTGAGCAATCTTGAAGCTGGCGCTTTCGACAAGCTGCCAGGGCATACCTTCGCTCGCGGTTACATTCGCGCTTACGCCAAGTTGCTTGGCATGGACCAGACCGTTCTGGTTCAGCAATTCGACCAGTCCACCGGTACCGACTCCCAAGGCAGCAATGTGCATGCGCTGGGCCGTATCGAAGAGCCGGTGCGGGTTTCACACACTATTTTGCGTATTGTCAGCCTGCTGTTGCTGGTCGCGGTCATCGGCGGCGGTTTCGTCTGGTGGCAGGATCAGACCTCGCAGCGCAGCAAGGACGTGACCAGCCTGGCCCCGGAGCACGTTGAAGTCGAAGGCGCCGACGGCACCACACAGATTCACCCGATCGACGAGCCGGAAGACCAAGCCGTTGCCGAAGGTCAGGCCGAGGGCGCAACCGCGCTGGCACTGCCGCAATCGGAAACCACCGCTGAATCGACCGGTGCCGAGCCGGTTGCTCCGGCCACCGCACCCGCCGTCCCGGCTGCAACCACGCCAGCCGCACCGGTTCATATACCGGCCCCGGTTGTGGCGGCTCCGGCGACTCCGGCACCGAATGCCCCGGCCACACCAGCGCCGACGGTCACCGCACCAGTGGTAGCGGCTACCTCTGCGCCGACCGCAGAAGCAGCTGTCCCAGCGGCTGGCGACGGCCAGGTGCAACTGCAGTTCACCGCCGATTGCTGGGCACAGGTCACCGATGGTCGCGGCAAAGTGCTGTTCAGCGGTCTGAAACATAAAGGCGACAGCGTTTCAGTTTCCGGCAAGCCGCCACTGGCGGTGCGTCTGGGTGTGGCTCGCGCCGCACAGGTCAGCTACAACGGCCAACCGGTCGATATCGCTCCGTTCACCAGTGGCGAGACTGCTCGCCTGAAGTTGGGTCAATAAGTCATGCACGGCGAATCTCCAATCAAACGTCGCGTTTCGCGCAAGATCTGGGTCGGTAACGTACCTGTTGGCGGTGATGCGCCCATCGCTGTGCAGAGCATGACCAACAGCGACACCAATGATGTGGCTGCCACCGTCGCCCAGATCAATCGTCTGGAAGCCGCCGGCGTCGACATCGTCCGCGTTTCGGTACCGGACATGGACGCCGCCGAGGCGTTCGGCAGGATCAAACAACTGGTCAAGGTGCCGCTGGTTGCCGACATCCACTTCGACTATAAGATCGCCTTGCGCGTGGCCGAACTGGGCGTGGACTGCCTGCGCATCAACCCGGGCAACATCGGTCGTGAAGACCGGGTGCGTGCCGTGGTCGATGCCGCCCGTGACCGCGGGATTCCGATCCGTATCGGCGTCAACGCCGGCTCGCTGGAAAAAGACCTGCAGAAGAAATACGGCGAACCGACCCCGGCTGCACTGGTCGAGTCCGCGCTGCGTCACGTCGAGCACCTCGAACGCCTGAATTTCCAGGACTTCAAGGTCAGCGTGAAAGCCTCCGACGTGTTCATGGCCGTCGAAGCCTACCGTCTGCTGGCGAAAGAAATCGTCCAGCCGCTGCACCTGGGCATCACCGAAGCCGGTGGATTGCGTTCGGGCACAGTGAAATCCGCCGTGGGCCTAGGTATGCTGCTCGCCGAGGGGATTGGCGATACTATCCGCATCTCGCTGGCGGCCGATCCGGTCGAGGAAGTGAAGGTCGGTTACGACATTCTCAAGTCTTTGCATCTGCGTTCCCGTGGCATCAACTTCATCGCCTGCCCGAGCTGCTCGCGGCAGAACTTCGATGTGGTCAAGACCATGAACGAGCTGGAAGGGCGCCTTGAAGACCTGCTGGTGCCGCTGGATGTCGCGGTGATCGGTTGCGTGGTCAACGGCCCCGGCGAAGCCAAGGAAGCCCATATCGGCTTGACCGGCGGCACGCCAAACCTGATTTACATCGACGGCAAGCCGTCGCAGAAACTGACGAATGACAATCTGGTGGACGAGCTGGAAAAGCTGATCCGCGAGAAAGCGGCCGAGAAGGTCGAAGCTGACGCAGCGGTCATCGCGCGCGGCTGAGCCTGACTGAAAGCCGAACGAATTTAAGGATTTAAAGTGAGCAAGTCTCTGCAAGCCATTCGTGGCATGAACGACATCCTGCCCGAACAGACCCCGCTGTGGCGTTATTTCGAGGGCACTGTCGCGCGTCTGCTGGATAACTACGGTTACAAGCAGATCCGCATGCCGATCGTCGAATTCACCGAGCTGTTCAAACGCTCGATCGGTGAAGTGACCGACATCGTCGAAAAAGAGATGTACACCTTCGAAGATCGCAACGGCGACTCTCTGACCCTGCGTCCGGAAGGCACAGCGGCGTGTGTGCGTGCGGTGCTCGAACACGGCATCACCGGCGGTGGTCAGGTGCAGAAACTCTGGTACATCGGCCCGATGTTCCGCCACGAGCGTCCGCAGAAAGGCCGTTATCGCCAGTTCCACCAGATCGGTCTGGAGGTGTTCAACCTCGACGGTCCGGACATCGACGCCGAACTGATCATCATGACCTGGCGCCTGTGGGGCGAGCTGGGTATCCGTGATGCGGTCAAGCTCGAACTCAACAGCCTGGGCACCAGCGAGTCCCGTGGTCGCTATCGTGAAGCGCTGGTCGAGTACCTCTCGGCGCACCACGACAAGCTCGACGAAGACAGCCAGCGTCGCCTGAAAACCAACCCGCTGCGCGTGCTCGACACCAAAAATGCCGACACTCAAGCCGTACTGGTCGATGCGCCGAAGATGGCCGACTACCTGGACGACGAATCCCGTGCGCACTTCGAAGGTCTGAAGGCGCGTCTGGACGCGGTTGGCATCCCGTACGTGCTCAACCCGAAACTGGTGCGCGGCCTCGATTACTACAGCAAAACCGTATTCGAATGGGTCACCGACAAGCTCGGCGCCCAGGGCACTGTCTGCGCGGGCGGTCGTTACGACGGTCTGGTCGAGCAGATGGGCGGCAAGCCGACTACAGGCGTGGGTTTCGCCATGGGCATCGAGCGTCTGGTGTTGATGCTCGAAACCCTGGAGCAGATCCCGGAAGAAATCTCCCGTCAGGTCGACGTTTACCTCTGCGCCTTTGGCGAGGAGGCCGAACTGGCCGGTCTGGCCCTGGCCGAGCGTGTGCGTGACCAGCTTCCAAACCTGCGTCTGCAAGTCAATGCCGGCGCCGGCAGCTTCAAAAGCCAGTTCAAGAAAGCCGACAAGAGCGGTGCGCTGTACGCACTGATTCTGGGTGACGACGAAATGGCCCAGCAAGTGGTAGGTTTCAAACCCCTGCGTGGCCAGGGCGAACAACAAAGCATTGCCTGGGATGCGCTTGCCGCTCACCTGGCCACCTGCGTCGTGCAGGGTTGAAGCTGTCTAAACAGCCGATTTAGCGATTAAGGAGTATTGGGGTGTCGAGTACCGAAGACGAACAGTTGGCGGATTTGAAGGACTTGTGGACACGCAACGGCAAACCTCTGGTCACTGGCGGCCTGTTGGCGCTGGTCATCGTGTTCGGCTGGCAGGCTTTTCACAAGTATCAGAGCAACCAGTCGCAAGGCGCCTCGGTGCTCTATCAGCAACTGCTGGAAACCACGCTGACCCCGGACGGCAAGCCTGACGCTGCCCGCGTTGCGGATCTGGCCGGCAAGCTCAACAGCGAATTCGGCGGCACCGCGTACGCGCAGTACGGCAGCCTGTTCGTGGCCAAAGTAGCGGTCGACAGCGGCAAGCTGGACGACGCTGCGACTGAACTCAAAGCCATCGTTGCCAAACCGGCCAACCCGGCGCTGGGCGAAATCGCCCGTCAGCGTCTGGCGCAGGTGCTGGGTGCGCAGAACAAAGCCGATGAAGCCCTGAAGCTGCTCGACGGCGATGCCGACAAGGCGTTCCTGGCCACTCGCGAAGAACTCAAGGGTGATCTGCTGGTTCAGTTGGGTCGTACCGACGAGGCGAACACCGCGTATCAAAAAGCCAAGGCGGCACTGTCGGATGAAGCGGCAGTCGGTGGCCTTCAAATCAAGCTCGACGACCTGGCCAAAGGGGATGCGTGACGTGATCCGTTGGAAGCATGCAGCATTGCTGGCTCTGGCCATTCTGGCCGCGGGTTGCAGCAGCAACAGCAAAAAAGAACTGCCACCGGCCGAGCTGACCGACTTCAAAGAAGAAGTGGTTCTGCAAAAGCAGTGGAGCCGTTCGATCGGTGACGGTCAGGGCGAAACCTACAACATGCTGGTGCCGGCGATCGATGGTGACACCATCTACGCGGCCGATGTGACCGGCGTGTTGATGGCCATGGATCGCAGCAATGGCGACGTGAAGTGGAAAAAGGATCTTGAACTGCCTGTCTCCGGTGCCGTTGGCGTAGGTTACGGTCTGGTCACGATCGGTACCTTGAAGGGTGAAATCGTTGCCCTCGACGCCATCAACGGCGAAGAGAAGTGGCGCGCCCGGGTTTCCAGCGAAGTCCTCGCGCCACCGGCCAACAACGGTGACGTCGTAGTGGTACAGACTCAGGACGATCGTCTGATCGGTCTGGACGCTGCTACCGGCGACCGTCGCTGGACCTACGACAGCACCCCTGCGGTACTGACCCTGCGCGGCACCAGCGCCCCCGTCGTGACCAACCGCCTCGCGGTGGCTGGCCTGTCGACCGGTAAAGTGGTCGCCCTGGACATTTCCAACGGCGTGCCGGTCTGGGAACAACGGGTCGCGATTCCAACCGGTCGTTCGGAACTGGAGCGCGTGGTCGACATCGACGGCGGTCTGCTGCTGTCCGGCGAAACGCTGTACGTTGCCAGCTACCAGGGTCGCGTTGCGGCACTCGATCTGCAAAGCGGTCGCCAATTGTGGCAGCGCGATGCATCGAGCTATGCCGGTGTCGCCCAGGGTTTCGGCAACGTATACGTGAGCCTGTCTTCGGGCACCGTTGAAGGCGTTGACGAGCGTTCGACCACTGCACTGTGGAGCAACGACTCGCTGGCTCGTCGCCAGCTGTCGGCGCCGGAAGTGTTCTCCAGCTACGTAGCCGTTGGTGACATGGAAGGTTACCTGCACCTGTTGAGCCAGGTGGACGGTCGTTTTGTGGGTCGTGAGCGTATCGACAGTGACGGCCTGCGTGCCCGTCCGCTGGTGGTGGGCAACACGATCTATGTGTATGGCAACAGCGGCAAACTGGAAGCCCTGACCATCAAGTAACAACTATGCTTGGGGTTAACCCCCCAGGCAGCTTCATTGGTGGGAGCGGGCTTGCTCGCGAAGGGCGTCAACGAAGACGCGTACAGCCTGAATAAACGCGGTGCTGCTACGGTTTTTCGCGAGCAAGCCCGCTCCCACAGTGTTGCCCCGAGCACCAGCCGCTGCCTCGCAGCGGCTTTTGTATTTTCTGAAATAACGAAGTGGAGAGCCGCATGGTTCCCGTAATCGCCCTGGTGGGCCGACCGAACGTCGGCAAATCCACCTTGTTCAACCGCCTGACCAGGACTCGCGACGCCATCGTCGGCGACTTGTCCGGTCTGACCCGTGATCGCCAGTACGGTGAGGCCAAGTGGCAAGGGCGTTCCTACATTCTGATCGACACCGGCGGTATCTCCGGTGACGAACACGGTATGGACGAAAAAATGGCCGAGCAGTCGCTGCTGGCCATTGAAGAAGCGGATGTTGTGCTGTTCCTGGTAGATGCCAAGGCCGGTTTCACCGCCGCCGACCAGATGATCGCCGAACACTTGCGCAAGCGTAACAAGCGTTCCCACGTGGTGGCCAACAAGGTCGACAACATCGACCCGGAAATGGCCCGCGCTGAATTCGCCCCGCTGGGCATGGGCCACGCGATCCCGATCGCCGGTGCTCATGGCCGTGGTATCACTCAACTGCTGGAAGCGGCACTGAGCGATTTCCCGCGTGACGAAGACGAGCCGCAGGAAGGCGAAGAGGAAGAGATCGTCGCCGAGGGTGAGGAAGCCAAGCGCATTCCTGGCCCGAGCGAAAAAGACGGGATCAAGATCGCCATCATCGGCCGTCCGAACGTCGGCAAGTCGACCCTGGTCAACCGCATGCTCGGTGAAGACCGGGTAATCGTCTACGACCAGCCCGGCACCACCCGCGACAGTATCTACATCCCGTTCGAGCGTAACGACGAGAAGTACACGCTGATCGACACCGCCGGTGTGCGCAAGCGCGGCAAGATTCACGAAGAAGTCGAGAAATTCTCCGTGGTCAAAACCCTGCAGGCGATCAAAGACGCCAACGTGGTGATCTTCGTGATGGACGCCCGCGAAGGTGTGGTCGATCACGACCTCAACCTGCTGGGCTTTGCCCTCGAAGCCGGCCGTGCGCTGGTGATCGCAATCAACAAATGGGACGGCATGACCCCGAGCGAGCGTGACTTCGTCAAGGTCGAGCTGCAGCGTCGGCTGTTCTTCGTCGACTTCGCCGACATTCACTTCATCTCGGCGCTGCACGGTACTGGCGTGGGCAACCTCTACGCCTCGGTGCAGAACTCGTTCAAGTCCGCGGTCACCCGCTGGCCGACCAGCCGCCTGACGCAGATTCTCGAAGACGCGGTCAGCGAGCACCAGCCGCCGATGGTCAACAGCCGCCGGATCAAGCTGCGTTACGCTCACCTGGGTGGTGCGAACCCGCCGATCATCGTGATCCACGGTAACCAGATCGAGAAAGTGCCGAAGTCGTATGTGCGCTATCTGGAGAACACTTACCGCCGTGTGCTGAAGCTGGTCGGTACGCCGATCCGCATCGAGTTCAAAGGTGGCGAGAACCCGTACGAAGGCAACAAGAACACGCTGACCGACCGCCAGGTCAACAAGAAGCGTCGCTTGATGTCGCACAACAAGAAAGCCAGCAAGAAGCGCCGCGACAAGAAGTGATCCTGTGGTGAGGGGATTTATCCCCGACGGGTTGCGAAGCGACCCCAAATACCTGTCATAGGGTTTGCGACTGCTTCGCAGCCGATCGGGGATAAATCCCCTCGCCACAAGGTTGCTGCGGTATAAATGAAAGAAGGGTGCTCAGTTGGGCGCCCTTTTTTTATGGGCGCCGGATGGGCTATTCTCGGGCTCTCCCGCGCCGCCGTCAGAGCCGGGTGTAGAGCAGGGAACCCCTCGATGATCACCAGTAAGCTGCCGAATGTCGGCATCACTATTTTCACGCAGATGTCTCAGCTCGCGGCGCAGACCGCAGCGATCAACCTGTCCCAGGGTTTTCCTGATTTCGACGGCCCGCAGTCCCTGCGTGACGCGGTCGGTCGGCATATCGCCAGCGGCCATAACCAGTATTCACCGATGACCGGCCTGCCGGCGCTGCGCGAGCAGATCGCGGCGAAGATCGCGCGCAGCTATGGCGTGAAAGTCGATGCCGACAGCGAAGTGACCGTGACGCCGGGCGCGACCCAGGCGATCTTCTGTGCGATTCAGGCGGTTATCCACAGCGGTGACGAAGTCATCGTGTTCGACCCGTGCTACGACAGTTATGACCCGGCGACGCAGTTGGCGGGCGGCCGCTGCGTGCATGTGCAGCTGAACCCGCACGATTTCTCCATCGATTTCGACAAGCTCGCCGCGGCCCTCAGCCCGCGCACGAAAATGATCGTCATCAACACCCCGCACAACCCGAGCGGTGCACTGATCAGCCGTGCCGAACTGGATCAACTGGCGGAGTTGATCCGTGGTCGCGACATCTATCTGATCAGCGACGAGGTGTACGAACACCTGGTGTTCGACGGTGTGCCACATGTCAGCGTGTTGGCTCACGAAGAGCTGTATCAGCGCGCCTTCGTGGTCAGCTCGTTCGGCAAGACCTACCACGTCACCGGCTGGAAAACCGGTTACGTGGTTGCGCCCCCGGCGCTGACCGCCGAGCTGCGCAAAGTGCACCAGTACGTCAGTTTCTGCGGGGTCACGCCACTGCAATACGCCCTGGCCGATTACATGGCCGAGCACCCGGAACACGTCGAAGAGCTGCCGGGTTTCTATCAGGCCAAACGCGACCTGTTCTGCGATTTGCTGGCGCCGTCGCGCTTTACCTTCACCCGCGTCACCGGCACGTATTTCCAGTTGGTCGACTACTCGCGGATCCGCCCTGACTTGAACGACGTCGACATGGCGATCTGGATGACCCGTGAACACGGCGTCGCCAGTATTCCAGTTTCGGTGTTCTATCAGAATCCACCCGAAGGCCAGCGCCTGGTGCGCCTGTGCTTCGCCAAACGCGAGGAGACGCTGCGCGAAGCAGCGGCAAAACTATGCGTGATCTGAGTGCATTGCCCGATCTCCATCTGGCGCTGATCCAGACCAGTCTGGCCTGGCATGACCGTCAGGCCAACCTCGAGCACTTCGAGGTGCTGCTGGAGCAGGCCAGAGGCGCCGACCTGATCATCCTGCCGGAGATGTTCACCACCGGTTTCTCCATGGCGTCGGAAACCCTCGCCGAAGCCGAGCATGGCCCGACCAGCAAGTGGATGAAGGCGCAGGCCGCGAAACTGAATGCGGTGATCACCGGCAGCGTGATCATTCAGGCGGTGGACGGCAGCCATCGCAATCGCCTGCTGTGGGCACGCCCGGACGGCGAAGTCTGGCATTACGACAAGCGCCACCTGTTCCGCATGGCCGGTGAGCACAACCACTACACCCCCGGAGAGCGCCAAGTGCAGTTCGAACTCAAGGGCTGGCGCATCCGGCCGCTGATTTGCTACGACTTGCGCTTCCCGGTGTGGAGTCGCGACGCGCAGGACACCGATCTGCTGCTGTACACCGCCAACTGGCCGGGTGCGCGGCGTCTGCACTGGAACCGCTTGTTGCCGGCGCGGGCGATTGAAAACCTGTGCTACGTGGCGGCAGTGAACCGGATCGGCACCGACGGCAAGGGCTTTGCCTATACCGGCGACAGTCAGGTGCTGGATTTCCAGGGCGAGACATTGCTGGCGGCGGGGGAGGCCGACGGCGTGTTCAAGGTTGTGCTGGAGGCCGCGCCATTGGCGGCGTATCGGGAGCGCTTTCCGGCCAATCTGGATGCGGATACCTTCGAACTCACTTGATATTCGCGAGCAAGCCCGCTCCCACAGGTAGAGCGCAATACCCTGTGGGAGCGGGCTTGCTCGCGAAGAGGCCAGATCAGGCAACACAAAACCAGCAGGCATAAAAAAGGCCCCGGAACTTACATTCCGGGGCCTTTTGCATGTCAGCGAAGGCTTAAGCCGCTTTCGCCTCAGGCTGGCTCAACGAACGATTCAGCGCACTGAACAGCGCCTTGAAGCTGGCGGTAGTGATGTTTTCATCGATACCCACGCCATGCACCGCACGCTCACCGTTCACTCGCAGCTCGATGTAGGCCGCTGCCTTGGCGTTGGTGCCCGCGCCGATCGCGTGTTCGTTGTAGTCCATGATCTCCACCGGAATCGGCAGGCCGGCCACCAGGGCTTCCAGCGCACCGTTGCCCTTGCCGCGCCAGTGCAGGTTGGTTTCGCCCTGACCCTTGCTTGCCACTTCCACTTCGACGGCGCTGTTACCGTTTTCTTCCTGCAGGCGATGGCTGACCAGCGCGTACGGGGTGTTGGCTTGCAGGTATTCGCTGATCAACAACGAGTGGATCTGCTTGGCGGTCATTTCCAGGCCGAGGCGATCGGTTTCCCGCTGCACGACCTGGCTGAACTCGATCTGCATGCGACGCGGCAGGCTGATGCCGTATTCCTGCTCCAGCAAGTAGGCGATACCGCCCTTGCCCGACTGGCTGTTCACACGAATCACCGCCTCGTAGCTGCGGCCAATGTCGGCCGGGTCGATCGGCAAGTACGGGACTTCCCACAGGGTGTCCGGTTTCTGCTGGGCGAAGCCCTTGCGGATTGCGTCCTGGTGCGAGCCGGAGAATGCGGTGTGGACCAGGTCGCCGACGTACGGGTGACGCGGGTGCACCTGGATCTGGTTGCACTCTTCGACGACTTTGCGCACGCCGTCGATGTCGGAGAAATCCAGCTCAGGGTCGACGCCCTGGGTGTACATGTTCAGTGCCACAGTGACGAGGTCAACGTTACCGGTACGCTCGCCGTTGCCGAACAGGCAGCCTTCGACGCGATCCGCGCCGGCCATCAGGCCCAGCTCGGTAGCGGCGACGCCGGTGCCACGGTCGTTGTGGGTGTGCAGGCTGATGATCACGCTGTCACGACGGTTGATGTTGCGGCCGAACCATTCGATCTGGTCGGCGTAGACGTTCGGCGTTGCGCATTCGACGGTGGCCGGCAGGTTGAGGATCATCTTGTGCTCAGGCGTCGGATTCCAGACCTCGATCACCGCGTCACAGACTTCCTTGGCAAACTCCAGCTCGGTGGCGCTGAAGGTTTCCGGGGAGTATTCGAAAGTCCACTCGGTGTCCGGCTGCAACGCCGCGTATTTGACGAACAGCTTGGCGGCGTTCACTGCGATGGCCTTGATGCCGTCCTTGTCCTGGTTGAAGACGATGCGACGGAAAGACGGCGAGGTGGCGTTGTACAGGTGGACGATGGCTTTCTTCGCCCCGCGCAGGGATTCGAAGGTGCGCTCGATCAAGTCTTCACGGCCTTGGGTCAGCACCTGAATGGTGGTGTCGTCCGGGATGTGGCCTTCTTCGATCAGGGTACGCACGAAGTCGAAGTCGGTTTGCGAAGCGGCCGGGAACGAGGCTTCGATTTCCTTCACACCCACCTGAACGAGGGTTTTCCAGAAGCGCAGCTTCTTCACCGCGTCCATCGGCTCGATCAGCGACTGGTTGCCGTCCCGCAGGTCGGAGCTGCACCAGATCGGCGCGGCGTCGATGGTTTTCGACGGCCAGGTGCGATCCGGCAGATTGATGACGGGGAACGCGCGGTATTTCGAAGACGGGTCTTTGAGCATGCTCATCGGGAAATTCCTTATTGTCTGGGCCGAAAAGAGGCGGCCTGCCGGTGGAACGAATGTTCGGGAAAACGCTTGGGACGAGGCGCAGCGATTCAGCCCGGCAGTCGTGCGCTGACGAGGCACAGACTGCGGTGCTGGCGAAGCTGAATAAGGGTGTGAGAGGTTTTCATGCCTTCAACCCTAACCGCGAGGGGAGAGGATGGCAAGCAGTCGAAAAAAATTGAGAGGAATACTCGAAAAGCGGGGATTAGCGCGATTTTATTGTGCTTCAGGCGAATGATCGTGTTGATGTTTGCGCGGGGCTTGATTGGGGCGCAATTGAAACTGGTGGGGTGTCAGCAGGGTTTACGCTGTGGGATGGGCCGCCTTCGCGAGCAAGCCCGCTCCCACAGTTGATCGTGTTCACCACACAAATCCAGTGTGGGAGGGGGCTTGCTCCCGAAGGGGCCGGTAGCCTCAATCAGGAATTACGGTTGGAACGCACCAATGAAAATCGCCGGATCCACCCGCGCATCGTTCAAGCTGATGTTCCAGTGCATGTGCGGCCCGGTCGCCCGGCCGGTCGAGCCGACCTTGCCCACCACCGCGCCACGGGCCAGTTGATCGCCGACCTTCACGTCGATTTTCGACATGTGGCAGAACATGCTGATAAAGCCCTGTCCGTGATCGACAAACACCGTGTTGCCGTTGAAGAAGTAGTTGCCGGTCAGAATCACTTTGCCCGCCGCCGGGGTCTTGATCGGCGTGCCGGCGGGCACTGCAAAGTCGAGGCCGGCATGGGGGTTGCGCTCTTCGCCATTGAAGAAACGGCGCACACCGAACTTGCTCGACAATGGTCCGTTGACCGGTTTGTCCAGCAGCAGGTTGCTCGGGGTGTTCGGACTGAAGCTGCGGTAGGCCTTGATCTGCTCGGCCAGTTCACCCTCGATGCGCTTGAGGTTGGCCGGGTTCGGGTTGACCTGTTGAGTGTTCTTCAGGGTGATGTGCTGTTCCGGGTATTTCTTGTTGCCAACCGTGAACGGCAGATTGCGCTCACCGCTGCTGATCTGCTGGCTGCCGGGTTTGACCGTCAGCGGCACACCGACAATCGCCAGCCAGTTGTTCTGTTCTTTCACCACCAGCACCGGTTTGCCCTGATAGGTGGCTTTTGGTGCCTGCGCGGCGCTGCCCAGATCGACCACCGCGACGCCGCCCGGCACCGGTTTGTTCAGCAAACGGGTGATGTAGCTGTCGGCGTGGGCGTTGAAGGAGGTCAGGCACAGCAACAATAACGGAGCAAAAAAACGCGGCATGGATCAGTCCAGTAAAGAAAGGGTGACAGGCGTCAGGTGGTTGTCCTCGACGCGCACTTGCAGTTCGCCTTCGCCCAGCTTGGCTTTCAGGCGTTGGCCGGTGTGGGTCTGCGCGGCGTTGCGAATGGCGTGCCCGCGCTCATCGAGCAGAATGCTGTAACCCCTGCCGAGGGTCGCCAGCGGACTGACCACATGCAGCGTCTGCATCTGGCTGTGCAGTTGCAGGCGACGGCTTTTCAGACCTTCGCGCATGGCTCGCGGCAGGCGTTCGGCGAGGCTGTCGAGGCGCTGACGGAGCATCGCCAATTGGCGTCCCGGATGTTGCCCGGCGAGGCGGGTTTCCAGGCGGATCAGGCGCTCGCGGCGGGTATTCAGTTGGCGTTCGAACGCCCGGCGCATGCGCATGTCCAGGTCATCCAGGCGTTGCGCTTGCTGGCGCAGGCGTTCGCCGGGGTGGCGCAGACGGCGGGCCATGCCTTCCAGGCGCAGACGATCGCGCATCAGCCGGTCGCGCATGCGCATCACCAGACGCCGGTGCAGGCTTTCGACCTGACGGATCAGGTGGCTCGAATCCGGGGCCAACAGCTCAGCGGCAGCAGAGGGCGTTGGTGCGCGCACGTCAGCCACGAAATCACTGATCGACACGTCGGTTTCATGCCCGACGGCGCTGACAATCGGCGTCACGCAGGCATCGACCGCGCGGGCCACGGCTTCTTCGTTGAAGCACCAGAGGTCTTCCAGCGAACCACCGCCACGGGCGAGGATCAGCGCGTCGAAACCACGGGCGTCGGCCATTTTCAGCGCGCGGACGATTTGCGCCGTGGCTTCACGGCCCTGCACCGCAGTCGGGATCAGCGTCAGTTGCACCTGCGGCGCCCGCCGGCGGAACACGCTGATGATGTCGCGAATCACCGCGCCGGTCGGCGAGCTGATGATGCCGATGCGTTGCGGATGCGCCGGCAACGGCACTTTGCGTTCGGCACTGAACAGACCTTCGGCGCTGAGCTTTTCCTTCAGTGCATCGAAGGCCAGGCGTAGCGCGCCGTCACCGGCCGGCTCCACGGTGTCGAGAATCAGTTGGTAGTCGCCACGTCCTTCGAACAGCGAGACCTTGCCGCGTACCTTCACGGCCAGACCGTCCTTCAGCGCCTGACGCACCCGCGCCGCATTATTGCGGAACAGCGCGCAACGCACCTGCGCACCTCTGTCCTTGAGGGTGAAATACACGTGACCGGACGCCGGGCGCGCGAGGTTGGAGATTTCGCCTTCGACCCAGATGTTGCTGAACACGTCTTCGAGCAACACCCGCGCGCGGCCGTTGAGCTGGCTGACGGTCAGGACTTCACGGTCCAGGCCAAGTCTTGCAAAGGGATCTTTAATCATGGGGCGCAGTTTAAGGGCATTTGCCTGTCGATCACCATGACCCAACACAAAACCAATTGTGGGAGCGGGCTTGCTCGCGAAAGCGGTGTGGCAGGCAAATCAAGTTTCGACTGACACGCCGCTTTCGCGAGCAAGCCCGCTCCCACAGGGTTTTGTGAACATATTGATGAAGTGTTGCACCAGTGACGTGGGGTTCTGGCGATAGGCGAGGGCCACGGTGCTTTGGCAATCGGGATCGCTCAGCGGCAGAAATCGTACACCGCCGGGGGCGATGTCCTGCATTGATTCGGGCAGCAGGGCGATGCCGAATCCAGCCTGGATCAACTGCAACTGTGTAGTTTTGCGCGACATCACCCGCGCCGCTTTGGGAAAAAAGCCCTGACGCATACACAGGTCGGCACACAAATAGCTGAGCCCGCCACGCTGCGGATGCGGGATCGAGATAAACAGCTCGTCCTTCAGTTGCGCCAATTCGACAGCGGCTGAATCGGCCAGGCGATGATCGCTCGGCACCGCCAACAGCAGGCGCTCGGTGAACAATGGCACCACCTGAATACCTTCACGCTGACGCAGCACCGGCAGGCGCAACAGGCCAATGTCCAGGCGTCCTTCCGCGAGTTCCTCAAGCTGCGCCTCGGAGGACGACTTGCCGATGTCCAGCGACACGCCCTGCTGCTGATCGAGATAAGTGCTGATCCGACTTAATAAATGCCCGCTGATCGACACGGTGCTGGAATGACTCAGGCGCAACGTGCCCAGCTGGCCATTGCCGACCTCAGTGGCCATCGCGCTGGCTTTGCTCAGTTCATTGAGCAGGTTTCTGGCCCGCGGCAGAAACGCCTCACCCGCCGCCGTGAGCCGGGGCTGGCGTGCGGTGCGTTCGAACAGCGAGGTTTGCAGGCGCGCTTCCATGTCCTTGATCTGCCGGCTCAGCGCCGACTGCGCGATGAACAGGCGTTCAGCCGCGGCGCTGAAACTGCCGCATTCGGCGATTTCCACGAAGTAGCGCAATTGACGGGTTGAAAGCACCAGATATGCCTTTTCGAGATGAGTGAGCGACTTTGATCATATTAGTCGCAAGGCTTGGCGCTGGCTAAAGTCATCACAGGCTTATAAAGGAAGCGGACCGATGAGCGTGGCGGGGTTGTTGAGCGAGTGGACGTGGGGCGCGGGCGGCTGGGTGGTGATCGGACTGGGAATCGCACTGGCCTATATCGTGTTCGGGATTGCCGGGTTCGGTACCGCACTGGTCGCGGGGCCGATTCTGATTCTGTTCATGCCGTTGTCGAAAATCGTGCCGCTGCTGGTGCTGCTGGATTTCGTCGCGGCGTTCGGCAATCTGCTGCCCTCGCGCCGGGATGTGGCCAAGCCCGAGTTGTTGCGGCTGCTGCCGTGCATGGCGGTGGGGTGCACGTTGGGGGTGATTTTCCTGCTCAACCTCAAATCCGACCTGTTGCTGCTGTTGATGGGGTTATTCATCAGCACTTATGCGGTTTACAGCCTGTGGGTGAAAACCCGGCCGACGCAGTTGTCTGCCGCATGGGCGCTACCGATGGGCACGGTAGGCGGGCTGTTTGGCGCGCTGTTTGGCAGTGGCGGCTTTCTATATGCGATCTATCTCAACAGCCGCCTGCCCAAGGACGCGGCGCGGGCTACGCAAAGTGCGCTGATCAGTTGTAGCACGGTGGTGCGTTTGAGTCTGTTCGCCATCGCCGGGGTGTATGCCGAGCTACCCTTGTTGATGTTGGCGCTGTGTCTGTTGCCGGCCATGGTGCTGGGCCTGTGGATCGGGCGGCGTTTGACCATGAGGTTGTCGCGCGAGGCGTTTGTGCGATTGGTGACCTGGCTGGTGCTGGCGAGCGGGATTGCGTTGATCGGACGCTACATTATTAGTATGGCGTGAGCACTTGACCGGATTTCGTCAGGGATTAAGCTGCCGGCCGCAATTCCTTTGTAGGAGTGAGCCTGCTCGCGATAGCGGTGTATCAGTTGATCTTGATGTGTCTGACCCACCGCTATCGCGAGCAGGCTCACTCCTACAGGGGTAAATCTCGGTATTTGCAGCAGGCTTGCACCATGAATTCGCAAAGCATCATCGTCCCGAAAATCTCCACCCTGCCGGTCCACGAACCCCGGGCGCGGGCGATCGTGCGCTGGCTGGTGCGCAAGAACATCATCGAAGAACAGCTGACCACTTGCGGCCGCACCGGCAATCGCATGGCCCATGCGATTGCCGACGGCGCGCGTGCGGTGGTGCTGCACCCCGAGGCGCTGCCCTTCGGTGAGCCGGTCAATGGACTGGAGATCATCGTCAAGCGCTGCATCTACACACCGGCCAAGGGCTTTCTCGAAGAAGCCGGGTGCGCCGAGTGCCGCCGCGAAGTTGGCGAAGCGCTGTTCGAAAGCCTGGAAGACTGGTTTCCAGGCCGCACCGACAACTTCACCTGCCCGGAATGCGGGCATGAAGACGATATCAACGGCTTTCTGTACTTGCAGGAATGTGCGTTTTCCAACCTCGGCTTCATCTTCAACAACTGGCTGGAAGCAGGCTTCAAGCAGAGCTTTATCGACGAATTCGCCGACTGGCTCGACCAGCCTGTCAGCTGGGTAAAAGTCGAACTCTGAACCTGAATTTGTCCCTGTAGGAGCTGCCGAAGGCTGCGATCTTTTGCTTTTGTTTTCGAGAATCCAGAGCAAAAGATCGCAGCCTTCGGCAGCTCCTACAAAAAGCAGGGGTCTCCGTATATCAGCAACATTGATATAAAGCTGAGTTTTACATTGAACAGCAGGGGGTGTCTGACTATAATGGCGCGCTTCCATTTTCCCGCTCGGGAGCCCCCGCGATGCTGCGTATCAGCCAAGAAGCTCTGACATTCGACGACATTCTCCTAGTGCCCGGTTATTCCGAGGTGCTTCCTAACGAAGTCAGTCTCAAGACCCGCCTTACCCGTGGCATCGAGCTGAATATTCCTCTGGTTTCTGCCGCCATGGACACCGTTACTGAAGCCCGTCTGGCAATTGCCATGGCTCAGGAAGGTGGTATCGGTATCATCCACAAGAACATGACCATCGAGCAGCAAGCTGCCGAAGTGCGTAAGGTCAAGAAGTTCGAAGCCGGCGTCGTGAAAGATCCGATCACCATCGAGGCTGATGCCACGGTGCGTGACCTGTTCGAACTGACCCGCATGCATAACATTTCCGGCGTTCCGGTGCTGCACGATGGCGACCTGGTCGGCATCGTCACCTCCCGTGACGTCCGCTTCGAAACCCGTCTGGAAGCCACCGTACGTGAAGTGATGACGCCTAAAGAGCGTCTGGTCACCGTGCGTGAAGGCGCCGACAAGAACGAAGTCCGCGAGTTGCTGCACAAGCACCGCCTGGAAAAAGTCCTGATCGTCGACGACAAGTTTGCCCTCAAAGGCATGATGACCGTCAAAGACATCGAAAAAGCCAAAGCCTACCCGCTGGCCAGCAAGGACGATCAAGGTCGTCTGCGCGTTGGCGCTGCCGTCGGTACCGGTAAAGACACCGGTGACCGCGTTGCCGCGCTGGTCAACGCCGGTGTGGACGTGGTGGTGGTCGACACCGCACACGGTCACTCCAAGGGCGTGATCGACCGCGTTCGCTGGGTCAAAGAGAATTTCCCTGAAGTGCAGGTGATCGGCGGCAATATCGCCACCGGCGCAGCCGCCAAGGCCCTGGCCGAAGCGGGTGCCGATGCGGTCAAGGTCGGTATCGGCCCTGGCTCGATCTGCACCACCCGTATTGTCGCCGGTGTCGGCGTGCCGCAAATCAGTGCCATCGCCAACGTCGCCGCTGCCCTTGAAGGCACTGGCGTGCCGTTGATCGCCGACGGCGGCATCCGGTTCTCCGGTGACCTGTCCAAGGCCATCGTGGCCGGTGCGTCCTGCGTGATGATGGGTTCGATGTTCGCCGGTACTGAAGAAGCCCCGGGCGAGATCGAACTGTTCCAGGGCCGTTCGTACAAGGCTTATCGCGGCATGGGTTCGCTGGGCGCCATGTCTCAGGCGCAAGGTTCTTCCGACCGTTACTTCCAGGACTCCTCGGCAGGCGCCGAGAAGCTCGTTCCGGAAGGGATCGAAGGCCGTGTGCCGTACAAAGGCACCCTGACGGCGATCATCCACCAGTTGATGGGCGGTCTGCGTTCCTCGATGGGTTACACCGGCAGCGCCAACATCGAAGAAATGCGCACCAAGCCTGAGTTCGTGCGGATCACCGGTGCCGGTATGGCCGAATCCCACGTTCACGACGTGCAGATCACCAAAGAAGCGCCAAACTACCGCGTAGGTTGATGCTTCAAGCAAATCGTTAAGCAACCGGGGCTGTTTTATTCAGCCCCGAGTTGTTTCTGAATCACGACTGTTTCTGAATTACTTAGACGAGACTGAATCATGGCCCTCGACATTCACGCTCACCGCATCCTGATCCTCGACTTCGGTTCGCAATACACCCAACTGATTGCCCGCCGCGTGCGCGAGATCGGTGTGTATTGCGAGCTGCACCCGTTCGACATGGACGAAGAGGCGATCCGCGAATTCGCACCTAAAGGCGTCATCCTCGCCGGCGGCCCCGAGTCCGTGCACGAAGCCAACAGCCCGCGCTGCCCACAGGCAGTCTTCGATCTGGGCGTGCCGGTCTTCGGTATCTGCTACGGCATGCAGACCATGGCCGAGCAACTGGGCGGCAAGGTTGAAGGTTCCGAGCTGCGTGAGTTCGGTTACGCCCGCGTTGACGTAGTCGGCAAGAGCCGCCTGCTCGACGGCATCGAGGACCACATCGACGCCGATGGCCTGTTCGGTCTCGACGTGTGGATGAGCCACGGTGACAAGGTCACCAGGATGCCGGAAGACTTCCACATCCTGGCCAGCACCCCGAGCTGCCCGATCGCCGGCATGTTCAATGACGAACGTGCTTACTACGGCGTGCAGTTCCACCCGGAAGTGACCCACACCAAGCAGGGCGGTCGCATCCTCTCGCGCTTCGTGCTCGACATCTGCGGCTGTGAAGCCCTGTGGACTCCGTCGAAGATCGCTGAAGACGCCATCGCCAACATCCGCGCACAGGTCGGCACCGACAACGTGCTGCTGGGTCTGTCCGGCGGCGTTGACTCCTCGGTGGTTGCGGCGCTGCTGCACAAAGCCATCGGCGATCAACTGACCTGCGTCTTCGTCGACAACGGCCTGCTGCGTCTGCACGAAGGCGAGCAAGTGATGGCCATGTTCGCCGAGAACATGGGCGTCAAGGTGATCCGCGCCAACGCGGAAGACCAGTTCCTGAACAACCTGGCCGGCGAAGCCGATCCAGAGAAGAAGCGCAAGATCATCGGCCGTACCTTCATCGACGTGTTCGATGCCGAATCCTGCAAGCTGGACAACATCAAGTACCTGGCACAGGGCACCATCTACCCGGACGTGATCGAGTCGGCTGGCGCGAAAAGCGGCAAGGCGCACGTGATCAAGTCGCACCACAACGTGGGCGGCCTGCCGGAAGAGATGAACCTGAAACTGGTCGAGCCACTGCGCGAACTGTTCAAGGACGAAGTCCGTCGTCTGGGTCTGGAACTGGGCCTGCCGTACGACATGGTCTACCGTCACCCGTTCCCGGGCCCGGGTCTGGGCGTGCGCATCCTCGGTGAAGTGAAGAAGGAATACGCCGACCTGCTGCGTCGTGCCGACCATATCTTCATCGAAGAACTGCGCAAAGCCGACTGGTACCACAAAGTCAGCCAGGCCTTCGTGGTGTTCCAGCCAGTGAAATCGGTTGGCGTGGTCGGCGACGGCCGTCGTTACGCCTGGGTCGTGGCCCTGCGTGCCGTGGAAACCATCGACTTCATGACCGCGCGTTGGGCACACCTGCCTTACGAACTGCTGGAAACCGTTTCCGGCCGCATCATCAATGAAATCGAAGGCATTTCGCGCGTTACTTACGACGTGTCGAGCAAGCCGCCGGCGACCATTGAGTGGGAGTGATCCCGCGCAAGCCGTAAAGGCTTGATCGCTGCAACCGAAAAGCCGTGTGAAATCCGTTTCACACGGCTTTTCTGTTTTTGCGTTACAGCGGTTTTGACCAGCCACCCAGTTGCATGCCCATGTCATCCAGAGCTTGCAGCAGCGCTTTCATGCTCGGGTAGCGTTTACCGCTCACCGAAGGCCAGCCGGGGCGTTCGATGTAGAAGTGCTTGCCGTCTGTGTCGATGACGGTCCGTACCAGTTCTCGGGTGCGGCTGCGATGGACGATGAACGTCAGGTTGGGTTGCTGCTTCAGGGAGTACATGCCGTAGCGAGGCAGCAGGGTTTCGAATTCGGTCATCGTGTGCGCGGTCCAGGGTGTTTCGATTTGCAGGCGCAAGTCGCCTCTGACCAGCGCGGAACGATCGTGCGCCGTACCGCCCAAGGGCAGGATTCTCCCGGGATCGACTTCAATGCCCCGTGAAGTCCCTTCGGCGACATCCTCGACGCGAATGCCGATCGCCTCTTCCAGTTCGCTGACGCCGGCAACCCCATCAAAAGTGTTGGAGTGAGAGTTGCCCATCAGCGCCACCCATTTGTGCGCGCCGCGTGCGGACTGATCGGCACGGATCATCAGACGCGCGAAGTAATTCATCATTTTCTGCCGCGCGGTGTTGTTGCCCAATGGCAAGTCCATGCCGTTGAGTCGGTAACTCGCCATGCAATCGATGGCTTGTACATGGATCCCCTGCTTTCTGGCTTCCTTGACCAGTTCCAGGAACGTGTAGCGCTCCAGCGGATCGGTCATGTTGCCGACGTCGAGTGCCTTGAGATAGGTCTCGAGTTTTTGCGGCATGTTGCCGGTGCGGAAGAACTCATCCAGCGCGGCTTGATGGAAATCGGTCAGCAGGTGCTCCATGTACAGGCTCTTCACCTGTTTGCTGGCGAGCAATTGCATGTTCTCGATCAGCCATTGCTTGCTGCCGATGGCCGTGTGGCTCTCGCCGATGACCAGGCCCCGGGCATGTTCGAGGATTTTCTCGATGATTTCTTCGGCGGTCGCGTCTGCCGCCAGGGCGGGCACCGGAGGACGAACGGGCAGGCGCAGCGTGCTGAAAAAATCCAGTGCATCGTGATACAGGCGTTTGCGGATGACCTTGAAATCCCTGAATGCATCGAACTCGTTCAGGCTGTCGTAGAAATCGCGCAAGGCCTCGTCATTCAGCCCGGCCGCGCCTTCTTCAAGGTTCGCCTTGAGTGGGGCAGGTACGTCGTATTGCGAGGCGGGCAGGGCGGCCACGGTGCTGCGGCTGCTTGAACCGGCCAGACCCGAAGACTTGCCGCCGCCGCTGAGTCCTGCGCGAGGCATGGCTTCCCATTCACCCTCAGGGTTCAGGCGTACCGGGATCGAGCGAGTAAAGCCGTGGGGGTGCTTAGGATCGATGACCGCCCAGTGTCCGCTGCCGTTGATGTCGGCTTCGTAGCGGACGTAATAGGCGGTGTCGTCCATCAGGATGGCGGTTGAGGGGTTCGAATCGAGCAGATAAATGCCCTGGAATTTTCCGGGCTCGCTCACCGGCGTAATGCCGTCGAGCAACTCATTGGCTTGCCAGCTCGGCGGAATGACCGGTCGCGGGGTGTCTTCAATCAGGGGGGTGGCAATCGGCGGCTGAGGCCCACCCATCGGCGTCCCGACTTTATCGGTCAGGTCGCTCATTTCCGCCGCTTCGGCGGCATCCACCTCGGGGCCGACCTCGGCCAGCGATCCCGGACCCTTGAGTGCCAGCAGATTGAACAGCATGTCGATGCCGTTGAGCACCGCCCCGACAATCCCGGCCTTGCGCTCGGCCGCGGTTTTGCCATTGACCGCCTGATCGATGTTCAGCCCCATGTTGGCAATGCTGGCGCCGATCACCGGCAATGCGACTGGCCAGCCGACCACCGCCATTGGCCCGAACACCTTGACCCCGGCGCTGAGGTAGCCGATCCACAGCTTCTTGCGCAGGTCACCGTTGGAGGTCAGGGACAGGCTGGCTTCGGCAAACATCGCCGCGCGGGTCGAGTCACTCAGCCAGGTGAAGGCGTCGCCACTGACCGCGCGGTTGTCCTGATTGATCAGCGAATGGTCGTAGCGGCCCCACGTCGCCACCAGGCGATTCATCAGGTCACCGAGGTTGGCGTTGATCTGCTGCCGGTCGGCCAGCGAGAAATGCGCAAGGAATGTCTCGCGCGCCGCAGGTGTGTTCATCCGCTGCAGGATCCAGAAGTGCAGGTCGGTGGCGCTTTCCAGTACATGGAATGCATCGCTGTCGCCGGGCAGGTAGAGGATCTGCCGACCCTGGGGCGCGACGAAGCGCAGGACGTTGGTAGCGGCGTAACCGGCAATGTCCAGCGTGCGCACACTGTCCGGGCAAGGGTGGCTGGTCTGCAGCAATGGCAGGCTGACTGGCCACGTCAGCGGGCCGATCGCCGCTTGCGTGACGAACTGGAAATCCTCGCCACTCAGCTGACGTTTGTCCCGCGCCTGTAGCGCTTTGATCAGGAAATTGCACTTGGCCAGGGTACGAAAGTCGCTGCCGCTGGTATTCCAGAAAGCGTTCAGTTGAGCGTCGTACAGTGCGCTGAAGTCGATGCTCCAGAAGTCCTTGAGCACATCGTTGCCGTGCAGGCGCACTTCATTGCGTTCATCGAAGGTGCGGGCATCGGGACCGGCAGTATAGAAACCGCCATAGACGTCGAGCAGGTCGGCGTTGTCCTGATCGGTGACGCGGAAGCGGTGAATCACCAACTGGGTCAGGGTCATGCTTGAAGTGGGCGTGGCGTGCACATGCTCCCAGCCGGTGAAGGCTTTCGAACTGCTTTGCGAGGCGTCGAAGCGGTGGAAATACACTTGATCCGGATCCAGACCGTGGATCTGGTATTTGATCAACAAGTCGCTGGCGACCTGTCGAGCAGCGTCCTGCAGGCTCGGGCAGGTCTGGATGACGGTGGCGGCAATCGCCTTGAGCGCGGCCTTGTCGGCGGCGTTGGGCATCGGGTTGGGCATGTGTTTGGGCTCTCTTTCCTTGAGAAACGGGTGGCACAGGATGGCCCGGCTGTTCGATGCATGTGCACTACATAGTTATGTCACTTGATCGATCGAAATCGTGTACGCGCGAGGCGCAACTGCGTCCATCCGCCGCGCTGCCCTTACTGTTTCGCAATTGCAGGTGTATCGTATTTGCCTTTTGCGGGCCCGGTGCCCGAAGCAGATACGTGAGGTAGTTGAGTTCATGTCCTTTACCCGTCGCCAAATCCTCGGTGGCCTGGCCGGTCTTGTTGTCGTTGGTGTCGGAGCGGGAGGCGCGTCGCGCTACTGGCTGGGCAAGATGGCCGATGCTGACGCGGGCCACGACTACGAGCTGATCGCGGCGCCACTGGACGTTGAGCTGGTGCCGGGGCACAAGACCGAGGCATGGGCGTTCGGCCCATCGGCGCCGGGCACTGAACTGCGCGTGCGTCAGGGCGAGTGGCTGCGGGTGCGCTTCATCAACCACCTGCCGGTGGCGACCACCATTCACTGGCACGGCATCCGTCTGCCGCTGGAGATGGACGGCGTGCCGTACGTCTCGCAATTGCCGGTGCTGCCCGGTGAATATTTCGATTACAAATTCCGCGTGCCGGACGCCGGCAGCTACTGGTATCACCCGCACGTCAGCAGCAGCGAGGAGCTGGGGCGCGGGCTGGTCGGGCCGTTGATTGTCGAAGAGCGCGAGCCCACCGGTTTCAAGTACGAAAAGACCCTGAGCCTGAAGAACTGGCACATCGACGAGCAAGGCAATTTCGTCGAGTTCAGCATTCCCCGTGAAGCGGCGCGTGGCGGTACGGCGGGGCGCTTGTCGACCATCAACGGCGTGCCAACGCCGGTGATCGAGTTGCCGGCCGGGCAGATCACCCGGGTGCGTTTGCTCAATCTCGACAACACCCTGACGTATCGCATCAACATCCCCGGCGTCGAAGCGCAGATCTATGCGCTGGACGGCAACCCGGTCGAGCCGCGCCCCTTGGGCAAGGAATACTGGCTGGGCCCGGGCATGCGCATTTGCCTGGCGATCAAGGCGCCGCCGGCTGGTGAAGAGTTGTCGCTGCGCAATGGCCCGGTGCGGTTGGGCACATTGCGTTCGGTGGCCAATAACGATGCGCCGACCACGTGGCCGAAAGCCTTGCCCGCCAACCCGGTGGCCGAGCCGGATCTGGCGAATGCCGAGAAACTCAACTTCAATTTCGAATGGGTTGGTTCGGTGTCGGTGAATGTCGACAACGGCAAGCCACCGAGCCTGTGGCAGATCAACGGCAAGGCCTGGGACATCACGGACAAGACCTGCGCCGACCGGCCGATTGCCAGCCTGAAGCTGGGCCAGAGCTACATCTTCGAACTGAAGAACATGACCCAGTACCAGCACCCGATTCACCTGCACGGCATGAGCTTCAAGGTGATTGCGTCGAACCGGCACAAGATCACTCCGTACTTCACCGACACCTATCTGCTGGGCAAGAACGAGCGTGCGCAAGTGGCGCTGGTGGCGGATAACCCGGGGGTATGGATGTTCCATTGCCACGTGATCGACCACATGGAAACCGGCCTGATGGCCGCCATCGAGGTGAAGTGATGCGCCAGATTCGCCCCGCCGCGATCATCGACCGCAGCCGTGACCGCGACTTCATGCGCGAAGCGCTGGAGCTTGCTGCCCAAGGCGCAGCCCTCGGCGAAGTGCCGGTGGGCGCGGTGCTGGTGCAGAACGGCGAGATCATCGGGCGTGGCTACAACTGCCCGATCACCACCAGCGACCCGAGTGCCCACGCGGAAATGGTCGCGATCCGCGCTGCTGCCCAGGCCATCAACAACTATCGCCTGCCGGGCAGCACGCTGTACGTGACGCTGGAACCGTGCAGCATGTGCGCAGGGCTGATCGTGCATTCACGCATTGCGCGGGTGGTGTATGGCGCGCTGGAGCCGAAGGCCGGGATTGTGCAGAGTCAGGGGCAGTTCTTTACCCAGGGCTTTTTGAATCACCGGGTGTTGTATGAAGGTGGGGTGCTGGCCGAAGAATGTGGAGCAGTGCTGACCGAATTCTTCAGAGCCCGTCGCGCAAAACCATCTGAATAAACACAACCCCCAACTGTAGGAGTGAGCCTGCTCGCGATAGCGGTCTGACATTCAACATTGCTTTGACTGTCAGACCGCTATCGCGAGCAGGCTCACTCCTACAAGGTTATGCGGTGTTTGAGAGGGTTACTTACGGGCCACAATCACCGCGCGCATCGGCGCCGGCAGCCCTTCGATAGTCTTGCTGTGATCCTCGGGATCAAGGAAGTCGCTCAACGACTGATACTTCATCCACTCGGTACCGCGTTGTTCTTCAACGGTGGTGGTGCTGACGTCCACGCATTTCACATCGGTGAAACCTGCCCGACGCAGCCACAACTCCAGCGCCGGTACCGATGGCAGGAACCACACGTTGCGCATCTGCGCGTAGCGATCTTCCGGCACCAGCACTTGATGCTTGTCGCCTTCAACCACTAGCGTTTCCAGCACCAGCTCGCCGCCCTTGACCAGGCAATCCTTCAGCGCCAGCAAATGCTCGATCGGCGAACGACGGTGGTAGAACACGCCCATCGAGAACACTGTGTCGAAGCCTTCGAGGTTCGGCGGCAGGTCTTCGAACGGGAACGGCAGGTGCCAGGCATTCGGCTCGGACAGATAACGCTGCACGGCCTGGAACTGGCAGAAGAACAGCCAGTTCGGATCGACGCCGATCACGCTGTCGGCACCGGCGCCGAGCATGCGCCACATGTAATAGCCGTTGCCGCAACCGACGTCGAGGATGCGTTTGCCCTTCAGGTCCAGATGCGGGGCGACCCGCGACCACTTCCAGTCCGAGCGCCATTCGGTGTCGACGTGTACGCCGAACAGGTCGAACGGCCCCTTGCGCCACGGCGACAGGCCCATCAGCGCGGTGCGCATCTGCGCGCGGGTTTCGTCGTCGCAGTCGGTGTCGAGTTTCAGGCCGTTGAGCAGATCGACTTCAGTCAACTCAAGTTTCGGCAACGCGTCCAGCGCACTCTGCCAGCGCTCCAGATCGCCGTGACCTTTCTCCATTTTCTTGTCGAGTTGCCCTTGCAGGGTGTTGGCCCAGTCGGCCAGCGGGCTACCGGCCAGACGGCGGGCGAGGGGGGACAGATCAATCATGGCAAGGCAATCAACGAGGCAAAGTTAAGACACTGGAACCACGGCACGACTTTCGAGAACCCGGCGGCCAGCAGGCGTTCACGGTGTTCTTCGAGGCTGTCGGGCTTCATGACGTTTTCGATGGCGCTGCGCTTCTGGGCAATTTCCAGTTCGCTGTAGCCGTTGGCGCGTTTGAACGCGACGTGCAGATCGGTGAGCAGCGCGTGTTCTTCGGCATCGTTGAAGCGCAGCTTCTCCGAGAGAATCAGCGCGCCGCCGGGCAGCAGCGACTGGCGGATACGCGAAAGCAACGCGGTGCGCTGCTCCGGGGCGATGAATTGCAGGGTGAAGTTCAGCGCCACCACCGAGGCCGGTTTGAATTCGAGCGCGAGAATGTCGCCTTCGATCACTTCGACCGGTAACAACTCCTGGAACATCGAATCCTGACCGTTGAGGTACTCGCGGCAGCGTTCGACCATCGCCGCCGAGTTATCCACCGCGATCACCCGGCAACCGTCGGTGCGCACGTGACGGCGCAAGGCTTGAGTCACGGCGCCGAGCGAAGCACCGAGGTCGTACAGAACGCTGTTCGGTTGGGCAAATTGCGCCGCGAGTACGCCGAGGTTTTCGACGATGGTCGGGTAACCCGGCACCGAGCGCTTGATCATGTCCGGGAACACCCGCACCACGTCCTCGTTGAAGGCGAAGTCAGGCACCTGGGCCATCGGCTGGGCGAAAATGCGATCGGGTTCTTTGCTCACGGCGGTTCCGGCGGTGTTGATGAAAAGGCCGGCATTTTAGCCAAAGTGGCGTCGGGATGCTTGGGTTGTCCGACGTGGCGAGGGGATTTATCCCCGATGGGCTGCGAAGCAGCCCCAAGATCTGTGCCTGCGGTCTGTCTGACATACCTGATTGACCGGTTTCAGGGCCGCTGCGCAGCCCATCGGGGATAAATCCCCTCACTACAAAGTTAGCGGTGTTTCACGGAAAACGCCGAAGCGGCAATCCCCCACTGCCCCAGCCAGTAACTGAGGATGATCACGTACGGCGCGGCGTGGAATGGCGATACGAAGCGATCAATGCCGATCACACTGTCGGAGAACACGAACGCCAGCGCACCCGCCGCCGCCAGCAGCGCCGATCGCTTGGGCACATCGGTGCCGAGGCGGGCGAGGGCGCGCCAGAGCATGGCGCTGATCGCGGTGCCATAGACGACCACTGGCACTAGCAACGGCCCGAGGCCACTGGAAATCAAAATCCCCAGCAGCACCGCGCCGACGCCGAGCGCGAGCACCAGCGGCAAGAGCGCCAAACGCTTGCAATCGCTGAGGTAAGCCTTGAGATACGCCAGATGCGCCACCAGAAACGCCCCCAGGCCAAACACAAACAAATCCCCCGGCCACGCCAGCAACACGTCACCGAGCACAGAGAAAATCAGCCCCAGACTGATCCAGCGTCGATAGTCGCTGGGTGGCGCATCGTGCAGCCAGCCGAGCAGCGCCAGCACCGGTAACGGTTTGACCAGCAGGCAGAGCAATGCCGCATGGGTGCTCACGCCGTAGAGAAACGTCACCGCGCCCATCAGCGCCAGAATCAGCCAGCCCACGATCAGTTCACCGAAATGGCGCAGTCGAAGGTTTCTGCCGGTTCAACTTCCGGTTCCCACGGCTGCTGCGAGGTCAGGCGCAGGCGGCCGTTGCCGGTGGCAAAGGCCTGGAAGCGCCAGGTGGAAAAACCGCCCGCGCCGACCATGCCGGAATCTTTCGGACTGCTGTAAACCTCAGGGCTGAGTGCATGTAGCACGCCGCCGGCGGAATCCTGAATTGCCCAGCGATAGCCCGTGGTCGGGTTGCTCGGCAGCATCACGATCAGATTTTGACCGTTGGTGAGACGCACGGGGCATTCGCTCTGGTTTTCCACGGTCACGTTCTGTTTTGGCTGCGTGGCGCAGGCGGCCAACAAAGAGAGGGCGAGAGGGACAAACAGGCGAGTGGCGGACATAGGCTCAGTGGCTCCGGCGTTGACGACGAACGGCGAGCATAACTGAGAATGAGACAAAGTGTGTCGCGGAGCGTGTGGATTGGTCACGGATAACGGCTTAACCGAGCGCGGCGGTCAAGCCGTTCAGAACCCGTGTCGGGTTTAATCAGTGGACAGATAAATGTCAAAGTCGGCGTTGATATTCAAGATCGCCCCTGCGGGTGGGCGGGCCTTCATGGTTAAACTTTTTGCGACATGACGACGCTCATCGAAAACTTCAAGTTCAATAGTCGCTTCTAAGGTTTCAAAGTTTAAATTTATATATTTTTCGCCTATTCGGCGTACTTCGCTGTATAGCAATTTTGTAATTGGGCTGAGCGGATCCGGGTAGCGGTACGTTCCAGAGGTGATTCCTTTTTTCAAATAAATTTCAAATCCGCGTGCGTCGCTTGTCCTGTCACTGTCCAAGGGTTGAATTCCGCTACGGCTAAGAAAATTAATGTCAGGAATCAGAAATAGCGTGTCGTAGCTCAGGCTTGAGGATTGGTAGGGGGCTCTTGCGAAAGAGGTTTCACCGGGATTGAGTGAGGTTGGGAATGTCGCATTGAATTTGCCCGTTATATTCTGCGGGACAGCATCCGAAGTGCGTGCCTCAGTAGAAGAGGAGTTGGATACGTTGACTTGTCCTGAGGGGAGGGCGGTGAAGTGCAATACAACATCGAAGTGGGAGTTTACTGTAAGGGTTTCTCCATTGATCAGTACGTCGAAGTCGAGTTTGCCCGAGTAACGACGGCCATCTTCGGTGATCTTTAGCTCAAGTCTGGCGTTTGTTGCTATGTGGCTCGTATCGTAGAAACCGATGCCGACTTTTTGCACTTCACTGTAAATCACGTTTCTTATAGCGCCTTCCGGAGGAAACTCATAGGTGCCAGGCGCAAGATCGGATCTGAATATAATCCTGATACTTCGACGATCATTGGTGATGGATTGGCTGTCAGGACTTGAACTTGAGGTGCTGTAAAAATCCAGATACTCAGGTGCGGCAGCCAGATTGTTTTGGAGTTGTTGAGATTGGTATTGATACCGTGCTGCGCCCGAAACAGTGTCGCTGGTAAATGTCGCCTTGAATTCTCCGGAGAGATTTTGCAGAGTACCTGCAGGGGTAGCGTTCAGATTTTCCATTGTGTGCTCGCTTTTGGAAGCCAATTGAGCACGCAGTATCAATAGCGCAGTTGAGAAAAGGTACTGTCAGACTTGACAGTTGTTTAGGCTGTTTTGTGCTGTCTTTTATGTTTTTAACAAACTAACCGAAATAAAAAAGCGTTGCAGGCGCGAGCCTGCAGCGCTTTTATTGCCTCAGGGTTAGAACAACACCTTCGCCACATCCGCAAAGCGCTTGGCAAAGTGCACCGTAATCCCTTCCTTCAGATAATCCGGCAACGTAGCGTCGGCCGATGCAAAAATGCTGATTTTGATCAGCAGCAGATTATTGATGGATCATTGTAGATGAGCAGATAACATGAAAACTTTCGTTACTGCCCTCTTTTGTGAAACTTATATCCATAGCATAGGAGTAGCAATGGGTGGCAGGGTCAAGGTTGAGAAAAATAACGCCTTCTCCCGGAATGGTCCTAAAAAAATCGGCGTTAAAATTTCCGTCATATCCGACTCTGATATTTTCTGCAGGAAAGTTATGCCAGCCATTGTCCGGATACTTCTGGTCTTTTTTTGTCAGGAAAACCCTGACGTTTCTTGAAAAGTTCGGTTGGTCAGTACGGAGGTAGATTCCTTCCAGGGCTAGGGTTTCTTTATGAGTACTTATGATTAGTTTATCGGTCGAGAAGTTGACGTCCTCTGGAATGTAGGCTGTCAAAATGCCGCGAGCAAACGTCCTTGCATCTTTTGAGTTATTCATCTTGAAGCTCCTGTGTCTAACCTGGGGGAGAAACAAGGTAGAGCTTATTCAAGATAGAAAACTTCGGTACTGTCAGAAATGTCAGTTTTTTATATCGCTTGGCAATTATGAAGTGCTCGGCTATGCGAAGAAGTATTGGTCGTTATCGTTGTTTGATTGATAACGACCAATGTCTGAATCAGAACAAAACTTTCGCTACATCCGCAAAGCGCTTGGCAAAGTGCACCGTAATCCCTTCCTTCAGATAATCCGGTAACTCCTCAAAGTTGCCCCGGTTCGGCTCCGGCAGGATCAGTTCGAAAATCTTCTGCCTTCTCGCCGCGATCACCTTCTCACGCACGCCGCCAATCGGCAGTACATGACCGGTCAGGGTCAGTTCGCCGGTCATCGCCACGCCTTTTTTCGGCGGCTGATTGCGGGCGAGCGAGAGCAGGGCGCTGGCCATGGTCACGCCGGCGCTCGGGCCGTCTTTCGGTGTGGCACCTTCGGGTACGTGCAGGTGGACGAAGGCTTCGTCGAAGAATTTCGCATCACCGCCGAACTGTTTCAGGTGCGAGCTGACGTAGCTGTAGGCGATCTCCGCCGACTCTTTCATCACGTCGCCCAGTTGCCCGGTGAGTTTGAAGCCACGGTTGAGCGTATGGATCCGCGTGGCTTCGATCGGCAGGGTCGCGCCGCCCATGCTGGTCCAGGCCAGCCCGGTGATCACACCGGTGCCCGACAGCACTTGTTCATTGCGGAACACCGGATGGCCCAGCGAGGCTTCGAGGTCTTTCGGGCCGAGCTTGATCACTGCTTTCGGGTCGTCGATCAGTTTCATCACGGCTTTGCGCACCAGTTTGCCCATCTGTTTTTCCAGTTGGCGCACCCCGGCTTCGCGGGCGTAGCCGTCGATCAAGGCTTTGAGCGCGCTGTCGCTGATGCTCAGGCTGCCTTTGGACACGCCGGCCTTTTCCAGCAGTTTCGGCCACAGGTGACGCTTGGCGATGGCGACTTTTTCTTCGGTGATGTAGCCCGACAGGCGAATCACTTCCATGCGGTCCAGCAACGGCCCGGGAATCGAATCCAGGGTGTTGGCGGTGCATACGAACAGGACTTTCGACAGGTCCATGCGCAAGTCGAGGTAGTGGTCGAGGAATTCGACGTTCTGTTCCGGGTCGAGGGTTTCCAGCAGCGCCGACGCCGGGTCGCCCTGGTAGCTCTGGCCCATCTTGTCGATTTCGTCGAGCATGATCACCGGGTTCATCACTTCGACGTCTTTCAACGCCTGGACGAGTTTGCCCGGCTGCGCGCCGATGTAGGTGCGGCGGTGGCCCTTGATCTCGGCCTCGTCACGCATGCCGCCGAGGCTGAAACGGTAGAACGGGCGGCCGAGGGATTCGGCGATGGATTTGCCGACGCTGGTTTTACCCACGCCCGGCGGGCCGACCAGCAGCACGATCGAGCCGCTGATCTCGCCTTTGTAGGCACCGACCGCAAGGAATTCGAGGATGCGATCCTTGATGTCGTCGAGGCCGGCGTGGTGTTTGTCGAGTACCTTGCGCGCGTACTTGAGATCGAGTTTGTCCTCGCCGTACACGCCCCACGGCACCGAGGTCGCCCAGTCAAGGTAGTTGCGGGTGACCGCGTACTCTGGCGAGCCGGTTTCGAGGATCGACAGTTTGTTCATTTCCTCTTCGAGGCGTTTCTGCACCTGTGCCGGCAGCACTTTGCCTTCCAAGCGTTGTTCGAACTGTTCAAGGTCGGCGCTGCGGTCGTCCTTGGTCAGGCCGAGTTCCTGCTGGATCACCTTGAGCTGTTCTTTAAGGAAGAACTCGCGCTGATGCTCGCCAATCTTGCGATTGACCTCGGCGGAGATCTCTTTCTGCAGGCGCGCGACTTCGACTTCCTTGCGCAGCATCGGCAGGACTTTTTCCATGCGCTTGAGCATTGGAACGCAGTCGAGCACTTCTTGCAGTTCATTACCTGTCGCCGAAGTGAGGGCGGCGGCGAAGTCGGTCAGCGGCGACGGATCGTTGGGGCTGAAGCGGTTTAGGTAGTTCTTCAGCTCTTCGCTGTACAGCGGATTGAGCGGCAGCAGTTCCTTGATCGCGTTGATCAGCGCCATGCCGTAGGCCTTGACCTCGTCGGTCGGCTCGGTCGGCTGGTGCGGGTATTCGACTTCCACCAGGTACGGCGGGCGGTGGTGTTTGAGCCAGGTCTTGATGCGCACGCGGCTCAGGCCCTGGGCGACGAACTGCAGTTTGCCGTTTTCGCGGCTGGCGTGGTGGACTTTGACCAGGGTGCCGTATTCGGGGAGGGCGCCGGTGTTGAAGTGGCGCGGGTCTTCCTGGGGCGTGTCCATGAAGAACAGGGCCAGGGAGTGGTGGTCGGATTTGCTCACCAGATCGAGGGTTTCGGCCCAGGGTTCTTCGTTGACGATGACCGGCAGCACTTGGGCCGGGAAGAACGGGCGGTTGTGGATCGGGATGACGTAGACCTTGTCCGGCAGGTTCTGGCCGGGCAGGGCCAGGCCTTTGCCGGATGAGGTGTGTTCGATGTGTTCTGCTTCTGTGTAGTCGTCTGGGTTGTCCGGGAATTCTTGCTGGTCGCTCATGGGGCACCTGCGCAATGGGGTATGGGTCTTAGATGGGGCAGGCTTTGGGTGGTTTCAATGGGGGGCGGTGTTTCTGCTTGTGCGTTCAGGGTTTTGACAGGCGTCACGCTTTGGACTTGGCGGCCTTTGGGCCGACCATGTTCATGGGGTTTTGGGTGTTTATCCGTTTTTTTGGGTGTGGCGGCTGGCGGTTTCGCCCTTACGGCGAGTCACCTTTTCCAGACGCCGAAAAGGTAACCGAAAAGGCTTGCTCCTGCGTTCGGCCCGCTCGCTGGGGCTCGGGGTTCCTTCGCTGCGGGACTGATCCGTGGGGCAGCGCCTCCGGTTTGCTTCGCTGCACCTCCTCTCGCTGTGTTTGGCTGCGCCAAACGGTCGCTGCGCTCCCACCCCCGGATCAATCCCTCCACTCAGCCTTCCGACGTCGCCCGAGGATCAAGATCAAGAGCGGTACTCGAGCTTGCGCTCATTGTTTTGAGTGGGGCGGCTGCGCCGCATGGGGCATGCACAAATCAAAGCTGTGGGAGCTGGCTTGCCAGCGATGGCGGCCTGACAGCCGACCCATCTCCACCTGAATGCACCGGGTTCAAACTGTAGGAGTGAGCCTGCTCGCGATGGCGGCCTACGAGCCGACCCATCTCCACCTGACTCACCCAATTCCACTGTGGGAGCGGGCTTGCTCGCGAAAGCGGTGTGTCAGTCACCGCAAGTGTTGGATGTGCTGACGCTTTCGCGAGCAAGCTCGCTCCCACTATGGCTCAGCTGTGTGCCGCAGATTGGGTGATTTCCACATTATCCAGCACCCGATTCACCGCCAGTTCGGCGAGCATGATGATTTGCTGAATGGCCAGTATCGTCCGGCGCTGCGGGATGTCGATGTACGCGGCGATGTCGCTGGTCATGAGGCTGGCTTGGGCCAGCGATTCGCAGGCGTGGACCAGCAGGCTTTCGTTGTCCATGTCCGGGGCGACCTGGAACATGTTGCTGGGTTTGTGGAATCTCACCGCGGCGGCGGAGGGTTTCAGGTAGTGGTCGAGGGCGCGTTCGGCGGCGTCGTGGAGTTTTCTGGAATCGAGGGATTCGTAGGGGGATGTGCTTTCCGCTGCGGGCGGATTGGGAGTTGGTTTGATCATGGTGAAGCTCCGAATGAGAAGTGGAGCTGCCACATATCGCCGCGACGCGATAACAGGAGGCAGCTGTACGCGGGTTCGCGGACCGAGCCATTCGGCAATCTCGGCATACCCGAAGGTATCCCGCGCACAGCCACCATCAAACCAAACACAGAACACCTGAGCGCTCCCGTTTGGGCTGGCGATTATGCATCAAATCGAATGAACTGCTCGGGCCGCGACGCCCGTTCGCTGAATTTTCAGCGACCCTCAGAGCCTATCCAGTCGATTTCCGAGGCACAACCGACGCGACCTGTCGGAAAACTCCGTGCAATCACCAGCATTTGTAGGACGAGCACATTTCCCACAGACAAACACTTTTCAACCTGTGGGAGCGAGCCTGCTCGCGAAAGCATTGTGTCAGGCACCGTAGATGTGGAATGTGCTGACGCCTTCGCGAGCAGGCTCGCTCCCACAGGGTTCTCAGGTGTATGCAGAAAGGGTGGGCACAAAAAAGGCGATGCCCCTCACGGAGCATCGCCTTTCCTTTACCGCCGCTGAAACTTATTCCGGCAGTTTGTACGCAATCACATAGTCACCCATCTTGGTGCCCAGCGAGCCGTGACCGCCGACAACGAGCAGCACGTATTGCTTGCCGTCCTTGCCGGTGTAGGTCATCGGGGTCGCTTGGCCGCCGGCAGGCAGACGCGATTTCCACAGTTCTTTACCGGTGTTCACGTCGTAGGCGCGCAGGTACTGGTCGAGGGTGCCGCTGAGGAAGCCGACGCCGCCTGCAGTGACCATCGAACCGCCCATGCTTGGCACGCCCAGGGTGAAGCCGATCGGGATTGGCGAGCTGTCGCGGCTGGTGCCGTTTTTGCGTTTCCACACGACTTTGCCAGTGGTCAGGTCGATACCGGCAACGTAGCCCCAGGCCGGGGCCTGGCACGGTACGCCCAGTGGCGACATGAACGGGTGCATGATCACCGCGTAAGGCGCGCCGGTGTTTGGCTGCACGCCAGCGGTTTCGCTCTCGCGTTTGCTGCCGGCGGCGACTTTCTCGCGTGGCACCATTTTCGAGACGAAGGCCATGTAGTTCGGGCTGGTGAACAGCATCTGGCGAACCGGGTCGACCGAGACGCCGCCCCAGTTGAACACGCCGACGTTACCCGGATAGATCAGGCTGCCCTGTTCCGACGGAGGCGTGTATTGGCCTTCGTAGCGCAGTTCCTTGAACTGGATGCGGCACAGCATCTGGTCGAACGGGCTGGCGCCCCACATGGCTTTTTCAGTCAGTTCCGGGGCCAGCAGGTTGAGGTCCGAACGGGCCTGGGTCGGTGCGGTGTGATCGCCTTTCACGGCGCCTTGCGGAACCGGGATTTCCTTGATCGGGATGATCGGCGTGCCGTCACGACGGTCGAGGACGTACAGGCTGCCCTGCTTGGTCGGGGCGATCAGCGCCGGTTTCACGCCGTCTGCGGTTTTCATGTCGAGCAGGGTTGGCTGGCTGCCAACGTCCATGTCCCACAGGTCGTGGTGGGTGAACTGGTAGTTCCAGCGCACTTTACCGGTGGCCAGGTCGAGGGCGACGATGCCGGCGCTGAATTTCTCGGCGCCTGGAGTGCGGTCTGCGCCCCACTGGTCTGGAGTCTGGTTGCCCAGTGGCAGGTAAACCATGCCGAGTTTTTCGTCGACGCTGGCCAGCGACCACATGTTGGCCGAGTTGCGGCTGTAGGTTTCGCCTGGGGCCAATGGCTCGGTGGCGTCCGGCTTGTCGCTGTCCCAGTTCCACACCAGGTGACCGTCGCGCACGTCGAAGGCGCGGATTACGCCCGATGGCTCGTTGGTCGACTCGTTGTCGGTGACGTGACCGCCCATGATCACCAGATCACGGGTAATCGCCGCTGGCGAGGTGGAGTAGTAGCCACCGGCGGTGAATGGGCCGATGCCTTGGGTCAGGTCGACCACGCCGTTTTTGCCGAAGCCTTCGCAGATCTTGCCGGTGTCGGCGTTCAGTGCGATCAGGCGTGCATCGGCGGTTGGCAGGTACAGACGACGCGGGCAGGCCTGGGCAACGGCTTTGCCGGCTTCGGAGATAACGGCCGAGGCGGCGTTATCAGCTTTCGCGTAAGCGGCTTCGTCGTAGTACGACACGCCACGGCAGGTCATGTGGGCAAAGCCCTTGAAGCCCACCGGGCTCTTGATCTGCGGGTCGAAGCGCCACAGTTCCTTGCCGGTGTCCGGATCCAGCGCCAGCACTTTGCTGTGCGCGGTGCAGGCATAGAGCATGCCGTTGGCTTTGAGCGGGGTGTTTTCGTTGGTCAACTCGACCGGGTCATCGGCGGTTGGCAGGTCGCCGGTCTGGATGCGCCAGGCTTCTTGCAGCTTGCCGACGTTGGCCGGAGTGATCTGCTTGAGTGGCGAGTAGCGGTCACCGAACTCGGTGCGGCCATAGGCCTGCCAGTCGCCATCAGGCATTTGCGGTGCGGTGCTGGTCATGTCCGCGGTGTCGCGGCCCAATTCGCCAAAGGTTTCGCCCGGGTGGGTGAACAGGCTGGCCAGGGCAGTGACACCGGCCAGCACCACGGCCACGGTCAGGCCACCTGTGCCCATCGGCGCCGGGCCATTGAGCAGCAGCGGACGACGGAACCACGGCAGCAACATCACGATGCCGAGAACGAACCACAGCGCCAGACGCGGTACCAGTTGCCACCAGTCCAGACCGACTTCCCACAAGGCCCAGACCGTGCTGGCGAACAGCACGATGGCGTACAGGCCCAGCGCTGCACGACGACGCAACAGCAACAGAATGCCGCTCAGCGCGATGCCGATACCGGCCAGCAGGTAGTACAGCGAGCCGCCGAGCATGCTCAGCTTGACTCCCCCGGCCAACATGGCCAGGCCCATCAGTAGAAGCAGAATGCCGAGCAGGCTCGGTAGCAGACGGCCCCGACTCGAAGCACTTTCGGTGCTCATAGTGTGATTCTCCGTGACGTTTATGTAGTCCCGCGCTGTAGTCACTTTAGATGACGATTGGGCACAGGTATGGTTCAGATAAAACTTGTGTAGCTAACGAATTTCATAAATCCCCCTGTGGGAGCGGGCTTGCTCGCGAAAGCGGTGTATCAGAAGGCTGATGCATCGACTGACACGCCGCCTTCGCGAGCAGGCTCGCTCCCACATTGAGTATTTCGGTGTGCTTTAGAACGACGACTGGATCTTGATCCCCGCGATCAGGGCGTCGTCGACATTGTTCACGCCGCCCGGATGGCGGATGTATTGCAGGTTCGGGCGCACGGTCAGCCAGTTGGCGACGTGCACGCCGTAATACAGTTCGGCGCTGTATTCGGTGTCCTGCGGCGGCAGGAAGGACGGGTCGTCATAGTCGTAGACGGCGTGCGCCTGATTGCTCGCTTCGGCGTTCTTGCGGAAAGCCGGGTTGACGTGCACGCGAGCCAGGGCGAAACCGATGTCGTCCTTGGCGCGGGCATCGAACGGGCCTTTGTAGACCACGCCGGCCTGCACGTAGTTGTCGATCGCGTTGGTTTTCTTGTCGTGCATCGTCGCGTTGGCAAACACGCTCAAGCCGCGCGAGTGATCGCTGGCGAGGCTGGTGACTTGCTGCTGGGCACCGAACCACACGCCGTGTTTGCTCGACGCGCTGCGGTAGGCTTCGCCGCTCAGTGCAGCAGGCTGGCCGTTCTGGTCTTTATAGACGTCAGAGGCCTTGGCGCTGCTGTAGTAGTAACCGGCGCGGTATTCGCCCGGCAGACCATTGAGTTTCGGCGTCCACACCAGTTCGACTGGCAGCACCGCGCCCTGGGTGCCGCTGCCGCTGAGTTTGAAGCCGTTGCCGCGATCGAGGTTTGACGGGTTCTGCTCGTAGGCGCCGACCTGCGCGTACAACTCTGGGGTCAGGTGATATTTGACCCGCAGCGCCCATTGGCTGACCGGCCAGTTGTACCAGATGCCGCCGACCCAGTTGCCGACCTGCGAGCCGCAGAAGGCCAGGTTCTGGAAGTCGCACGGGAAGCTGTTGAAGTCTTCGCCTTCGCCGAAGCGGCCGACCTTGATGTCGAGCTTCTGGTCGAAGAATTTCTGCTGGTACCACATCTGCGTCAGGCGCGTGGTCTGGCCACGGCCCCAGACTTCCTGGGCCGAGGTGAAGCCGCCCACGCGTGGATCGTTGATCCGGTCGTTGCTGATGTTGTTGCCGCTGCGCTTGGTGATGGTCAGCTGAAATTCGGCATCGTCCCAGCCGAGGATTTTTTGCAGGTCCAGGTGCGTGCCCAGACCGAACTGATCGCTGTAGCGCGCAGTGCGATCGTGGTCGTAGCCGCCGTGCAGGTTGCTGCCCATTTCGCCGGTGTAGTCGAGTTTGAAGTCGTAGCCTTTTTCCGCCAGTTCGGTACGCGTGCCGTTCCAGTCACCGAGCATCCACGGTGAGTCGCTGTCGAAGGCGGGGGCCGCCTGGGCGTAGGTGGCGAAGCCGAGCGCGGTGCAGCCGCCGAGCAGGCGCAGGGTTGAGATAGCGCTGTCTCGGGAGAAGGAAAAATCAGGCATGGGTCAGTCTTTTTTTGGTGTTTTACGGGGGTAAACCGAGCGCTTCAATTTGACGCAGGCAGTGAAGCGATTCAGCTGAAGGGCGGCAGGATAATGATCTGTAACAAAAAGACAAAGGGCTTTTGCAGACATGCAGCATTTCTGATTCGGTAACAGTGCGGCAAACGGGCGCATTGTGGCGATGGCTGCAGGCTGCGATCTTCTCGGGTTGGCCTACATTTGATGCAAGGCCTTTCACCTGACCGGCCCGTCGGCTAAGGTGCGCGGCTTGTGCATTTTCCCTCCGTCCAAAGGCCTGGCATGAACGACCACACTCCCGATCCGCTGCATGGCGTAACCCTCGAACAGATCCTCAATGCGCTGGTGGCGCATTACGAGTGGTCAGGGTTGGCCGAGCGCATCGATATCCGCTGCTTCAAGAGCGATCCGAGCATCAAGTCGAGCCTGACCTTCCTGCGCAAAACGCCGTGGGCGCGGGAGAAGGTCGAGCGCTTGTACGTGAAACTGATGCGCACCAAGCGTCCGCTCTGAGATGGACGCCGTTACGCGGCGACGCCTGATCACGCTCATCGCCACGCTCGGTTGGGCCGGGCTGAGTATCCAGCTGTACCTGATTTTCCTTGCGCGGCTGAGTGTCGACGCCAGCCTGCTGGGCGGGCTGGTGAGTTTCTTCAGTTACTTCACGGTGTTGACCAACACGCTGGTGGCAACGGTGCTGACCTGCGCGGTCACCCGGCGTGAATCCGCTGCGCAGCGCTGGTTTCTGCAACCGTGGGTCAGTAGCGGGGTGGCAGTTAGCATTGCTGTGGTGGGGCTGGCCTACAGCATTTTGCTGCGGCATTTGTGGCACCCGCAGGGCTGGCAGTTTATCGCTGACGAACTGCTGCACGACGTGATGCCGCTGCTGTTTCTCGGTTACTGGTGGTTTTGCGTACCCAAAGGCACGTTGCGCCTTTGGCACCTGCCGCTGTGGCTGATTTACCCGTTGGTGTATTTCATTTACGCGTTGCTGCGCGGGCATCTGCTTGGCGCGTATGCGTATCCGTTCATCGATGTGGCGCTGCTGGGTTATGCACAGGTGTTCATCAATGCCGGAGGGATATTGGTGGGGGTTGTGCTGATTGGCTTGCTGGTGATCGGCATCGACCGCTGGCAGTCAGGACGAAGTTAAAAGGTCAATGTGGGAGCGGGCTTGCTCGCGAAGGCGTCAGGTCAGTCAACATCATGGTTGAATGATCGACCGCATTCGCGAGCAAGCCCGCTCCCACAAGGGTAAATCACTCTTCTGCCGAACCCTCGGCGCGCCAGTAGCCGACGGCTTTGACGAATTGTTCATTGAGCCCATGCTCATCCAGCAGCACCCGACGGATCTGCCGCGAGACCTTGGTCTCGGTCGCCACCCATGCATACAGATTGCCCTTGGGCACCTGCAGCTCTTTGACCGTGGTCAGCAGGTTGTCCTTGCCCCCGTCGCGCAGGACCCAGATCACATTGACCTGCGCCGCGCTCTCCAGCACTTGTTGCTCGGCACCGTTTTCCACTTCGATCACCACCAGCGCCTTGCGATTGCTCGCCAGGCCTTCGAGGCGGCGGGCGATGGCGGGGAGGGCGGTTTCGTCGCCGATCAGCAAATAGCTGTCGAAGATGTCCGGCACGATCATCGAACCGCGCGGCCCGCCGATGTGCAGAAACTGTCCCGGCTTGGCCTGTTCAGCCCAGGTCGAGGCAGGGCCGTCGCCGTGCAGGACGAAGTCGATGTCCAGCTCGAGTTTGTCCAGGTCATAGCGGCGCGGGGTGTAGTCGCGCATCTCGGGCAGCGGTCCGTTGTCCTTGCCGGCGCCGAGCACCATGGTTTCCAGCGCCGCAGCCTGTTCGGCATTCTGCGGGAACAGCAATTTCACGTGATCGTCGGTGCCCAGGCTGATGAACCCGGCCAGCTCTGGCCCGCCGAGGGTGATGCGGCGCATACGCGGGGTCAGGTCGACCACGCGCAGCACTTCGAGTTTGCGGCGTTTGATTTCGTGCATCACGCGGTGAATGGTTTGCGTATCGACTGCAGTCATTCGGCTTTCTCCGGGGCAGTTTGAACGGCGGGGCCGTCGACGATGGCTTTGGCGGTGTCGTTGAGCAGCGCGGCAACCCGCTGGATTTCTTCCGCGCTCCAGCGTCCGTGGTGCAGTTGCAAGGCGTGGCGCAGGTTGTGCACCGCCTCGTGGATTTCCGGCGGCCGGTCATGGCCGCGCAACGAGCGTTTGCTGACGTCGATGCGCATGCGCACGCCGTCCAGCGCTACCGCTTGTTCGCTTAGGGACAAACGACCGGCGTCGGTCACGCTGTAGCGTTTTTTGCCGGCCTCGGCGTCGCCGCTGATCAAGTCGCTTTCTTCAAGGAAGGTCAGGGTCGGGTAGATCACGCCGGGGCTTGGGCTGTAGGCGCCGTCGAACATGCCTTCGATCTGGCGGATCAGGTCATAGCCGTGGCACGGCTGCTCGGCGATCAGCGCCAGCAGCAACAATTTCAGATCACCGGGGGCGAAGACCCGTGGGCCGCGTCCACCGCGTTCGCGGCCGGGGCGTTTTTCGAAGCCGTCACGGCCGTCGCCGTGTTCGCGGTGATGATGGGGGGAATGATGGTCTCTCATTTTCCTGCTCTCTCGTCGTGTTTAGATACAACTTAAGATATATCTTTACGCGCTGACAAGGGTTCCTGACCAACGGCGCTCACCTGACCGATCGAATCTGCGGTCGAAAAAACCGGAAAATGATCAAGAAAAAGCAGTATTAAATCCCCTGGCAAAGGCGCAGATTAGTGCTGGTTCTCTAATATTCCGTTTCGCCCTTTATTTCCGGGAAAGTGTGGTACATGTCTTACGGAAGTTGCTATGAAGTTGTGGCGCGTGCAGTCATTCGGCTGGCGCACTGTAGTCTGTATCTTACAGTTGGACAGGAACTTTCCTGAATTTCACGGTTTTTTCTTTCCCATCTAATGGCGTCCAGGCTACAAGGTCGCAGGACGTTGCCTGCTTACTTTAAAGATAAATTGGTTGAACATTCTTCGGCGTTGAAAGTTAACGGTTAGCACTGACTGCTCGTGACTGTTCAGTTCGCCGTGACTGCTCGACGACTCAACTAATTTATATAAGACAGGTATTCAATGATGCTCAAGAAACTCGCCTTTGCCGCCCCTCTGACTGTCCTGGCCATGAGCGCCTCGATGGCGTTTGCCGCCACTGAAGCCAAGCACTCCATCAGTCTCGTGGCGCACGTACCGGCTGACGACTTCTATGCGGTGCCGGTGGATGCCGATCTGGTCAACAAGGATCAGGACATGAGCTACAACCCGGCCACCAATTCGATGCGCGAAGTCAACGGACACTTCGACGTGCTGCACACTGCCGGCAAGGTTCATGCACGTCTGGAAGGGGTGCCGAAGCTGATTGGCGGTAGCAACACCATCGACCTGAAAGTCGAACTCAACGGCAGGACGCTGACCACCACCTCGCAGGAAGTCGTGGGTGATACCGAGTCCAATACGCGTTATCGCGCGCCCTTCAAGATCAGCGCTACCGGTGCCAAACCGGCCGCTGGCGATTACACCGGTGTGGTCATGCTGGTCGTCGAACCTTCGGTTTGAGTCATAACGGCAATACCTGACGTTACTTGTCCAGTAACGTAACCGGCCGGCAACTTTGAAGTTGCCCGGCCGGGCTTTTACTTCCGGTAATCAGAGTATTAATTCATGTATCCGATGACGCCCATCGCGGCTGCGCTTGCGTTGCTTTTGAGCAGCAGCGTACTGGCGGCGCCGCCTCCAGTCGATAATACCCCGCGAAGTTTGCTGGCTCAGGCGAAAGGTCTTCCGGCGGACTTTGAAGAGCATTTCTTTGATGTGCCTTTGGCGGTTCGTGTCGAACTTGATCAACAACCGCTGGGCGAGGCAATGATTGTATTGTCGCGTGATGATCGCATTACCTTGCTCGACTTCACCGACACCAGTGACAGCCGTATCAGTGCCGCCGAGCGCGAAACCTGGGCCAGTCTCCTCAAATCCGGCGTAGCGCTTGGCAACTGCAGCGGGCAATGCCCCGAGCAACTGCTGGCGGTGCATTACAACCTGGAAAACTCACTGCTCTCGATCGCCACCGAAAACGCCGAGCGCGATCTGCAGACGCAACGCTTCCACGAGCAGCCCGAGGGGGGCAGCAGCGGTCTGATGCTGCGCAATCAGTTGAACCTCAATGGCGGCCAGAACCAGGATCTGGGCGGACGCTTCGGTCTGGAAGCCAGTGCCAGTCTCGGCAACTGGAGCCAGGCCTTCAATATGCAGCTGGCGCGCCTCGGCGGGCCGGACACCAAGACCTATCATGCGGTACACGAGCTCTACACCCAGCGCGAACTGCAGGGCAGTTTTTTCCGCCTGGGCTATTTCACCCCCAATTCCGAAGGCCTGACCCGCCAACCCCGGTCGTTCGGTACCAGCCCGGACACGGCGGTGGGCGTGATGTATGGCAGCTCCGACAGCCTGGCGATCGACAGCCCGCGACCCAGCGTCTACCCGATTTTCGTCACGGCCAATCGCCAGGCGTCGGTGGAGATCTATCGCGATGGCCTGCTGATCAATACGCAAGCCGTGCCGGCCGGGTTGCAGACGCTGGATACCCGGCCCTTGCCCGGCGGCATCTATGAAGTCGAAGTGCGCCTGGTCGAGGATGGCCAGACCACCGCGACTACTCAGGAGCTGGTCTACAAACCGGTGAACTGGCAAAACCTCGACCAGCGCTGGCGCTATAATGTGTTCGCCGGGCAGGAAAGCAAACTGCTGAGCAATTGGGAAGAACAGCAAAGCGGTGATCTCACCGCCGGCGTCGCGCTCAACTACCTGCTGCACCCGCGGGTGATCCTCGGCCTGTCGGCGCGTCAGGTACGCGACACCTTGCAGTACGGCACTTCGATCGACTGGAGCCTGGCCGACAGCATCAGCCTCTTCGCCAACCTCTATCAGACCGAAGACCACGGCACCGGCGCCGATGTGCAGGGCCTGTACAACTATGGCGCCGGCAGTCTGGTGGTCAGCCACAACCGCAGTTGGCTCGATACCCGTAACAGTTACGACACGCTGCCCGACGGCACCCGCGTACGGCAGCGCAATGTGTTCACCGGCGAAACCAGTAACTCGTCGCTGGCGCTCAACCACCGTATCAGCCGCAAGGATTCGCTGAGTGCGCGGGTCTCGCACAGCACAGGCAACGTCGAAGGTGTGGGCATGGACCTGGGCTGGACGCAGCGCACCGAGCTGTTTGGCAGTGATGCCAACTGGCGGCTGTCGCTGTTCGACCGGCCGGGCAGTTACAGCAGTGGCGAGGCGCGTAATCGCGGGATCGACCTGAGCATCAACATGGCGCTGGGCGGGCCGGGCCAGCAGATTTCCGGCAGCATCGGCAGCCGCACCGCCCGCGATGGCGGGCGCGACAACAATGGCTCGATCGGCTATCGCAAGGATCTGCAGAATCACATTCTGCAAAGCGTTTCGGTCACGGCGCTGACCGACACCTACGGCGTCGGTCTTTCGAGCCTGGCCAACTTCCGTACCGACTGGGTCAATGGCGACGGCTTTGTGCAGCGCTCGTCCTACAACGGCAACTTCACCGGTGGCGTTAACCTCGACAGCAGCGTGATCGTCGGCGGTCAGCGACTGGTCATGACCAGCCAGCATCAGGGCCGTGGCGCCGGAATGATCGTCGATGTCGAGTCGGATATCGCCGACGTCACCCTGCGCGCCGACGACCTCAGCGGCGGCAGTTCAGCGCTGCGGCCGGGGCGTAATTTCATCCCGCTCACGGCCTACCGCAACAGTTCGGTGGGCTTCGATTTCGAAGGCAATCACGTTCCGGCCGCCAACATCGAACCGTCTCGCGCCCGCTATCACCTGAACAAGGGCGGCGTGGAGTACCGCAAGGTGCGGGTGATGAAAACCGTCACCGTACTCGGACGCCTGCTCGACTCCCAGGGCCAGCCGCTCAAAGGCCATCACGTGATCAATCACGCCAGTCGCGGGGTCAGCGAAGTCGACGGGTTTTTCTCGATGGAGATGCACGCCGGCTCACCGACCCTCGAAGTGCGCTACGCCGATCAACTGCTGTGCCAGTTCCGGCTCGACCCCGACCAACACCGTAGCGAAAACAACGTGCTGATGATCGGCGATTTGCGCTGCTCGCCGGACACGTTGGCCGACGTCACCCAAAAGGCTCACACCGCGGGTTGATCCGGCCTGCTTCAGGAGATTTGCAGACATGAACGTCTCACCCTTGGCTACATACCTGCGTCGCGGGCTGGCCGCTGTTGTGCTAGTCGCCGGCACGGTATCTGCGGCTCACGCCGAACAGGTGTCGATCACCGCCGAGTTCAAGCCGGACTCGTCTTATCCGCACCGCAACAAGTTCCACAACACCACGCCTTCCAGTGGTTACTGCACCTACGATCCGGCGCAGTGCGAGCAGCACGAAATATTCAGCTTGCAGGTGCCGATTCAGTTCAACGCTCGTGCGCCGATTGCGGCGAATCATCCTTCGCCGCGGCAAGGGGCAACGTTTCAGGTACCCGTGCAGTGGCGTGAGCTGACGGTCTATCACGAGACCACCCGCGAGCCAAAAATCGTCAAGGTGCGGATCGTCGGTATCGGTTCGCGCTATGTGACCGAGAAAGTGATGAAACTGGTGGAGGGCGCCGAAGACGATCGCAGCGCCCACAACCTGTTGTGGGGCTCAAGTTGGGTCTATGCTCCGGCGCCCTGTCAGTACAGCGGTGTGGGGTGGTACTCCCCCGATTCATACTCGTTTTTCTGGAAAACGCCAGCGGCCGCTGCCTGTACCAAACAGGCGAAGTTCGATGTGCCGTGGTTGCGTCTGGAACACCTCGATTTTGCCTATGAACTGGTCACCCCCGACCCGCTTGGGATGTCGTCGGGGGACTACAGCGGTTCGCTGACCTACAGCGTCGGGCCGAATGCGGATTTCGATTTTGGCGATGTGATGTTGCCGTCGAGTTCGTCTCTGACTTTGAATTTCAATCTGAATGTGCAGCACACCCTCAAGGTCGACATCCCGCCCGGTGGCGAGAAAGTCCGCCTGGTTCCCAACGGTGGCTGGCAGAGCTGGCTGCAGGCCGGACGGCGGCCGGTCGGGCTGTTCCGCGACCAGACCTTCAACATTTCGGCGTCATCGCGTTTCAAGATGCTGATCAACTGCGGTCCCGGAGTAGGTGGCGAGTGCGGATTGCAGGACAGCAATAATTACCGTCGAGTCGAGCTGTACGTCAGCGTCAGCATGCCCAATGGCATAACCGATCTTGCCGGCCAGCCGGTGCGGCGCATGCGATTGAAGCCCGGCGTCGGGAGTGCCCTGTATTTCAAGCCCGGTTTTTATGTGGATCGAGCCCCGGGAACTCTGCATTTCGAAGTTCCGCCGCATTCGATGGCAGAGATGCTGCAGCCCGGCGTGAGCGACAGCTATTCCGGCACTGTCATTGTGATCTGGGATTCGGATATCTGATGGGCCATTCAGCGATGAGTCGACTCGGCATTGTGTTCAACGACCAAGGAATCAAGGTGATGAAGCGTCTGGTGTTAGCAATGGTTTTGAGCGGGCTGCCCTTTGCCCTGCAGGCCGGCCCGCAGATCAATGTCGGGACGGTCTACGACTACCTCGACGGTGACAAGAGCACGTACCTGAAACGGGTATTCAACAGCGGCGACAGCACTGCATTCGTCAAGGTCAACATCCTCGAAATCCTCTACGACGCCGACGGCACCTCGCGGGAAATCGAGGTCAGGAGCCAGGCCGACATGAGCAGTCGAGACGGCCTGATGGCCAGCCCCGCGCGGCTGATCGTGCCGGCCAACGGCATGCAGGGTACGCGTTTGTTGATGATGGGCGAGCGTGACCGGGAGCGCTATTTCCGCGTGCGGTTCATCCCCGTTGTCCCGGAAAAGGAAGACGAATTCGCCGTGTCCGCCGAGGAGCGTGAACAATACAAAACCACCTTGTCGGCCGGGGTCAACGTCATGACCGGTTTCGGTACGGTGTTCTTTGTGCGCCCGAAAGACAGCCATTTCGACAGCGTGATCGAAGACACCCCGACAACCTATCGAGTGCGCAATAACGGCAACACCGTGGTGCTGATCGACGAGTTCCGCAATTGTGCGCTGAAAGACGAAACCGCCTGCGAGCCAACCACCAAACACCACCTCCGCGCAGGCAACAGTTTCGAGTTCGCCAAGCAGGCCGGACGTGAATACCGCTTCAATCTGGTGGAAGGCGACAGCAAGAAGTCCCTGCGCGTAGCCGGCCTCTCATCACGGGGTGACCTGAGATGATCAAGCCATCGTTGATGACTCTGTGCGCGGGCGTTCTGACCCTGTTCAGTGCAGAATCGTTTGCGGCACGCGAAGAGCACCGGTTCGAGGTGTCGGTGGATATTCCGACGCTGGGTTTTTATGTGATACCGGCCGAAACGGACTGGATTCATCGTGCGCAGATTCTGCCGTGGAATATCAGCACCAAGAGCCTCGGCGGAATGCGCAAACACTTCGACCTCAGGCACGACACCAGTGCCATCGAGGCCCGCCTGGAGAACGCAGCGTTTCTGTCCAATGGTCGCGAGGAGCAGAACATTTATCTGCGCGTCAGCTTCGCCGATACCGTGCTGACTCACGAGACGCCGCGTCAGGTGGTTTCTGCGGAGCAGGCCAGGGCCGGCGGGCGTTATGCGCTGGAGATCCAGCCGATCACGCCCGCCGGCGGCTATAAGCCGGGGAATTACTATGGCAACGTGCACCTGATCTTCAATGCGGCGGCACCCTGAGGTTGCCCGGCCTGCCCGATGTGCAACGGGCAGACCGGCGCGCCGTTATCAAAGCCCGGCGCGGGTCAGGGCTTCACGGGTCAGGCGACGCGCGAGTTCTTTTTCGTCATCCGCCAGATCGACCAGCAGCCGCTCGAACAGCGTGTCGCTAATCGGCTCCTCATTGAACACCACGGTTGCCGGCGCCGGCAGATCGTTCATCAACGTCTTGAGCTGTTCGCGCAAGGCTGCGCGTTCCTCGGCCACGGTCGACTGCACCCACTGGAGCTGGATTTCGCGCAGCGATTCAAGGGCTTCGTAGCGGTGCTGGAACAGACGCTTGTTGCTTTCCAGGCGCACGGGATAGCGCTCGCTCAAATACTCTTTCCAGAAGTCGAGCTCAAGCATCTGGTTGACCAGGCCATCACCTTCACCCAGCGCCAGTACCGTGTCGTAGGCCTGATCGATCATCGCGTCAGTGACGCCGGACACCGGCCGGTACAGCATGCCCTCGGACTGCCAGGGCAAGCCGAGACGTTTGGCCAGACCGGTCTGGTAGGCCAGATAAACCTCCACGTCATCGGGGTTGCCGCCACGACTGGCGACATCGGCCCGGGCGATTTCATTGACCTGTTCCAGACGCGCTGCACCTTTGGCCAGCGTCACCAGCTTCAGTTCCAGTTCCTTCGGCTCGACCGAATAGGCATGGGCCTCGTAGGCCAGGACGTTCACCCCCATGTGGTTGAACAGCTGCGCGCCGGCATCGGCGCAATCTACCGGCGCCACCACCATGGTGAACAGTTTTTCGCGCAAGCGACTGTCGACATGCACGGCGTCGAGCATGCGCCAGACGCGTTGCATCAACTGCTCGCGCGCCGCTCCGCCAGCACGGAAATCGGCAAACTCACGCACGCTGAGCAACGTCGCCATGAACGGTGCGGCCATGGGATCTTCCACCAGCTCTGTCCACGGTGTTTCGCGATCAATGCCCCAGCCCGGCACGTCGGACCAGTAGTCGGCGCCATAGTTGGAGATGATCGAGGTGCCCGGGATGGCGACCGGCATGATCGGCTCCGGTGGCAGTGCCATCGAACGGCGACTGTCCTGGTAACGCAACTGGTTGAGGTCCGACAGGGCGGCGACGTCCAGACGCGTGCGCGCCACCAGCCATTGCCCATCGGAACCGCTCGGCACGTCGGGGATTACCGTCAGCGGGTTGCCGCGCAGATCGAGCAGCAGACCGCGTGGCCGAGGCTTGGCCAGAATGCCGTCCGGCCAGGTGGTCAGGCCGGTGTTCTTCAGCGCCACCACTTTGAGGCGCGGCATGCGTGACAGATCAGGCGACAGCCCCAGCGGGTTGTCGTCCATTCTCAGCACTTCGAGGTAGGTCAGGTTGCCTAGCCGTTCGACGGCGGCACGGTCCAGCACAATGTGGTTGTTGTTCAGGCGCAGACGTTCGAGGCGGCGCATCGTGGTTCCGATGCGGTCCGGCAAGCGCGTCAACTCGCAGTATTTGGCGCTCAGCTCGACCACGTTCGGAAAGTCTTTGAGCAGGCCGTTGGCGTCGGGGGAAAACCGCGCGTTATCGAGGTTGAGCAGCGTGACCTTGTCGAGAAACTTCTTCAGCGGTGGACGTTTCGCCCACCAGGTTTCCAGATTCGTAGAGAGTAGTTCCCGCGACAGGTCCAGCGCATAGGCCGACGGGTCGGCGCGGTTGCCCAGATGCGCGTTCCTGCGCTCGAAGCAGTCCAGCAGACTTTCGTAGATATGCAGCCCGCCACCGTCACGGAACCCCTGACTGCCCGGCCCCCAGGTCTGCGGTTGCTGATAGCGCCAGCGATGGACGATGACCCGCAGTTCATCGAGTTCGTTTTCGTGCTCCTCGATGGCCTTGAGCGGCTCGCCGCGTTCGGTCAGAGCATTGGCAAACGCTTCGACCTCGCTCGGGCTGAAATGCGGATGCAGATCCTGGATGCGTTGCTCCAGCGTGGCGGCATTGCGGCTCAGGCCCGGGCCGCGCACCAGAAACAGGGTGTTGTATTCCGCGATCGGGCGGATCGGCGGACTGGCGAGTAGCGTGCGCCGCTCGCTGGGGGCCTGGGTTCTGGCGATGATCCACTGCTTGAACGGTTCGATATCGTCGGTTCGATACCCCAAGGCACTACGACCATCGTGATTGATCGCCTGCAGGATTGCCTCGTACAGGCCACTGGCGGGGTGGATCGGCAGGTTCGCGCCATCGCGCACTTGATAGCGATCGGCAGCAACCCGCACCAGCACCCGGATGCGCTCGGCGACCGCGGCACCGGCCTCGCAACGCAACTCGCCGTCGAACGTGCCTTCACGGATTTCAATCCGCAGCGCCCCGAAGGTATCGCTGTAATGCCGCAGCGCGCCGAGGATCAGCCGTTCGCTGTCGATGTTGCTCAGGGCTTCCTGCTGCAAACCCTGGGCGGCGCGCACGGACTGCAATTCAAACTGCACCTCGCGGGCGGTCGTGCGCAAACGCAAGGGCAGACGGCGTTGCGTCGTGGCTTGCTGCTGTTCCAGCGGCCGGGCATGGGACACCACCCGTTCGGCGAGAACCGGCGTCAACTGTGGACAATCCACCATCACCTGGCTGGCCGCCGGCGAGAGTGGCGCGTCGGGCTGCACCGGACGCGCCGGGCCAAGTCGATCCAGCGTGTCGCTGAGCAATGGTGGCGGCGGGGTGTTGTCGACATGCATGCGACGCAGCATGTCCTCGTCGGTGCCGGTCAGCAGGCGCATGTGCTCCAGTTGCGCGTCGCTGAAACCATCGGTGCGATGACCGATGCGCCGCAGCAGTTTTCGCCCGTCCCACAGACGCGGGTTTTCCGTTTCACAGACCCAGGCCCCGTCGGCGTTGTGCGCAAGCGTCGGTGCGTAGGCCCGGGGACGTCGCGGATGGCGCAGGCGGTGTTTCCCGGAAACCGGATCCTTGGTCACCTCGAACAGGTGTTGATCCAGGCGCAGCAATTGTTTGTCCCCCAGCGTATGAACGCCGTACGCATCGGGGCGGGCCGGGCTCGACAGGGTTTGTTCCGGCAGGCGATAGGGCGCCAGATCCGGATTCCACAGACGGGTCTGGCCATCGGCCAACTGCACCGGTTTCAGGCCTTCGACAAACGACGACAGCTTGACCCGTGCGACACGTCCCAGGCTGGCGCCAGCGGCGAAGGCGCCGAGCTGGACGATGCTTTGCAGCACGCCAATGGCTTGCTCACCCGCTTCGGCCAAATGCCCTTCGGCCATGTCGACGATGCCTTCAAAGACGCCGTCGAGCAGTTGATACGTGGTGTAGGCCAGCATCAATTCGCCGAGCCCCGGCACCAGCGGGGTCACCACCAGCAGCGCCACGTTGAAGATATCCGAGAGGATTTTCCCCAGGTTGTCCCACCAGGCCCAGCGGGCCATGCGGTCGGCATACTCGGTGGAAATGGCGATCTCCCGGGCGTCATTGAAAATCTTGTTGAGCTTCTGCTGATAGAAGTAAGTCCAGAGACTGCCGGTGTAGCGGGTATCGCGGTCGTCCTGGACTTTCGTCAGACGAAAGCGCAGGTCGGGGTGATCCACAGGTGTCTCGCGCCAACTGGGCAGGTTGGTTCCCGGCGGTACGGCGTGCCATTTCACGTTGCTCAGGCGGGCGTTCAACCCTGCAAAAAAATGCCCGCGCTGCTGATGGTTGACGAACTGGCTGAAAAACCGCTGATAGCTGCCGGCAGCGTCGCGGTCGCGCAGTTGCCGCGTCAGTTCCGCCATGAAGTCCAGCGCCGAGGGGTATTGTTTGAGCGGGTGTTCCGGGTCGTGGGGCACATAGGCAATCACCGGGACCGGGGCGTTGGCGGTGTCCACGTCAGGGGCGATGAGGGTGATACCGGTCAGCGCCGTATCCATCATGGCGAGGTTGTAGTAGTTGATGGCACGCCCGCGCCAGCGCAGGTTGCGCCGGTCATCGAGCATGCCCTGAATGACCTCGTAGGCGTCGCGGTCAATGTCCTTTTTTGCCAGAGCCAACTGGGCACAGACGCTCAATGTACTTTTTTGACTGAAGATGACCCGGTATTGCAAAACCTGGCGGGCGACACGGTTGCCCGAGCCCAGAAACTCGTTCAAATGCTGCTCGTAACGGGCGCCGATATTCAGCTCGCGGCACAGTGACTTGAACTGCTCGATACTCAGTTTGTGCTTGAGCGGCCTGACCGTGAAGTGGCCGTTGGCATCGGGGCGGGTGATGAACTCCGAGTCCGGACTGAACACCTCATCCCAAGCGAAATTATGCAATGCAGCGTCGAGCAGCGAGACGGTCCGGCTGGTGGTTGCACCGGCAAAGTCATGGGCCCACCACGCGCTGTTGACGGGGGCGTACAGGCGCAGCCAGGTGTTCTCGACATCGTCCTCGACGCCGAAGCGCTGTCGCAACGCCTGCTGTAATAACGGCTTGGCGAAGGCGTAGACGTCTTGCAGACTGCTCAAGGCCTTGTCCACTTGGTTTTGCGCCTTCCAGGCATTTTCCATCTGCTGTTGCAGGCGCAGGTGTTCGGCGTCCGACACCTCTTGATACCAGGCCGGCAGCTTCAGTCGGTGCAGCTGCAATTCATTGACCCGCTTTGCTGAGCTTGCGCGTAGCCACGCCGGAATGGCTTTTTCGATCGTTTGATAATGAACACTGACATCCGGTGAGACGAGGTGCGCTGTGCGTGGCGGTTGCCCCTGCGGGGAAAGGGTGGGCATTGCTGGATCGTCCTTGATCAAAAATGGAGCGATCAGCCTAGGCAAGGACAGTGGGTGAAAAAAGCGCAAATACCCGGTTGAAAGCGCCGGGGTTGCGTACGGAGCCTTCGAAAAACACGGAGGGAAAAATACACAGTTACCACCACGCCACGCTGCTTTCGTGGCTTACCGGGCGGCGGTGACCTCCGGCGCCTGGCACATCGTGTGCGTGCCCGGTTGCAGGTATGGCGAAAGGATCGGCGCCATGCCCTTGAGCACTTGCACCGGCAGCGCCGAGGTGAACTTGAAGTTCTCCGCCGAGCGCCCGGGGACGAATGCGGTGAGCGTGCCGAAGTGGTTGTTGCCGATGTAGAACACGAAGGTCGCGGTACGGTTGATCGACTTCGAACTGAGGATGCGCCCGCCGGAGCCGATGGCTTCGATGCGGTTGTCGCCGGTGCCGGTCTTGCCGCCCATCACCAGCGGGGTGCCGTCGGCGGTTTTGAAACTGCCGGACACCCGTTTCGCCGTGCCCGAGTCCACCACTTGCGACAACGCTTCGCGCATTGCCGTGGCGACCTCCGATGGCATCACCCGTTTGCCCACATGCGGGTCGTTGGTCAGACGCGTTTCATACGGGGTGTCTGCAGCAAAGTGCAGGCTGTCGATGCGCAGCGTCGGCATGCGCACGCCATCGTTGAGGATGGTGCCGATCAGTTCGGCCAGCGCGGCAGGACGATCGCCGGAGCTGCCGATGGCGGTGGCCAGCGACGGCACCAGATGGTCGAACGGATAGCCGACTTTCTGCCAGCGCTGGTGAATCTCCAGGAACGCTTCGATCTCGAGCATGGTGCGGATGCGGCTGTCGCGGGCGCCCTTGTGCTTGCTCTTGAACAGCCAGCTATAGACTTCCTGACGCTCGAACTGGCTGGCCTTGACCACCTGACTGAAAGTGGCGTCCGGGTTGTGCAGCAGGTAGCCCATCAACCACAGGTCCAGCGGGTGGACCTTGGCGATGAAGCCCTGATCCGGCAGATCGTAGGTGCCCGGGCCGTAGGCGTCGTACAACCGGATCAGGCGATCGTCGGTGAGTTTCTCGGTGAGCTTGGCGCCTTTGAGGTGGGCGCGCACGAAGCTGTTGAAGTCTTCCTGACTGGCATTGGGCAGCAGATAACGATGCACCGCGGCCATGCGGATCGGGGTCGGGCGCATGCTGTCGAGGAAGGTGTCGAGGCGCGCCTGGGTGTCCTTGTTCTTGTACTTCTTCCAGAACTTGAGCAGGAACGAGGTGCCTTCGCGGTCAGCGAAACTGGCCAGGTATTCCTGACGTCGCGGATCGCGGTCGTCTTTGAGCAGTTCGGCGCTGCTGTTGGGGCCGGAGTAGGTGACGTAGCGCACCACGTCGCGCATCAGGCGAATGAATGGCAGGTTGATCGACTCGCGCAGCGCATCGCGCAGGGTCGGCAGGCGGCCGTTGTCTTCCTTGCGAAAGTTGTGGAACACATGCAGGCCGCCACCGGTGAAAAACGCCTCGCCGGGGCTGGCCGAATATTTGCGGTCGAGCGCGGCGCCGAGCATTTTCGACAGGTCGTGGTCCTTGTTCTGGATCAGGTAATCGATCACCCACTGGCTGAGGCGGTCCTGATCCGGCACTTCGACTTTCTTCAGTTCCGGCACGCTCATGGCGCCGTACTTGTCGTGCAGTTCGGAGATGATCTGCAGGTAGGTCGTCAGCACGCGCATCTTCGCCGTTGAGCCGAGCTCCAGCTTGCTGCCCTCGTTGATGTCGAACGGCTGGTCGGTGCTGTCGGTCTGCACGCGCACCCGCGAGCCGTCCGGGGTCAGTTCGAACAGGGTGAAGCTGTAACGCACCTGGGTGGTGCTGGTGGGGGTGAGCAGGCGTTCGCCAATCAGGCCGATCTGCCCGGCAAACGTGGGGTCGGCGAGTTTTTTCAGGTAATCGGTAGCCTGGGTCTGCAACTCGCCCTGCAAGGTGCTGGTGGCTGAGAGGTCGAGGCGATCAAGGTCGTACAGCGGACGGTTGAGCATACTCGCCAGACGGCTGCGGGCGACGCTGATGCCCTTGTTGGTTTCGATCGGTTGAAGGGTCGGCTGGGTCTGCCAGTCGCGGTAAGTGACCTTGCTCGCCAGTGCGGCATCGGCCAGCGCGCTGTCGATCACGCCGCCCTGTTTGAGCAGGCGCAGGTGGCTGTCGGTGAGGTCGGCGAGTTCCTCGCGGCCTTTGGTCAGGTAATGCGAAGGGCGGCGCTGGGCGATCATCAGCGAGAGCATTTCGCGCAGGGCCAGGCCTTTGTCGGCCATGGTTTTCGCATCGGTGGCCGGGCTGTTCAGCTGTGCATTGGCCTGGTTGAAATCGCTGCCGTACCAAACCCGCAAACCTTCGGCCATGCCGTGTACTTCACCGTGCCCCGGTACAGCGGAAAGCGGCACGCTGTTGAGGTAGTCGCGGATAATGTTCTGCCGCGCGCCGAGGGTTTGCGGGCCGGGCTGATAGGCACGCACGCTGGCGGAAATCATCTGACGGATCTTCTCGGCGCCGGACACCGTCAGGCCATCGGGCGAGTGCCGGTACTTCTCCAGTTGCGTCGCCAGGGTGCTGCCGCCCGCCGATTGCCCCGGCAGATGGAGCAACTTCGCCACCTGCGACCACGCGGCCATGCCGAAACGCGGCCAGTCCACCGCCGGGTTGGCCAGCGGCTGCTTGGGGTCGAGCAGAAAGCGGTTTTCGATGAACAACAGACTGCTGACCACCACCGGCGGAATCGCCGCAAAACTCGAATACAGCTGCTGCGGGTACTTGTACTGATACAACGGCGCAGCGCGGCAATCGGTGATCGACAGCCCGGCCTGGATCTTTTCCGAATAGGGCACGAACAGGCCCTTGTCGGTGTAGCTCAACAGCGCGGGTGAAAATCGCGTCTGCTCGGTGATCACATAATTGCGCTTGAGCAGGCGTGGCAGGAATTCATCGAGAGAGCTGTAGCCCAGACGCAGATCGAACGGCCCGTTGCCCGGATAGCGGATCGCTTCGCTGGGGCCGGGCTCCAGCTGATATTTGAGCGAGGCGGCGTACTGGCTCAGCTCCCGGGACTGGAAACGCGAGGTACGCATCTCCTTGCTCGCGGCCAGACCCACCACGATGGCGATAATCAGCAGCAATAACCAGAACGCCTTCCAGCCATGCCGGCTGCGGCGTTTTTTGGGGGGGACAGGCGCTTCATCCACACGTTCAGTCGGAACCACGGCTTTACTCGAATCGGTTTGCCACAAAGCGCCCATAGTCGATTGATCCATTCACGCAGATTGATCGGACTTGACTGAAGCTTAGACGGTGGTTGGTGATGGGGAAAAAAAAGTGCGGGGTTTGGGTGGGAGCGGTTTCTGAAGAAAACTGCACCTGTGGCAAGGGAGCTTGCTCCCGTTGGGTTGCGTAAGCAGCCCTAATCCCTCTAATCGCGCTCTGTCTGAAACACCGCGTGCGCGGGTAATACGACAGCTGCGCCGCCGAGCGGGAGCAAGCTCCCTCGCCACAGGGGGGGGAGCTTTAGAGCCAGCAGGCATCCCAGAGTGGGTAGTCACCAATTTTTTCTACCAGGCCGGCCCGTAGCGGATTGGCGATGATGTATCGGGCGAAGGGTTTCAAGTCTTCTCCATCACGGATGACTCGGTGGTGATAGCCGGTTTGCCAAAACGCGCCTTTTCGGTTCAGGACACGGTTAATCGACAATGTGCTGCGGGATTTCACCGCTTGCATCAGACGTTCAATATGTATTTCTTCCAGCTGGACCAACCAATGGAAGTGGTCAGGCATCACCACCCAGGCGATCGAGTCGACCCATCGCTGGTCATGAGCTCGCCGGAGTTCCGCTACCAACAAACGCCCCACCTGCCAATCGCTGAATATTCTGCGTCGCTGATACACCACGGCGGTTATGAGATAAGCACGTCCTGACTCCGAACAACGCCCTCGGCGGAGCCGATGTGAATGTAGGGGTTTACGCATTCCGTTGCGTCCTTTGCGAGTTCAATCCCTATTCACGCTAGTCGCAGCATTCAAGAATTGGGTCTGCGATGACTGTACGAAATTTCCGAAAATTTCCAGATGTCGCCTTCTCTGTGGCGAGGGAGCTTGCTCCCGCTGGGTTGCGTAGCAGCCCCAATCCCTCTAATCGCGATCTGTCTGAAACACCGCGTGCGCAGGTAATACGACGGCTGCGCCGCCGAGCGGGAGCAAGCTCCCACGCCACAGGGGGTTAAACAGTCAAGTTCATCGAAACGGCTGTGCTAGAGCCGTCCCCCACGCAATACCACCAAAGCAGGGCCATGACGGTGCACCATCATCGTGCAATACTCGCCGGGATTTTTTGTGGTGAATATTCCTACGCATATCAGGTAATATCTCTCCGCAAAGCGGCTTTTTGCCGAGACTTCTAGCTGAATGTTGTCACTTATAGAGTGAAAAGCCCTGTGACAAGCTTTCTATACTGCACGCCCCGCTGATCTTGCAGGCAGGGTCCTGCATGACGTGTCTGCCCACGAAGCAGGCGCGGTGTCGGGAAGCTGAGGCCTATCGGTCGAGGCTTCGACACACGGTGGTCATATCCAATAACAAGACGAGGTTGTATCCCTATGCCAGTCGGCAATCACCTGCCCCATGGCGAGACCGCTCACGGCGGCCCGCTTAAACGCGAACTCGGCGAACGGCATATTCGCCTGATGGCACTCGGTGCCTGTATCGGCGTCGGCCTGTTTCTCGGCTCGGCCAAGGCCATTGAAATGGCCGGCCCGGCGATCATGCTGTCGTACATTCTCGGCGGTCTGGCGATCCTGGTGATCATGCGCGCCCTCGGTGAAATGGCCGTACACAACCCGGTGGCCGGCTCGTTCAGCCGCTACGCCCAGGACTACCTCGGCCCGCTGGCGGGCTTTCTCACTGGCTGGAACTACTGGTTCCTGTGGCTGGTGACCTGCGTCGCGGAAATCACCGCCGTCGCCGTGTACATGGGCATCTGGTTCCCCGATGTACCGCGCTGGATCTGGGCCCTCGCGGCGCTGATCAGCATGGGCTCGATCAACCTCATCGCGGTAAAAGCCTTCGGTGAATTCGAGTTCTGGTTCGCCCTGATCAAGATCGTCACCATCATCGCCATGGTCATCGGCGGCGTCGGCATCATTGCTTTCGGTTTCGGCAACGACGGCGTGGCGCTGGGGATTTCCAACCTGTGGGCCCACGGCGGCTTCATGCCCAACGGCGTGACCGGTGTGCTGATGTCCCTGCAAATGGTCATGTTCGCCTACCTCGGTGTCGAAATGATCGGCCTGACCGCCGGTGAAGCGAAGAACCCGCAGAAGACCATTCCCGATGCGATCGGCTCGGTGTTCTGGCGCATTCTGCTGTTCTACGTCGGCGCGCTGTTCGTGATCCTGTCGATCTACCCGTGGAACGAAATCGGCACCCAGGGCAGCCCGTTCGTGATGACCTTCGAGCGTCTGGGGATCAAGACCGCCGCCGGCATCATCAACTTCGTGGTGATCACTGCGGCGCTGTCGTCGTGCAACGGTGGCATCTTCAGCACCGGGCGCATGCTCTACAGCCTGGCGCAGAACGGCCAGGCTCCGGCCGGGTTCGCCAAGACCTCCAATGGCGTGCCACGCCGCGCGCTGCTGCTGTCGATTTTCGCGCTGCTGATCGGCGTGCTGCTCAACTACCTGGTGCCGGAGAAAGTCTTCGTCTGGGTGACGTCGATTGCGACCTTCGGCGCGATCTGGACCTGGGTGATGATCCTGCTGGCGCAACTGAAATTCCGCAAAGGCCTGAGCGCCAGCGAACGTGCCGGCCTGAAATACAAGATGTGGTTGTACCCGGTCAGCTCGTACTTCGCGCTGGCGTTTCTGGTGCTGGTGGTCGGCCTGATGGCGTACTTCCCGGACACCCGCGTGGCGCTATATGTGGGGCCGGTGTTCCTGGTGCTGCTGACCGTGTTGTTCTACGTGTTCAAGCTGCAACCGACCGGTGAAACGCAGGGTGCGGTGCGTTCGGTCTCGTAAGTCGACAGTACGGTAACAAACAAGCCCCGGCCTATTGGTCGGGGTTTTTTATGGGCGTTTCAGAAGCTGTAACCGCCGGTCTGAAAGCGCGATAAAAACCTCGAAGCAAGGCTCAAACCTGTATCACTTGGCAATTTCGCGCGGCATTGAAACGGGGCGCGCACATGAGAACGAGCGCATTTCTCCAACGAGAACTCAGTCAGCGTCAGGTCGCGCTGTTCTTCCTGCTGGCTACCGCGTTGTACGTCCTGCCCCTGATCCTCGCCGACTTCCCGTACATCGACGACAACTGGCGCACGCTGGCCGCCGGCAATGCCTGGGCCGGGCAGGGGCGATTGTTTGCCGACTGGTTTTATCAAGCGCTGACGTTCACCGGCGCCGCGCCGAACATCTTTCCGTTGCCGCTGTTGCTCGCCGTCGTAGCGATGAGTCTGGCCCTGACGCGCCTGACCTTTCACTACTTTGCAGAACCGACGCTGGCCTGCTGTCTGGTGCCGTTGCCACTCTGGTACAACCCGTTCCTGTTGCAGAACCTGTCCTATCAATACGACGGCCCGATCATGGCCCTGAGCATGGTCGCGGCGATCTACGCCATCACATTCGAAGGTTCATCGCGGGTGCAGCGCTGGCTGGTGCCGGCGGCGTTGCTGGCGCTGGCAATCGGTCTTTATCAGATCAGCTTCAATGTGTTTCTCGGGCTGTGTTGTGTCGAGTTGATCAGGGCTGTTCAGCGGCGAACGCAGTGGCCGGAGATTCTGCGGATGCTGGGCTGGAAACTCGCACAAGCGGGCCTGGGCATCCTGATCTACAGCGCCACGGCGTACCCGTTCATGGAAACGTTGCGAAAAACGGATCTGTTGAACCTGGACGCCGATCCGCTGTTGCAGATCGGCATCAATTTCGCTCGGGTCCTGGAGAAAGTCGCGCTTCTGTTTCACGGTGGCTACCCGTGGGTTTTCGCTGCGCTGGTGTTGTGTGCGATCGCTGGCAGTGTGCGACTGGTTCAGTGCCGCCCGCACCGTTGGCCAGACTTGCTGCTGTGCTTGCTCACGCTGCCTGTCCTGACTTTGCTGGTGCCGGGGATCACGCTGCTGTTCCGTGATTTCAATGAAGGCGCGCGCACCCTGATGGGCTTCGGCGTGTTGTTGCTGGGGTTGTTCTATCTGTCTCACGTTGCGTTGGCATCCGCGCACCGTCGCTTGCCCTTGCTGCTGATTATTCCGCTGCTGGCGACACTCTCGCTGTCCTTCGCCTACGGCCGGGTACTGAATCTGCAGAAAACCTTCGCCAACAGCGCGCTGTACAGCCTGAGCCACGACATCGCCGCCCATCGCGAGTTGCGTGAAGCCAAGCGGATCTATCTCTCGGTGAGCTACTCCGATCGCTGGCTGGTCAGTGCGACCGGTTCATTCAAACGGCTACCGGTGCTGCACTATCTACTCAACGTCGACTACTTCATGCTCGCGGAAAATCTGCCGTCAGCAGGCATTACCAACGTGGTCGCCGAACGCGAGCGGCGCAACGCCACCCGCGTCGGTTATCAGGGTTTTCCAGCGCTGGTGGACAGCCTGTATTACCGGATTTACCTGATTGGCGATTACGGTTTCATCGTCATGAAAGAGCCGCCGCCCCACCGCCTGCTCAGTTGGTGACGAGGCTCAGGCTGCCGCCACTTCCTGCGGCTCAAAGCTGTCTGCTCGCGCCATCTGCCACATCCGCGAATAGAACTCGCCATTCACCTCACCCGTGAGCAATTCCCCCGGTTTCAGAAACACATGCAGCTGCGAGAACAGTTTGATCTCGGTCGCCGACATGCGCCGTACCAGGTGCTTGGCCGACAGTTGCGACGGATGCTCAAGGCCTGCGGCGGCGAGCATTTCTGCCAGCGCCTTGAGCGTGTTGCGGTGGAAGTTGTAGACGCGCTGAGCCTTGTCCGGGACGACGAGGGCGCGTTGGCGAAGAGCATCCTGGGTGGCGACGCCGGTCGGGCATTTGTTGGTGTGGCAGCTTTGCGACTGGATGCAGCCGATGGCGAACATGAAGCCGCGCGCGGAGTTGGCCCAGTCGGCGCCGATGGCCAGCACGCTGGCGATGTCGAAGGCACTGACGATCTTGCCGCTGGCGCCGAGTTTGATCTTGTCGCGCAGATTCAGGCCGACCAGGGTGTTGTGCACAAACAGCAGACCCTCGCGCATCGGTACGCCGATGTGGTCGGTGAACTCCACGGGCGCGGCGCCGGTGCCACCTTCCTTGCCGTCGACCACGATGAAATCCGGCAGAATCCCGGTTTCCAGCATGGCCTTGGCGATGCCCATGAACTCCCACGGATGCCCGAGGCAGAACTTGAAGCCCACCGGTTTGCCGCCGGACAGTTCGCGCAGTTGCTGGATGAAGTGCATCATTTCGATCGGCGTGGAAAACGCGCTGTGGCGTGACGGCGAGATGCAGTCTTCGCCCATCATGATGCCGCGGGTGTCGGCGATTTCCTGGGTGACCTTGTGCTTGGGCAGGATCCCGCCGTGACCGGGTTTGGCGCCCTGGCTCATCTTGATTTCGATCATCCGCACCTGCGGATTCTGTGCCTGAGTGGCGAAGCGCTCCGGGTCGAAACGGCCGTCGCTGGTGCGGCAGCCGAAGTAGCCGCTGCCCAGTTCCCAGGTCAGGTCGCCGCCGTGTTCACGGTGATACGGGCTGATGCTGCCTTCGCCGGTGTCGTGGGCGAAGTTGCCGAGCTTGGCGCCCTGATTCAACGCGCGGATGGCGTTGGCGCTGAGCGAGCCGAAGCTCATCGCCGAGATGTTGAACACCGAGGCCGAATACGGCTGGGTGCACTGCGGGCCGCCGACGGTGACGCGGAAACTGTTGGGGTCGCTCAACGGTGCCGGGCGCATCGAGTGGCCGATGAATTCGAAGCCCGATTGATACACGTCGATCAGCGTGCCGAAGGGTTTGTCGGCGCTTTCATTTTTCGCCCGCGAGTACACCAGCGAACGCTGGGCGCGGGAGAAGGGCAGGGCGTCGCTGTCGGATTCCAGCAGGTACTGGCGGATCTCCGGGCGGATGCCTTCGACCAGATAGCGGATGTTGCCCAGGATCGGGTAGTTGCGGCGCACCGCGTGCGGGCTCTGCAGCAGGTCGAACAGACCAAGCAGGCTCAGTACGCCGGTGACGGCGGTGATCGGCCACAGCCAGTCGTGTTCGAGAAAGGGCAGGCTGGCGAGGGTGAAAATCACGCAGACGGCAAAGAAGGCGTAGCGGCTCAGGAGTGACAGGCTCATACGGTTTCCTTGGGTTCGGACTCAATGGTTACCCATGGCGCGCAGACTGGCTTGCTCTTGTGGCGAGGGAGCTTGCTCCCGCTGGGTTGCGCAGCAGCCCCAAACCCGGCCATCACGGTCTGTCTGCTGCATCGCGTGACCAGGTTTTGCGACTGCTGCGCAGTCGAGCGGGAGCAAGCTCCCTCGCCACAGGGGATTCCAAGCTTCAGATATCTCCTGCGTACCAAGGCTATTCAGGCGTTCTGCGCCTGGAGAAAAATCGAAAACAGCTCCGACTGGGATTTGATCCCCAGCTTGCTGTACATGTGTTTCTTATGGACTTTCACGGTTTCTACGGAGATTTCCAGCTTACGGGCGATTTCTTTACTGGAGCAACCGCTGAGCATCAAACGCCCGACATCCAGCTCCCGGGCGGTCAGTTGCGCACCCTTGAGTTGTTGCACCGAGGCTTCCAGTTGCACCCGCCAGTCGGCCGCAGCTGGCGCGGCAGCGAGGGCCACGGTCTGGTTGATCTCGTACGGCAGGCGCTGACGCAACAGGCCCAGCACCCACGGCTGGATCAAAGACAGCAAGGCGATCTGTTCGCCAGTGAAACGTTTTTCACTGCCCAGCGACAGACACAGCATGCGCTCGCCTTCGAGTTGGCAATTGAACTGGATTTCGTCGGCGACCACATTCAGACGAAAGTATCGCTGGTAATACTCGGTCAGCTCGAAATGCTCCGGTGCCACCTCGGACAGGCGGTACAGCCCGGTGCGCGACTGCTCGCGGCAGGCGATGTAGAACGGGTCGAGCAGGTACAACCCGCGCAGATAATCCTGAAACAGCGAGTCGGGACTGCCGTCCTCGCCGGGGCATTCGGCGAACACCTGCGGGTGCTGATCGGCACTGAACAGCAGCACCACCCAACTATCGAACGCCACGTACTGGTCGAGCAGACGCACCAGTTGCGCCCAGAAATTCGGCTTGTCCAGCGCGTCGATCAGTTGCCCGACGGCGCGGTGCCAGGTGATGTCATCAAACGAAACGGTCATGGATCTACCCCTATCGGGTTACCCCGGCCGCGTGATTCCCTGGCCGGTTGCTTGCTGCGCATACTGGCCCACAGACAGCCACCGGGCAATCTTTCAGCGCCCGGCCATGACCATAAGGACTCGCGATGAAAGTCGAACTCGCCCAACTGGCGGGCCGTGACAAAGACACGGCGTACAACCTCGAACGTGCCCTCGCGGCGATTGCCGCATGCGCCGCCGACACGCAATTGATCGTGTTCCCGGAAACCCACCTGATGGGCTTCCCGAGCGCCGACACCGTGGCGCAGATCGCCGAGCCGCTGGATGGCCCGACCGTCAGCGCGGTGCTGGCCGCCGCCCGCGAGCGCAATATCGCCGTGGTGATCGGCATGGCCGAAAGCGACAACGGGCGCTTCTACAACACCACGCTGTTGATCACTCCCGAAGGCATCGCCCTCAAGTACCGCAAGACCCACCTCTGGGCTTCGGATCGCGGCGTGTTCGAGCCCGGCGACCGCTATGCCACTTGCGAGTGGAAGGGCGTGCGCGTCGGCCTGCTGATCTGCTACGACATCGAGTTCCCCGAATCCGCCCGTGCACTGGCGCAACTGGGCGCCGGGTTGCTGATCGTGACCAACGGCAACATGGACCCATACGCCCCGACCCACCGCACCGCGATCATGGCCCGCGCCCAGGAAAACCAGGCGTTTGCGCTGATGGTCAACCGCGTCGAGGCCGGGGATGACGGTTTGATGTTTGCCGGCGGCAGTGCGCTGGTGGATCCGTTGGGGGAATTGCTGTTCGAAGCGGGGCGGGAAGAGGGGCAGTTCAGCGTCGAGCTGGATTTCGACCGGTTGGTGATTGCGCGCAAGGATTACCGCTACCTGGATGATCAGCGTTTGAAACTGCCGGGGGAGGTGGTGGAGCACGCTGGCGGACTGCGCGAGTTGCTGATTCCTGCGCACTGATCGGGATGCTGTGTCGGTCGGGCTGACGCCTTCGCGAGCAAGCCCGCTCCCACAGGGGAATGCGGTCACTGTGGGAGCGGGCTTGCTCGCGAAGAGGCCAGTCCAGACAACACACCTGCTTGATCCAAAAAACAACAAAGCCACACCCGAAACATTCGCCGAACTCGGCTCTGCCATAAATCCAATAACATTCGGAGTAAGTCGCCCATGGCTCGTTTGCAACGCACCCTGTCATTAGGGTCGGTGGTGCTGTTCGGCATCGCCTACATGACGCCGATCATTGTCCTCGGCACTTTCGGCATCCTCGCGCAATCCACCGCCGGCATGGTCCCGGCCGCGTACCTGGCAGCACTGGTGGCGATGTTCTTCACCGCCATGAGCTACGGGCGCATGGCCGCCGCGTTCCCCGTCGCCGGTTCCGCCTACAGCTACGTGCGCAAGGCGATCAGCCCCAAGCTCGGCTTCATCGCCGGTTGGGCGGTGCTGCTCGATTACCTGTTTTTGCCGATGGCCATCTGGCTGATCGGCGCGGCGTACCTCGCTTCGGCGTTCCCGTCGATCCCGCAGTGGATCTGGGTACTGGCGTTCATCGGCATCACCAGCGCGATCAACATCATCGGTCTGAAACTGGCCAACGGCATCAACGCCTTGCTGATGCTGGTGCAATTTCTGGTGCTGATCGCTTTCGTCGCGTTGTGCGTGCACTACGTCGGCGGCGATGCGCGCACGCCGTTGTGGTCGATCAAACCGTTTTTCAACGGCGACATGCAGATGCCGCTGATCATGAGCGGCGCGGCCATCGCCTGTTATTCGTTCCTCGGCTTCGACGCGGTCAGTACGCTGACCGAAGAAACCCGCGACCCACGCCGCACCATTCCACGGGCGATCATGTTGATTACGCTGATTGGCGGGCTGATCTTCGTCGGGGTGTCGTACTTTGTGCAGATCGCCCACCCGTCGTTTGAATTCGACAGCGTCGACTCGGCGGCCTATGAAATTGCGCGAAACATCGGCGGCGATCTGTTCGTCTCGATCTTCCTCATTGGCTTGATCGTCGGCCAGTTCGCCTCGGGGCTATCTGCTCAGGCCAGCGGTTCGCGCCTGCTGTTTGCCATGGGCCGCGACGGCGTGTTGCCCAAGTCGTTTTTCGGCACCTTGCATGCGCGCTTCGGCACACCGGTCAACAGCATCCTGCTGTGTGCAGTGGTGGCGTTGCTGGCGCTGAAACTCGACGTGACCACGTCCACTTCGTTCATCAACTTCGGCGCGTTCCTGGCGTTCAGTCTGGTCAACCTGTCGGTGATCTTTCACTACTGGATCGGCGGCGAGAAAAAAGGCCCGCGTGAGCTGGTGCTGTTTCTGCTCTTCCCGTTCATCGGGTTGGTGGCGGACTTGTGGCTGATGGTCAGCCTGGATCACCTGGCGGTGTATCTGGGCCTGAGCTGGCTGGCGATTGGCGTGGTGTATCTGGCGGTGCTCACGGGCGGCTTTCGTCGGCAGCCGCCGGAGATGGATTTTCAGGAAGCGACCTGAGACACCTCAGGCTGCGGGTCGGCTCTGGCGCATCGGTAACTCGATGCGAAAGGTTGTGCCTACGCCCGGTTCGCTGCGGACTGAAATGTCGCCACCGTGTTTTTTCACGATGCCGTAGGACAGGGACAGGCCCAGCCCGGTGCCCTGACCGACCGGTTTGGTGGTGAAAAACGGATCGAAGATTTTCTGCAGGATGTCCGGCGCGATCCCCGCGCCGGTATCCGCGACTTCCACCCAGGCCGTGTCCTGCTGCTGCCCGGTACGCAAAGTGATGGTGCCGCGCTCGGGGCCCATGGCCTGCGCCGCGTTGACCACCAGATTCATGATCACCTGATTGATTTGCGAGGGCAGGCACTCGATGTCCGGCAACGGTTGATATTCCTTGATCACATCGGCCTTGTACTTGAGTTCGCTGGCGACGATGTTCAGCGTCGAGTCGATGCCTTGTTGCAGATTGGCCCACTGCCATTGCTGATGGGTATCGACCCGGGAGAAATCTTTCAGATCCTTGACGATCTGTCCGACCCGGCCAATGCCTTCCTTGGATTCGCGGATCAACACCGGAATGTCTTCGAGCAGAAAATCCAGATCGGCGTCTTTGCGCAGTTGCTCAAGCCGGGCCACGGATTCGCTGTCCGGCGTGGGGCCCAGCGTCTGCCAGGCATCGAGTACGCTCAACAATTGGTTGAAGTAGCCGTCGAGGGTGCCGAGGTTGGAGGAGATGAATCCGATCGGGTTATTGATTTCATGGGCCACGCCGGCCGCCATTTGTCCCAGTGAAGCAAGCTTTTCCGACTGCACCAACTGACTTTCCAGTTGCTTGCGTTCATCTATTTCGCGCTGCAGTTCTTCGCTGGCCTGCTTGAACTGCGCGGTACGCTGATCGACCAGATGTTCCAGATGATGCATCTGCAACGAGGCGCGTTCGGTCATCTGCCATTTGGTCAGCAGGGTGTTGGCCATCTGCTGCACTTCGATGTTGTCGAACGGCTTTTTCAGGATCAGCAATCGGTCATGCGCCTGCAGACGTTCGAGCAGTTCATCCCAGGAATAATCCGAGTAGGCGGTGCACACCACCACCTGCAACAGCGGGTCTTGCTGCCATAGATGCTCGATGGTCTTCGCGCCGTCCCAGCCATCGGGCATGCGCATGTCGACGAAGGCCAGCGCGTAAGGGCGTTGTTCCTGCAAGGCCTGCATCAGTTTGCCCAGACCTTCCTCGCCGCCGTAGGCCGAGTCCAGCTCGAACGGCGGACGTTCGGCGCGAATCTGAGCGCCAAACAGTGCTGCTTCCATCTCGTCCAGTTCCACTGACTGTGCTGCCGGTGGCGCGAGGATCTTGCGGAAGTCTTCATGAATCGACGGCATGTCGTCGATCAGCAGAATGCGGCGGTTCGACAGCTCGCTCATGCGTTCTCCGTGACGCTGATCAGGGGGATCTGCAAGGTGAACAGCGCGCCTTTGCCCGGTCCGTCGCTGTGCGCGGTGAGGTGTCCGTTCATCTCGATGGCCGCCAGCGCGCAGCTGTGCAGACCAAAGCCGTGACCTTCCTTGCGGGTGGTGAAACCGTGGGCAAAGATCCGCGTCATGTTTTCCGGCGCGATGCCTTCGCCGTCGTCCCTGACGCTGATTTCGAGGAAGTTGTCATCGACGATCCTTACCGCCAGAGTCATGGTGCGGGGGCGGTTGCTGAGGTCGGACATCGCGTATTTGGCATTGCTGATGAGGTTGATCAGGATAAGCAGCAAACGGTGTTTGTCGCCCATCACCTGCGGCACCTCGGCGTACTCCTTGACCACCGTGACGTGATGCCGGGTCAGGGCCCCGGCGTTCATGCGCAACGCATCTTCGAGCAGCTCGTTGATAAACAGCGGCTCGGTCATGCTGTTGGCGCCGGCGTAGGATTGCTGGGTGGCGACGATGTCCTTGATGTGATCGACGCTTTTGTTCATCTGGTTCAATTCGTCGATCATTTCCTGCTGTTCCTGGGCGATGGCTCCGACCAACTGGTTGAGATAACCGGGGAGCAATTTGCCCTTGGCGTCTTCGCTGAGAAAGGCGCCGAGGTCGTGCGGGTGCTCGTTGATCAGCTGCATCGCCTTGCCCAGGCCCTGGGTCTTGCTGCTGCGCAGCTTGCGCGCGATCAGATCGCTGGAAATGTTCACGCTGTTGAGCACGTTGCCGACGTTGTGCAGCACGTTGGTGGCGATTTCCGCCATGCCGGCCTGACGTGCAGCGTCGAGCAGCTCGCTCTGGGCGTTCTTGAGTTCCCGGGTGCGCTCCTCGACGCGTTGCTCCAGTGCATCGTTGGCGGTTTGCAGGGCCGTATTGACCCGATTGATCTCGGCGAAACTGCCGATCAGGCGGATGGCCAGCCACACCAGCGACAACATCAGCAGCACCGAGAACAGCAGCAGATAGAAGTGGTATTGGCGGTCGACCTGATCGACGCGCTGTTGATCGCGATCGAGCATGGTGGTGAGGGTGTCCAGGCGCTCGGCCACGGGAATGTTTTCGATGCTTTCGAGCAACTGATTGACCAGTGGCTGCTCGCGAGCGATCAGGCTGATGTGATTGCTCATGATCTTGATCGGGGCTTCAAACGCCGGCGGAAGGCGTTGGGCGTTGACCTTCAGTTTGTTCAGGCCGACCTCGATGTCGGCGGCCCTGTCGTCGGAGGTGACCTGGGCGAATTCCAAGGCGCTGAGCAGCAGGTCATAGGTGTCGGTGGTGATGTTCTGCAGCTGTAATTTATCCAGGTCCGCCAGGTTGGCGAGCTGCTCTTGGATGTCGTCTTCGGCGGTGGGCAAAAAGGCCAGGGAATTGCGCAGCAGCGCGTTGTGCGATTTGAACTGTTCGACCAGACGGGTCTTCTCCTGCATCGCCTGCAGAAAACCCTCGTGAGCTTCGTTCCATTGCGCCGAGTCGCTGCGACCATGCCCGGATTCGATTGCGTCGAAGCGCGCCCAGAGCCGGTTCATCTCGTTCATCGGTGACACCAGCGGATCGTAATTGTGGGTCAGTGCCACCCTGGCCTTGAGGATCTCGTTTTCCCACAGTGAGTTCTGCTGTTTGATCTGCCGGATCAGATCCCGCGACTCGGTGTACGTCATGGTCTGGCCGGAGCTGGACTTGAAGTACAGAAACAGCAGGATCGAGGCCAGTGCCAGGGCGACCAGGGTCAGCAACAGCAGGCTGCGTCGCCGCGAGATGTTGATCATGGTTTGTCTTCCCGTTGGCCGGTCAGGGTTGTCAGAAACAGCATGATCAGCCGTTTGTCCTCTTCGCTGGGCATGCGCCCCAACTGATACTGGAACATCACATCCACGGCCCGTTCGAGGGTGGGCGCCGAGCCGTCGTGGAAATACGGTGCGGTGATCGCGACATTGCGCAGGCTCGGCACCTTGAACACCGCCCGGTCGACTTCGTCGCCGGTCACGTTGAAACGACCCTGATCGGCCACGGTCGGGTTGCCGCGATCGGCAATGTAATCACCGAACACGCCGAATTTCTGGAACATGTTGCCGCCGATGTTCACCCCCTGATGGCAGGCGATACAGCCGTACTCCTTGAAGCGCTGATAACCGTATTTTTCGTCCAGCGTGAGGATGTCGGTATTGCCCAGCAGGTACTGATCGAAGCGTGAGTTGGGGGTCAGCAAGGTACGTTCGAAACTGGCCAGCGCCTGCTGGATGTTGGTCTTGGTCACGCCGTCCGGGTAGGTGGCGGCGAAATCGCGGCGGTAATCGGCGTCGTTGGCGATCCGCTCGACGACCGTGCTCCAGTCGCTGCCCATTTCATGGGGGCTGGTGATGACGACATTGCTCTGTTCTTCCAGCGTCTCGACGCGGCCGTCCCAGAACTGGCGGAAATTGAGGCTGGCGTTGAACACGGTCGGTGTGTTGACCGCCACCGGTTTGCCGTCGAACCCCAGCGAGAGCGCCCGGCTGTCGGCACCGTTCTTGTCCAGTTGGTGGCAACTGGCACAGGACAGTGTGTTGTTGATCGACAAGCGTGGCTCGTGGAATAACCGACGTCCCAGTTCCACGCGCCGGGCGTCCTGCTGTGGCACGGCGGGCAACGGTTTGAGCGGCTCGTCCAGCGGGTCGGCACCGGCCCCGGCGCAGAGTCCGCACAGCAGCAGCTCCATGGCGTGACGGAACAGGTTCATCGGCAATCGTCTCCTTGACTCAAGGCCGGTATCGAGGCGTTCATCGCGCTGTCCACGGTGGCGGGGCTGCGCTGGCCAGCCAGTGCGCAAAGTCGTCAGCCGGTAATGCCTTGCTGAAAAAGTAGCCCTGACCTTCTTCGCAGTCGTGGGCCTTGAGAAACGCCAGTTGCTCGGCGGTTTCGATGCCTTCGGCGATGACGTTGAGCCCCAGACTCTTGCCCAGGCTGATGATGGCGCTGACCAGTGCCGCATCGTTGCTGTCGTTGCACAGACCGCGAATGAACGACTGGTCGATCTTCAGCACATCAATCGGAAACCGGCGCAGGTAACTCAGGCTGGAATAGCCGGTGCCGAAGTCATCGATGGCCAGGCGGGTGCCCAGCGCCTTCAAACGATTGAGCGCTACCATCGTTGTTTCGACGTTCTGCATCAGCACACCTTCGGTGATTTCGATCTCCAGCCAGTCAGGGGCCAGGCCTGTCTGCTCAAGCACGCGTTCGACGCCCGCAACGAAGTCACGCTGGCGAAAATCGATGGGTGACATGTTCACCGACATGCGGATCGGCGGCAGACCGGCTGTTTGCCAGGCGCGGGTCTGGCGACAGGCTTCGCCCAGTACCCATTTGCTCAAGGGCACGATCAGTCCACTGTCCTCTGCCACCGGAATGAACTCCGCCGGGTAGATCCAGCCGTGTCCCGGTTTCTGCCAGCGTATCAGCGCTTCGGCGCCGACCACGGTGCCGCTGCGCAGGTCGATTTTCGGCTGATAGTGCAGGACAAACTCGTGCTCGTGCAGAGCGCGGCGAATGCCCGACTCGATGCTGTGCTGCTCGCGGGCGTGCTGGTTCATGGCTTCGATGAAGAAGCCAACGCTGTCAGGGCCGTGCTCCTTGACGTTGCGCATCGCCGTCTCGGCTTTTTTGATCAGCTCGATGGCTTCGAGGCCGTCATCGGGGTACACGCTGATGCCGACGCTGGCGGTGACGCTGACGTCATGCCCGGCTATCGTCTGCGGCAGACGAATGGCGGCCAGCAGTTTTTCCGCGACGCCGTGGGTTTGCTGGGGATGGTTGATGTCGCCGAGGATCACCACGAACTCGTCCGAGCCATAGCGAAACACTGAGTCGGAATCACGCACGCATGACAGCAGTTGGCGGGCGGTGCGTTTGAGCATTTCATCGCCCGCCGGATGGCCCAGCGCATTGTTGATGCGCTTGAAGCGATCCAGGCCGAGAAACATCACCACCAGTTGCTTGTCATGGCGCCGGCAGACAGCCATGGCCTGGCTCAGGCGATCACCCAGCAGGGTGCTGTTGGGCAGCTCCGTGAGGCTGTCGTATTGCAACAGATGCGAGACCTTGAGCAATTCGTGAACCCGCGCCTCGATGGTCTGCTCAAGGCTGAGCATCTTCAGCGCCGCGTCCTGCGCCAGTTGCCATTTCCAGGTCAGGGCGTTGGCCATCTGACGGATTTCCAGACTGTCGAACGGCTTTTTCAGGATCAGCAACTGGTCGCCGAATTCCAGCCGTTCGGCCATCGCTTCCCAGCTGTAGTCGCTGTACGCGGTGCACAGGGCAACCTGCAGATTTGGATCGACACGCCATAGCTGCTCGATGGTTTCCAGGCCATCCCAGCCCGGTGGCATGCGCATGTCGATGAACGCCAGGGCATACGGGTTACCGCTGGCCAGCGCGTGTTTGACCAGGGCCAGGGCTTCCTGGCCCTGATAGGCGGAGTCGAGCTGGAAGGTCAGGTGCGGCGATTGGCGGGTACCGAACAGCGTCTGTTCCAACTGATGCAAGTCGACCTCGTCCTGCGCCTGCGGGGCCAGAATCTTGCGAAAGTCCTCATGAATCGCTGGCGTGTCATCGATGATCAGGATGCGCCGGTTGGTCTGGGGGAAGGCCGTTTTCATGCCTCATCCTCCTTGGGGGAGGGCGCCGGGCGGGGCACGTCCCGGAGCAACCGGCCCGCCTGTTCGGCGCTGACCGCTTCGCTGAAATACAACCCCTGTGCGCTGGGCAGCGGTGCTTCGGCATGGGGCACATCGGGTCGATTCAGGGGTGTCTGGCCTTCGGCGATGATGCCGATGTCCAGATCCCGGGCGAAATTGACGATCGCTCGCAGGGCGTTGGCTCCGGCCGCATCCTGGGACGCGCTGGCGATAAAGCCCTGGGCCAGTTTGAGGTGATTGACCCGGTAGGTTTTCAGGTAATCGAACGAGGAATATTCGGTGCCGAAATCATCGATGGCAATCGCCACGCCCAGCTCACGCAGGCGCGGCAATGCATCGTTGTGGGTCCACTTGGTCTGGGCCAGCGTGGCTTCGGTGACATCGAATCGCAGGTCCCAGGGGGCGAGTTCCCAGCGTGCGGTGGTGCGCAGAACGTCGTAGATCAGTTCGGGGCCACTTTTGAGCTGTGCCAGGGAAATCTTGATCGCCATCACTGGCGGGGCGACCCCGTCATTTCGCCACAGGTGCATCTGGTGGCAGGCGTGATTCAGTACCCAGCGTCCGAGCGGAATGATCGCGCCGGTTTTCTCCGCTATCGGTACGAAAGCGGAGGCCGGCAGCAGGCCGAGGCGCGGATGTTGCCAGAGGATTTGCGCCTCCATGCCCAGAATCCTGCCGCTGTGCAGATCAATCTCCGGTGCGTAATGCAGCAACAGTTGATTGCCCTGAAGGGCGCTGGTCAATTCGTCGACCAGGGTCATGCGTTCGGCCACTTCCCGCGAGATGTCCTCGGAGTGGAAGTGATACTGGTTGCGCCCCATTTCCTTGGCGCGGTACAGCGCCATGTCGGCCTGCCCGAGCAGGCTGTCGGCGTCGAGGCTGAGCCCGCTGTAACTGCTGATGCCGATGCTCACCGAAATGTGCAGCGCATTGCCGGCCAGGTTGTAGGGCGCCAGCAGCGTGTCGCGGATATTGGCTGCCATGGCGGCTGATTGGGTCGGATCGCTGACGTCCAGTTGCAGGATCGCGAACTCATCGCCGCCCAGACGCGCCACCACGTCGCTTTCGCGCACGCCTGATTTGATGCGGCGGGCGACTTCCTGCAGCAGCAGATCGCCGACCGGGTGGCCCAAGGTGTCGTTGATCCGTTTGAAGTGGTCAAGATCCAGATAAAACACCGCAAAAGGCGCAGCGCCCCGACGCGCGGCGGCGAAGGCCTGATGCAGGCGTTCGATCAGCGTGGCGCGATTGGCCAGGCCTGTCAGGCCGTCGGAGCGGGCCAGCAACGCCAGTTTTTCTTCGGCCACGCGACGCTCGGTGATGTCGAGGATGATGCCTTCGACTTCCAGCAGACGGCCGTCATCATCGCGCACCGGGATGTAGCGGTTTTCCACCCAGCGCCAAGTGCCCTGGCCGGTTCTCAGGCGAAATTCGATCGACGCGCCCGACGCATGCCGATCCAGCACCCGGGCCATGGCGGCATCGACGCTGGCCTGATCGTCCGGGTGAATCAGTTCCTGCGCCCAGTTGGGCGAGCGCAGCAGGTCAGCGGCGACATGGCCGTAGCGGGTGATGTTGTGGGAGATGTACATCAGGGCAAACGACGGATCGCCGCGCAGCCGGTACAGGATGGTCGGGCTGTTCTGCACAATCATGTTGGCGTCGGACAGCTCGCGGGTGCGCTCCTGAACCGCCTGTTCCAGTTGGTTCATTTTCAGCTCGGCGTCTTCGGTCATCTGCCATTTGACCGTGAGCGCGCTGGCCATCTGCCGGATTTCGATCGCGTCGAACGGCTTTTTCAGAATCAGCAAGCGGTCATTCAGTGCCAGACGCTGGTCGATGTCTTCCCAGGAATAGTCGGAATACGCCGTGCACAGCGCGACTTGCAGCTTGGGGTCGACTTGCCACAGCCGTTCGATGGTCTCCAGGCCATCCCAGCCTGGCGGCATGCGCATGTCGATGAACGCCATGGCGTAGGGGCGGTTTTCAGCCAGCGCGGCTTCGAGTTTTTCCAGCGCTTCGCGGCCCTGAAAGGCCGAGTCCAGCTCGAAATGCTGGGACGGTGTCGCGGACGGGGTGCCAAACAACAGATTCTCGGTTTCGCCCAGGCCGTCGTCAGCGGGGACGAGCGGGCAGAGAATCTTGGCGAAATCGCCATGAATCGACGGGCTGTCGTCGACGATAAGCACCCGACGATTGATCTGCGCTGTTGGCTGGTTCATGCCGCGCCGCCCATGAGGCCGCTGGCGGGTGTCATCCGGGGCATCCTTTTCCCTCACAACTTGTCGGTTCGACCGATGGAGTATTGCGCCGTGTTCAGCATAGTCGTCCCGGCGCGACGCCGTGGCCTGTGAGTGAAGATTTGCGTGAATGCAGTCAAAAATCATCTAGCCTTGGACTCAGGCGCGGGCCAGTGAGGCGGTCGGTCGATGTGTCGTTAACCCTGTTTCTTGAGGCCAAGCCATGGAAGAGCAATCCGCCCCTTTGCCGGTACATCGACCCAAGGTGTTGCTGGTCGATGACGAGGAATCGATCCTCAACAGCCTGCGTCGTCTGCTGCGGGGACAACCCTATGACGTCCTGTTGGCGACCAGCGGTGCCCAGGCGCTGGAGATGCTGGAGCAACAGCCCGTGGATCTGGTGATGAGCGATGCGCGCATGCCGAACATGGATGGCGCCTCGTTACTGGCGCATGTCCGCCAACGCTATCCGGCGACCGTGCGCATCATGCTCACCGGTTATGCCGACCCGTCGGCAATCATCAAGGCGATCAACGACGGGCAGATTCACCGCTACATCAGCAAACCGTGGAATGACGAGGAGTTGCTGCTGATCCTGCGCCAAGCCCTCGAACATCAGCATTCCGAGCAGGAGCGCCTGCGTCTGGAGCGCTTGACCCAGGTGCAGAACGACCAGCTCAAGCTGCTCAACAGCACTCTGGAAAAGCACGTCGCGGCGCGCACTGCCGAACTGCAGCAGACCGCCGACATGCTTGACCTGGCCTACGAAGAACTCAAACACAGCTATGTCACCGGCACCGAAGTGTTCTCGCTGCTGGCCAATCTGCGTCTGCCACCTGCGAAGCAGACCAACCGGCAGATCATCGAACTGGTGCGCAGCTACTGCAAACAACACGGTCTGGACGAGGCCTCAAGCCGCGATCTGACCATGGCCGCCGCGCTGTACAACATCGGCAAACTGAGCTGGACCGACGGCATGATGACCACGCCTTCGGATCTGCTGCGCCATACCGATCGCGAGCGTTATCGCAGCTATCCGAAGCAGAGCGAATCGCTGTTGATGACGCTTGACCCGATGAAGGACGCGGCGCGCCTGATCCTGCATCATCAGGAACGCTGGGACGGCAGCGGTTTTCCTGACCGGCTCAAGGGCGAGGCGATTCCGTTGGGGTCGCGGTTGCTGAAACTGGCAGTGGATTTCGTCGAGTTGCAACGCGGCCTGATCCTCGAACGGCATTTGAACAGCGACGAAGCCCTGCTCTACCTGCGCCAGTACGCCGGGCGTTTGTATGATCCCGAGCTGGTCGAGGATTTCATTCAGGTGTGCGCGGCATTTCTGGGCGACGTCACCCTGGCCGACCCGTCGGTCAAGGTGCTGACCACCCGGGACCTGGCGGCAGGGATGATTCTGGCGCGTAATCTCAATGCCGATAACGGCATGCTGCTGCTCAACGCCGGCAAGGTGCTCAGCGCGCTGTTGGTGGAAAAGCTGATTGCCTTCGAAGCCATGGAGGGCGGCAAATACAAGATATTCGTCAAGCTGCCCGAGGAGGATGAAACCGCGCTCAAGGCTCAGGGGGAGTGACCTGTGAGGTGACTGAATCAGGCCGGGCATGGGATCCTTGCGGTTTTTCCAGGCCGGTGGCTGACCCATGACCTCTGCATCCGTTGTCGCTCCAAACCTCATCCGAATCGCCGCGGCGCTGTTGCTCAACGCCGAAGGCCAGACTCTGCTGGTGCGCAAGCGCGGCACCACGGCGTTCATGCAGCCGGGTGGCAAGATCGAAGCGCATGAGTTGCCGGTGCACGCACTGGCCCGCGAGCTGGAAGAAGAGCTGGGCCTGCAGATCGAGCCGGCGCAGGCCTGCTTCCTTGGCCAGTTCTCGGCGCCGGCCGCCAACGAGCCGGGATTCGTCGTGCAAGCGGAGATCTTTCAGCTGACCATCGACGCCGATGTGAAGCCCGCTGCCGAAATCGAGGAAGTGATCTGGATTGATCCCGCCACTGACGCGGGTCTGGTTCTGGCGCCATTGACACGCGACCTGATCCTGCCGTTTTATCGCAGCTCACTGACGGCGCTCGCCTGATCATTCACGCAAAGGACATTGCCATGATCCCGCTTCAAGACCTGCTGATCTTCGCCGCCGCCGCGCTGTTGATGGTACTGACGCCGGGGCCGAACATGATCTACCTGATCTCGCGTTCGATCTGTCAGGGACGCAAGGCCGGGGTCACCTCGTTGCTCGGTGTGGTGGCGGGATTTTTCGTGCACATGTTTGCCGCGGCTGCCGGTTTGACCGCAGTGTTTCTGGCGGTGCCGATGGCTTATGAAGTGTTGAAGTGGGCCGGTGCGCTGTACCTGCTGTGGTTGGCCGGGCAAGCGGTCAGACCCGGTGCGCGCTCGCCGTTCGAAGCGCAGCATCTGCCGGCGGATTCGTCGCGCAAACTGATCACCATGGGCTTTCTTACCAGCGCCCTGAACCCGAAAATCGCCGTGTTTTACCTCTCGGTGTTTCCGCAATTCATCAGCCCCGAACACGGTTCTGTGTTCACCCAGAGCATCATTCTTGGCCTGACCCAGATCAGCGTCAGTTTCAGCGTCAATCTGCTGATCGCGCTGTTCGCGGCGGGCATTGCGTCGTGGTTCGTGCGCAATCCGACATGGCTGGCGCTGCAGCGTTACTTCATGGGATTTGTACTCGCCGGTCTGGCGGTGCGTCTGATGCTTGAACAACGCAGGACGGCCTGAACATGTGGATCGAACGCCTCGACGCCAGTCATGCCCTGGCTTACCGCGAGCTGATGCTCGAAGCCTACGACCGCCATCCGCAGGCCTTCACCTCCAGCGTGCGCGAGCGCGCGGTGATGCCGCTGAGCTGGTGGGAAGCGCGGCTGGCCAGCAAGCTCGACGTGGTGCTCGGTGCGTTCGAGGAAGGCACACTGGCCGGCATCGTCGGCCTGGCTTTCGAACCGCGAGAAAAGGCCCGGCACAAGTCGACCCTGTTCGGCATGTACGTCTCAGCCGATTTTCGCCAGCACGGCCTGGGCCATGCATTGGTGCAGGCCGCCATCGCCGAAGCACACACCCATCCGGCACTGAAACTGATCCAACTGACCGTCACCGCTGGCAACGACGCCGCGTTCAAGCTGTACCAGCGCTGCGGCTTCATCCAGTTCGGACTGGAGCCGCTGGCGGTACGGGTCGGCGAAGACTACTTCGACAAGATTCACATGTGGCGACAACTCTGATTTCTCACTGAGCCCTTGTGGGAGCGGGCTTGCTCGCGAAGGCAATCGGTCAGTTGATATCCCTGTGACTGAGACACCGCATTCGCGAGCAAGCCCGCTCCCACAGGGTTGCTGGCATATGCAATTCAACGAACCGCGCTAACCCCATCCAGTGTCGAGAACGAGGTGTCCTTGGCGGTCAGCAGGAAATCGCGCATGTACGGCGCATCGAGCATGTCGGCGCGGATCGCCGCGTACAGCGTGGCAAACAGACCCTTCTCGCCCAGACGCTTGGCCTTCACGTAACCGCGCGAGCTGTATTCGTGCAGCGCCCAGTGCGGCATGCCGCAGACGCCACGGCCGCTGGCGACCAGTTGCATCATCATCACCGACAGCTCCGAGGTGCGCACTTGCGCCGGTTCGATGTCGGCCGGTTCGAGGAAGCGGGTGAAGATGTCCAGCCGATCGCGCTCCACCGGATAGGTGATCAGCGTTTCAGTCAGCAGGTCTTCGGGAACGATGTACGGTTTGCTCGCCAGCGGGTGCTGGTTGGCCACCGCGAGCATCGCTTCGTAGGTGAACAGCGGCACGTAAGTTATGCCGGCGATGTCCAGCGGATCGGAGGTCACCACCAGATCCAGATCGCCGCGGGCCAGTGCCGGCAACGGGGCGAAGGCGAAGCCCGAGGCGAGGTCGAGTTCGACTTCCGGCCAGGCGTCGCGGAACTGGTCGATGGTCGGCATCAGCCACTGGAAACAGCTGTGGCATTCGATCGCCATGTGCAAACGCCCGGCGGTACCCCCGGCCAGACGACTGATGTCGCGTTCGGCAGCGCGCAGCAGCGGCAGAGTCGCGTCAGCCAGTTGCAGCAGGCGCAGGCCGGCGCTGGTGAAACGCACCGGTTTGGTCTTGCGCACGAACAACGGCATGCCCAGGCGTTCCTCCAGTTCCTTGAACTGGTGCGACAGCGCCGATTGGGTCAGGTGCAGACGGTCGGCGGCATCGACCAGGCTGTCGGCCTCGCGCAGGGCATGCAGGGTTTTCAGATGACGGATTTCAAGCACTGCTGGCCCCATGAGAAAAATTTGTGATCAGGACGAAAGCAGTGAGTTTGTCTCATGTTGACGACCCTGTCGACCGCTCAAGCAGCGGGGCACAGCCAGTGCCTCGCTGCTTTTTGCCTTAGAGATCAGCGAAATGCCGAATGCCCAGCGGTTTGCCGATATCGCCACGCCAGATCGCTTCGACCTGCGCACCGCCTGCGGCCTGGGCCTGCTGCCATTGCAGGCCGAGATTGCGTTGTTCCGGCAATTTCAGGTGGGCTTTGACGAAGTCGGCGAACGGCACCTTGTCCGAGGTGTAGTGAAAGTGAGCGAACCACAGCGTGCGCGGTGGGGTGCTGGTGAGGTCGCGCACTTGGTATTCCTGAAGGAAATCCTTGCGTCCGTCAGCGCGTTTGCCCAGTGCCCGCAATGAACCTTCGCGGCGGATATCCACCACTTGCTGTTGCAGCAAATAGTCCAGATAGCCTTCGGTGGGTGTCTTGCTGCGCAGTGACTGATCAATGCGCAGGGTACGACCGGTACGTCGCAGCTCACCGGCCTTGGCGTGCAATTGCAGCACCAGTGGTTCGGTCGGTGATAACCGTTCGATGGCCTGGGCGCGGATGCTCAGCTCGGTCGCTTCGCTGCTGAACATGTGTTCCAGATCCACCGGCAACATGTCCTGACGGGTGTAGCCCTGCACCTTGGCGCTGTAGGCCGCAACCGCCTCCAGACGTTTTCGCGCTTCCGCGAGCAATGGTTGAACATCGGTTGGCAGCGGTGTTGTGGCAGGTGCGGGGCGGGCTTGCAGATGATATTTGCCGCTGGAGCGCGGCAGCCAGGTTTCGCGGAAACCGTCGATGCCTTCGACGGTAAAGCGTTTTTCCCGGGTGCCGGGATCAATGCTTTCGGTACCGATCAGCAACTGATTGTCCTCGGTTTCGAACAGTTGCCTGCCGCCGGGCTCTTTCGGCTTGATTGGCGGACGCTGTTTGATCGAGTGCCGCGCGTGTGCTTCGACCTTGGTCAAGCCATCGAGGAATGGCCCGACCTGTTCCAGATCCAGATGCTGCGCATAACCCAGCGTCCAGGCGTTGAGCTGGCGACGGAAACCGGCATAGATCTGCAGGCAATCTTCGATCACCTGTTTGCGCTCGACCAGGCTGGCGCTGACTTCTGGCAGGTGATGCTGGGTCAGCAGCGCGCGCCCGACCTTGACCCGGGCGTCTCTGAGCTGAGTATGAAAATACATCCAGGACAGGTCGCTGACCGCATCGTAGTGGGTAATGATTTCCAGCAGATGTGCAGTTCTCAGGTAGTGGTGCGTGTTATCGCCAAGGTTGCGGTTGAGCGCGGTCATGTCTTTCGCCATCAGGACTTTCTGTGCACGATTGCTTATGCGGTTGTTCCACAGGTTGGCCTGCTCGGTGATTACGTGCAGTTGATCGAACTCCTTGAGGAAATCCTTGCGTACCTGCTTGCGCCGGGCCATGAGGTTTATATGGGCCGCTGTATTGTCGAAGGGGGTGGCATCGGATTCGGCAACCAGTGCATCGATCCGGTTCAGGTGCTCCAGCAAGCGATTGCGGGCCAAGGTAACGCGCTGCACAGCGCGGTCGACCACGATCCAGGCACAGCGGCTGCGGATGTCTTCGATCTGCAGACGCTTGCGGCCATGGCTCAGGGGCAACAGTTCGGTAAGGTTGTCGTATTGGGCAATCGCGAGGTCGATGTCATTCAGGCACGCTGTGTCGAGCGCTGCCTGTAGTGGTTTGCGCTGGACAACGTCGAGTTTCTGGTAGTTCTCCAGCAACTGGTTGGAAGCGCGTGTCTGGTTATCAAGGCGCCGGGTATAGGCGTCGGCGGTGTTGGTCAGGGTCAATTGCCTGCGCAGTTGCCGATCGGTCCACCAGCGCGGTAACCACTGGCGAATTGGCGCGGGCCAAAGCGGGTCCATGCCGTCGGCCAGATGTCCGAGCACGGCGCCGCCGCCAGCACCGCCGCCGTCCATAACGGTGCCGTACACCGCGTAATGGGTGTTCCACTGGCCGTTTTCGTCGAGGGCGATTGGTTGTTTGTAGCTGCGCATCCGTGAGCCATAAAGCCTCCAGCCACGCGGCGCATCGCTGAGCTGAACCCGATAGATGCGGCCCTGACGAATGATGAAGTCGCCATCGGCGTGGCGGTAGACGTTGCGATAGACACCGTGGGTGGCCGAGTGCAGGCCGGCGAGGGAGATGTCGAATTCGTACTCGTAACCCTTGAAGCGCTCGAGCGACTGCCGTGCCCATTGCCAGGACGTCGACATCGCGGCGGATCTGCCCAATGCCGCGCGTTGCCGCTGGCGGCTGGCCAGACGAGCGGCTGCGGGGGCCGAAACTGTTCCGGGAAGCACATCCATTGCCGCGTCGATCAGCGACAGCAGCACCGCTTCCACCTCCGCCAGACCATGTCCGAGCTCGCCGCGCAAGAACGCCGCGACGGCCAGATTGGCACTGTTCCAGGCGTCATACAGGGCCACGGCCGCGCCCACGAACGGCAACATGCCGATAGCCATTTTCAGATAGTTGAACAACGCCCCGGACTTCAGTGCACAGCGTTCGAGATACAACGCATCGTTGGAGCGTGAACTGCTGCGATGGGCCTCCAGCAACCGGCCCATGTGCACGTTCAATAAATGAATGGCCAACGATGTGGTCGCCGGCCAGGCCATCCCGACGCCGATCAGCGCATCGAAATTGCGCAGTTGGGCCTGGTTGATCCGGCTGACATGGCTGGCAAAATCGCCGCTCACGGCGCGTCCGGCCAGGTAGCTGACCATTTTGCTGTCCACACAACGCCTGAACAGATCCACCCGCGCCTGTTCCAGCGTTTCGTATTGACGCAGGAAGATCGCGTCGGGGCTATCGGGCAGGTACAGCAGGGTCAGGCCACTGGTTTGCTCGACAATCAATGTGACACCCGCGAGCGTGCTCGGTCCCTGATGCGCGGTGTCCTCTCCACCGACGGTCAGGTGCACCGGCAGCAGCGCGATGCGTTGTCCATTAACGGCATACGCCGGAGGTGTAGTCGCCTCGATGGCGACTTTCAGCACGGCATGGCCTGCATTGTCGATGTGCCGTTGCAGCAGGGCGAACTCACCTTGCAACCTGAGCATCAGCCGCCACGGTTCGCTCAGGCATTCACGGCGCCAAGCCTGCTGAAACGCCGATTCTCCCGGCGCGCCGAAAAATGCCTGGCGAATCAGTTCTTCGTAACGTCCGGGCAGATCCAGCTCTGTTACCAGATTGCGCAAATAGGCCGGGGTGATCCCGGCTTCCAGGCGCTGTCGATCAGTGGGGTTCTCGGCGCGGATCCTGGCCCGCATGAAGGACAGGCGCCACTGCACGTCCTGATCGATGTTTTCCTGTGCCAGTTGTTCAAGGGTGAGGTCGCCGCGCTTGTCGCTCGCGGTCAGGATATTGCGTTGCGGTGTGCCAGGCGCGGCGCCTTCCATCACGGTTTTTTGCCAGAAGGTCGAGTCGGGCAGGTCAAGGCTCACGCTCGCGCTTTGTTTGAGCGCAAAGTCTGCGCGCAAGCGGGCGTCGATGCGTTGTTCGGCAAAGGCCTGACGCGGCGGTAATTCCCGTTCGAGCAACGCATGAGCGCGTTGCATGGCGCCGAGGTACTGGCTGATCAGCGTTTTGATCCGTGCACGTGGCGCGTCGTCCAGCTTTTCAAACCATGCAGGCAGGTTGCCGGCCAGCGCCGCGCTGCGATCTTGCGCCTGACGTTCGGTAAATGCCCGTTCACGGGCTTGCGCGACCGCTACGGTCAGGCGTGGCAGATATTGTTCGCGCAGCTTTTCCATCTCGGCCCGGCGCTCGTCGGCACGGCCGGGCAGCGGGTTGTCACGCAGGATCTGCGCGGCCTGCTGTTCGCATTGATAGAGCTGTCGATCAAGGGACCAGGCCAGAGGGTCCCCCGTGAGCGACGTCAGGTGCAGGGTCAGCCCGCCGTCGTTCGGCGAATGTTTGAACAGGTCCTGTGCCAGCGCTGTACGTGAAGTAAAACGTTGCAGCCCGCCGAACTCGCCCGGCCAGTAAAGCAGCAGGCTGTCGCTCGAGTCAGGCTCCAGTGCGGCGGTCGTCGCTATGATCAGTACGCCATGCAGCTCCTCGACGGCGGTCATGTTCTGATCTGCCGCCGCCATCGATAGGCGGGCGATAACCCCGTCCGCTGTCGGCAGATGGCGCCCCGGTGCGTCCAGCATCGCGATGATTCGCCGATGCTCCTCGACGGTCAGATGATCCAGCGCCCTTTGCAGTTCGACCTCGGCGCGCAGCCCTGCGATACGGGCCTGAAGCAGGGCGTGGTAGTGCTGGTTGCTGGCCTGGCGCAGTTCGAGCATCGTCAGCGGATGGTGGCTGTCGAGCAGGGCGGATGCCGCGTCATGACTGGCTTGCTGCGCCTCGCTCAAAGCGTCGAATCGTTGCGCCAGTTGCTGACGTTGCGGGCTGTTCAGCTCGGCGTCGCCAAACAAGCGGTCGAGCGCACGTTGTTCAAGCGCCAGCGTCTGCCGGCGCGCGTCCAGGGGAATATCGGCAACCAGCAAACCGAAGGGCGCAACTTCATCGACGGTTTGCCCGGCACTCTCCGGCAGGGTGGGCGCGACCGGGAAAAATTTGTCGAGCGCGGCCCAACTGGCACCGCTGCTTGCCGATGTGGACAGCAGTGGTTCAATTGCGCGTGTGAGTGGATCGCTACCGAACTCGATGAAGTCCAGCGAGGTGATGCGTAACGGATCCGGCTGCTGGTCAATCAGCCAGCGTTCCAGCGCGGTCTGCTGTTCGAAACGGATCAACGGTTGCGAGTGCGTGGGCAGATAAAGCAGCAGCGTTTCCTCCAGCTTGATCAGCAACGTGCCGTACACACGCAGGCGGCTGTTATCGACGCGGTTGAGTACCGGTTGCGCGACCCGCAGGTCCGCCGCGACCTTGTTCGAAGGGGGGAGGAGCTGCGACAGCCTCTGTCGTTGTGTGGCGTCGAGCCTGCCTTCGGCCCCCGCCCAATGAAGCGCGGCCTCGAAATGCCGGTGATAGAGGCTCAGGGCATGCTCGCGCCGCGACAGCGCAGTGCCGGGCGCGCGGACATCCCACCAGGCGCTTTCGGGTTGTTGGGGATGGTGGGCCAGGAGATCCAGCCATTGCTGGTGACAGTCGTTCAAACGAGGCGTCGCCAACAGGTAAAGCGTTTGATCGACGTATGGCTGTAATCGTTGATCAAGGCCGAAGTCGGCCGTTGCAGAGGGCAGTGCGTGGGACATGCGACAAGGCTCCAGAGGGCATGCAGACCGGGTAATCCCGGCCTTCGTGCCTATTAGAGGCGCGCTCTCACAGCCCCATGCGGTACATGGTTATCGCTGGGTAGTGGTTTTGTTTCAGAGGATGTACAGACCGCTCCGGCCTGATTCGTTGCCTTCATCGCGTTGGCGTAGAAGATCGTGTCGGACGTCGGAACGCTGTGCAGGATGACCGCTCGGCAATCTTCATCAAACTGTCACGCAACTGTGGCAGCGCGCTTGAACAAACTTCATCAGACTCGCGCTCTACTGGGGTTCTGCGTTTCGGTGTTTCTTCATGCGTTTATTTTTTCTGTTGGCCGCGCTGTTGTTCGGCCTGCCGTCGATGGCGGCTTCGCGTTGCGACGTCAATGTACCGACTGAACGGGTCGATCTGGCACAGGTGAGCCTGGCGTACCAGAGCATCGGCCGTGCCTCGGATCCGGCGCTGTTGCTGGTCATGGGCCTGGGTGGTCAGTTGATCCACTGGCCGGACGAAGTGGTGGTTGCGCTGTGTCAGCAGGGCTTTCGGGTGATCCGCTACGACAACCGCGATGTCGGCCTGTCGACCTGGCGGCAGGCCCCGGTCGAGGCCAACCTGACCTTTGAAGTGCTGCGCTACAAGCTCGGTTTGCCGGTGTCGGCGCCGTACTCGCTGACGGACATGGCCGACGATGCGCTGGGCTTGATGGACGCTTTGCACGTCGACCAGTTTCACGTATTGGGCGCGAGCATGGGCGGGATGATCGCCCAGCATCTGGCGGCGATGGCACCGCAGCGGGTAGAGAGTCTGACGCTGATCATGACCAGTTCCGGCGCTGAAGGTTTGCCGGCACCGAGTGCGGCGCTGGTGCAACTGCTGGCGCGGCGCGGCGCGCCGAATCGCGAGGTGGCGCTGGAACAGCAGGCCGATCTGCTGGCGGCGCTCGGTAGCCCGGCGGTCACCGATGACCGGCAAGCGTTGCTGCATCAGGCGGCGGTGGCCTACGACCGGGCGTTCAACCCTGAAGGTGTGAAACGGCAGATCATGGCGATACTTGCCGAGCCGAGCCGGGTGGCCTTGCTCAATCAACTGCGCGTGCCGACCCTGGTGGTGCACGGCACGGCCGATCCGCTGTTGCCGGTGATGCACGGCGTGCATCTGGCGGCGCACATTCGTGGCAGTCAGTTGAAGCTGATTCCGGGGCTGGCTCATCGCTTTCAGGAGGCGTTCAAGGCGCCCTTGCTGGCGGCGGTGTTGCCGTATTTGCAGGCGCATCGTGAAGACACGTCGCACTGGGCGCAGATCGAACCGGTGGCAAGCGGCAACCTGCTGTAGCTGAGGTTTTAGCGGTGTTGACTCGGGCCTCTTCGCGAGCAAGCCCGCTCCCACAAGGGGAACCGTATTCCGAATGTGGGAGCGGGCTTGCTCGCGAAGGGGCCATCACTGTCACTCAAAGAGTAGGCAGGTGTATCCGGGGCGAGCCGGCAGATCCTGAGTGAAGCCAATGCTGTGATCAGCTGTGCAGGCGCACCCAGACCGTGACCAGCACGGTCGCCGCGATCAGCCACGCGACCACCGCCACCGCCAGTGAAGCCTCCAGGCGCATGCGGTCCACCAGCACGTACAGCGTCGTCAGATAGATAAAGTACGGAATGATCGACCACATGCCGAACACAATCGTCGCCTTCAGATCGTCGATCGAACGACCTTTGCCGACGATGTAGTGGGCGATCAGGGCGAAGGTCGGAAACAGCGGCACCAGTCCGGCGATGTAGTAGTTTTTGGTCTTCGACAGCGCGGCGAGGATCACCACCACCGCCGCGCCGAGTGCCGCTTTGAGTATCAGATCCATCAGTGGCTCAACCCGTACTTTTTCACTTTGTCGAACAGCGTGGTCTTGGCCATGCCCAGTTCTTGACTGGCCTGGGTCAGGTTGCCGCCACTGCGTTGCAAGGCGTCATTGAGCAGGTTGCGCTCGAAGGCTTCCACCGCTTCGGCGAACGCCAGCCCCTGACCGCCGCTGCTGGCGCCGGACTTCTTGAACGCCGGCAGGCCGAGGGCAAAGCGCTCGGCGACGTTACGCAGCTCACGCACATTGCCCGGCCAGTCGTGGCTCATCAGGTTCGACAGGGTCTGGTTGTCCAGCTCGGGCAATATCCGGTCGAAACGCAGCGCCGACTGCTGGGTGAAGTGTTCGAACAGTTGCAGGATATCTTCACGGCGCTCGCGCAGCGGCGGCAGCTCCAGCGTCACCACGTTGAGGCGGTAGTACAAGTCGCTGCGAAACTCGCCGGCCTTGCTCGCTTCGTCGAGGTCGGATTTGGTTGCGGCAATCACCCGGCAATCCACCGCCACGCTCTGGTTCGAGCCGAGGCGTTCGAGGGTGCGTTCCTGCAACACCCGCAGCAGTTTGATCTGCAGGGGCAGGGGCATGCTTTCCACTTCGTCGAGGAACAGCGTGCCGCCGTCGGCGTGTTCGATCTTGCCGATGCGCCGTTTGCCGGCGCCGGTGAAGGCGTTGGCCTCGTGGCCGAAGATCTCGCTTTCGAAGAGGTTTTCCGGCAGGCCGCCGCAGTTCAGCGCGACGAACTGCTTGGCATGCCGACGACTGAAGTCGTGCAGGCAACGGGCGACCAGTTCCTTGCCGGTGCCGGTCTCGCCTTCGATCAATACGTTGGCCGAGGTGTCGGCGACGTTGGCGATCAGCTCGCGCAAGTTCTGCATGGCTGGCGAGCGCCCGATGATCCGGCCTTCGAGGGAATCGCGTTCGGCCAGTTGCCGACGCAGCGAAGACACTTCCCGAGCCAGGCTGCGTTGCTCCAGCGCGCGACGAGCGACGTCCACCAGGCGCTCCGGCGAGAACGGTTTCTCCATGAAATCGTAGGCGCCTTTCTGCATCGCGCCGACGGCCATGGAGATATCGCCATGACCGGTGATCAGCACCACCGGCAAACTGCGGTCGCGCGCCTTGAGGCGCGTCAGCAGTTCCAGGCCATCGATGCCGGGCAGGCGAATGTCGCTGATGACGATCCCGGCAAAGTTGTCGCCGACCCGCTCCAGCGCTTCTTCGGCACTGCCGACGCCGATGCAGGGAATGTCTTCCAGGGTCAGCGCCTGCTGGCAGCCGAGCAGCACATGGGGGTCGTCTTCGACGATCAGCACACTAAGGTCGTGGTTCATATTGGCTCGGCAGGAGTAGGGCTTACCAACGGTAAACTGAGGACGAAGGTGGTGCCACCGCTGGCCGGGTGTTCGACACCCAGGTGCCCGCCGGTGGCGGCAGCGAGGCTGGCGGAAAGGGTCAGCCCGAGGCCCAGACCCTGTTCACCAGGTTTAGTGGTGAAGAACGGCTCGAACAGATGCTTGCGTGTTTCGGCATCGACGCCATGGCCGTTGTCGCGCACCCGCAGGCGATATTTGCCGTTGAACTCTTCGCCTTCCAGCCACAGCTGCGGTGAAGGTTGCGTCTGCATGGCGTCGAGGGCGTTGCCGATCAGGTTGACCAGAATCTGTTCGAGGCGGGTCTGGTCGATCTGCACCTGTACGTCGCTGAACTGCCGGTGCAGTTGCAGCGCCATGCTCTCGACCCGCGCGCCGAGCAGTTGCAGGGCCGCGTCCACGGCTTTGCCGAGGCTGGCCTGGCCTTTGTCGTCACCACGGCGGGCGAACGAACGCAGGCTGGCGGTGATCCGGCCCATGCGGTCGATCAGGTCGTTGATGGTCTTGAGGTTGGTGCTGGCGACGTCGAGCTGGCCGCGTTCCAGAAAGCGAATGGTGTTGCCGGACAGGGTGCGCATCGCCGCCAGCGGCTGGTTCAGTTCGTGGGCGATGCTGGTCGACATCTGGCCGATGGCCGCGAGTTTGCCGGCCTGCACTAATTCGTCCTGGGCGCGGCGCAGGGTTTCTTCGGCCTGGCGCCGTTCGCGGATCTGGCTCTTCAGCCGTTCGTTGCTGGCGCGCAGATCGCCGGTGCGTTCGGTAATCCGACGCTCCAGTTGATTGTTGGCTTCCTGCAAGGCTTCGCGGGCGGCGAGGCGGGTGGCGATGACCTTGCGCCGCTCGTTCCAGGCGATCAGCAGGAACGCCACCAGCGCGAAGGCCACGGCCACCAGGATGCCCTGATTGATCGCTTCACGACGCAAGTCCTGCAACGGCGTGAGCAGGGTGAAATTCCATGGCGTGTCGCTCAGCGGCCGGGTCTGCGCCAGATAGCTGATGCTGTCGTCATCGGCGCTCAGTTCGCTGTTGGCCGGGAAGGTCAGTTTCTCCACACCGTCGGCCAGGGTTTCGCGGGCCAGCGGTTGCAGTTCGTTGAGCGGGAACCAGTAGTACTGCAGGCTGCGCGCGAGCTTCTCTTTGGTTTCATCGCTCAGCGGGACCACCGATTTCAGGCGCCGCGCCGGATCGCTGGAAAGAATGATAATGCCGTTCTCGTCGCTGACGAAGGCTTCCAGGCGGGCGCGTTGCCAGCGCTCTTCCAGCGCTTCGAGGCGCACCTTGACCACGGCGACGCCGATGATCTTGCCGTGTTCTTCCAGACCGTGGGCGAGGTAATAACCGGGTTCGCCGCTGGTGCTGCCGATGCCGTAGAAACGTCCGGGTTCGCCGCGCACGGCGTTCTGGAAATAGGCGCGAAAGGACAGGTCTTCCCCCAGATAACTGTCGACGTCGCGCCAGTTGCTGGTGGCCATGACGCGGCCGGTGGTGTCCATCACGTAGATGGCCCGACTGCGGCTGCGCCGGTTCAGGCCTTCAAGGTAAGCGTTGACCGTTTGCCGGTGTTCCGGAGTCGGGTCGGCCAGCAGTTGCGGGACACTGGTTTCCAGTTCCAGCAGGCTGGGCAGGTAGGTGTATTTGCTGATCTCGCTTTCGACGGTGCGCGCGTGCAGTTCGAGCTGACGCTGGCCGTTTTCGCTGAGGCTGCGGATGCCGAAATGTTCACTGGTCCAGAAGCCGATGTAACCCAGTCCGATCATCAGGATGATGATCAGCGGCGGCAGGAACAGATGGCGAATCAGACGGGGCTTCACGGCAAGTGATGGCGGCGCTGCGCGATAGAGATTGGGGTCGCATTTCATCACAGTTGCCTTGGGTCAACCACCACACAAATCTCTGGATCATCATCGATCCAATGTGGGAGCGG
>NZ_JAOTNY010000014.1:0-171384 GCF_036346455.1 Pseudomonas sp. AM14(2022)
TGGAGAGGGCTAGGGTGAGGGGCTTTGGCTTTTAGAGGTTGCCGAGACCGTCGATCAGCGCCTGATTCTGCTCCGGCGTACCGATCGAAATCCGCAGGAACTGGGCAATCCGCTCCTGCTTGAAGTGACGCACGATCACACCCTGCTCGCGCAGTTTGGCTGCCAGCCCTGCTGCATCGTGTTGCGGGTGACGGGCGAAGATGAAGTTCGCCGCCGACGGCAGCACCTCAAAGCCCTTGGCCTGCAATTGCGCGATGACCCACTCACGGCTCTCGATCACCAGACGGCAGGTCTTGTCGAAATACTCGCGATCCTCGAACGCTGCCGCCGCACCGACAATGGCCAGGCGATCCAGCGGATAGGAGTTGAAGCTGTTCTTGATCCGCTCCAGCGCTTCGATCAGATCCGGATGACCCACCGCCAGACCAACGCGCAGCCCGGCCAGCGAGCGCGACTTGGACAGCGTCTGGGTCACCAGCAGATTCGGATAACGATCCACCAGACTGATCGCAGTTTCGCCGCCGAAGTCGATATAAGCCTCGTCCACCACAACCACCGAATCCGGGCTGGCCTTGAGGATCTGCTCGACCGCTTCCAGTGCCAGCAGGCAACCGGTCGGTGCGTTCGGATTGGGGAAAATGATCCCGCCGTTCGGTTTGGCGTAGTCCGCCGGGTTGATCTGGAACTGCGCGTCCAGCGGCACGGCATCGAACTGGATGCCGTACAGACCGCAATACACCGGATAGAAGCTGTAGCTGATGTCCGGGAACAGCAGCGGCTGCTCGTGTTGCAGCAGACCGTGAAAGATGTGCGCCAGCACTTCGTCCGAACCGTTGCCGAGGAACACTTGATTGCTCTGCACGCCGTAGTAGTTAGCGACGGCGTTTTTCAGCAGATCGCTATTCGGGTCCGGGTACAGACGCAGGTTGTCGTTGAGTTCGGTCTGCATCGCCGCCAGGGCTTTTGGCGACGGGCCGTAGGGGTTTTCGTTGGTGTTGAGCTTGACCAGTTTGGTCAGCTTTGGCTGTTCGCCCGGCACATACGGCACCAGATCCTTGACGAACGGGCTCCAGAATTTACTCATGATCAGTTCCCCTTCTGCTCAGCTTTGATGCGGTATTCGGCGCTGCGTGCGTGCGCACTCAGGGATTCGCCACGGGCCAGCACCGAAGCGGTCTTGCCCAGCTCGGAAGCACCGGCCTCGGAGCAGAAGATGATCGACGAACGTTTCTGGAAGTCGTACACACCCAGCGGCGAGGAGAACCGCGCGGTGCCAGAGGTCGGCAACACGTGGTTCGGACCAGCGCAGTAGTCGCCCAGCGCCTCGGAGGTGTGACGGCCCATGAAGATCGCACCGGCGTGACGGATCTGCGGCAGCCAGGCTTGCGGATCAGCGACCGACAGCTCCAAGTGTTCCGGGGCGATACGGTTGGCGACTTCGATGGCTTGCGCCATGTCGCGCACATGAATCAGTGCACCGCGACCATTGATCGAGGTTTCGATAATGGTTGCACGGTCCATGGTCGGCAGCAGTTTGTCGATGCTCGCAGCGACCTTGTCGAGGAATTCGGCGTCCGGGCTGACTAGAATTGCCTGCGCGTCTTCGTCGTGCTCGGCCTGGGAGAACAGATCCATGGCGATCCAGTCCGGATCGGTCTGGCCGTCGCACACCACAAGGATTTCCGACGGGCCGGCGATCATGTCGATGCCGACCTGACCGAACACGTGACGCTTGGCGGTGGCCACATAGATGTTGCCCGGGCCGACGACCTTGTCCACCTGCGGCACGCTTTCAGTGCCGTAAGCCAGCGCGGCAACCGCTTGCGCACCGCCGATGGTGAACACCCGGTCAACGCCGGCAATGCACGCCGCCGCCAGCACCAGTTCATTGAGCTCACCGCGCGGGGTCGGCACGACCATGACCACTTCGGTCACGCCGGCGACCTTGGCCGGAATCGCGTTCATCAACACCGAAGACGGGTACGACGCCTTGCCGCCCGGTACGTACAGGCCGGCGCGATCCAGCGGCGTGACCTTCTGCCCGAGTACGGTGCCGTCGGCCTCGGTGTAGCTCCAGGAGTCCTGTTTCTGTTTTTCGTGATAGCTGCGCACCCGCGCCGCGGCTTTTTCCAGCGCTTCGCGCTGTGCCACGGTGATGCGGGTCAGGGCCAGTTCCAGACGCTCGCGCGGCAGGATCAGGTCAGCCATCGAGGCGACTTCGAGGCCGTCGAACTTCTGGGTGAACTCGACCAGCGCCGCGTCACCGCGCTCGCGCACCGCCTTGATGATGTCCAGCACGCGCTGATTGACCGAGTCGTCAGACACACTTTCCCAGCTCAGCAGATGATCCAGATGATGCGCGAAATCCGGGTCAGCAGCGTTGAGTCGGCGAATTGCAGTCGGTGCGGTCATAGCGAGAGCCTCATAGGAATGGCAAAAACTCAGGCGCCCTAACTTAGCAGTCGTTTCCGCTTGGGCACCTGAGATTCTGGCTATGAGGCGGATAGACGGGCGCGACTCAAGGTCGCGCAGGTGAATCAGCCGCGGTGTCGCGATTCCACTGCGTTGCGCAGGGTATCGATCAACGCCTGGATTCGGGCGTGTTGCATCTTCATCGAAGCCTTGTTGACCACCAGGCGCGAGCTGATCGTGGCGATCAGTTCCTGAGGTTCCAGGCCGTTGGCGCGCAGGGTGTTGCCGGTGTCGACCACGTCGATGATCTTGTCGGCCAGACCGATCAGCGGCGCCAGCTCCATCGAGCCGTAGAGCTTGATGATGTCGACCTGACGACCCTGTTCGGCGTAGTAACGCTTGGCAACGTTGACGAATTTGGTCGCCACGCGCAGACGGCCCTTGGGTTCCGGCGCACCGATCTTGCCGGCGGTCATCAGCTTGCACTGGGCAATCTGCAGATCCAGCGGCTCGTACAGGCCCTGGCCGGTGTATTCCATCAACACGTCTTTACCGGCGACGCCGAGGTCGGCCGCGCCATGCTCGACATAGGTCGGCACGTCGGTGGCACGCACGATCAACAGACGTACGTCATCCTGAGTGGTGGGGATGATCAGCTTGCGGCTCTTGTCCGGATTCTCGGTCGGCACGATGCCGGCTTCAGCGAGAAGCGGCAGAGTGTCGTCAAGGATGCGGCCCTTGGACAGTGCGATGGTCAACATGGGAAACGTCAGTCCTTATCAAGGTACTCATGTCCGGTCGCAATCGGCGCCGGACACACATCGAGCCGGATACCGGCTCGACTCGAAACAAATTCAGTGGACACGTCCCTGTGTCCGCATGCAGCAATCAGCCCGGAACGCGACGGATCTTGGCGCCCAGCATCTGCAGTTTTTCTTCGATGCACTCGTAACCACGGTCTATGTGGTAGATGCGGTCGATCAGGGTGTCGCCTTCGGCCACCAGTGCCGAGATCACCAGGCTGGCCGAAGCACGCAGGTCGGTGGCCATCACTGGCGCGCCCTTCAGGACTTCAGTACCGGTGACGATCGCGGTGTTGCCTTCGACCTGGATCCTGGCGCCCATGCGGTGCAGTTCGTACACGTGCATGAAACGGTTTTCGAAGATCGTCTCGATCACTGCACCGGTGCCTTCGGCAATGGCGTTGAGCGAGATGAACTGCGCCTGCATGTCGGTCGGGAACGCCGGGTACGGCGCGGTACGCACGTTGACCGCTTTCGGGCGCTTGCCGTGCATGTTCAGCTCGATCCAGTCTTCACCGCAGGTGATTTCCGCACCGGACTCACGGAGCTTTTCCAGGACCGCTTCAAGAATGGTCGGATCAGTGTCCTTGACCTTCACGCGGCCACCGGTGACCGCAGCGGCCACCAGGTAGGTGCCGGTTTCGATACGGTCGGGCATGACTTTGTAGAAGCACGAACCCAGACGCTCGACGCCATCGATGGTGATGGTGTCGGTACCGGCGCCGGATACCTTGGCGCCCATGGCGTTGAGGAAGTTCGCCAGGTCAACCACTTCAGGCTCGCGCGCAGCGTTCTGCAGCACGCTGCGACCCTTGGCCAGGGCGGCTGCCATCATGATGTTTTCGGTACCGGTCACGCTGACGGTATCGAAGAAGAAGTGCGCACCGCGCAGACCGCCTTCAGGCGCCTTGGCCTTGATGTAGCCGCCTTCGACGTCGATCACCGCGCCCATGGCTTCGAGGCCACGAATGTGCAGGTCGACCGGACGCGAACCGATGGCGCAACCGCCAGGCAGGGCGACTTCGGCTTCACCGAAACGCGCAACCATCGGGCCCAGTACCAGGATCGAGGCACGCATGGTTTTCACCAGTTCGTACGGCGCGATCAGGGTCTTGATGGTGCGTGGGTCGATTTCGACGCTGAGCTTCTCGTCGATCACCGGCTCGATGCCCATGCGACCGAACAGCTCGATCATGGTGGTGATGTCGTGCAGGTGCGGCAGGTTGCCAACGGTCACCGGGCCATCGCACAGCAGGGTGGCAGCCAGAATCGGCAGGGCGGAGTTCTTCGCCCCGGAGATACGGATTTCGCCATCAAGACGAACGCCACCGGTAATAATCAATTTATCCATAAGAATCTCGACGCCCTAGGGCTCAGGTGCGCTCGGCCCAGGCCGCGCTGCTGAAAAATTTCATAGTGACCGCGTGGATGCTGCCATCGGCGATCCAAGGGTTCAAATGGGCATAGATGCTTTGCTGACGCTTGACCGGGCTCAACGCCGCCAGTTCATCACTAATCACGTTCAGCTGGAAGTTGCAGCCTTCGCCTTCAACTTCCACCTGCGTTCCTGGCAGCTTTCCTTCAAGGAAGCTCTTCACTTCTACGGCCTGCATGCTCAACCTCAATCGGCGCCCTGTGCGCACGGGTCGGACATCATACAAAAAAGCCCCGCGCCTGCGAACCCCGCATTGGCAGGACTCTGACGGGGGGCTTGTTTATCGATGCGGGTTCAGGGGTGCGCCAGCAACTCGGTCAGTTCACTGACCTGAGCGATTTCGCGCATGTCTTCCGGCATCGCACGGATGCTGACGGCCTTGCCGGCCGCCTGGGCATCGCGCATGAAGCACAGCAGCAAGGACAAGCCGACGCTGCTGGACTTCTTCACTGCCGAGCAATCGATGACCAGCGATGCCGCCTTGCTGGACTTGATCAGCGCCTGGCCTTCCTTGCGCAGGTCGGGACCTGTGCGATAGTCCAGCACTCCGCTGAGCAATAGCTCGTCGACATCACTCATACGAACTGCCGCCTCATTCATTGCGCTGGCTTCTCGGCAGCTTTCTCGGTGGTTTCCTTGGCCTTGGCCACTTCGCCAGCCCAATTGTTGATGGTCTTGTCCAGATCGTTGCCATTGCGCTGCATCGCGTCGGCGAACTGATCACGGAACAGCTTGCCGATGTTGATGCCGTTGATGATCACGTTGCGCAGTTTCCACTCGCCGTTGATCTTCTCCAGCGTGTACTGCACAGGGTAGATCGCGCCGTTGTTGCCCTTGACGGTCATGCCGACGCTGGTGCGATCGCCGGACTCATCCTTGGCAGGATCAACGGTAATGCCCTGGTTGTTGTATTCGAGCAAGGCATTGCCATAGAACTGGAACAGACCGCGCTTGAAGTTCTCCTGGAAGGTCTGCATCTGCGCGGGCGTGGCCTTGCGCGAATACTTGACCGTCATGATGCTTTTGGAAATGCCTTCGGCGTCCACCACAGGTCCGACGATGGTGTTCAGCGCCGTGTAGAAATCCTGCGGATCCTTCTTGTACTTCTCTTTATTGGCCGACAAGTCGGCCAGCATCCGGTTCGTGGTGTCCTGAATCAGGTCGTGCGCCGACTGTCCGGGCGCAGCGCTAGCCAGCATCGGCAGTGCCGCAAGCAACACCAATAGGCCACGTCGCAAGGTAGAGATCATTCAAAAGCTCCTCATTTGGCGTCTTTGCTAACGGTATTGAGCAGGAATTTACCGATCAGGTCTTCCAGTACCAGAGACGACTGGGTGTCGTGGATGGTTCCACCATCCTTCAGACGGGTGTCTTCGCCGCCCACGCTGATACCGATGTACTTCTCGCCCAACAGGCCAGCGGTCAGGATAGACGCTGTGGAGTCGGTCGGCAGGTTGTCGACCTTTTTATCCACTTGCAGGGTTACCCGACCGGTGAAGCTGTCGCGATCCAGATCGATGGCCGTGACCTTGCCGATGGTTACGCCAGCCATGGTCACTTTGGCTCTGACCGTCAAACCGGCGATATTGTCGAAGTAGGCATACAGTTTATAGGTGTCGGTGGTCGAGGTCGGAGACAGGCCACTGACCCGCAAAGCCAGTAGCAACAAAGCCAGGATCCCTGCCAGCAGGAACAGGCCGACACCGATTTCCAGGGTGCGGTTTTGCATCAGAAATCTCCAAACATCAAAGCGGTCAGAATAAAGTCCAGGCCCAGTACCGCCAGCGAGGCGAATACCACGGTCTTGGTGGTGGCGCGACTGATGCCCTCGGAAGTGGGCTCACAGTCGTAGCCTTGGAAAACGGCGATCCAGGTCACGACGAAGGCGAAAACGACACTTTTGATGACGCCGTTGAGCACATCGCTGGTGAAGTTCACGCTGTTCTGCATGTTCGCCCAGTAGGAGCCTTCATACACGCCAAGCCAGTCGACAGCCACCCACGAACCGCCCCAGATTCCCACCACGCTGAAAATCATCGCCAGCACCGGCAGGGAAATGAAACCGGCCCACAGACGCGGGGCAATAATGTATTTGAGCGGATCGACACCGATCATTTCCAGGCTGGAAAGCTGTTCGGTGGACTTCATGTTGCCAATTTCTGCGGTCAGCGCCGAACCGGCACGCCCGGCAAACAGCAACGCCGTCACGACAGGCCCCAGTTCACGCAGCAACGTCAGGGCCACCATCTGCCCCACCGCCTGCTCCGAACCGTAGCTCGACAGAATACTGAAGCCCTGCAGCGCCAGCACCATGCCGATGAAAATCCCCGACACGACGATGATCACCAGCGACATCACGCCGACCGAATGCAACTGCTTGACCAGCAGGCCGAAACCGCCGCTGATACCGCCACGACCGAGCAGGGCGTGAAACAGGAACAGGGTCGCGCGGCCAAACACCGCGACGGCGTCGATCGCCGCCTCGCCGAACCGGCGTACGCGTTCTATCAATGAAATTCTGCGCATCAGCGCTTCCCCAGAAGATCTGCGCGGTAATCCGTCGCTGGAAAATGATACGGCACCGGGCCATCGGGGTTGCCGGTCATGAACTGGCGAATACGCGGTTCATCCGAGTTCATCAATTCGTCCGGCGTGCCCTGACCCAGCACCTGACCATCACCCACTACATAGATGTAGTCGGCGATGCTCGCGGTTTCGGCCAGATCGTGGGAGACCACGATACTGGTGATCCCCAGCGCATCGTTGAGCAGACGGATCAGGCGTACCAGCACGCCCATGGCGATCGGATCCTGGCCGACGAAAGGCTCGTCATACATGAGAATCTGCGGATCGAGCGCAATCGCCCGGGCCAGGGCGACCCGACGCTTCATGCCGCCGGACAGCTCGTCGGGCATCAGCTCGATGGCACCGCGCAAACCGACCGCCTGCAATTTGAGCAGGACGATGTCGCGGATCATTTCATCCGGCAATTGGGTATGAACGCGCAGGGGGAAAGCGACGTTCTCGAAGACATCGAGATCGGTGAACAGCGCGCCGCTTTGAAACAGCACGCCCATGTGCTTGCGCGCATCGAACAGATCACTGCGCGACAGCGTCGGCAGGTTCTGGCCGTTGACCCAGACTTCGCCGCTGGAAGGACGCAACTGTGCACCCATCAAGCGCAACAAAGTGGTCTTGCCGCACCCGGAAGGTCCCATGATGCCGGTAACCTTGCCACGCGGGATGCGAATATCGACGTTATTGAAAATGCTGCGCGCACCGCGCTTGAAGGAGACTCCCTTCAGCTCGACCGCGTAGGCGTTATCGGCACTCATCTAAACTCCTTGCGATGCAGCCTCTCACTCGGACGCCTGGCTTTCCGCAGAAAGCACATACCTCCCGGGCAGGCCGAACTGGCGGCGAACTATATCACTGCAAACGCCAAGCGCCCAAGGCCCCGCCCCTCCGCGTTCAACGATATGACAGGCCTGATGGCACTTTTTCGGGGTTTTGCTGACGCGGAATGACAAAGCACGACGAACTTGCGTGAGGCTTTTCAACATAACCGCTATAATCGCCGCCTTTTCATCGGGCTATACGATTTCTGACATGAGCCAATCCAGCGACCTGATTCAATCGGCACAACGCACCATCCGCCTCGAAGTGGAAGCCGTACAAGGCTTGTTGCCCCATATCGACGCCGATTTCGTACGCGCTTGCGAGATGATTCTGGCCAGCAAAGGCCGTGTGGTCGTGGTCGGCATGGGCAAATCCGGGCACGTCGGCAACAAGATTGCCGCGACCCTGGCCAGCACCGGCACCCCGGCATTTTTCGTCCACCCGGCCGAAGCCAGCCATGGCGACATGGGCATGATCACCCGCGACGACGTGATCCTCGCCCTCTCCAACTCCGGCTCGACCAACGAAATCGTCACCCTGCTGCCATTGATCAAGCGCCTCGGCATCCAGTTGATCAGCCTCACCGGCAATCCGCAGTCGCCGCTGGCCAAAGCTGCCGAAGTCAATCTCAACGTTCATGTCGAACACGAAGCCTGCCCGCTGAACCTGGCACCGACTTCCTCGACCACCGCCGCGCTGGTCATGGGCGATGCCCTGGCCGTGGCGCTGCTGGAAGCGCGTGGTTTCACCGCCGAAGATTTTGCCTTTTCACACCCGGGCGGCGCTCTGGGTCGACGCCTGCTGCTGAAAGTGGAAAACGTCATGCATGCCGGGCAAGAGCTGCCGCAAGTGCAGCGCGGCACCCTGCTCAAGGACGCGCTCATGGAAATGACCCGCAAGGGTCTGGGCATGACCGCGATCGTTGAAGCCGATGGCAAACTGGCCGGAATCTTCACCGACGGCGATTTGCGCCGCACGCTGGACCGCAGCATCGACATCCGCAGCGCCACCATCGACCAGGTCATGACCGCACACGGCAAGACCGCACGGCCCGAGATGCTCGCCGCCGAAGCCCTGAAAATCATGGAAGACCACCGAATCAACGCACTGGTTGTCGTGGACGAAGAAGATCGCCCGATCGGCGCCTTCAACCTCTCCGATCTGCTGCGTGCAGGAGTGATGTAATGACCACCGATCTGCTGCAACGCGGCAAAGCGATCAAACTGGCGGTGTTCGACGTCGACGGCGTCCTCACCGACGGGCGCCTGTACTTCCTCGAAGACGGCAGCGAATTCAAGACCTTCAACACCCTCGACGGCCAGGGTATCAAGATGCTGATGAATGCCGGTGTCGAGACTGCCATCATCAGTGGCCGCAAGACCCCGGTGGTTGAACGCCGGGCGAAGAACCTCGGTATCCCGCACCTGTTTCAGGGTCGCGAAGACAAATTGGTGGTTCTGGACGGCCTGCTGGCGCAACTGGGCCTAAGCTATGAACAGGTCGCCTACTTGGGTGACGACCTGCCTGACTTGCCGGTGATCCGCCGCGTAGGCCTGGGCATGGCCGTTGCCAATGCTGCCGACTTCGTGCGCGAACACGCCCATGGCGTCACTCGGGCCCGCGGTGGCGAAGGTGCCGCTCGTGAATTCTGCGAATTGATCCTGCGCGCCCAGGGCCGCCTCGATGCGGCCAACGCCGCGTACCTGTGAGCCAAATCATGTTTAGCAAAAAATTTCGCAACTTCCTGCTGTTCGGCTGCATCGCTGCGATGTTTGCGGCGGTCGGCTACTGGAACATCAGTCCGGAACGTTTCCTCGACAAGCCTGTGGCCAAGGTCGAAGACACTGCCATCGACTGGTACGCCACCAATACGCATACCCTGCAATATCTGCCGGACGGCAAAGTGCAGTACGAAATGACGTCGGACAAGGCCGAACACCTGAAAGCGACGGATGTGACTCTGGTTACCAAACCCGACCTCAACATGTATCGCGGCACCGAGTTTCCGTGGCACGTGACCAGCGAGCGCGGTGAAGTGAATCCGGACGGAACGCAGGTAGAATTGATCGACTCGGTACGCATCAAGCGCACCGATGAAAAGAAACGCGACACCCTGATCACCAGCACACGCATGACGGTGTTCCCTCAGCAGCAATATGCGCAGACCGAGCAACCCGTTAGAATCGACGGCGCTGGCGGTGTATCGACTGGCGTGGGAATGAAGGCGTATTTGAAGGAAAGCAGGATACACCTGCAATCGAACGTAAGAGGACAGTATGAGGCTCGTTAAAACCCTCCCTATTTTGCTCAGTCTGGGCGCAGCACTGGGAAGCGTGAGCGCCTGGGCTCTGCCGAACGATCAGCAGCAACCTATCCGCATTCAGGCCGACGACGCCCAGCTGGACGACAAGAACGGCATCGCCACCTATAAAGGTGATGTGATCATCACCCAGGGCTCGATGATCGTTAAGGGCAATACGGTGACCATCACCCGTACTCCGACCGGCGATATCGACGTGGTGACCTCGGTGGGCAACCTTGCCTACTTCGAGCAACTGCAAACCCAGGGTGACGCCAAGCCTGTTCAGGGCTGGGGCGTGACGATTCAGTACCACGCCGCGCAAAACCGCGTCGTGCTGATCGACAAGGCCAAGGTTGTCGACAAGGACAACAACACCACTCAGGGCGAGAAAATCGTCTATGACACGGTGAAGAAACTGGCCAGTGCCGGTCGCGCTACCGGCAGCAAAGTCACCGAAGCACGTCCGCGTATCGACATGGTGATCCAGCCGAAGAAGAAAACCGACGAGAAAACCCAGTAATGGCAACTCTGAAAGCTCAACACCTGGCCAAGGCCTATAAAAGCCGCCAGGTTGTGCGCGACGTCAGCCTGTCGATCGACAGCGGCCAGATCGTTGGCCTGCTCGGCCCGAACGGCGCCGGCAAGACCACCTGCTTCTACATGATCGTCGGTCTGGTGCAGGCCGATCAGGGTCGCGTACTGATCGATGATCTGGACGTCAGCCATCAGCCGATGCACGGCCGTGCCAAGGCCGGTATCGGCTATCTGCCGCAAGAAGCGTCGATCTTCCGCAAATTGTCGGTGGCCGATAACATCATGGCCATCCTCGAAACCCGCACGGAACTCGACAAGGCCGGTCGTCGCAAGGAACTGGAAAGCCTGCTGCAGGAATTCCACATCAGCCACATCCGCGACAACCTCGGCATGAGCCTGTCCGGCGGTGAACGCCGCCGGGTGGAAATTGCCCGCGCCTTGGCGACCGCACCGAAATTCATCCTGCTCGACGAACCGTTCGCCGGTGTCGACCCGATTTCGGTCGGCGACATCAAGCAGATCATCCATCACCTCAAGGCCAAGGGCATCGGTGTTCTTATCACCGACCACAACGTGCGTGAGACCCTGGATATCTGCGAAACCGCCTACATCGTCAACGACGGTCAACTGATCGCCGAAGGCGATGCTGCGACCATCCTTGCCAACGATCTGGTGAAGGAAGTGTACCTGGGCCACGAATTCCGCCTCTGAAGCGCGATCGCATTCGGCCAGCCGTTTGGGCGCTGTAACGTTGAAGCTGGTTTTTTATACGCTTTTATTGTTACAGCGCTCTAGGCAAACACGACAGTTTCAGGCATATAATTTGCTTAAGTTTGGCGCTCCGGCGCCCTGTAGTGGATGGCGCATGCGCGCCGGCGAATAAGGTGTTAAGCCCCTGCCATGAAACCATCGCTAGTCTTGAGAATGGGCCAGCAGCTGACGATGACACCGCAGCTGCAACAGGCCATCCGCCTGCTCCAATTGTCGACCCTGGACCTGCAACAGGAAATCCAGGAGGCCCTGGAATCCAATCCGATGCTCGAACGCCAGGAAGAAGGCGACGACTTCGACAATACCGATCCTTTGGCCGACAACGCCGAACAAAAACCCAACACCGACATTCAGGAACCGTCCTATCAGGAAGCCGCCCCGACGGTGGACAATCTGGAAGATGGCGAATGGAACGAGCGCATTCCTAACGAACTGCCCGTTGATACCGCCTGGGAAGACGTCTACCAGACCAGCGCCAGCAGCCTGCCCAGCAGCGATGACGACGAGTGGGACTTCACCACCCGCACGTCCGCTGGCGAAAGCCTGCAAAGCCATCTGCTGTGGCAATTGAACCTGGCGCCGATGTCCGACACCGACCGCCTGATCGCCGTGACCCTGATCGATTGCATCAACAATCAGGGCTACCTGGACGAAACCCTCGAAGAAATTCTCGACGCCTTTGATCCGGAGCTCGACATCGAGCTGGACGAGATCGAAGCCGTTCTGCACCGCATTCAGCAGTTCGAACCGGCCGGTATCGGCGCGCGCAACCTCGGCGAATGCCTGCTGCTGCAACTGCGTCAGCTCCCGGCCAAGACCCCGTGGCTCAACGAAGCCAAACGTCTGGTCAGCGATTACATCGATCTGCTCGGCAGTCGCGACTACAGCCAGTTGATGCGGCGTATGAAGCTCAAGGAAGACGAGTTGCGTCAGGTCATCGAACTGGTGCAAAGCCTCAATCCGCGTCCGGGCTCGCAGATCGAATCGACCGAAGCCGAGTACGTGGTGCCCGACGTCATTGTGCGCAAGGATAACGAACGCTGGCTGGTCGAGCTGAATCAGGAGTCAGTGCCCCGTCTGCGGGTTAACGCGCAGTACGCCGGTTTCGTCCGTCGCGCCGACACCAGCGCCGACAACACCTTCATGCGCAACCAGTTGCAAGAGGCACGCTGGTTCATCAAGAGCCTGCAAAGCCGCAACGAAACCCTGATGAAGGTGGCCACCCAGATCGTCGAGCATCAGCGCGGCTTCCTGGAGTATGGCGATGAAGCCATGAAGCCGTTGGTCCTGCATGACATCGCCGAGGCGGTCGGCATGCACGAATCGACGATTTCCCGGGTCACCACGCAGAAATTCATGCATACCCCGCGCGGTATTTATGAACTGAAATACTTTTTCTCAAGCCACGTCAGCACCTCCGAAGGCGGTGAATGCTCGTCGACGGCGATCCGCGCGATCATCAAAAAACTGGTTGCGGCGGAAAATCAGAAAAAGCCGTTGAGTGACAGCAAGATCGCTGGTTTACTGGAGGCACAAGGCATTCAGGTGGCTCGCCGCACCGTCGCCAAGTACCGCGAATCCCTCGGGATCGCGCCTTCGAGCGAACGCAAGCGGTTGATGTAAGCCACGTTACAGCGTTCCAGTGGCAGGCTCTTCGGCCTGCCGCTTTATGCACTGGCAACGAAGGAGAAGCTGTATGCAAGTCAACATCAGTGGACACCAACTGGAAGTGACCGAACCTCTGCGCACCTACATCAACGAGAAACTCGAACGATTGGAGCGCCATTTCGACAAGATCACCAACGTGCAAGTCACGATGTGCGTCGAAAAGCTCAAGCAGAAAATCGAAGCCACCTTGCATATACCCGGCAGCGAAGTGGTCGCCAACGCAGAAGATACCGACATGTACGCTGCGATCGACTCACTGACCGACAAGCTGGATCGCCAACTCAAAAAGCATAAGGAAAAGACCCAGAGCCTCCTTCAGGGCGCGACAGGTCGTTAACACTCCCAACCCATGATCCGACTTGAAAGTATCCTGACCCCCGGCCGTTCCCTGGTGAACGTGCCGGGCGGCAGTAAAAAGAAAGCCCTCGAACAGATTGCCAACCTCATCCATAAAGAAGTGCCGGATCTGGCCATGCAGGATGTTTTCGAGAGCCTGGTAGCCCGTGAGAAACTCGGATCCACCGGTTTCGGCAACGGCATCGCCATTCCCCACTGTCGCCTCAAAGGCTGCGAAGCGCCTATCAGCGCGTTGATGCACCTTGATGCCCCCATCGATTTCGATGCCATTGACGGCGCACCGGTCGACCTGCTGTTTGTACTGCTGGTCCCGGAAGCGGCCACCGATGCCCACCTGGAATTACTGCGCCAGATCGCCAGCATGCTCGATCGCAAGGAAGTGCGCGAAAAACTGCGCAGCGCACCGAGCAACGAAGCCTTGTATCAGGTCGTCCTGAGCGAGCAGAACGGTCATTAATCATGCGTTTGATCATCGTCAGCGGCCGCTCCGGCTCGGGTAAAAGTACCGCCCTGAATGTCCTTGAGGACAACGGCTACTACTGCATCGACAACCTGCCGGCCGGTCTGCTGCCGGAGCTCGCCGAACGCGCCCTGATTCACACCGAACTGGCCCAGCCGCTGGTGGCCGTGTCGATCGATGCACGCAATCTGCCGAGCCACCTGTCGCGTTTCCCCGAACTGCTTGAAGAAGTCCGTGCCCGGCACATCCAGTGCGATGTGCTGTATCTGGATGCCGACGAAGAAACCCTGCTCAAGCGCTTCTCGGAAACCCGCCGGCGCCATCCATTGAGCACTGCCAACCGCTCGCTGGCCGAAGCGATCGAAGATGAAACCGCCCTGCTCGGCCCGATCGCCGACCTGGCCGACCTCAAGGTCAACACCACCAATCTGAATCTGTACCAGTTGCGTGACACCATCAAACTGCGCCTGCTGAACCAGCCGGAGCCGGGTACGGCGTTTCTGGTCGAGTCGTTCGGCTTCAAGCGCGGCATGCCGGTGGACGCGGATCTGGTGTTCGATGTGCGCTGCCTGCCCAATCCTTACTGGAAACCGGAACTGCGTGCACAATCGGGTCTCGACGCACCGGTCGCCGAGTACCTGGCTGCACAACCGGAGGTTGAGGAGATGTTCCAGGACATCTACGGCTACCTGTACAAATGGCTGCCACGTTTTGCCGCGAGCAACCGCGCCTACGTCACCATTGCCATTGGCTGCACCGGCGGGCATCACCGCTCCGTTTACCTGACCGAACGCCTGGGTCAGGCCCTGCAGAAAACCCTGAAGAACGTCCAGGTTCGCCACCGCGACCTCACTTAAAGGATTCACACCGCGATGCCTGCTCGTGAAATCGAAATCATCAACAAATTGGGTCTGCATGCCCGGGCATCGGCCAAATTCGTCGGCGTGGCCGGCAAGTTTCCGGAGACCACGATAAGAGTCGGTCGCACACCCGAGACAGCAGTAGACGGCAAAAGCATCATGGCGATGATGATGCTCGCGGCCGGCAAGGGCACCAAGATCCATTTGAGCACCGAAGGCGAACAGGCTGAGGAGGCCATGGTTGCTTTGGTGGAGCTGATCAACAACTACTTCGATGAAGGGGGCTGACAGCCCAGCACCGAAGATCGCAGCCTTGGCAACAGCTGCCGCAGGCTGCGATCTTTTGATATTCAACCCAACGCCGTATCCATCACCATCATCAGACAAAACCCGATCAGCAAGCCAAGACTGGCCAGCTTGTCATGACCATTGCGGCGCGATTCCGGAATGACTTCGTGCGTCACCACCAGCAACATCGCCCCCGCCGCCAGCGCCAGCCCCAACGGCAATAACAGCTCCGCCAGACTGACCAGCCAGGCACAGAGCAGTGCAAACACCGGTTCGACCAGTCCTGACGCCGCGCCGATCAAGAATGCCTTGACCCGCGACATTCCTGCCCCCGCCAGTACCAGCGCAATCACCAATCCCTCTGGCACATCCTGCAAGGCGATGCCCATCGCCAGACTGTCGGCATCCGGCATGCCGCCGCCAGCGGACACCCCCACCGCCATGCCTTCCGGGATGTTGTGAGCAATGATGGCGAAGACGAACAGCCAGATGCGCGGCGGAATCACCGGGTGCTCGGGGGTACCGACGAGCATTTCCGGTGAGGCGCCGGACAGTTTCAGATCCACCAGATACAAACCGAATGCACCGAGCATGATGCCGAAGCAAATCAGCCCGCTGGCGGCCCATGGTGTCAGGCCCAGACTTTCGGCAGCAGCGATGCCCGGCACGATCAGCGAAAACGCGGTCGCCGCCAGCATCACGCCGGCGCCGAAACCCAGTAGCGTATCGCTGAGCCTCTGCGGCATACGCCGGATCACCAGCACCGGCACCGCGCCGAGCGCCGTGCCGAGGGCGCAGATCGCGCCGCCCTGCAATGCGCGTGACAATCGCGGCTGCAGATCCAGCCATTCCAGCCCGTGCACGGCCAGCAGGGTCATGCCCGCCAGCAGCAACAGCGACCCGACCGCGTAACGAAACATACGCCCACCGCCAATCGCCAGTGTTTCAGTGCCCATAGTCAGCCCTGGATTGTTTTTATAGAAGACTTAAACCAGTGCAGCCTGGTAGCGCGCAGCAACTTCCGGCCAGTTGATCACGTTGTAGAACGCGTTGATGTATTCCGGGCGACGGTTCTGATAAAGCAGGTAATAGGCGTGTTCCCAAACATCCAGACCGAGAATCGGCGTGTTGCCGTTCATCAACGGGCTGTCCTGATTGCCGCTACTTTCCACGACCAGTTTTTTCTCCGGGGTCACGCTGAGCCAGGCCCAGCCGCTGCCGAAACGGGTCAACGCGGCTTTGGTGAAGGCTTCCTTGAAGCTGTCGAGGCCGCCCAGTTGCGCCTCGATGGCCTTGGCCAGCGCGCCGTCCGGCTTGCCACCGCCGTTGGGTACCATGACTTCCCAGAACAACGAATGGTTGGCATGCCCGCCGCCCTGGTTGATCACCGCCGCGCGAAGTTTTTCCGGCAACTGCTGAACGCTGGCGACCAGTTTTTCCACCGGCCATTCGGCGTACTCGGTGCCTTCGACGGCGGCATTGAGGTTGTTGATGTAGGTCTGGTGATGCTTGGTGTAGTGGATTTCCATGGTTTGCGCATCGATGTGCGGTTCCAGGGCGTCGTAGGCGTACGGCAAGGCAGGCAAGGTAAAAGCCATTTCAGTGGACTCCATGATGATGTGAGGCTGACGCGCGGCGTGCGTTGCCGGTGTCCGGGTGCAGCAGGCGCTGGGTGCGCGGGTATTCGCCATGCTCGCTGATGAAGTTCAGCAGTTCGACGTAGGTCTTGCTGCTCTGGCGCAACGCCGCTTCACGCAGTGCTGGACGCAGGCGCTCGTCCTGCATGGTCTGCAACAGCCGTTGATGAATCGCGCAGAGGTACTCCGCACTTTCCTCCGGCTGATTCAGGCGCAAATGCAGATCCGCGAGGTTGTGGTGGGAGATGACGCACGCCGCCACCGCTTCGTCGGCGTCCGCCCAGCGTTCGAACAGTACTTGCGCCAGGGCCAGGGCTTGCAGATAAGCCTCGCGGGCATCAATCAGCTCGCCCAGCATGAAGCAGCGATTGGCCCGTTCGATCGTGCGTTTCCAGTGCTCCATGGTGAGCCTCCAAAGCGGTTGCGGGGTTTACACGCCGCCGGCGGTGAGTTTCTCGGGGTTGAGCAACTCTTCCAGTTGGCTGCGCGACAGGTCGGTGTGTTCCAGCGCGACGTCGATCACCGGACGCCCCTGTTTGTAGGCCTGCTTGGCGATTTCGGCGGCTTTCTGGTAGCCGATGATCGGGTTGAGCGCGGTGACCAGAATCGGATTACGCGACAGCGCTTCTTTGAGCCGCGACTCATTGACCTTGAAGCTGGCGATGGCCTTGTCGCCGAGCAGACGACTGGCATTGGCCAGCAGTTCGATGCTGTTCAGCAGGTTCTGGGCGATGATCGGCAGCATCACGTTCAGTTCGAAATTGCCCGACTGGCCGGCGATGGTGACCACCGAATCGTTACCGATCACTTGTGCGGCGACCATGGCGGTGGCTTCCGGGATCACCGGATTCACCTTGCCCGGCATGATCGACGAACCCGGTTGCAGGGCTTCCAGTTCGATCTCGCCAAGGCCGGCGAGCGGACCGGAGTTCATCCAGCGCAGGTCGTTGGCGATTTTCATCAGCGACACGGCGGTGGCCTTGAGCTGACCGGAGACGGCGACGGCGGTGTCCTGCGAGCCGATCAGGGCGAACAGATCCTTGCCCGGAGTGAATTGCACATTCGTCAGTTGGCTGAGCTGGCGGCTGAAACGCGCGGCGAATTCCGGATGCGCGTTGATCCCGGTGCCGACCGCCGTACCGCCCTGCGCCAGCGATTGCAGGCTCGGCAGTAAATCCTGCAGATGACCGATGTTGGCCTTGAGCTGCTGCGCCCAGCCATTGAGCACCTGGCTCATGCGCACCGGCATCGCGTCCATCAAGTGCGTACGGCCGGTTTTGACGTGGTGGTGCACCTGATCGGCTTTGTTTTCGATGACCTGCACCAGATGCAACAGCGCCGGCAGCAGTTGTTCGTGCAACGCCAACGCCGCGCTGACGTGGATGGTGGTCGGAATGATGTCGTTGCTGCTCTGGCCGCAGTTGACGTGATCGTTCGGGTTGACCGGCTCGCCGAGCAGGCGGCTGGCGAGGGTCGCAATCACTTCGTTGGCGTTCATGTTGGAGCTGGTGCCGGAGCCGGTCTGGAAGATATCCACCGGAAAATGCTGCATGAAATCGCCTTCGAGCAGGCCTTGCGCGGCATCGCTGATGGCCTTGCCCTGGCCGGCGCTGAGCTGGTTGAGTTCGACGTTGGCCCGCGCCGCGGCGGCTTTGGCGAGGATCAGCGCACGGATGAAGTGCCTCGGCATCGGTTGGCCGCTGATCGGGAAGTTATCCACTGCGCGCTGGGTCTGCGCGCCGTAGAGAGCGTCCACCGGCACCTGCAATTCGCCCATGCTGTCGCGCTCAATACGTGTCTTGGTCATCGGTAAATCCTTGGACTAATTCAATGAGAGGAATCGAGGGAAGCAACTCGCAGGTCGCCAGTTGCCAGGTGTAGCGCTGCCAGCGCTGGAGCCGACAGTTGCACAGCGACAGACGCTCCATTTCACGCAACGGACGCCAGGCTTGATCGAGACACAGGCTGCGCCAGTGCCACGGCAACGCGATGTCGGTGGCTGTGTCGAGCAGCAGACGGAAGGAGGTTTCAGCGATGGTCCACGGGGAAGTCGCCGTACAGCAGGCCAGATAACGGCCTTCGGCCAGGTAATGTTCGATCAGGCGCGGCTCGTCAGGATCCATCGCGCAACGGATCTGGCGACTCATCCAGCGCCAGCTTTCGAGGTACGGCTGCTCGTGCAAGGCAGAACTCATGATCCGGGGCTCGTTCGGAGATGAGATTTATTATTAGATGATAATGAGAACCAAAACAAGAGCACCTGGTTACACAGACTCCATTGTAGGAGCGAGCCTGCTCGCGAAGGCGTCGTGTCAGTCGCCGCTGCAGTAGGCTGCTATCGCTTTCGCGAGCAGGCTCGCTCCCACAAGGTTTTGTGTGGGGCCATGAAAAAAGGCGCGCCACCCGATGAGGTGGCGCGCCTTTCTTGTCTGACCGCTGGGGCTTAGCTGCCCGCGACAGTCATCCGGTCGATCAGCACCGAACCCGTGCGAATATTGCTACGCAACTCCAGGTCATTACCGACTGCAACGATCTGCTTGAACATGTCGCGCATGTTGCCGGCGATGGTCACTTCCTGCACCGCGAACTGGATTTCGCCGTTCTCGACCCAGAACCCCGCCGCCCCACGCGAATAGTCGCCGGTGACCATGTTCAAGCCATGGCCCATCAACTCGGTAACCAACAGGCCACGGCCCATGCGTTTCAACAGCGCCGCCTGATCTTCATCACCGTGAGTGACGAACAGGTTGTGCACGCCCCCCGCGTTGGCGGTGCTCGGCATGCCGAGTTTGCGCCCCGAGTACGTGCCGAGGATGTACGACACCAACTCGCCCTTCTCGACGAACGGTTTGGCGTAGGTGGCCAGACCATCACCGTCGTAGGACGCACTGCCCATGGCGCGCATCAGGTGCGGACGCTCATCGATGGTCAGCCATTCCGGAAACAGCTTCTGCCCCAGCGTGCCTTCGAGGAACGACGATTTGCGATACAGACTGCCGCCGGAAACCGCCGACAGGAAGCTGCCGAACAAGCCGCCCGCCAGTTCAGCGGAAAACAGCACCGGCACTTCGCAGGTCGGTACCGGACGCGCGCCCAGACGGCTCGCGGCACGTTGCGCGGCACGCTGGCCGATGCTCACCGGATCCGCCAGCAGGCTGCCCTGACGATTGACGTCATACCAGTAATCGCGCTGCATCTGGCCATCGGCTTCGGCGATCATCACGCAGCTCAGGCTGTGCCGGGTCGACGCGTAACCGCCGATGAAACCGTGGCTGTTGCCATACACACGGCAGCCCTGATGGGTGCTGAGGGTGGTGCCGTCGGCGTTCTTGATTCGCGCATCGGCGTCGAACGCCGCCGCTTCACAGAGCAACGCCTTCTCGATCGCCTGCTCCGGGGTGATGTCCCATTCGTGGAACAGGTCGAAATCCTGCACATCCCTGGCCATCAGCGCGGCATCGGCGAGGCCCGAGGCTTCGTCTTCAGAGGTATGTTTGGCGATCGCCAGTGCAGCGGCAACGGTTTCACGAATCGCGTCCGGCCCGGTGGCGGACGTGCTGGCCGAGCCTTTGCGCTGGCCGACGTACAGGGTGATGCCAAAGCCCTGGTCGCGATTGAATTCGACCGTCTCGACCTCACGCTGGCGCACCGACGTCGACAAACCCTGCTCCAGCGACACCGCGACTTCGCAGGCACTGGCGCCCTGACGCTTGGCTTCGGCGATGATCTGCTCGACCTGTTCCTGCAGTGCCGGCAATGCTTGCGGGCCGACGCTTTGAACTGCACTCATGCTCATCTCCACTCAAATTCTGCTTTCGGCTGGGGTCATCGAGCGACCGGGCCGGACAAGCGGCCCCCGACTGGTTATCATGGCGGCGTTTCTTTGCGGACTGCCACCATGGTTGATTCTTACGACGACTCCCTCGATACGGGAGAAAAAAGCAAATCACAGGTCAAACGCGAGCTGCATGCTCTGGTTGACCTTGGCGAGCGCCTTACAACACTCAAGCCCGACTTGCAGGCAAAACTGCCATTGACCGACGCCTTGCGCCGGGCCCTGGCTGATGCGCCGAAGCACACCGCGAACATCGCGCGTAAACGGCACCTGCAGTTCATCGGCAAACTGATGCGCGATCAGGACACTGACGCGATTCTGGTCCTGCTCGATCAACTCGATGCCTCCACCCGTCAGTACAACGAGCGTTTCCACAACCTCGAACGCTGGCGTGACCGCCTGATCGCCGGTGACGATGCCGTGCTGGAGAAATTCGTCGTCGAATACCCCGACGCCGATCGCCAGCAACTGCGTTCCCTGATCCGTCAGGCTCAGCACGAGGTTGCGCAAAACAAACCTCCTGCTTCCAGCCGCAAGATCTTCAAGTACATCCGTGAGCTGGACGATACCCAACGCGGCCTGCGTTGATACTCGCCATCGGGTGGCCGCCCTGCGCGCCACCCGCAGCTCCACCTCTTTTTATGCGCCCGTGCCACCCACGGTAATCGCATCGATCTTCAGCGTCGGCTGACCGACACCCACCGGCACCGACTGCCCGTCCTTGCCGCACGTGCCCACACCGCTGTCCAGCGCCAGATCATTACCGACCATCGACACCCGGCTCATCGCCTCGGGGCCGTTGCCGATCAACGTCGCGCCCTTGACCGGTGCGGTAATCTTGCCGTCCTCGATCAGGTACGCCTCGCTGGTGGAGAACACGAACTTGCCGCTGGTAATGTCGACCTGACCGCCGCCGAGGTTGGCGCAGTAGATGCCCTTCTTCACCGAAGCGATGATTTCCGCCGGATCGCTCTCGCCACCCAACATGTAAGTGTTGGTCATGCGCGGCATCGGCAGATGCGCGTAGGACTCGCGACGACCGTTGCCGGTACGGGCTACGCCCATCAGGCGTGCGTTGAGCTTGTCCTGCATGTAACCCTTGAGCACGCCGTTTTCGATCAGCGTGGTGCACTCGGTCGGTGTGCCTTCGTCGTCGACGCTCAGCGAACCGCGACGACCGCTCAACGTGCCGTCATCGACAATGGTGCAGAGCTTGGAGGCAACCATTTCGCCCATCCGCCCGCTGTAGGCCGAACTGCCCTTGCGGTTGAAGTCGCCTTCCAGACCGTGACCGACCGCTTCGTGCAGCAGCACACCGGACCAGCCCGAACCGAGGACGACAGGCAAGGTGCCGGCCGGTGCCGGAATCGCTTCCAGATTCACCAGCGCCTGACGCAGTGCTTCACGGGCATAGCCCATGGCACGGTCTTCGGCGAGGAAATAACGGTAGTCGGTACGCCCGCCGCCGCCATGTCCGCCGCGCTCGCGACGCCCATTCTGCTCGACGATCACGCTGACGTTGAAACGTACCAGCGGACGCACATCAGCGGCCAGGCCACCGTCGGTGGACGCCACCAGAATCCGTTCCCAGACCCCGGCCATGCTCACGCTGACCTGCTGAATCCGTGGATCGAGGGCGCGGGTGGCGACGTCGATGCGCTTGAGCAGCTCGACTTTCTCGGCGCGGCTCAACACTTCCAGCGGATTGTCCGGCGCATACAACTGCGCGACATCCTGAGTGCTGAACGCCTGCACCGTGCCGTTCTGCCCGGCGCGGGAGATCGAGCGGGCGGCACGGGCCGCAGCGCCCAGGGCTTCGAGGGTGATCGCGTTGCTGTAGGCAAAACCGGTTTTCTCGCCGGACTGCGCACGCACGCCAACACCTTGGTCGAGGTTGAAGCTGCCTTCCTTGACGATACCGTCTTCCAGCGACCACGACTCGGAGATCTGGCCCTGGAAATACAGATCGGCAGCATCGATGCCCGGGCCGGCCAGATCGCCGAGCACACCTTGCAGGCTCTCGATGGTCACGCCGCCGGGCGCCAACAGGTGATCACTGACTGAGGACAACAACTCGCTCATAGGTTTACGCCTTAAATTCATGTTCTGAAGCAGGCCGCTGGGCGCCCTGCGAGAAAAACCGCCGATGACTCGTCACCGGCATTCGCGCCCTGATAGACGCTTGTTCATCACTGTCGCGTGCGGCCAACAATACCGCCTCGCCTTGATCCTGATGCGCCAGCACACGGCCCCACGGATCGATGATCGCCGCATGACCGAAGGTCTCACGCGGTCCCGGGTGGGTCCCGCCCTGTGCTGCCGCCAACACATAACACTGCGTCTCGATGGCCCGGGCGCGAATCAGCACATCCCAGTGCGCCGCACCGGTCACTGCGGTGAAGGCCGACGGGGCGGTAATCAACTCGGCACCGGCGGCGCGCAATTCGCTGTACAGCTCCGGAAAGCGCAGGTCGTAACACACGGTCAGGCCGACTCGGCCAACCGGCGTGTCTGCGACCACCACGCCACTGCCATAAGCATAGTCATCGGATTCGCGATACCGCCCGCGATTGTCCGCCACATCAACATCGAACAGGTGCAACTTGTCATACCGTGCCACGGTTTCACCCTGATCGTTGACCAGCAGCGAACAGGCATGCGACTTGGCGTCCGATTGCCCAAGCGGCGGCAACGGCAAGGTGCCGGCCACTATCCATAACTTGAGGTCGCGGGCGGTCTGTTTCAACCATGGCAGGATCGGACCTTCGCCAAGCGCTTCGGCACGGCCGATGTCGGCGATGTCGCGACGGCCCATGGCAGCGAAGTTTTCCGGCAGCACCGCCAGCTTCGCGCCGCCGGCCGCGGCCTGTTCGAGCAGGCGTCGAGCCTGCGCCAGATTGGCCAGCACATCACTCTGGCTGACCATTTGAATCACCGCTAAAGACATGGCGCACTCCGTGACAGGTATGCGGCCATGCTACTCCATAGGCCTGGGATGTGGCTGTTCAAAAAGGCTTGTCGAAGGTGATTTTCGGCTCTTTCCACGGGCCTTTGACGGTGTACTTGACGCTGGCGAAGCGCGCCACGCGGTCGCCGATCAGCTTGTCGATCAGGAACAACGCCCCGCCGACCGCCGGCGCGCCGACGATCAACGCGGCAATCGGCAGGTTGTTGGTCACCGGCAAGGTCACCAGCAATTTCGCATCGACCTTATCACCGACCAGATCCAGCGTACCGTCCAGCTCAAGGTTGCTCGAAGGACCGGTCAGGCGAATCGGCTCGCGGGTGACATACACGCCGTTATTAGCCACCAACAGGCCCTTGACCCGATCGTAGCTCAAGCCTTTGCCAAACAAGTCGGAGAAGTCCAGACGCAGACGACGGCCGATGGAGTTGAAGTTGAGCAGACCGAACACCCGCAACGCCTGCGCGCCGCCCTCCACTTCAACGAACTGACCTTTATTGAGCGAGGCATCCAGCGTGCCGGAGAAGCGCTTGGTTGCCAGCCATGCCGGCGAGCCCGGCCAGCGGCCATCGACATCCATGTGGAACTCTTCACTGGTCACGCTCGGTGCAAAGCCCCAGCCCTTGAGCACATCGGCAAGGTTCTTGCCGCTGATCCGGCCCTTGAACCAACTGTTGGTCGAACCCGGCGCCCCTTCCCAGCCGCCATTGCCCTGCAACAGGATGCCCTTGAGGCCCATATCGAGATTGCTCAGGGCAATGCCTTTGGCCGTCGGTCGAACCTTGAGCGACCAGCCGCCCACCAGATCCTGGCCCAGAAACAACTGATTGATGGTGATATCCAGCGCGGGAATCTTCGTCGGGTCGACCGAAACCAGCGGATCAGGCGAATTCTCGTCAGCCTGCACCGTCGGATCCGGCGCCGGCAGACGTACGTATTGCAGATTGACCGCGATCGGCGCGCCTTTGGCATCGGGCAGGCTGGCCGAGCCCTTGGCCTGCTGGCTGTCGAGCGCCAGATTCCACGCCCATGGCTTGCGATTGACCTGCACTGCAGCCTGATCCAGCGTGGTGCCGAAGGCTGTGAGCTTGCCCACCTTGAAGTCGGCACTGTTGAGCAATTGCTTGGCGCTGCCACCCGGATCGTTGCCGGCGTATTTGCTGACCAGATCCTGCCACGGCGCGACGTCCAGCTCTGACAGTACACCGCGGATGCGCAGGCCCTTGGCGTCCGGCAGGAGTGCGTCGCCGGTACCGAGGAACAGCTCACCGCGACCATCGGCGATATTGCTCGGCGGCGCGGCGAAGGTGAAGCTCGCCAGTTGATCGTAGTTGACCCAGTAACGCCGCTCCGCACCTTGCAGCGTCATGCGGAACACCGTGTCACGACCCTGCTCGGCCGACATGCCGAACGGTGCCGGCAGATCCACTGCCACACCTTTCATGCTGGAGCTGACAGTGAGCTGACTGTCAGTGCCGTCAAGGTTGACCTGCAACTGATACGGAAGGGTCCCGGACACCGGCAACGGCTGAGTCACGCCCAGCCAGTCAGTGAGCTTCTTGACCTCGACCTGCCCGGAAGCCGCGACCCGAGTCTTGAGCTTGTTCGGGCTGCCATCAGCGAAAATCTGCGCGGTCACCGGCTTGTCGAAGACCCTGGCGGCGATGTTCTGCCCGCTCAGCCCCTTGGCGCTGTCAAAACGGAAATCGCCCTTGAGCTGACTCAGTTCCAGCTTCGGCTCAGCCAGTTTCAGGCGTGCATTGGCGGTCTTGAAATCGACGAGGATCTTCGGCAGATCGCCCTTTTCCAGCGGAATGTCGAGTTTGACCTTGCCCTGCAAATCGCCCTCGCCTTCCCAGCCGGCAAAGGTTTCGCCGGTACCGATCGGCGCGGTCTGCAGAATCTTCAAGCCATCGCCCAGCCCGCCGACAAATCCGCCGTCGAGCAACAGATGGGTGGGCTGCCCGGCCGGCACATGGGGAATGTTGACGAAAACGTCGCTGACCTGGGTGTCGAGCAACTGGCCCTTGTCGGCCACGATGCGCACGCCGCTGTCCTCGATGAACACATCGCCGCTGACCTTGCTCACGTGCGGCCAGCCCGGCTGGAACGCCAGCTCGGCGTCATGCACCTTGAAGAACAGGCTGATGCTGCGATCCACGTCCTTGGCGTTTTTGCTCAGCGAACCCTGGTACTGGAAGAAGCCCTGATCCACGGCGCCCTTGAGGATCGCTGTACGCAGCCACTCGTCGAGGGCCGGGCTCAAGACTTCGGGCAGGTATTTGGCGGTGTAGCGACCATCGCCATCGACCAGCCCGACGCGCAGGTCCATGTAGTCTTCCTGGCTATGGTCGAAGTGCAGGCGGATCAGGAAGTCGCCGGCAATTTTGCCCTCTTCGCCCAGCACTTTCAGGTACGGCGCGATCAGGGTGAAACCTTCTTTATCGAGCTTCCAGGTCAGTCGGGCATTGGCCTGGATGTATTGCCATGGCTTGGCGAAGATCGGGTCGAGGTGCAGGACGAAATCCTTGCTGTCCAGGCGCAACTCGCCACCGTCGAGGTTGCCGCTGAGGCTGCCACTGACGTTTCGCGCCGCCGGGGCACCGTGATAGGCATCGAAACCGACATTATCGAGGTTGGCCGCAAAGCCGAATTTCGAGCCGTCGGTGGCATTGGGACGAAAATCCAGCAGCACGTTGCGCAGTCCACCCGTCACCTTCAGGTGGTCGACGACCGTGGCGACGTTTTCGGGCAACGGCCCCAGCGCATTGAGCAACGGCGTGATCGGTGTCAGGTCGAGGCGGTCGGCCTGCAAGTGCCACAACTCATCGGTTTTATCGGTGGCCACCGTCTGCTTGAGCTGCACATGGGATTCCCAGCGGGTCTCGCCGAAGTTCATCGCCAGCGAATCGAGAGTGACAATCGCGCCCTCGTCATCGCGCTGGTAATAGCCGTTGAGCGCCAGATTGCTGATCTTGATCGGCTTGCGCTCGGCATAAGCGCCGGTCACCTGTGGTGCGTTCAAACGGATGGCGGCGCTTTGCAGAGCGCCGTCGTTCCAGTTCACCCACAGCTCGCCGCCCGCTTTGATCTCGGAAAAATTCCACTGTTGAGTCACACGCTCAGGCAGCCACTTCGACCAATCGCTTTGCGGCAGGCTGACATAACCTTCCACCGAACTGTTCGGCAATTGAGAGGGGCGAATCCGTGTACGCAGGCTCATCGCCACCGGTTGCCCGTCGGGCAAGGTCAGACGAGCATCAAGACGCTGACGGCTGCTGCCGGTTTTCAGATTCAGTCCGACGTAGGTAAAGGTCATCGGCGTCTGATCCAGCGGCTGCACGGTCACCTGACTGTCGAGCACCGACAGTTGCTGAACCATCTGCGAACGTTGGAACAATTGCTCGGGATCCAGCGGCTGGTCGTTCTGCACCGGCAGGCCTTCCAGCGCCCAGGTGCCGTCCTGTGCTTCTTTGACACTGATCTTCAGGCCGTTCAATTCCAGATGGGCGATACGCACTTCGCGCGCCAGCAGACTGGCCCAGAGGTCAGGCACCACGCGCACCCGATCCAGACGCAAGGCATTGGCGCGGTCACCGACCATCACATCGTGGGCCAGCAGAATCGGCGCGAAGCCGCTCCAGTTGCCTTCCAGCTCGCCGATCTGCAACGGCATGCCGAGCGCAGCCGTGGCCTTGTCTTCGATATCGGTGCGGTATTCCGCCACCAGTGGCGTCAGTTCCCGACCGAGGCTGACGTACAACGCCATCAACACCAGAACCAACGCGCACAGGCCCAGCCCCCAGCGGGTCAGTGCGGCCAAAATGCGTGTCAGACGCTCCATGTCAGTTGGCTCCCATGGCAAAAAAACTACTGAAAGCTGAGGCCAGCCGTTGTGGATTAAATGTGCTGCAGGGGTTCAGAGCAGCACCACGTCATATTGTTCCTGGGAATACATGGTTTCGACCTGAAAGCGTATGGTGCGGCCGATAAACCCTTCAAGCTCGGCGACGTTACCGGATTCTTCGTCGAGCAGCCGATCCACCACTTTCTGGTTCGCCAGCACCCGGTAACCTTCCGCCTGATAGGCGCGGGCTTCGCGCAGAATCTCGCGGAAAATCTCGTAACAGATGGTTTCCGGGGTCTTCAACTTGCCCCGGCCCTGGCAACTGCTGCACGGCTCGCACAGCACTTGCTCAAGGCTTTCGCGGGTGCGCTTGCGGGTCATCTGCACCAGGCCCAACTCGGTGATGCCGATGATGTTGGTCTTGGCGTGATCACGTTCGAGCTGTTTTTCCAGGGTGCGCAGCACCTGGCGCTGATGCTCCTCATCTTCCATGTCGATGAAGTCGATGATGATGATCCCGCCCAGATTGCGCAGGCGCATCTGCCGGGCAATCGCGGTGGCGGCTTCGAGGTTGGTCTTGAAGATGGTTTCTTCAAGGTTGCGATGGCCTACAAACGCGCCGGTGTTGACGTCGATGGTGGTCATGGCCTCCGCCGGATCGACCACCAGATAACCACCGGACTTGAGCGGCACTTTGCGCTCGAGGGCTTTCTGGATTTCGTCTTCGACGCCATACAGGTCGAAAATCGGCCGCTCGCCCGGATAGTGTTCCAAACGATCGGCAATTTCCGGCATCAGTTCGGCGACGAACTGCGTGGTTTTCTGGAAAGTTTCCCGGGAGTCGATACGGATCTTCTCGATCTTCGGGCTGACCAGATCGCGCAACGTGCGCAGGGCCAGACCGAGGTCTTCGTAGATCACACTCGGCGCGCCGATGGTCTGGATCTGCGCATTGATCTGATCCCACAGGCGGCGCAGGTAGCGGATGTCCATGAGGATCTCATCGGCCCCGGCACCTTCGGCGGCGGTACGCAGGATGAAGCCACCGGCCTCTTTGATTCCTTCCTTGGCCACACAATCGCTGACCACCTGTTTGAGGCGCTCGCGCTCGGCTTCGTCTTCGATTTTCAGGGAAATGCCGACGTGGGCGGTGCGCGGCATGTACACCAGATAACGCGACGGAATCGACAACTGAGTCGTCAGTCGCGCACCTTTCGAGCCGATCGGATCCTTGGTCACCTGCACCACCAGGCTCTGCCCCTCGTGCACCAGCGCGCTGATGCTTTCCACCGCCGGGCCTTCGCGCAAAGAAATTTCCGAGGCATGAATGAACGCGGCGCGATCCAGACCGATGTCGACGAATGCCGCCTGCATGCCCGGCAGCACCCGGACAATCTTGCCCTTATAGATGTTGCCGACGATCCCGCGTTTTTGCGTGCGCTCAACGTGGACTTCTTGCAGCACACCGTTTTCGACCACCGCCACGCGCGATTCCATCGGCGTGATGTTGATCAGAATCTCTTCACTCATGGCAGGGTCTCGTTCAGGCATGTTCACGATAATGGCCGCATCTTGATTCGTACGACGCTCATTGCGCGTTCAGGTTTTGCCAACAGGGTATGCCGAAATGGCCCAACAGTTCTGCGGTTTCGCAAACCGGCAGCCCGACCACCGCCGAATAGCTGCCATTGAGCCCGGCGACAAACACCGCGCCGAGGCCCTGAATGCCATAACCGCCGGCCTTGTCCCGGGGTTCGCCACTGGCCCAGTAGGCCGCAGCCTCTTCGCGGCTGATCGGGCGGAACCGCACCAGACTGCGCACCACGCGCGACTCGCAGCGCTCGCCTTCGAGCACGGCGATGGCGGTCAGCACTTCATGCTCCTTGCCGGACAACATCATCAGCATGGCGCATGCATCGGCTTCGTCCACCGGTTTGCCAAGAATTTTGCCGTCGAGCACCACGGCGGTGTCCGCGCCCAGAACGCAAAACGCCGCGTCGGACACCCGCGTGCGTCGACCGGCCTCGGCCTTGCCACGCGCGAGGCGTTCGACATAGGCCGAGGGCGATTCTTCGGGGATCGGGGTTTCATCGATGTCCGCACTGATGGCGGAGAACGGCACGCCGATCTGCGTGAGCAACTCACGCCGACGCGGCGAACCAGAGGCGAGGTAAAGCGGCTTCATCAAGACATCTCCCTTGTCGAGGTGCGGGCACATGCCTGACCGAATCAGTTGATTTTGTAGCGCCGGCGCAGTCCACGCAAAGCGAAGCTGACCCAAGGCCAGAGCAAGGCACTGACCAGTGCCGGCAGTACCAGCGCCAGGGTTGGCTGACGGTTGCCGGTCAAGGCGCTGAGCCACAATTGAACCAGTTGAGCGAGGCCGAAGATCACCAGGATCACCAGGCATTGCTGCCACATCGGGAACATCCGCAGACGCTGCTGCAACGACAGCACGAGGAAGGTGATCAGCGTCAGGATCAAGGCATTCTGGCCAAGCAGATCGCCCTGCAGCACGTCTTCGGCCAGCCCCAGGCAGAACGCGGTGACCATGCCGACCGTATGCGGCATGTACAACGCCCAGAAAGTCAGCAGCAAGGCCAGCCAGAGGGGACGCAGGATTTCCATGAACATCGGCAGCGGTGAAACGCTGAGCAGGATGCCGAAGACAAACGTCAGCCAGACAATCCAGCCGTTACGCGAAGCGGTAGCGCCGACCATTATTCTTGTCTCCCTGTGTTGCCCGGCGCAGTGGCGGGCGGTTTCGCCGCCTGACGCGCAGCAGGCTGGGAAGCTGGCGGCTTGCTTGCCGCCGCTGGCTTGGCCGCAGGTTTGGCCGGCGTGGTGCTGGCCGCAGCAGCGGGCGCTGGAGCGGTCGACGCAGCTGGCGTTGTCGCGGCTGCCGGTGTGTTGACGACTTTCGGCACCGTGGCCGGAAGCATCGGGCCACCGCCCTGCGCATCGAGATTTTCCTGGGCCTGCGCCGCATCGTTGGCGCGCTCTTCGGCGGTGCGGTTGTCACTGAACACCAGCAGCAGATAACGGCTGCGGTTCAACGCAGCGGTTGGCACCGCGCGAACAATCGCGAACGGCTGGCCGGAGTCGTGGATGACTTCCTTGACCGTCGCCACCGGATAACCGGCCGGGAAACGCTGACCCAGGCCGGAGCTGACCAGCAGATCGCCTTCCTTGATGTCGGCGGTATCGGCGACATGGCGCAGTTCCAGGCGTTCCGGGTTACCGGTGCCGCTGGCAATCGCCCGCAGACCGTTACGGTTCACCTGCACAGGAATGCTGTGAGTGGTGTCGGTCAGCAGCAGCACCCGGGAGGTGTAAGGCATCAACTCGACCACCTGGCCCATCAGACCGCGTGCATCGAGCACCGGTTGACCGAGCACCACGCCATCGCGCTCACCTTTATTGATGATGATGCGATGGGTGAAGGGATTGGGGTCCATACCGATCAACTCGGCCACTTCGACCTTTTCGTTGACCAGCGCGGAGGAATTGAGCAACTCGCGCAGCCGCACGTTCTGCTCGGTAAGGGCGGCAAGCTTCTGCATGCGCCCCTGCAACAGCAGGTTCTCGGTCTTGAGTTTTTCGTTTTCGGCGACCAGCTCGGTGCGGCTGCCGAACTGACTGGCGATCCCTTCCCACAGCCGTCCGGGCAGGTCGGTGATCCAGTAGGCGTCCATCAACACCAGCGACGCTTGTTTGCGCGCGGGTTTGAGCAGGTCGAAGCGGGCATCGACCACCATCAGCGCGACCGACAGCACGGCCAGCACCAACAGGCGCACACCCAACGAAGGGCCTTTGGCGAAAAGCGGTTTAATAAGCCGCTCCTCCCAGGCAAATGTTCTGTTTATTCATACGGCATCAAACCGGCCTGGATGAAGACTGACAGAAGATAAACGCCAACAGGCAGCACTGCAAAGTGCTGCCTGTGCGCTCACCCACGTATTGCAAACCGGCGCTTATTCGCTGGAGAGCAGGTCCATGGTGTGCTTGTCCATCATTTCCAATGCACGGCCACCGCCGCGAGCAACACAGGTCAGCGGATCTTCGGCAACAATCACCGGCAGACCGGTTTCCTGGGCCAGCAACTTGTCGAGGTCACGCAGCAGCGCGCCACCACCGGTCAGCACCAGGCCACGCTCGGCGATGTCGGAAGCCAGTTCCGGCGGCGATTGCTCCAGGGCGCTTTTCACAGCCTGAACGATAGTGGCCAGGGACTCTTGCAGAGCTTCCAGCACTTCGTTGGAGTTCAGGGTGAATGCACGTGGAACACCTTCGGCCAGGTTGCGACCGCGAACGTCGACTTCGCGAACTTCGCCGCCCGGGTAGGCCGTACCGATTTCCTGCTTGATGCGCTCGGCAGTCGATTCACCGATCAGGCTGCCGTAGTTGCGGCGCACGTAGGTGATGATCGCTTCGTCGAAGCGGTCGCCGCCCACGCGGACGGATTCGGCGTAGACCACACCGTTCAGGGAGATCAGCGCGATTTCAGTGGTGCCACCACCGATATCGACGACCATCGAACCGCGTGCTTCTTCAACCGGCAGGCCGGCACCGATCGCAGCAGCCATCGGCTCTTCGATCAGGAACACTTCACGGGCACCGGCACCAAGGGCCGATTCACGGATGGCACGACGCTCAACCTGGGTGGATTTGCATGGAACGCAGATCAGCACACGAGGGCTGGGCTGCAGAAAGCTGTTTTCGTGAACCTTGTTGATAAAGTATTGCAGCATCTTTTCGCAGACGCTGAAGTCGGCGATCACGCCGTCCTTCATCGGACGAATGGCAGCAATGTTGCCCGGCGTACGGCCGAGCATGCGCTTGGCTTCGGTGCCGACAGCAACGACACTTTTCTGGTTACCGTGTGTCCGAATGGCCACAACCGATGGCTCATTCAGGACGATACCGCGCTCGCGCACGTAAATAAGGGTGTTGGCAGTGCCCAGGTCAATGGAAAGATCGCTGGAAAACATGCCACGCAGTTTCTTGAACATGGGAAAGGGACCCTAGGCAACGCGTGGGTAAAAAAGTGCGGCAAACTCTAACAACGACAGGGATTTTGGGCAAGGCGCCAATATGTTAAATTGGCCGCTTTTCTGTGCACCAAGCCCCACAATCGCGGCCTTATGACCGTAGAAGTGCGGTAGTGTTCCGACAATCTAACACACGGACGCCGTCCGTTCTGTTTTCCACTGGAGAATCCCGATGGCGCTAGAACGCTCCGACGTGGAAAAAATCGCACATCTGGCCTGCCTTGGCCTGAATGATGCCGATCTTCCGCACATTACTTCCGCCCTCAACAGCATTCTCGGGCTGGTCGACGAAATGCAGGCCGTCGATACCGACGGTATCGAGCCTTTGGCCCACCCGCTGGAAGCCAGTCAGCGCCTGCGCGCCGACGTCGTGACCGAGACCAATCACCGCGAGGCCTATCAGTCCATCGCACCAGCGGTCGAAAACGGCCTGTATCTGGTTCCGAAAGTCATCGACTAAAGGGAAAGAGCCTGCAATGCATCAAATGACTCTGGCCGAGATCGCCCGCGGTCTCGCCGATAAAAAATTTTCCTCCGAAGAGCTGACCAAAGTCCTGCTGGCGCGAATTACCCAGCTCGATCCGCAGCTCAACAGTTTCATCAGCCTCACCGAAGAGCTGGCACTCGAGCAGGCGAAAGCCGCCGATGCACGCCGGGCCAACGGTGAGAGCGGCGCCCTGCTCGGTGCGCCGATCGCCCACAAGGACCTGTTCTGCACTCAAGGCATCCGCACCAGCTGCGGTTCGAAGATGCTCGACAACTTCAAGGCCCCGTACGACGCCACCGTGGTCGCGAAACTGGCCGCTGCCGGCGCCGTGACCCTGGGCAAGACCAACATGGACGAATTCGCCATGGGTTCGGCCAACGAGTCGAGCTGGTACGGCGCGGTGAAAAACCCGTGGAACCTGGAACACGTGCCGGGCGGTTCGTCCGGTGGTTCGGCGGCGGCGGTTGCCGCTCGTCTGTTGCCGGCGGCCACGGCCACCGATACCGGTGGTTCGATCCGTCAGCCCGCTGCATTCACCAACCTCACAGGCCTGAAACCGACGTACGGTCGTGTTTCGCGCTGGGGCATGATCGCTTACGCCTCCAGCCTCGATCAGGGTGGCCCGTTGGCGCGTACGGCCGAAGACTGCGCGATTTTGTTGCAAGGTATGGCCGGGTTCGACCAGAACGACTCAACCAGCATCGATGAGCCGGTTCCGGATTACTCCGCCAGCCTCAACACTTCGCTGCAGGGCCTGCGCATCGGCGTGCCGAAGGAATACTTCAGCGCCGGTCTCGACCCGCGCATCGCCGAGCTGATCCAGAACAGCATCAAAGAGCTGCAGAAGCTCGGTGCCGTGATCAAGGAAATCAGCCTGCCGAACATGCAGCACGCGATTCCTGCGTACTACGTGATCGCGCCAGCCGAGGCCTCCTCGAACCTGTCGCGTTTCGACGGCGTGCGCTTCGGCCATCGCTGCGAGAACCCGGAAAACCTGATCGACCTGTACAAACGCTCGCGTGGCGAAGGCTTCGGGCCGGAAGTGCAGCGCCGGATCATGGTCGGCGCCTACGCGCTGTCCGCTGGTTACTACGACGCCTACTACCTGAAAGCGCAGAAGATCCGTCGTCTGGTGAAGAACGACTTCATGGCGGCCTTTAATGAAGTCGACATCATCCTCGGCCCGACCACGCCGAACCCGGCCTGGAAGCTCGGCGCGAAGAACAGCGACCCGGTCGCTGCCTATCTGGAAGACGTCTACACCATCACCGCCAACCTCGCGGGCCTGCCGGGCCTGTCGATGCCGGCCGGTTTTGTCGACGGTCTGCCGGTGGGCGTGCAGTTGCTTGCGCCGTATTTCCAGGAAGGCCGTTTGCTCAACGTTGCGCACCAGTATCAGTTGAACACTGACTGGCACACCCGCACCCCAACCGGCTTCTGAGGAGACACACATGCAATGGGAAGTCGTGATCGGGCTGGAGATTCACACTCAGCTCACTACCCGGTCGAAAATCTTTTCCGGTAGTTCCACCCAGTTCGGCTCCGAGCCGAACACCCAGGCCAGCCTGATCGACCTGGGCATGCCCGGCGTGTTGCCGGTGCTGAACCAGGAAGCGGTGCGCATGGCGGTGATGTTCGGTCTGGCGATTGACGCCGAGATCGGTCAGCACAACGTGTTCGCCCGCAAAAACTACTTCTACCCGGACCTGCCGAAGGGCTACCAGATCAGCCAGATGGAATTGCCGATCGTCGGCAAGGGCCACCTGGACATCGCGCTGGAAGACGGCACCGTCAAACGTGTCGGCATCACCCGCGCGCACCTGGAAGAAGACGCCGGCAAGAGCCTGCACGAAGAATTCAACGGTGCCACCGGCATTGACCTGAACCGTGCCGGCACGCCGCTGCTGGAAATCGTTTCCGAGCCGGACATGCGCAGCGCCAAGGAAGCCGTGGCTTACGTCAAGGCGATCCACGCGTTGGTACGTTATCTGGGCATCTGTGACGGCAACATGGCCGAAGGCTCGCTGCGTTGCGACTGCAACGTCTCGGTACGGCCGAAAGGCCAGGTCGAGTTCGGCACCCGCTGCGAGATCAAGAACGTCAACTCGTTCCGTTTCATCGAGAAGGCCATCAACTCCGAGATCCAGCGGCAGATCGAGCTGATCGAAGACGGCGGCAAAGTGATCCAGCAGACCCGTCTGTACGATCCGAACAAGGACGAGACCCGTCCGATGCGCTCCAAAGAGGAAGCCAACGACTATCGTTACTTCCCCGACCCGGACCTGCTGCCAGTAGTCATCGAAGAGTCGTTCCTCGGCGAGGTGCGCGCCACCCTGCCGGAACTGCCACCGCAAAAACGCGAGCGCTTCCAGAGCCAGTTCGGTCTGTCGGCCTACGACGCCAACGTGCTGGCTACCAGCCGTGAGCAAGCGGACTACTTCGAGAAGGTCGCAGCCATTGGTGGCGACGCCAAACTGGCGGCGAACTGGGTGATGGTCGAGTTGGGCAGCCTGCTCAACAAGCAAGGCCTGGACATCGACGAATCGCCGGTTTCCGCTGAACTGTTGGGCGGCATGCTGCAGCGCATCAAGGACAACACCATCTCCGGCAAGATCGCCAAAGTGGTGTTCGAAGCGATGGCCAATGGCGAAGGCACCGCGGACGAGATCATCGACAAGCGCGGCCTCAAGCAAGTGACCGACAGCGGCGCGATCTCCGCGGTGCTGGACGAAATGCTCGCGGCCAACGCCGAGCAGGTCGAACAATACCGTGCGGCAGACGAAGCCAAACGCGGCAAGATGTTCGGCTTCTTCGTCGGTCAGGCCATGAAGGCTTCGAAAGGCAAAGCCAACCCGCAGCAAGTGAACGAACTGCTGAAAAGCAAGCTCGAAGGCTGACCACAATGGAGCCAGCATTTATTACTGGCTCTGATCCCCTGTGGCGAGGGAGCTTGCTCCCGCTGGTCTGCGCAGCAGACCCAAGTCGGCAACCGCACTCTTCCAAAAAGAATACGGTTGCCGGTTTTGCGACCGCTTCGCGGCCGAGCGGGAGCAAGCTCCCTCGCCACAATTATTTTGGGAGCTTTCGAATGAAACGTCTGCTCGGCGCCTGCGCCCTGCTCTCCTTGCTCGCCGGTTGCGCCAGCAACGACATCATCGACCCGCACGGGTACGACCAGACCGGCGTCGCCTCCTATTACGGTGCCAAGCACCACGGTAAACGCACCGCCAGTGGCGAACCGTTCAACCAGCATTCCCTGACCGCCGCCCACCGCCAATTGCCATTCGGCACACGGGTGAAGGTCACCAACCTGAAAAACGACAAATCCTGCGTTGTGCGCATCAACGATCGCGGCCCGCACACCCGTGGCCGCTTGATCGATGTCTCGCGTGAAGCCGCCGAACGCCTCGGCATGCTCGGTAGCGGCACCGCACGGGTGCGCATACAGGCCCTCGACGACTGATGGAGCGACTGACTATTTTTGCTCTAGCCGACCTACCACTGATCAAGGTGATCGAGCTGCTCAGCGGCCTGATCCTGCTGATCCTCGGCGCCGAACTGATGGTGCGCGCCGCGGTGCGTCTGGCCGCGCGCCTGCATGTGCGGCCGCTGATCATCGGCCTGACCATCGTCGCCCTCGGCAGCAGCGCCCCACAGATGGCGGTCAGCTTGCAAGCGACCCTGGCGCACAACCCCGACATTGCCGTCGGCAGCGTGATCGGCAGCAGCATCTTCAACATCCTCGTGACCCTCGGCCTGTCGGCGCTGATCATTCCGCTGCGGGTGTCGCGGCAACTGGTGCGCTTGGACATTCCGCTGATGATCGGCGCCAGCCTGCTGGTGTTCGTCCTCGCCTGGAATGAACAGATCGGCCGCTTCGACGGCGTGCTGCTGCTCGCGGCATTGGCGTTGTATCTGGGCTTGCTGCTGCGCCAGTCGCGGCACTCGGCGCGCCCGCATTCGGAATTGCCGCAAGCCCCGCAGGCACCGTGGTTCAGCAGTCTGCTGATGATCGTTGTCGGCCTGGCGCTGTTGGTGTTCGCCGGGCATTTGCTGCTCGGCGCAGCGGTGGCGGTGGCGACCGATCTGGGCTTCTCCGAACGGGTGATCGGTCTGACGGTGGTTGCGGTCGGCACCTCGCTGCCGGAACTCGCCACCTCGCTGATCGCCGCATTGCGCGGGCAACGCGATATCGCCGTGGGCAACGTGATTGGCGCCAACCTGTTCAACCTGCTCGGGGTGCTCGGGGTCACTGCGTTGATTGCGCCGACGCCGTTGTCGGTCTCGCCCAACGCGCTGGATTTCGACTTGCCGGTGATGCTCGGCGTCGCCGCTTTGTGCCTGCCAGTGTTCTATTCCGGCTACCGCGTGACCCGCGCCGAAGGTTTGTTGTTGCTCGGTTTGTACGCGGCTTACGGGCTGCACGTGGTGTCGTTCACCACCGGCATGCCACTGGCCGGCAAACTGGAAAAACTGATGCTGTTCTACGTGCTGCCGACGCTGCTGGCGTTTCTGTTGTTCACGTCCGTACGCGCCTGGCGCCGCCAACACCACAAGAGGGATATGCCATGACCGTTTCGCAGAAAACCGGGGTTGAAATCCGCCGTCAGGTAATGGGTGATGCGTTCGTTGATCGCGCCTTGGGCAACGCCACCGAGTTCACTCAGCCGTTGCAGGATTTCGTCAATGAACACGCCTGGGGCGGGGTGTGGAATCGCGAAGGTCTGCCGCTGAAAACCCGCAGCCTGATTACCCTTGCAGCGCTGACCGCATTGAAGTGCCCGCAGGAATTGAAGGGCCACGTGCGTGGCGCGCTGAACAATGGCTGCACGGTCGAAGAGATTCGCGAGGCGCTGCTGCATTGCGCGGTGTACGCCGGGGTGCCGGCGGCGATTGATGCGTTTCGCGCGGCGCAGGAAGTGATCGATACCTATCAGAAACCTGAGTGATCGAACTGACGCCTTCGCGAGCAGGCTCGCTCCCACATTGGGAATGCATTTCCCTGTGAGAGCGAGCCTGCTCGCGAAGAGGCCCTGTCAGCCACTGAAGATCTGTCAGTCAGATCCACCCACCCCACTGCAACAGAAAGATCCCGATATTGGTGGTCACCGCCGCCATCAGCGTGGTCAACACAATGATCGCTGCCGCCAGCTCATGATTGCCCTGCGCCGCTCGGGCCATGACGAAACTGGCCGCCGCCGTCGGGCTGCCGAAGTACAGAAACAGAATCCCCAGCTCTGCGCCACGAAAGCCCCACAACCACGCCCCCAGCGTCGCCAGCACCGGCAGGCCGATCATCTTCACCAGACTCGAACTCAGCGCCATGCTGCCGCTCTTGCGCAGCGCCGCCAGTGACAGCGTGCCACCAATGCAGATCAGCGCCAGCGGCAAAGTGGTTTGCGCCAGATACTGCCCGGAGGTTTCCAGCCAGCCGGGCAGGCTGATCTGGAAATACGCGAACGGCGCGGCGGCAATCACGCTGATGATCAGCGGGTTGCTGAACACGCTTTTGCAAATGCTCCACGGATCGGACTTGATCACCGGGCTGTACACCGCGAGCACGATGGTCGACAGCGTGTTGTAAAACAGGATCACCAGCGCCGCGAGAATCGCCCCGAGGGAAATCCCGTAGTCGCCGTACATGCTCGCCGCCAGCGCCAGACCGATCACCCCGTTGTTGCCGCGAAACGCACCCTGGGTGTAGATGCCGCGATCCTCACGCGGGCACTTGATGATCGCCCAGCCCCAGGCCAGGGCAAAACTCACCAGCGTCGCGATCGCAAAATAGATCAGCAGCGCCGGTTGCAGTGCGGCGTGCAGATCCGCATGCAGAATCCCGAGAAACAGCAGCGCCGGCATGCTGACGTTGAACACCAGCGCCGAGGCGGTGTGGATGAAGTTGTCGTTGATCCAGTCGATGCGCTTGAGCAACACCCCGAGGAACAGCATGGCGAACACCGGCGCGGTGATGTTCAGGGTTTCGAGGAAGATTGCCAGCATGCCGGGGGAGCCTTTGGGTGAGCGTCGTCAGGGCTTAATGATAAGCCACCCGATCCTTTGGCGTCTGTTGGATCGCTTTCGCGAGCAGGCTCGCTCCCACAGGGGAATGCATTTCAAATGTGGGAGCGAGCCTGCTCGCGAAGAACGATGACGCGGTATCAGGTAATCGGCGCCGGATTGAACAGGGTGATGTCGTTATGCAGCTTGTGCTTCTCCGCCCACGTCTGCTGCTTGCCGCTCGCCACATCCAGGTAGTAGTGGAACAACTCCCAGCCCAGCTCCTCGATGGTCGCGCGCCCGGTGGCGATCCGACCGGCATCGATGTCGATCAGGTCCGGCCAGCGCTGCGCCAATTCCGTACGCGTCGAAACCTTGACCACCGGCGCCATCGCCAAACCATACGGCGTACCCCGCCCGGTGGTGAACACATGCAGGTTCATCCCCGCGGCCAACTGCAAGGTGCCGCAGACAAAATCACTCGCCGGCGTGGCGCAGAAAATCAAACCCTTCTGCTTGAAACGCTCGCCCGGGCCGAGCACGCCATTGATCGCGCTGCTACCGGATTTGACGATCGAACCCAGCGACTTCTCGACAATGTTCGACAACCCACCCTTCTTGTTGCCCGGCGTAGTGTTGGCACTGCGATCCGCTTCGCCCTTGGCCAGATAGCGGTCGTACCAGTCCATCTCACGCACCAGTTCCTGCGCCACGGTTTTGGTTTCGGCACGGGAAGTCAGCAGATAAATCGCATCGCGCACTTCGGTGACTTCGGAAAACATCACCGTCGCCCCTGCGCGCAGCAGCAAGTCCGAGGCATAACCCAGCGCCGGGTTGGCGGTGATGCCGGAGAACGCATCGCTGCCGCCGCACTGCATGCCGAGGATCAGCTCGGAGGCCGGCACGGTTTCGCGGCGGCGCTGGTCGAGCTTCTTCAAACGGACTTCGGCCAGCGCCATGATCTGCTCGATCATCTCGGTGAAACCGTGACTGGAATCCTGCAGGCGATACAGCCATGGCTCGCTGAGATCGACCGAGGCATCGTCCTCGTGCATCACCTGCCCGGCCTGCAATTTCTCGCAGCCCAGACTGATCACCAGCGCTTCGCCACCCAGGTTCGGGTTGCGCGCCAGGTTGCGCACGGTGCGGATCGGTATATAGGCGTCAGTGGCGGTGATCGCCACGCCGCAGCCGTAACTGTGGGTCAGCGCCACCACGTCATCGACGTGCGGATACTTCGGCAGCAACTCGTCCTTGATGCGTTTCACCGCGTGATCGAGCACGCCAGTCACGCACTGCACTGTGGTGGTGATCCCGAGAATATTGCGCGTACCGACGGTGCCGTCGGCGTTGCGATAACCCTCGAACGTGAAGCCTTCCAGCGGGGCCTGCGCGGCCGGCACTTCGGTGGACAGCGGCAGGCTGTCCAGCGGCGGCGCGGTCGGCATGCGCAGTTGATCTTCCTTGACCCAGCTGCCACGCGGGATCGGCTGCAACGCGTAGCCGATGGTCTGGCCGTAGCGAATCACCTGGCCGCCCTCGGGAATGTCCTCGAGGGTGACCTTGTGGCTCTGCGGCACAAAGTCCACGGTCACCAGACCGTCCGGGAACTCGGTGCCGGCCGGTACGCCTTGGTCGTTGACCACAATCACTACGTTGTCCCGCTCGTGCAGGCGGATGTAGCGCGGCGAGTCGGAATGTTCAATCAACTGCATGACGCCGCTCCTCAGGAATGCGCTTGAGACAATTTGCCGGTGATTTCAGAACCACCGTTGGTTGGCGGCTCTTTGAGCACCACACGTTTGATCGGGCCGACGATCACCAGGTAGCTGAACACCGCGACCAGTGCGTTGGCACCGACGAACACTAGCGCCCACTTGAACGAACCGGTGGAGCTGATGATGTAGCCAATCACGATCGGCGTGGTAATCGAGGCGATGTTGCCAAAGGTGTTGAACAGGCCACCGCTCAGACCGGCGATCTGTTTTGGCGAAGTGTCGGACACCACCGCCCAGCCCAACGCGCCCACGCCTTTGCCGAAGAATGCCAAGGCCATGAAGCCGACCACCATCCATTCAACATCGACATAGTTGCAAGCGACGATGCTGCTCGACACCAGCAATCCGGCGATGATCGGTGCCTTGCGGGCGAAGGTCAGCGAATGCCCTTTGCGCAGCAAGTAATCGGAAATCACCCCGCCAAGCACACCACCGATGAAACCGCAGATCGCCGGCAACGAGGCAATGAAACCGGCTTTGAGAATAGTCATGCCGCGCTCCTGCACCAGGTACACCGGGAACCAGGTCAGGAAGAAATAGGTGATGCCGTTGATGCAGTACTGACCCAGATATACACCGAGCATCATGCGGTTGGTCAGCAACTGACGGATGTAATCCCACTTCGGACCGTCGGATTTTTTGCCTTGCTTGACGTCCATGTCGACCATGCCGCCGTTGTCGGCGATGAACTGCACTTCGGCTTCGTTGGCCAGCGGATGTTGACGCGGGCTGTGGATAACCTTGAGCCAGACCAGCGAGAAGATGATACCGAGGATGCCCATGACGATGAACACGTGCTCCCAGCCGAAGCGATACACGATCCAGCCCATCAGCGGTGCAAACAGCACGGTGGCGAAATATTGCGCCGAGTTGAAGATCGCCGAGGCGGTACCGCGTTCTGCAGTCGGGAACCAGGCCGCGACAATCCGCGCGTTACCGGGGAACGATGGCGCCTCGGCCAGGCCCACCAGAAAGCGCAGCATGAACAGCGCAACGATCGCCGTGGACATGCCGAATTCACCGACAAAGCCTTGCAGCACGGTGAACAGCGACCAGGTGAAAATGCTCAGGGCATAGACTTTTTTCGAGCCGAAGCGATCGAGCAGCCAGCCACCGGGAATCTGCCCGGCAACATAGGCCCAACCGAAAGCGGAGAAGATGTAGCCGAGGGTGACCGCGTCGATGCCGAGGTCTTTTTGCAGGCTGGAACCGGCGATGGCGATGGTCGCGCGGTCGGCGTAGTTGATCGTGGTCACCAGAAACAGCATGAGCAGGATCAAATAGCGGACGTGAGTCGGCTTGGACGATTGCATGTAGATGTACTCCCACTGATTATTTTTATGCGCGGGTGAATCTGTATGTATTCCCTGTAGGAGCTGCCGCAGGCTGCGATCTTTTGATCTTCGGCGTCGTCAGTGACGCCAGAGAATCAAGATCAAAAGATCGCAGCCTTCGGCAGCTCCTACAGGGGGGCGGTGTCGGGGTCGACACCGCGTGCTCCTTCAGGAACCGATGTAGGCGGTCTTCACGACTGTGTAGAACTCTTGTGCATAGCGCCCTTGCTCACGTGAGCCATAGGATGAACCCTTACGGCCACCGAACGGAACGTGGTAATCGACACCAGCGGTCGGCAGGTTGACCATCACCATCCCGGCCTGCGAATGACGCTTGAAGTGGTTGGCGTACTTCAGCGACGTGGTGGCGATACCAGCCGACAGACCGAACTCGGTGTCGTTGGCCATCGCCAGCGCCGCCTCGTAATCGGCCACGCGAACGACGTTGGCCACCGGGCCGAAGATCTCTTCACGGCTGATGCGCATCGACGCTTCGCTGTCGGCAAACAGCGTTGGCGCGAGGAAGTAGCCTTCGGTGTCGCAGGTCACCAGACCACCGCCGCTGACCAGACGTGCACCTTCGGACTGGCCGATGTCGATGTACTTCATGTCCTGTTCCAGCTGCGCCTGGGAAACCACCGGACCGATGTCGGTGCCGGATTTCAGCGCGTGGCCGACCTTGATCGACTGCATGCGCTCGGCCATGGCCTCGACGAACTTGTCATGAATCCCGGCGGTGACGATCAAGCGGCTCGACGCCGTGCAACGCTGGCCGGTGGAATAGAACGCGCTCTGCACCGAGAGCTCGACCGCTTGTTTGAGGTCGGCGTCGTCGAGAATGATCTGCGGGTTCTTGCCGCCCATTTCCAGCTGCACCTTGGCCTGGCGCGACACGCAATTAACAGCGATCTGCCGACCGACGCCGACCGAACCGGTGAAGCTGATGCCATCGACTTTCGGGCTGTTGACCAGCGCTTCGCCGACCACTCGACCGCTGCCCATCACCAGGTTGAACACGCCGGCCGGGAAGCCTGCACGGGAGATGATTTCCGCCAGCGCCCAGGCACAACCCGGCACCAGATCCGCAGGTTTCAGCACCACGCAGTTGCCGTAGGCCAGCGCCGGAGCAATCTTCCATGCCGGGATCGCAATCGGGAAGTTCCACGGGGTGATCAGACCGACCACGCCGAGGGCTTCGCGGGTCACTTCAACGTTGACGCCCGGGCGCACCGACGGCACGTAATCGCCGGACAGACGCAGGCATTCACCGGCGAAAAACTTGAAAATATTGCCGGCGCGGGTCACTTCGCCGATGGCTTCGGGCAGGGTCTTGCCCTCTTCCCGGGCCAGCAGGGTGCCTAGTTCTTCGCGACGGGCGAGGATTTCCGTGCCGACTTTATCCAGCGCATCGTGACGGGCCTGGATGCCCGAAGTCGACCACGCCGGGAACGCGGCGCGGGCCGCATCGATGGCGGCGTGAACCTGAGTCAGGTCAGCCTTGGCGTAATCGCCGATGGTGTCGCTCAACTCGGACGGGTTGATGTTGGCCGAGTAGTCGGCACCGGCGACCCATTCACCGTTGATGTAGTTGTCGTAACGCTTGGAATCAGCCACAGAAAATTCTCCTCTCTACGCAAAAGCCGCTGATTGCTCAGCGGCCTTGTGGGTCGGTGTTTATTGCGCGCCTTGCTTGTCGATCAGCGCAGCGAGCATTTCGTACTCTTCGCCGGTCAGGTCGGTCAGCGGCGCCCGCACCGGGCCTGCGTCATAGCCGGCGATCTTGGCGCCTGCCTTGACGATGCTCACGGCATAACCGGCTTTGCGGTTGCGGATGTCGAGGTACGGCAGGAAGAAGTCGTCGATGATCTTGCCGACGGTGGCGTGATCTTCGCGAGCAATCGCGTGGTAGAAATCCATCGCGGTTTTCGGGATGAAGTTGAACACCGCCGACGAGTAAACAGGCACGCCCAGCGCCTTGTAGGCAGCGGCATAGACTTCAGCGGTCGGCAGGCCGCCGAGGTAGCTGAAGCGATCACCGAGGCGGCGACGGATCGACACCATCAACTCGATATCGCCCAGACCGTCCTTGTAGCCGATCAGGTTCGGACAACGCTCGGCCAGACGTTCCAGCAGTGGCGCGGTCAGGCGGCAGACGTTGCGGTTGTAGACCACCACGCCGATGTTCACCGATTTGCACACCGCTTCAACGTGGGCGGCAACGCCGTCCTGGCTGGCTTCGGTCAGGTAATGCGGCAGCAGCAACAGACCTTTGGCGCCCAGACGCTCGGCTTCCTGGGCGTACTCGATGGCTTGACGGGTCGAGCCGCCGACACCGGCCAGAATCGGCACGCTGGTGGCACAGGTATCGACCGCGGTCTTGATGATTTCCGAGTATTCGCTGGCTGCCAAGGAGAAGAACTCACCGGTGCCGCCGGCGGCGAACAGTGCCGACGCGCCGTACGGGGCCAGCCATTCCAGACGTTTGATGTAGCCAGCGCGGTTGAAATCGCCCTGGGCATTGAAATCGGTGACCGGGAACGACAGCAGACCGGCGGAGAGGATGGACTTCAGTTCTTGTGGATTCATTTTTCGAACACCCTGGGTAGCAACATTTTTTTGTGAGTTTTATGGTTCAGCCAGCGCTGAAGTTGTAGGTCATCGTACAACTTAAAAGATAACCGTCAACTGCATTTCATCGTCGCCTCACACTTTTTGTCGGACAAGATTCGTTCTTGACGTAGGAAAAATCTGGTCTAGGCTCGATTTAACTGTATATCCATACAGTTAAAAATAAATCCACCGACGACATATCAAGGAGCCAGAAATGTCCGGACTGCATGTAAAACCACAGGAACGCCCCAAACCGGTCATCGCCCGGTTCGATGATCTCTTCACCGTAAATGGCATCCCCTTCAACGCTGACAATCCGCATCTGCTGCTGCACATCGCCGACGCCCACAGCGATGTCGAACCGGCCACCGCCCTCCCCGGCAAAGCGTTGAACATTCGACCGCCACTGCGCTTTGAAGGCGCTGAACACACGGCCATCGGCGACAACACCCTGCTGCGCTTCAGCGAAAACGTCGAGCCGGTTCGCGCGCAAAACCTGCCCTTGCACTTGCCCAACGGTCTAGCGCTGACCTACGGCCAGGTGGTGGCGCTGGCTGGAGATTTCTACGGCGTGGTCGATCGACCGATCAACGAAGGCGCGACCCCGGCTGATCGCCTGAACCGTTTCAATGCCGCCTTCGATTCTCTCGCCGTGCTCCCGGCCTCCCGCGCCGAGGCCACGCAGATTCTCGCGGTCATGCAAAAAGAGATCGACGCGGTTAAGCAGGCGATCAAGGACGGCAAAGCACCGCACGAAGCCTACGACGCGCTCGGAGATACGTTGTCCGAAGAGTGGAACAAGATCACCGGTGGCGGCAGTTTTGTCTCCGCGCTGTTCCCGCTCGGGCGTTATCTGAAACTGGCGGCGAACAACGCCGACCACTTCGGCGAATGGGCCAGACTGGCCTACATCGCCGGCCACACCGCCGCCCTGCAAACCGCAGTCGCGGCCCGCGCCAGTCACGATGAGCAGCAACTGAAACGGGCCTATGCGATGAACGCGTTTGCCGACCACTTCCTCACCGACCTGTTCTCTGCCGGCCATCTGCGGGTACCGCGCAAAGAGATGGCGGCGGTGGTCACGCCGAGCGATCTCGGCTCGCTGGTGACCCGTTTCATGCACGACGAGGACAGCAAATTTGGCCTCAAAGTGCGCAACGCCCATGGCGATCAATGGCGCGCCTACGGCGACAAACGCTACTTCGAGGCCAGCGATGCGGACAACCGCACCCAGGTCAATCTGGCGGTGCAAGCTTCAGCGGACGAAATCTTTGCTGCCTACCTCAGCGGCAACGTGCCCGCCCCTTCGACATTTGCCGCGCTGCAACGCCTGCCGGATCTGACGGCGGTGCTGAATCTTTCGAATAACTTCGCGCCGCTGTTCCGCGTCGAGGGCGGCAAGGTGCTGCGGCGCAAAGACGTGAACAACCTCAACGACACCGCCACCATCGATGACTGGTGGGGCTGGAGCACCTACCTGCTGCTCAAGGACTACCACCCGACGGGCAACGTCAATCAAGGAGAATGAGCATGACGATCAGATTGAAACTGGAACTGGCATCGGGGCAGTCGCTGCAGGGTGCACCGCTGGAGTTGCTGGCGGATGGCAAGCCGATTGCGCGGGGAGTTGTGGATGAGGACGGTTTGGTGGCGTTTACTGCCAGGCCGGGGAAAACGCAACTGGCAGTGAGGGTGGACCGCTCGATATTGCCGCGCTGAAGTCACCGGCCCCTTCGCGAGCAAGCCCGCTCCCACAATGGATCTCGGCTGCACTCAAAGTCCGGGCTTACCGAAAATCCAGGGTGGGAGCGGGCTTGCTCGCGAAAGCGGGAGATCAATCAACACATGAATCAAACCTGCAAACTCATCCCCGCTGCGCCTGCGCCTCTTCATGGGCCTGGCGCAGTCTTTCGCGGCTGTTGGTCAAGTGCAGGCGCATTGCCGCTCGCGCCGCATCGGAATCCTGACGGGCAATCGCATCGTAGATTTCCTCGTGCTCGCGGCTCAGGCGGTTCATGTAGTGCTGCTGATCATCATGGGCCAGACGCGCCGAATTCAGCCGCGTACGCGGGATGATGCTGGTACCCAGGTGGGTCATGATGTCGGTGAAGTAGCGGTTGCCGGTGGACAGGGCGATTTCCAGGTGGAAGGCGAAGTCCGAGGCCACCGCATCGCTGGCGTGGGCGACGCTGTCGTTCAGCGCATCGAGGGCGGCGCGCATGGTCGCCAGTTGTTCGGGACTGCGGCGTTGCGCGGCGAGGCCGGCGGACTCCACTTCCAGGCTGATGCGCAATTCGAGAATCGCCAGCACGTCACGCAGGGTGACGACCGTGGCCGGGTCGATGCGAAAACCGCTGGGGCTCGGCGTGTCGAGCACGAAGGTGCCGATGCCGTGGCGGGTTTCCACCTGGCCGGCGGCCTGCAAACGGGAGATCGCCTCGCGCACCACGGTGCGGCTGACGCCATGCTCCTGCATGATCGCCGACTCGGTGGGCAATTTGTCGCCGCGCTTGAGCAGACCGTCGCGGATCTGCTCGGTCAGCACCGTCACCAGCTCCTGAGCCAGGCTGCGGCGCTTGCGTGGGAGGCGTGGAGTGTCGATCGGGTTTTCCATGGTCAACGTCTGGTCTCGAAAATTCGGCTTGGTGGGCATCATAGCGCAGGCGGGTTGTACGATCACATCCCGCCTCACAATACCCCATGTGGGAGCGGGCTTGCTCGCGAAGGCGGTGTGTCAGGCAACCGATTTGTCGACTGAATGGACGCCTTCGCGAGCAAGCCCGCTCCCACGGGGGTTGTGGTGATCAAGCGGTCACGGCCTGCTCCACCAGATGCCCGCTGTCGATCCGTACATGTCTAGGGTGGAAGCGTTTCAGGCTGCTGCGGTGGCCGACGCTGACGATGCTCAGGCCCGGCAACTGATCGATCAGCGCCTGATACAACGTTGCCTCATCCTCTTCATCCATCGCCGAGGTCGCTTCGTCCATGTACAGCCATTGCGGTGCGTAAAGCATGGCGCGGGCGAAAGCCAGGCGTTGCTGCTCACCCGGCGACAGCATGCGCTGCCAGTGATTGGCTTCGTCCAGACGCGCAACCAGATGCGGCAGACGGCAAGTCTCCAGCACCTGCGCGTAACGTTCCGTCGCGTAGGTATCGCCCGGTTGTGGATAACTCAAGGCCTCGCGCAAGGTGCCGATCGGCAGATACGGTTTCTGCGGCAGGAACAGGTAGCGCGCCGCTGGCAGCCGGATGTTGCCGTGCCCCGCCGGCCACAGGTGTCCCATCGCCCGCAGCAACGTCGACTTGCCGCTGCCGGATCGGCCGCTGAGCATCACCCGCTCGCCCGGCTCCACCGTCATGTCGGCATTGGTCAGCAGGTGACGACCATCAGCCAAGTCCAGACCGAGATTGTGCACTTTGAGTTCGCTGCCCTGATTCTGCACATCGATGGCCGGCGTACGCTGTTCGTTATCGGTCATGGCCTGACGGAAACTCAGCAGACGATCACAGGTGGCGCGCCAGGACGCGAGGCTCTGATACGCACTGATAAACCAGCTGAAACTCTCCTGGACGTTGCCGAATGCCGAGCTGATCTGCATCAGCTCACCCAGTTCGATCTTGCCGGCGAGGTAACGCGGCGACGCAACGATAAACGGGAAAATGATCGCAGCCTGGCTGTAACCGGCAGTGAAAAATGTCAGGCGCTTGGACACTTTCATGATGTCCCAGAAGTTATGCCAGACCATGCCGAAACGGTTGCTCAAGCGACGGTTCTCATTCGGTTCGCCGTTATACAACGCGATGCTTTCGGCATTCTCGCGAATCCGCACCATGGAAAAACGCAGGTCGGCTTCGAAGCGTTGTTGTTGGTTATTCAGGCCGATCAGGCGACGACCGATCAAATGAGTCAGCCAGCTGCCCACCACGGCGTAGACCAGCACGCACCAGAACATGTAGCCGGGAATGGTGATGCCATAGACTTCGATGCTGCCCGACACGCCCCACAAAATGATCGAGAACGACACCAGGCTGACGATATTGCGCAGCAGGCCGATCCCCAGTTCAAGGGTGTTGGAGGTGAAGTTATTGAGGTCTTCGGAAATCCGCTGGTCCGGGTTATCGGTGTAACCGCCCTGCTCCAGCTGGTAGTAATTCTTGTCGGCAAGCCAACGGGAAAAATGCTTTTCGGTGAGCCACGCCCGCCAGCGAATCGTCAGCATCTGGGTCAGATACAGCCGGTACACGGCACCGACAATCGCCACCGCTGCAATCCCGCAGAAATACAGAATCAAGCGCCAGAACGCCGCCTCATCTTTCTTTTGCAGCGCGTTGTAGAAATCCTTGTACCAGGTGTTGAACCACACCGAGATGCCCACGCTCAGCAGCGAGAGTGCGATCACCGCGATCAGCAGCGTCCAGGCCTTGCCCTTCTCTTCACTGCGCCAGTAGGGCGTGATGATCGCCCACACCTTGCGAAAAAACTGCCCGCGCACAGCATCGTTGACCGCGGAATATTCAGCGTTCTGATTCATGGAAAAGGCTCGATAAAGAAAAGAACAGACACGCACCGATCATAGTTGATCGGTTCGTTTCATCGCCAGAGTGGGACTGGCTCATTCAGGGATTGTTCAGATTTGCAGGGGTTTCAGTATCGCAGCGAGCGCACGTACCGTTCATCGGGACTGTCAGAGTTGACAGTAGAGGGGGGCTATTCAGGCTGATCAACTGGGCTGGCCTCCTGCAAGGAATTCGCTGTGAATCAGGAGAGCAGGTTACCCCTCTGACAACGAAAGGAATTGGTCATGAACAAAGTAGAAAACCCGCTTAATGCTCCAACCAGCGATTCGATCAAGAATGGCAAACTGTCTATCAGTGAGGTGAGTGATTCGGGGATTACAGTCAAATTCAGTTCCGATAACCCCAAGGTTGATATCCATCTTGCCTGGATCGGATATGCCTCCGAAAAGAAATCCGAACAGAAAGGCGGTAAAAACAACGAGCTCATTCTCCCGGTATCAAAAGCTACCGTGAAAAGCTGGTTGGGGCTGGATCTCTACGCGCAATGCGAAGCGACTCTGGGTGGAAAAAAATACTCATCGCCAAAAATGTTCTTCACGGTCGTAGCTTGAACCCAGGCGCTACCCGAATGCAGGGTAGCGCCTGTTTCATTCAATCCAGCTCATTTGGCCAGAAAACCTTTCAACGACGAACCGGGCGCTTCTGCAGTTTGCGCTGCAGGGTGCGGCGGTGCATGCCCAGGGCGCGGGCAGTGGCGGAAATGTTGCCTTCATGCTCGGTCAGCACACGCTGGATGTGCTCCCATTGCAGACGGTCAACCGACATCGGGTTTTCCGGCACCAGGCTGTCGAGGTCGGCGTGCTCGGAGAGCAGCGCGGCCAGTACGTCATCGGCGTCGGCCGGTTTGCACAGGTAGTTGCAGGCGCCGCGCTTGATCGCTTCGACCGCCGTGGCAATGCTCGAATAACCGGTGAGGATCACCACGCGCATTTCCGGATCCAGCTCCAGCAGCTTGGGCAGCAGCACCAGGCCAGAGTCGCCGTCCATTTTCAGGTCCAGCGCGGCGTAGTCCGGTAGGTCGGCCTGGGCGATGGTCAGGCCTTCTTCGGCGGAACCTGCGGTGCTGACGCGAAAGCCACGACGAGCCATGGCACGGGCCATTACTCGGGTGAACGTTGCGTCGTCGTCGACCAGCAGCAAATGCGGCAGTTCTTCGCCTTCGACTTGGATTTCGTCACTCATGTTGGTCTCCTCGGGCGCCGTGGGGCAGGCGCAGCTCGGTGAGCGTGCCGCCTTCCTCATGACTATAGAGTTTCACTGAGCCGCCGGCGCGTGTCACGCTGGCCTTGCTCAAAAACAGGCCCAGGCCGAAACCTTTGCCCTTGGTGGTAAAAAACGGTTTGCCGATCTGCTCGGCAATGGCCAGCGGCACACCGGCGCCGTGGTCACGAATGCTGATGGTCACGGTTTCCGCGTCCCAGTCCAGCGTCACCTGAAGGTTTTCCGGGCAGGCGTCGGCGGCGTTGTTCAGCAGATTGAGCAGCGCCTGGGTCAGGTCCGGCGGCGGCGCCATGCGCGGCACGGTGCCTTGGCCGAGACGCTGGAAACGGTAACTGGCTTCCGGACGCATCAGGTGCCAGCGGTTCAGCGCTTCGTCGAGCCATTGGGTGACGTCCTGCATCTCCACGGCCATACGACGGTTGGCTTCGGCGGCGCGCACCAGTTGCTGCAGGGTTTCTTTGCACAGTTTGACCTGATCCTGCAGCACCTTCAGATCGTCTTGCAGCATCGCGTCGGGGTGATCCTGCTGCATCTCCTTGAGCAGCACGCTCATGGTCGCCAGCGGCGTGCCGAGTTCATGCGCGGCGCCGGCCGCCTGAGTGGCGACGGCGAGCAATTGCTGATCGCGCAAGCCTTCTTCGCGGCGAATCGCGCGCAATTCTTCCTGACGGCGCAGCTCTTCAGCCATGCGCGCGGCGAAAAACGTGATCACCGCAGCAGCCAGCGCGAAGCTCAGCCACATGCCGTAGATCTGCAGGTTCTCGCGGGCCACCGGCAGAGTTTCCAACGGGTAGAAACGCGTGAGCATCACGGTGTACAGCGCCAGCGCGATACCCGACAGAATCACCGAATAACGCCACGGCAGCGTCACCGCCGCGATGGTCAGCGGCACCAGATAGTAGGAAACGAACGGGTTGGTCGAACCGCCGGAGAAATACAGCAACGCACTGTGGATCACCAGATCACAGGCCAGTTGCAGGGCATATTCGAGTTCAGTCACCGGCCATGAAGTGCGCAGGCGCACGGCGGTGAACACGCACAGCAGAATCGAGCAGCCGAGGGTCATCGCCAGTTGCACCCACGGCAACGGCAGCAGTTGCAGCCAGTAGGCCAGGCCGACGGAACCGGCCTGCGCGGCGAGCACCAGGGTGCGAATGAAAGTCAGCCGCCAGAGGTTCTGGCGAGTGGCGGAAGTCAGTTGTACGGGGGCGAGCATGAGCTCTCCTGATGAGCGCTCCAGGCGGATCGCACGGAGTATAACCAAGCCGCGCCTTTGAGAGGCGAAAGTGCGGCAAATGACCACATGGCGAAAACATTTTCGGCGGCTATAAGGGCGCCTTCGCGAGCACGCTCGCTCCCACAGAGGAATGCATTTCAAAAGTGGGAGCGAGCCTGCTCGCGAATGGCCGCGCAGCGGCCCGCTGCATCTGTATAGAAGTTGTAACTGGGCGAACCGGATCGCAGAAGCTAGAGTCTGATGGTTTCACGCAGGGACGAACCAACACCTGCGCATTATTCAAGGAGCCTTCATGCACACCTTTCGCCGCAGCGCCGCCCTTCTCGCCCTGACCGTCGGCAGCATCGCCAGCCTTCCGGCGCTGGCCGCCGATGAGCTGCACTACAACCAGATTTCCCTGCGCGCCGAAGTCAGCCAGGAAGTGGCCCGCGACCTGATGATCGTGACGCTCTACACCGAAGCGCAAAACACCGACCCGGCCAAACTCGCCGCGGACGTCAGCACCACCATGAACAAGGCACTCGCACAGGCCAAGCAAGTCAAAGACATCACCCTGCGCCAGGGCAGCCGCAACAGCTACCCGATCTACGACACCAAAGGCCAGAAGATCACCGGCTGGCGTGAACGCGCCGAACTGCGCCTGGAAAGCGCCGACTTCGCCGCCCTGTCCAAACTCACCGGCGAACTGCTGACCGACCTGAAAATGGGCGGCATGGACTTCGCCATCGCCGAGCCGACCCGCAAGGCCAGCGAGGACAAGTTGCTGAAAGAAGCCGTCAGCGCCTTCAAGGCCCGCGCGCAATTGGCCACTGACGCACTGGGCGGCAAGGGCTACAAAATCGTCAACCTGAACCTCAACAGCAACGGCTACCCACAACCGTACATGCGCGCCCCGATGATGATGAAAGCCGCCGGCATGGCGGATTCGGCACCGGTCACGCCAGAAGTTGAAGCCGGCACCAGCCAGGTCAGCCTGACCGCCGATGGCTCGATCGAAGTGCTGATGCAGTGAATTGATGTAGGCTGAATGACAAACCGGCGATCAGTGAATGATCGCCGATTTTTTGTGCCTGGATTTTGTGGTGAATGTTCCGCCGCCATCGCGAGCAGGCTCACTCCTACAATTTGGAATGCGTTCCCCTGTAGGAGTGAGCCTGCTCGCGATGAACGATAACGCGGTCTCAGGTCTACGGATCAACCCGATCCAGCGCCCGATTCACCGCCAGCTCAGCGAGCATGATGATCTGCTGAATCGCCAGCGCCGTGTTGCGCTGCGGGCGACTGAGCTGATCGGCGAAATCACTGGCCATGGTGTTGGCCGAGGCGAGGGATTCACAGGCATGCGCCAGCAGGCTTTCCGTGTCGATGCCCGGATGGACGAGGAACATCGAACTCGGGGGGCGCGGTTTTGTAGCTTCGGGGCTTAGGTAGAAATCGAGGGCACGTTTGATCGCTTCGCGGTTTTTTGCGAGGTCTTCGGCTTGGAGGGCTTCGGCGAGTGGGGTTGTGGGTTCGAGCGGTGGATCTGGGACTGGCTTAGTCATTGTTAGCGTTCCTGGTCAATAGCCATTCACTCGCCGTTTCTCACGCGGCGGAGTGGTGGCAGCAATGTGCGGGGTGAGAAACCGGTAGGAACAAGCCCGGCCGGACCGAAGCCCGCCCGCACACAGCCGCCATAGAACATTGCAGCAGCAGAAATGCTGGCGGCAATTATGGTGGTACTGATTGTGGATTAACAGTTCCTGCGGGTTCTCACACCCGGTCGCTGAGTTTTCAGCGACAGTTCAAGGCTAGAGAGCTGACGTCCGAGGGACAACCTGAAAACCTTGTGGGAAGGTTCTGGTTATTTGAAACGACTTTAAACAAGCCAATTTTATCAGGTGACTGGACGGGCCTCTTCGCGAGCAAGCCCGCTCCCACAGTGGATGGCGTGCAGGCAGTTAGAGATTGGTCGGCTGTCAGGCCGCCATCACTTAGCCAGTCGCCGCACCCGCTTTTCACCACTCACACGATGAGCGTTAGCTCGAGTACCGCTTTTGATCTTGATCCACGGGCGACGTCGGAAGGCTGAGTGGAGGGATTGATCCGGGGGTGGGAGCGCAGCGACCGTTTGGCGAAGCCAAACACAGCGAGAGGAGGTGCAGCGAAGCAAACCGGAGGCGCTGCGCCCGGATCGATCCCGCAGCGAAGGCACCCCGAGCCCCAGCGAGCGGGCCGAACGCAGGAGCAAGCCTTTTTGGTTACTTTTTCGGCGTCTGGAAAAAGTGACCCGCCGTAAGGGCGGAACCCCAAGCCGCCGTTACCGCAGCAACGGATATGCACCCAAAAGCCCCAGATATACCGAGATAGACACCCCAACAGGAAAAACGATATTTCCGAACACACCCAAATCCCCGCTAACCTGAAAAAACAACCACCTCCAAATCCCGGGGACTCCATGGAAAGATTCACCCTAAAACCACTACTAATCACCCTCGCACTAACCGCCATAACCCCAATCGCAAACGCAGCAACAACCCTGGTCTACTGCTCCGAAGCCAGCCCCGCCGGCTTCGACCCCAGCCAATACACCAGTGGCACCGACTTCGACGCCTCAGCCGAAACCGTCTTCAACCGCCTCACCCAATTCCAGCGCGGCGGCACCGACATCGAACCCGGCCTGGCAACCAACTGGGACGTAAGCCCGGACGGCCTCCAGTACACCTTCCACCTACGGCAAGGCGTGAAATTCCACACAACGGAATATTTCACCCCGACCCGCGACTTCAACGCCGACGACGTACTGTTCACCTTCCAGCGCCTGCTCGACCCCGACAACGCCTTTCGCAAGGCCTACCCCGCCGAGTCCCCGTACTTCACCGACATGGGCCTGAACACCACGATCAAATCGGTAGAAAAAATCGACGATCAGACCGTGCGCTTCAACCTGAACAACGTCGACGCCGCGTTCGTGCAAAACCTCGCCATGAGCTTCGCCTCGGTGCAATCGGCCGAATACGCCGCGCAACTGCTAAAGGAAGGCAAAGCCGCCGACCTCAACCAGAAACCGGTGGGCACCGGCCCGTTCGTATTCAAGCGCTACCAGAAAGATTCGCAGATCCGCTACGCCGCCAACCCGACCTACTGGAAACCGGAAGACGTGAAGATCGACAACCTGATCTTCTCGATCACCCCCGACGCCGCCGTACGCCTGCAGAAACTCAAGGCCGGCGAATGCCAGGTCAGCGGCTACCCGCGCCCGGCCGACATCGAAGTGATGCAACAAGACCCGAATCTGCGCGTGCTCAAGCAGCCCGGTTTCAACCTCGGCTTCCTCGCCTACAACACCACTCACCCGCCATTGGACCAGCTCAAGGTCCGTCAGGCACTGGACATGGCCATCGACAAACCGGCGATCATCAAAGCGGTTTACCAGAGTGCCGGCCAACTGGCGCAGAACGCCTTGCCGCCGGCGCAATGGTCGTATGATCCGAACATCAAGGACGCGCCGTACGACCCGGTGAAGGCCAAGGCGCTACTCAAGGAAGCCGGGGTTGCGCCGGGTACCACCATCAACCTGTGGGCGATGACGGTGCAGCGCGCCTCAAACCCGAATGCACGCATGTCGGCCCAGATGATCCAGCAGGATTGGGAGAAAATCGGCATCAAGGCCAACATCGTCAGCTACGAATGGGGCGAGTACATCAAGCGTGCAAAAAATGGCGAACACGACGCGATGATCTATGGTTGGACGGGTGACAACGGCGACCCGGACAACTGGCTCGGCGTGCTCTACAGCTGCGCCGCGGTTAAGGGCAGCAACTACGCCAAGTGGTGCGACCCGGCCTACGACAAACTGGTGCAGCAGGCCAAGGTGACCACCGACAAGGCGCAACGGGTAAAACTGTATCAACAGGCGCAACTGATCCTTAAACAGCAGGTGCCGATCACCCCGATCGCCAACTCCACGGTGTTCCAGCCACTGCGCAAGGAAGTGACCGACTTCAAGATCAGTCCGTTTGGCCTTACGCCCTTCTACGGCGTGGGTATAAATAAGTAACACCGGGCCCCAAGGCGGCGCGCACAACGTGACCGGCGCACCGTTTTGGGGCTTCGTTTGCACCGTAAAAACCACCCGCAAACGGTCAAATGCGTCAAAAGTTATACAGATGCGACATTAAGGTACGTACGTGCCACCGTTTAACGCTCGCTCACACTCTGGATCTTGCATTGGGTATGGCCCCTGCATAAGTATCCGCAGGCACGACTCACGAGGTCGTACCTCAATATTAAAAAATGACAACAAATCATGAGGCCAACATGCTTAAACACGCGGTCATTCCGTTTTTAGTCGGCGCAGGCTTGTTAGCCTCCGCACCTTTCGCATCCGCTGCGACTAACCTGGTGTTCTGCTCCGAAGGGAGCCCGGCCGGTTTTGATCCAGGCCAGTACACCACCGGAACCGACTTCGACGCCTCAGCCGAAACCATGTTCAACCGCCTGAGTCAGTTCGAGCGTGGCGGCACCGCCGTTATCCCGGGTCTGGCCACCAGCTGGGACATTTCCCCGGATGGCCTGACTTACACCTTCCACTTGCGTGAAGGCGTCAAGTTCCACACCACCCCGTATTTCAAGCCGACTCGTGAGTTCAACGCCGACGACGTGCTGTTCACCTTCAATCGCATGATTAACAAGGATGACCCGTTCCGTAAGGCGTACCCGACCGAATTCCCGTACTTCACCGACATGGGGATGGACACCAACATCACCAAGATCGATAAAGTCGACGACCACACCGTTAAGTTCACGCTGAAAGAAGTCGACGCCGCGTTCATCCAGAACATGGCCATGAGCTTCGCCTCGATCCAGTCCGCCGAGTACGCTGCCCAGCTGCTCAAGGAAGGCAAGGCTGCCGACATCAACCAGAAGCCGATCGGCACTGGTCCGTTCGTGTTCAAGAGCTACCAGAAAGACTCGAACATCCGCTACACCGGCAACAAGGATTACTGGAAACCTGAGGACGTGAAGATCGACAACCTGATCTTCGCCATCACCACCGACCCGTCGGTACGTATCCAGAAACTGAAAAAGAACGAGTGCCAGGTCACCCTGTTCCCGCGTCCGGCGGATCTCGCGGCGCTCAAGGCCGACAAGACCTGAAGATGCCTGACCAGGCCGGTTTCAACTTGGGCTATATCGCCTACAACGTGATGGACAAGGTCAAGGGCAGCAACGAGGCTAACCCGCTGGCTGACCTGCGCGTACGTCAGGCGCTGGACATGGCGGTGAACAAGCCGCAGATCATCGATTCGGTTTACCAGGGCGCCGGCCAGCTGGCCGTCAACGCCATGCCACCGACCCAGTGGTCCTACGACACCACCATCAAGGACGCCAAGTACGATCCTGAGAAAGCCAAACAGCTGCTCAAGGAAGCTGGCGTCAAGGAAGGTACCGAGATCGTTCTGTGGGCGATGCCGGTGCAGCGTCCGTACAACCCGAACGCCAAGCTGATGGCTGAAATGCTCCAGTCCGACTGGAAGAAGATCGGCCTGAACGTGAAGATCACCAGCTACGAGTGGGGCGAGTACATCAAGCGTTCCAAAGGTGGCGAGAACCAGGCCATGATCATTGGCTGGAGCGGTGACAATGGTGATCCGGACAACTGGCTGAACGTGCTGTTCGGCTGCGACTCGCTCAGCGGCAACAACTTCTCCAAGTGGTGCGACAAGAAGTTCGACGGCCTCGTCAAGGAAGCCAAGCGCACGACCGACCAGGGCAAGCGCACCGAACTGTACAAACAGGCGCAACACGTCCTCAAAGATGCAGTCCCAATGACACCTATCGCTCACTCGACGGTGTATCAACCCATGCGCGCCAACGTGCAGTACTTCAAGATCAGCCCATTCGGCTTGAATTCCTTCTACGGCGTCAGCGTCAGCAATTAAGCCATTGCAAGGGCGACGTTCATGACGTCGCCCTTGCTTTAGCTGCCGGGAAATCAGGAATTTGCCTACAGCCAATTCCGCTGCGGATGACTGCAGTGGCATAGGACGTGTCGACTTTTCCTACGAGTTTTCAGGCAATTACGCATTTACTGCCAGACCCACGGCCCCTACCGTCGGGTTCTGACCAGTTTCTGCGTGTGCCACCGGCTTGCCGTACGTGCTGGATTGAGCTCGATGCCACCTCAACGTCCCTGGACGGGACCGCGGTGCATTGAACAACACTACAAAAAAGAGGGAGCGTCATGCGCCATACCTTGGTTTTTTCCGCACTGCTGGGCGCCGGCCTGTTGGCCGCCACGTCCGCCAGTTACGCCGCCAGCAACAGCCTGGTGTTCTGCTCCGAAGGCAGCCCGGCGGGTTTTGATACCGCGCAATACACGACGGCCACCGATAACGATGCCGCCGAGCCGCTGTACAACCGCCTGGTCGAGTTTGAAAAAGGCGCGACCAACGTCGTACCGGGACTGGCAACCAAGTGGGATATTTCCGAGGATGGTCTCAAGTACACCTTTCACCTGCGTGAAGGTGTGAAATTTCATACAACGCCGTACTTCAAACCGACGCGCGATTTCAACGCCGACGACGTGCTGTTCACGTTTAACCGCATGCTCGATCCGCAACAGCCATTCCGTAAGGCTTATCCGACCGAATTCCCGTATTTCAACGGGATGAGCCTGAACAAGAACATTGCCAAGGTCGAAAAGACCGGGCCGCTGACCGTGGAATTCACGCTCAACAGCGTCGACGCCGCGTTCATTCAGAACATCGCCATGAGCTTCGCTGCCATCCTGTCCGCCGAATACGCCGACAAGCTGCTGGTCGAAGGCAAGCCGAGCGACATCAACCAGAAGCCGGTCGGCACCGGGCCGTTCGTGTTCAAGAGCTATCAGAAAGACTCGAATATCCGTTACACCGGTAACGAGCACTACTGGGACCCGAGCCGGGTCAAGCTGAAGAACCTGATCTTCGCGATCAACACCGACGCTTCGGTACGCGTGCAGAAGCTCAAGGCCGGCGAATGCCAGATCACCCTGCATCCACGCCCTGCCGATGTCGAAGCACTGAAGGTCGACCCGAAACTGCAGCTGATTTCCAAGCCCGGCTTCAACCTCGGCTACATCGCTTATAACGTGCGCCACAAGCCCTTCGATCAGCTCGAAGTGCGTCAGGCGCTGGACATGGCGGTGAATAAACAAGGGATTCTCAACGCTGTTTATCAAGGCGCCGGGCAACTGGCGGTCAACGCCATGCCACCGACCCAGTGGTCCTACGACGACAGCATCAAAGACGCCGCCTACAACCCGGAAAAAGCCCGCGAGCTGCTCAAGGCTGCCGGTGTGAAAGAAGGCACCGAGATCACCCTGTGGGCGATGCCGGTACAGCGTCCATACAACCCGAACGCCAAACTGATGGCCGAAATGCTCCAGGCAGACTGGGCGAAGATCGGTCTGAAAGTGAAGATCGTCAGCTACGAATGGGGCGAGTACATCAAGCGCACCAAGAATGGTGAGCACGACATCAGCCTGATCGGCTGGACCGGCGACAACGGTGACCCGGACAACTGGCTGGGCACCCTGTACAGCTGCGACGCGATTGGCGGCAACAACTACTCCATGTGGTGCGACCCGGCTTACGACAAGCTGATCAAAGAGGCCAAGGTCGTCACCGACCGCGACCAGCGCACCGTGCTCTACAAACAGGCGCAGCAGTTGCTCAAGCAGCAAGTGCCGATCACGCCTGTCGCCCACTCGACGGTCAACCAGCCGTTAAGCGCCCGGGTTGAAGGCTTCAAGGTCAGCCCCTTCGGTCGCAATGTGTTCTCGGGCGTCAGTATCGATTAACCCAACCGATTAGCCGCAACGCTGAGGGGCTGTCTATCCCCCTCACGCAAGCGCTTTGCCGAAATTCGCCAATCAGGCCTTTTGCAAACGTTTGCGATGTGTGAATGAGTTCTAAACCAATAACCGGCCCACCCAAAAAAGCCGGCATAAAAAGAAAGTAAAGGAGCTTCACCCATGAAACTGAGCAGCACCGCGATACTGGCCCTGGCCATCAGCAGCGTCACCGCTACGGCTTATGCGGAAACCCAAAGCCAGGCGTTCACCCCGGTGACCGTCAACACCAAGAGCGCCCAGGCTGAAGCGACCGGCTTCGTCGAAGGACAGTCGATTACCGGTACGACGCGTAACTGGTACGCCAATGAGCAATTGAAACGTGGTGCCAAGTTCAAGTACCAAAAAAACGGTACAACCGAACTTACTGATCGCCGGATCAACTGGGTACAAGGCACGATTCTCAAGTACAACTCGGGGTTCACCGAAGGTACTGTCGGCATCAGCACTGAAGTGGCGGTCTATAACGCTGTAGCTCTTGAGCGTGACCGCAAAAACCTCGCTGCAAACGTCGGTGGGGCGCCGATTCCTAACGTCGCCTCCGGTAACAACCGGACCCTGACCCGAGATGGTGGCGATGCGGAGGGACAGTGGAGCAAACTGGGTCTGGCCAACATCAAGGCGCGGGTTTCAAATACCACTCTGACCGCCGGCCGCCAAAACTTCAGCAGCCCGATGGTCGATGTGATCGGCAACCGCGCTCTTCCTTCGAGCTTCCAAGGTGTCAGCCTGCACAGCGAAGAGTTGGAAAACCTGACCTTCGACATCGCTACGTTCGACAAGAACTCGCCACGTATGGAAGAAAGCCAGCGCAAGTTCCGCTCCGAATATGCTGACACGCTCATTGAAATTGATCACGTCAACACCGCTGGTATTTCCTACCAGCCGTTTGCCAGTCTGAAAACCAGCCTGTGGGCAACTCAGGCTGAAGATATGTGGAAACAGTATTACTTCGGCGCCACCCACGAGCTGGGCGATAGCCAGATCCTCAGCCTGACCACCGGTCTGAACTACTACAAGACCGTCGATGAAGGCAAAAAGAAGCTGGGCGAAATCGACAACGATACCTACTCGCTGTCGCTGGGTCTGACTCACCAGGCCCATAGCCTGACCTTCTCGTACCAGGAAATTAACGGTAACGAGTACTTCGACTATCTGCACGAAACCAACGGTATTTACCTGGCCAACTCCCTGCTCTCGGACTTCAACGGCCCGAACGAGAAATCCTTCCAGGTCGCTTACGGTCTGAACATGGCTGAATATGGCGTGCCAGGCCTGAAGTTCAACATCTACAGCGCTCGTGGTTGGGGCATCGACGGCACTCACTACAAAGGCGGCGCTTACGACAGCGTGCTGGCGATGGATGGCGAACACCACTACGAATACGGGATCGGTGCTGCATACGCCGTGCAAAGCGGGCCGCTCAAGGCTACCGCAATACGCGCAACCTACACCGCACACCGTGCCAGTGAAAACCAGCTGGATGGCAGCATCAACGAGTTCCGTCTCGTGACCACCATCCCGTTCAACATCCTGTAAAAAACGCCAACCGACGGCTGACTCATGACGAGTCGGCCGTTCGGTTTTTTGTCTTCAACCGATTGCAGAGGGTTATCGATGAAAATGCTTCCCCTACGTGCGGCCGTCGCTGCCGCGTTGTTGAGCGCCGCCATCGGCGTCTCGGCCAAACCCTTGGTGGTCTGCACCGAAGCCAGTCCGGAAGGCTTCGATATGGTCCAGTACACAACTGCAGTCACTGCCGATGCGGTGGCCGAAACGATCTTCAACCGCCTGGCCGACTTCAAGCCCGGCACCACCGAAGTGATTCCGGCACTGGCCGAATCCTGGGACATCAGTGAAGACGGCCTGACCTATACGTTCCACCTGCGCAAAGGCGTCAAGTTTCACACCACCGAATACTTCAAGCCGACCCGCGACATGAACGCCGACGATGTGGTCTGGAGCTTCCAGCGTCAGCTGGACCCGAATCACCCATGGCACAAACTGTCGAGCGTGGGCTTCCCGTACTTTGAAAGCATGGGCTTCAAGGAACTGCTCAAAAGCGTAGAGAAAGTCGACGACAACACGGTCAAGTTCACCCTGACCCGCCGCGAAGCGCCGTTCCTGGCCGACATCGCCATGGCGTTCTCCTCGATCTACCCGGCCGAATACGCCGACCAGTTGCTCAAGTCCGGCAAGACCGGCGACCTCAACAACAAGCCAGTCGGCACCGGCCCGTTCATCTTCCAGCGTTATGCCAAGGATGCGCAGGTGCGCTTCAAGGCCAACCCGGACTACTTCCGCGGCAAGGCCCCGGCCGACGCGCTGATCCTGGCGATCGCCACCGACAACAACGTGCGCCTGCAGAAGCTCAAGGCCAACGAGTGCCAGATCGCGCTGTATCCGAAACCGGATGACATCCCGAGCATCAAGAAAGACAGCAACCTGAAAGTCGACGAGATGGACGCGATGACCGTCTCGTACATCGCCATGAACACCCAGCACAAGTACATCAGCGACGTGCGTGTGCGTAAGGCCATCGACATCGCGTTCGACAAGGAAGCCTACGTCAACGCGCTGTTCGGCAAAGGCAACGCCTCGGTGGCGGTCAACCCGTACCCGCCGACGCTGCTGGGCTACAACCACGACCTGAAGAACCCGCCACGCGATCTGGACAAGGCCCGTGCCTTGCTCAAGGAAGCCGGGGTTCCGGAAGGCACCGTGTTTACCCTGTTTACCCGTAACGGCGGCGGTCCGACCAACCCGAACCCGATGCTCGGCGCGCAGATGATGCAGGCTGACCTGGCCAAGGTCGGAATCAAGATCGACATCCGCGTCATGGAATGGGGCGAAATGCTCAAACGCGCCAAGGCCGGCGAGCACGACATGGTGTCGGCCGGATGGGCGGGCGACAACGGCGACCCGGATAACTTCCTGACGCCTATGCTGAGTTGCGAAGCAGCCAAGAACGGCGAAAACTACGCGCGCTGGTGCAACGAGAAATTCCAGACCCTGCTCGACGAAGCACGGGCTAAAGTAGATCCGGCCGAACGCGCCAAACTCTACGAACAGGCCCAGGTGCTGTTTAATCAGGACCAACCGTGGATCAGCATGGCCCACACCCGGATGTTTACCGCAATGCGCAACAACGTAGAGGGTTATCACATCAGCCCTCTCACAACCAATAACTTCGCCACCACCCAGGTGAAGTAGATAAGAAACTCCCGGCCTCCCTGACCACAGGGTCGCCGGGCACGCCTAACCGGCTGATGAGGTACCACACAAGATGTTTAGTTTTATTGCCCGCCGACTGGGGTTGTTGATCCCCACGTTTTTCGGCATCACCTTGCTGACTTTCGCGTTGATTCGCATGATTCCGGGCGACCCCGTGGAAGTGATGATGGGCGAACGTCGGGTCGACCCCGAAATGCACGCTCAGGCAATGGAACGCCTAGGTCTGAACAAGCCACTGTATGCCCAGTACCTGGACTACATCGGCAAACTGGCCCACGGCGATCTCGGCGAATCCCTGCGTACGCGTGAAAGCGTATGGACCGAGTTCACCTCCCTCTTCCCGGCGACCCTGGAACTGTCCATGGCCGCCCTGCTGTTTGCCGGCATCCTGGGCCTGCTGGCCGGGGTGATCGCGGCGCTCAAGCGAGGATCCCTGTTCGACCACGGGGTGATGGGCATCTCCCTGGCGGGGTATTCGATGCCGATCTTCTGGTGGGGCCTGATCCTGATCATGTTCTTCTCGGTGAGCCTGGGCTGGACCCCGGTTTCCGGGCGGATTGACCTGCTTTACGACATCGAGCCGCGCACCGGTTTCATGCTGATCGACACGCTGCTGGCCGATGACATGGGCGCATTCCTCGATGCCCTGCATCACCTGATCCTGCCGGCCATCGTGCTTGGCACCATTCCGCTGGCGGTGATCGCGCGGATGACCCGTTCGTCGATGCTCGAAGTGCTGCGCGAAGACTACATCCGCACCGCCAAGGCCAAAGGCCTGTCGCCCTCGCGCGTGGTGTTCGTGCACGGCCTGCGCAACGCGCTGATTCCGGTGCTGACCGTGGTCGGCCTGCAAGTCGGCACCCTTTTGGCCGGTGCAGTCCTGACCGAAACCATTTTCTCCTGGCCCGGCATCGGTAAATGGCTGATCGAAGCCATCGGCGCCCGGGACTACCCGGTTGTGCAAAACGGCATCCTGTTAATCGCCTGCCTGGTGATTCTGGTCAACTTCGTAGTGGACATCCTCTACGGCTTTGCCAACCCACGCATCCGTCATCAGCGCTGAGGTCCATACCATGAGCACTCCAACATCCTCAGTAGCCACTTCCGCCCCAAGCGCGGATCAAAGCCTGCTGTACCCGTCACCGTACAAAGAATTCTGGCAAGCCTTCTCCAAGAACAAGGGCGCGGTTGCCGGCCTGCTGTTCATGCTGCTGATCATCTTCTGCGCGATCTTCGCGCCGTGGGTCGCGCCGCATAACCCAAGCGAGCAATACCGTGACTTCCTGCTGACGCCACCGGCGTGGCTCGAAGGCGGGCAGATGCAATTCCTGCTCGGCACCGATGAACTGGGTCGCGACCTGCTGTCACGGCTGATTCAGGGTTCGCGCCTGTCGCTGCTGATCGGTCTGTCGTCGGTGGTGATGTCGCTGATCCCGGGGATCCTGCTGGGTCTGTTCGCCGGTTTCTTCCCGAAAATGATCGGCCCGACCATCATGCGTCTGATGGACATCATGCTGGCCCTGCCGTCCCTGCTGCTGGCTGTGGCGATCGTCGCCATCCTCGGCCCTGGCCTGATCAACACCGTGATCGCCATTGCTGTGGTATCGCTGCCGTCCTACGTGCGTCTGACCCGTGCTGCGGTGATGGGCGAACTGAACCGCGACTACGTGACCGCCGCGCGCCTGGCCGGTGCCGGTCTGCCACGTCTGATGTTCATCACCGTGCTGCCCAACTGCATGGCGCCGCTGATCGTACAGGCGACCCTGAGTTTCTCTTCGGCGATTCTCGACGCCGCGGCGCTGGGCTTCCTCGGCCTTGGCGTACAACCGCCAACCCCTGAGTGGGGCACCATGCTGGCCTCGGCCCGCGATTACATCGAACGCGCCTGGTGGGTCGTCAGTCTGCCTGGTTTGACCATTTTGCTCAGCGTGCTGGCAATCAACTTGATGGGCGACGGTCTGCGCGATGCGCTGGACCCGAAACTCAAGAACGCCGCCTGAGGAGATTCCCATGTCACTGCTAGAAATCAAGAATCTCAACGTTCGCTTCGGCGACAAAACCGCGACACCCGTTGTCGATGGCCTCGACCTGAAAGTCGACAAAGGCGAAGTTCTGGCAATCGTTGGCGAATCGGGTTCGGGTAAATCCGTGACCATGATGGCGCTGATGGGCCTGATCGAGCATCCCGGCATCGTCACCGCCGACTCGCTCAGCTTTGACGGCAAAGACATGCTCAAGCTGAGCAATCGTCAACGTCGGCAAATCGTCGGCAAAGACCTGTCGATGGTGTTCCAGGACCCGATGACCGCGCTGAATCCGAGCTACACCGTCGGTTTCCAGATCGAAGAAGTGCTGCGCCTGCACCTGAAAATGTCCGGCAAGCAAGCGCGCAAACGCGCCATCGAACTGCTGGAAAAAGTGGAGATCCCGGGCGCCGCCAGCCGTATGGACGCCTACCCGCACCAACTGTCTGGCGGTATGAGCCAGCGTGTCGCGATTGCCATGGCGATTGCCGGCGAACCGAAACTGCTGATCGCCGACGAACCGACCACGGCACTCGACGTAACCATTCAGGCACAGATCATGGATCTGCTGCTGGCGTTGCAGAAAGAACAGAACATGGGCCTGGTGCTGATCACTCACGACCTCGCGGTCGTGGCCGAAACCGCCCAGCGCGTGTGCGTGATGTACGCCGGCCAGGCTGTCGAAGTCGGTCAGGTGCCGCAACTGTTCGACATCCCGGCACACCCGTACAGCGAAGCGTTGCTCAAGGCGATTCCGGAACACAGCCAGGGCGCCGAGCGTCTGGCGACACTGCCGGGCATCGTCCCGGGCCGTTATGACCGTCCGCAGGGTTGCCTGCTGTCGCCGCGCTGCCCGTACGTGCAGGACACCTGCCGCGCGCAGCGTCCGGCCCTTGATCCGAAAAGCAACAGCCTCGCCCGCTGCTTCTTCCCGCTGAACCAGGAGGTGGCGTAATGGCCGTCGTACTTACCGCCCGCGACCTGACCCGTCACTACGAAGTGTCCCGTGGCCTGTTCAAGGGCCACGCGACCGTACGCGCGCTCAACGGTGTGTCGTTCGAACTGGAAGCCGGCAAGACCCTCGCCGTGGTCGGCGAATCGGGCTGCGGCAAATCCACCCTCGCCCGCGCCCTGACCCTGATTGAAGAGCCGTCATCCGGCTCGCTGAAAATCGCCGGCCAGGAAGTGGCTGGCGCCGACAAGGCCCAGCGCAAACAACTGCGCAAAGACGTGCAGATGGTGTTCCAGAGCCCGTACGCGTCGTTGAACCCACGGCAGAAAGTCGGTGACCAGCTCGGCGAGCCGCTGCTGATCAACACCAACCTGTCCGCCGCTGAACGCCGCGAAAAAGTCCAGGCGATGATGAAGCAGGTCGGCTTGCGTCCCGAGCACTACCAGCGTTATCCGCACATGTTCTCCGGCGGTCAGCGCCAGCGGATCGCCCTCGCCCGGGCGATGATGCTGCAACCGAAAGTGCTGGTGGCGGATGAGCCTACCTCGGCACTGGACGTGTCGATTCAGGCCCAGGTGCTGAACCTGTTCATGGATCTGCAGCAAGAGTTCAACACGGCGTACGTGTTCATTTCGCACAACCTGGCGGTGGTGCAACATGTGGCCGATGACGTGATGGTGATGTACCTCGGTCGCCCGGTGGAAATGGGCCCGAAAGACGCTATCTACGAACGTCCGCTGCACCCGTACACCCAGGCGTTGCTGTCGGCGACCCCGACCATTCACCCGGACCCGAACAAGCCGAAAATCAAGATCGTCGGCGAATTGCCCAACCCGCTGAACCCGCCACCGGGCTGCGCGTTCCACAAGCGCTGCCCGTACGCGACCGAGCGTTGCAGCACTGAAGAGCCGTTGTTACGTGAATTGGATAATCGCCAGGTGGCCTGCCACTACGCCGAGCAATTCCTCGACGGCGCCGCCTGATTAACGGCGGACGAAAGTGTGGGAGCGGGCTTGCTCGCGAATGCGGTGTGACAGTCACTGATAATGGTGACTGACACACCGCTTTCGGGAGCAAGCCACCTCCCACAGGGAACTTGAGTTGTCGCTAAAGCGTTAACCAAACCCCTTCTCCCCCGATTGCGCATCAGTCGGGGAAGAAGGGGTTTTCTTTTATTTGCGATTTACGTCTGGCTGTCGCCTTCGTCGTCCGGATCATCAGAGTCCGGTTCATCAGTAGTCGAGTCGTCGTCATCGGCGCTGCCACCCTGCCCCTGATCACCTGGCTCTGATTCGGACTTGGCGAGCATCAGGCCGCTGTGTCCGACCTGGCCGTTAAAGGCCTGGGAATCGTGATCCTCGCACTCCGCCCAGGCCGTCGCGGTGCCGAGGGACAGCATGACCATCACTTTCAATAGCAATAAAAACCGTAGCAACCTGCTTTTCATAGCTGACTCCATCCACTTTCAGGTGAGACACGGGTGCCTGACTGGCGCTGTGTGAAATCTAGTTCCGATCCGTCGGGTTCACCAGATAGGACGCTAACGAGCAGACAGAAATGCCCTCCACAGACAGACAGGTTTCGAATAACACCTATCGCGGAATCAGCTAAGCGGACGGGTCGCTTGCCACGTCAAGGGAATTGACATCAACACCAGTACGGCGCTACCCAGCCAGACGCTATGGCCACCGAAATTGCCGTACAACTGACCGCTGAGCACCGGCGACAACAGCGCACTGGCGCTCCAGCTCATAAAGAACAGACCAAAGTACTGGCCGCTTTTGCCGCGCTGGGCAAATTGCATCGCCAGCACATTCAGCGGCGGCATGAACAACGCCTCGCCCAAGGTCCAGATCACCGTCGACAGGCAGACGAACGCCAGCCCGGATCCGAACGGCAACATGCCCAATCCGCCGGCCAGCAACAAACTCCCCGCGAGCATTTGCCGCCGCGTGCCCCAACGCTCGCCGCAGTGTGACAAGGGAATCTGCAAGGCGATCACCAGCAACGCATTGAGCCCGAACTGCCAGCCGATCGCCTCGGTGCTCAAGTGGTAGTAATCACGCAGATAATTGCCCAGCGTGCTGTAGACCGTGTCGAATGCAATGCCAAGCACGGCCGTCGCCGCGAGCAACCACAGGAACGCTTTATCGTAAAACGGCGCAACGGATCCACCGGCGCCGTTTGTAGAGGGGGCGTCATTGATCAGTACCGGCCGACGCCACGTAGTGCGAACAAACCACAGCAAGGCCAACAGCGTCATCGCCGCGCTGCCGAAAAACACCCAGCGAAAATCCGTCTGCGCCAACACCCCGCCCGCCACACCTGCGGCGGCCATGCCAAGGTTGCGCGCCACCCGGCTCAAGGCCTGCGCGCGCGAGCGTTGAGCGACTTCGCAGTACTCCATGATCAGGCGTTGGTGCAGGGTGCGAATGGCCCCATCGATCGTCCCGCTGAGCAACAGCAATGCCGCCAGCAACGGCACTTGCGTGACCAGCCCCAGCAGGATCAACACCCACACCGAAACAAAGAACAACGTCGCCGTCAGCCGCGCCGTACGCACATGATCACTGAGCAGCCCACCGAGCATCGAACCGACCAACAACCCGGCACCATAGGCCGACAGCAACCAGCCGACGGTTTCAATCGCCAGCCCCAACTCCTGGCGCAGATACAGCGCCATGAACAACTTGACCATGCTGCTCAGACGATTGATGAACAGCAACGCCGCAAGCACCCAGGCCATCAGACTGAAATAGCCATTGGGGCGCAGCAGATGGATGAGGTTGCGCGTCATTCCATTGACCTCTCAAAGCGACTGGCATGACCTGGAACACTAACGTCCAGCGCGCCGGTTGTCGCGATCAAGAACATCGATATCTCAAAATACGGATTCGCCCTACAGTCCCTGCAGGAGCTTCCTTCAGTCGCTCAATTGGATTAGAAAAAATGGTCTGCTGTCAGGCCGCCATCGCCAGCAGGCTGGCTCCTACAGTGGGAATGGGTGCGGTCAGCTGGAGACTGGTCGGCTGTCAGGCCGCCTTCGCGAGCAAGCCCGCTCCCACAGGTTGAAACCGTTGTATTCAGGTAGAGATTGGTCGGCTGTCAGGCCGCTTTCGCGAGCAAGCCCGCTCCCACAGGTTGAGACCGGTGTATTCAGGTAGAGATTGGTCGGCTATCAGGCCGCCTTCGCGAGCAAGCCCGCTCCCACAGGTTGAACCCGGTGTATTCAGGTAGAAATTGGTGGGCTATCAGGCCGCCATCGCTGGCAAGCCAGCTCCCACAGAAAAAGCTAAAGCCAGGCGCATGCTTTTCACCACTCAAATGGCCGAGTGTCAGCTCGCCGAAAGCTTTTGATCTTGATCCTCGGGCGACGTCGGAAGGCTGAGTGGAGGGATTGATCCGGGGGTGGGAGCGCAGCGACCGTTTGGCGAAGCCAAACACAGCGAGAGGAGGTGCAGCGAAGCAAACCGTAGGCGCTGCGCCCGGATCAATCCCGGAGCGAAGGGACCCCGAGCCCCAGCGAGCGGGCCGAACGCAGGAGCAAGCGTTTTTGGTTACTTTTGAGGCGTTTGTCAAAAGTGACCCGCCGTAAGGGCGGAACCCTAATCCGCCATCACCTAAAAAACGGATATGTACACAAAAAACCAAGAACCTGGTCGGCCCAAAGGCCGCCAAGACCAAAGCCCCAAAAAAAAGCCCCCAAGGCCTACACCTCAGGGGCTTTCGAACAAACCAGCTCAGCGCTTAATGATGCTCACGCGTCGCACGGAATTTCACATCCGGCCACCGCTCTTCCATCAACGCCAGGTTAACCCGCGTCGGCGCGAGATAGGTCAGGTGCCCACCGCCATCCAGTGCCAGGTTCTCCACAGCCTTGTTGGAAAACTCCTCAAGCTTCTTCTTGTCGCTGCATTCAATCCAGCGCGCGGAATACACAGTGATCGGCTCGTAAGAGCACTCAACCTTATATTCCTCCTTCAGACGGCTAGCGACCACATCAAACTGCAGCACACCGACGGCGCCAAGAATGATGTCGTTGCTGCGCTCCGGGAAGAACACCTGGGTCGCGCCTTCTTCGGCCAACTGCTGCAGACCCTGACGCAACTGCTTGGACTTCAGCGGATCACGCAGACGCACACGACGGAACAGCTCCGGGGCGAAGTGCGGGATACCGGTGAAGCCGAGGACTTCACCTTCGCTGAAGGTGTCGCCGATCTGGATGGTGCCGTGGTTATGCAGACCGATGATGTCGCCGGCGTACGCCTCTTCCAGCTGTTCACGCTCGGAGGAGAAGAACGTCAGGGCGTCGCCGATGCGCACGTCCTTGCCGGTACGCACGTGGCGCATCTTCATGCCTTTCTCGTACTTGCCGGAGCAGATACGCATGAAGGCGATGCGGTCGCGGTGTTTCGGGTCCATGTTCGCCTGGATCTTGAAGATGAAGCCCGAGAACTTCTCTTCCACCGGCTCCACGGTACGTTCGTTGGCGACACGGGCCAGCGGACGCGGGGCCCAGTCAACCACTGCATCGAGCACGTGATCGACACCGAAGTTGCCCAATGCCGTACCGAAGAACACCGGAGTCAGTTGACCGTCGAGGAACTCCTGCTGGTTGAACTCGTGGCAGGCGCCCTGCACCAGTTCCAGCTGTTCGAGGAAGCGATCGTACTCGTCGCCCAAGTGCGCGCGCGCCTCGTCGGAGTCGAGCTTCTCGATGATCTTGGTTTCGGTGCGTTCGTGACCGTGACCGGCGGTGTAGACAATGATGTAGTCGTCGGCCAGGTGGTAAACGCCCTTGAAGTCGCGGTAGCAACCGATCGGCCAGGTGATCGGCGCTGCCTTGATCTTCAGAACGGCTTCGATTTCGTCGAGCAGTTCGATCGGGTCGCGGATGTCACGGTCGAGTTTGTTGATGAAGCTGACGATCGGCGTGTCACGCAGACGGCAGACATCCATCAGGGCGATGGTCCGTGGCTCGACACCTTTACCGCCGTCGAGCACCATCAGCGCCGAGTCGACCGCCGTCAGGGTGCGGTAGGTGTCTTCGGAGAAGTCTTCGTGGCCCGGGGTGTCGAGCAGGTTGATCATGTGTTCGCGATACGGGAACTGCATGACCGACGTGGTAATGGAAATACCCCGCTGCTTCTCCATCTCCATCCAGTCGGATGTCGCATGGCGGTCGGATTTACGGGATTTCACCGTACCGGCCACTGCAATCGCCTTGCCCATCAACAGGAGCTTTTCGGTGATCGTGGTTTTACCGGCATCGGGGTGGGAAATAATGGCGAAAGTGCGGCGTTTCGCGACTTCGGCGGCCTGGTTGGTCATGGGAAATCGCCTGGCGGTGATTCAAAAAAGGGCCGCGATTATAGCCCAACTCGATGCAATAACCGAACCGTTGAGCACATTAAGGGTGGCCAAATGCTGCCCCAGATGGGAACCTTTTAAAGCACGGAGACGTCCATCCCCTGTTACGACATTTCGTCAGGGGCTGAAAAATCAGCAAGTTAGCCTGACGAGGCTGCGCTCATGGCTCGCTTTCAGACCGCTTGTTGCCGGTGCTGAAGGAGCTGCTTCTCGCGAACGTTTATTCCCGGCAGCCAAGGCTTGGCATGCCACACGGGAGAGCGTTCGCCGACTATAAAAAAGGAGTCCGCCTGTGGCTATCCGCTATGGCAAAGGGCTGATGGGAGGTGCGGTGGTTATCGCGCTCCTGGCCCTGCTGATCCACTGGATCGGCATCAACACGATCGAACACTACCGCGACGATTTGTTGTTTTACCTGCAAGCTCATCTGATTCTCGTCCTCGCTTCAATGCTGGCCGCCCTGGTCGTGGGCATCCCCGCCGGTATCTTCCTCAGTCGCCCGACCATGGTCGGCCGCGCTGAACGCTTCATGCAGATCTTCAATATCGGCAACACCGTGCCACCGCTGGCCGTACTGGCGATTGCCTTGGGGATTCTCGGCATCGGCAGTGGTCCGGCGATCTTCGCTTTGTTCCTCGCGTCCCTGTTGCCGATTGTGCGCAACACCTACGAAGGTCTGAAAAACGTTCAGGGTTCGCTGAAGGAAGCCGCCGTCGGCATCGGCATGACCCCGCGCCAGGTGCTGTGGAAAGTCGAATTGCCCAACGCCGTGCCGATCATCATCGGTGGCGTGCGCGTGGCACTGGCGATCAACGTCGGCACCGCGCCGCTGGCCTTCCTGATCGGCGCCAACAGCCTCGGCAGCCTGATCTTCCCTGGCATCGCCCTGAACAATCAGCCGCAACTGCTGCTCGGCGCCGCGTGCACAGCGCTGCTGGCCCTGCTGCTCGATGGCGTGGTCACCCTCGCCAGCCGTCTCTGGCTGGAACGCGGTTTGCGCCCGTCTTAAGGCTTTTGCGAAGGAATACTTATGAAACGATTTAGCTTGATCTTAGGCTGCATCATGCTGTTCGCAGGATTTGCCCAGGCGGCGGAAAAACCGCTCATTCGCCTCGGCGCCCGGGTGTTCACCGAGCAGACCCTGCTCGCGGAAATCACCGCGCAATACCTGCGCAGCAAAGGCTACGACGCGCAGATCACCGGCGGTCTGGGCAGCAACCTCGCCCGCAGCGCCCACGAAAGCGGACAACTGGACATGCTCTGGGAATACACCGGCGTGTCATTGGTAGCCTACAACCATGTCACCGAAAAACTCGACAGCGAACAGTCCTACGCCCGGGTCAAAGAACTCGACGCGAAAAAAGGCCTGGTCTGGCTGACCCCGTCGAAATTCAGCAACACCTACGCCCTCGCCCTGCCGAAAAAAGTCGCCGAGGAGTATCCGCAGATCAACACCATCAGTGACCTGAACAGGGTGCTGCGCGATGAGGCCAAGACCAATCACCTGGTGGCGCTGGACACCGAGTTCGCCAACCGCTCCGACGGTCTGGACGGCATGGTCAAGCTCTACGACATGAACCTGACCCGCAAGAACATCCGCCAGATGGACGCCGGGCTGGTCTACACCGCGCTGCGCAACGGCCAGGTGTTTGCCGGTCTGGTCTACACCACCGACGGCCGCCTCAACGCCTTCGGCTTGAAGCTGCTGGAAGACGACAAGCATTACTTCCCCGACTACACCGCCGCGCCGGTAGTGCGTCAGGCCTACCTCGATGCGCACCCGCAACTGGTCGAGCAACTCAAGCCGCTGGCGCAACTGTTCGACGACGAAACCATGCGCCAACTCAACGCGCGGGTCGACGTCGATCATGAGAGCCCGTCGAAAGTGGCAGCGGATTTCCTGCGCCAGCACCCACTCAATTAAGGAGGAAAAGTCATGGAATTTCTGAACGCCTTTTCCCACCTCGACTGGCAGCAGGTGATGCACCTGACCTGGCAGCACATCACCCTGGTCGGCATCGCGGTAACGCTGGCGATTCTCATCGGTGTGCCGCTGGGCATTCTGATGACGCGCTTCCCGAGCCTCGCCGGTCCCTTGCAGGCCAGCGCCACGGTGCTGCTGACCGTGCCGTCGATTGCTCTGTTCGGCCTGCTGCTGCCGTTCTACTCCAAGTTCGGCCAGGGCCTGGGGCCGATGCCGGCGATTACCGCAGTGTTCCTTTACTCACTGCTACCGATCATGCGCAACACCTACCTCGCCCTGACGGGCGTCGAACCTGGCATTCGTGAAGCCGCACGCGGCATCGGCATGACCTTCGGCCAGCGCCTGCGCATGGTTGAGTTGCCAATTGCAGTGCCAGTGATCCTCGCCGGGGTGCGCACCGCGGTGGTGATGAACATCGGCGTGATGACCATCGCCGCGACCATCGGCGCCGGTGGCCTTGGCGTGCTGATCCTCGCCTCCATCAGCCGCAGCGACATGTCGATGCTGATCGTCGGCGCGCTGCTGGTCAGTCTTCTGGCGATCTTCGCCGACCTTCTCCTGCAGTGGCTGCAACGTACGCTGACTCCAAAAGGACTCCTCAAATGATCGAACTTCAAAACCTCAGCAAGACCTTCCAGAGCAACGGCAAAGATGTCAAAGCCGTGGACTCGGTGAGCCTGACCGTCAATGAAGGCGAAATCTGTGTGTTCCTCGGGCCATCGGGTTGCGGCAAAAGCACCACGCTGAAAATGATCAACCGCCTGATCAAGCCGACCTCGGGGAAGATCCTGATCAACGGCGAAGACACCACCGACCTCGACGAAGTCACCCTGCGCCGCAACATCGGCTACGTGATCCAGCAGATCGGCCTGTTCCCGAACATGACCATCGAAGAGAACATCGTCGTGGTGCCGAAACTGCTCGGCTGGGACAAACAGAAATGCCACGACCGCGCTCGCGAACTGATGAGCATGATCAAACTGGAACCCAAGCAGTATCTGCATCGTTACCCGCGTGAACTGTCCGGCGGCCAGCAACAGCGCATCGGCGTGATCCGCGCACTGGCGGCGGATGCGCCGCTGTTGCTGATGGACGAGCCGTTTGGTGCGGTCGATCCGATCAACCGCGAGATGATCCAGAACGAGTTCTTCGAGATGCAGCGGGCGCTGAACAAGACCGTGATCATGGTCAGCCACGACATCGACGAAGCGATCAAGCTTGGTGACAAGATAGCGATCTTCCGCGCCGGCAAACTGCTGCAGATCGATCACCCGGACACCCTGCTCGCACACCCGGCGGACGACTTTGTCAGCAATTTCGTCGGTCAGGACAGCACCCTCAAACGTCTGTTGCTGGTGAAAGCCGAAGACGCGGCGGACAACGCGCCATCGGTCAGCCCGGAAACCCCGGTGGCCGATGCGCTGGAGTTGATGGACGAACATGATCGCCGCTATGTGGTGGTCACCTGTGCCGAGAACAAGGCGCTGGGCTATGTGCGTCGTCGCGACCTGCACCGCCAGACCGGCACCTGCGCGCAGTACCTGCGTGAGTTCAACGCCACCGCGGCGTACGACGAACACCTGCGCATCCTGCTGTCGCGGATGTACGAGTTCAATCGTTCGTGGTTACCGGTGATGGATGCCGAGCGGGTGTTCCTCGGTGAGGTGACGCAGGAGTCGATCGCAGCCTATCTGAGCTCGGGGCGTTCGCGCGGGATGAAGACCAATATCGTCTCGCCGGCTGAGGCTGTAATCGCGTAAAAACTCCAAACCTGTGGGAGCGGGCTTGCTCGCGAATGCGTAGTGGCCGTCGGCGGTGATGTCGGCTGTGAAAATGTCTTCGCGAGCAAGCCCGCTCCCACAGGATTCGTGCAATTTCCTGATGATTCGCAGGGCGGAAAAGAATCTCAACAGCTGCGTTCACAGAGCCTCTGCAAACACCCGCTCCCAAACGGCCAAAATCCCCCTCACACCCACCTCTCGCCGCCAACGTCGCCGATGTTGCGCCTATCGCACTTACCCACGAGTTAGTCGACAAAAGCCGCGAACGTGCAGGTATTTTTAACACATGAAAATTCCCGGGGAACATCTGTCCGTCATCTCGGTCGGCTACAAAGAGTGATATCCGCGACGTACGTCAGAAGCGTGCAAAAACGCGACATTTTTAGTTGATCTCAGGCCCCTCACGCCCTAAAGTTCGCGCCGAACGTCCATGCTGGAAACGATCCATCCGGCTCAAGTACTGACGACGAGACAGCAAGGCCAAGGGCAGATACGCCCGTGGCCTTTTTGCTTTCGGCGACATGCCTTGGGAAGTAGGCGAACCAAAGTGGGGATACGGAGGGCGTTCATTTGCACCCATTGTTTTTACGAGTTTGCCCATAGGAGCTCCCAGCATGTCGATCCAGGTCGAAGACTATTTCGCGCGCGAAACCTTTCAGAAAATGAAGGCGTTCGCCGACAAACAGGAAACCCCGTTCGTGGTGATCGACACCGCGATGATCAGCCAGGCCTACGATGACCTGCGCGCCGGTTTCGAATTCGCCAAGGTCTACTACGCGGTCAAGGCCAACCCGGCTGTCGAGATCATCGACCTGCTCAAAGAGAAAGGCTCGAGCTTCGACATCGCCTCCATCTATGAGCTGGACAAAGTGCTGAGCCGTGGCGTCAGCCCGGACCAGATCAGCTACGGCAATACCATCAAAAAGTCCAAGGACATCCGCTACTTCTACGAGAAGGGTGTGCGCCTGTTCGCCACCGACTCCGAAGCCGACCTGCGCAACATTGCCAAGGCTGCGCCGGGTGCGAAAGTCTATGTGCGCATCCTCACCGAAGGCTCGACCACCGCTGACTGGCCACTGTCGCGCAAGTTCGGCTGCCAGACCGACATGGCCATGGACCTGCTGATCCTCGCTCGTGACCTGGGTCTGGTGCCTTACGGCATCTCGTTCCACGTTGGTTCGCAGCAGCGCGACATCAGTGTCTGGGACGCGGCGATCGCCAAGGTTAAAGTGATCTTCGAGCGCCTGAAAGAAGAAGACGGCATCCACTTGAAGCTGATCAACATGGGTGGCGGCTTCCCGGCCAACTACATCACCCGCACCAACAGCCTGGAAACCTACGCCGAAGAGATCATCCGCTTCCTGAAAGAAGACTTCGGCGATGACCTGCCGGAAATCATTCTGGAGCCGGGCCGTTCGTTGATCGCCAACGCCGGCATTCTGGTCAGCGAAGTCGTGCTGGTCGCGCGTAAATCCCGCACCGCCGTTGAGCGTTGGGTGTATACCGATGTGGGCAAATTCTCCGGCCTGATCGAAACCATGGACGAGGCGATCAAGTTCCCGATCTGGACCGAGAAGAAAGGCGAGATGGAAGAAGTGGTCATCGCCGGCCCGACCTGCGACAGCGCCGACATCATGTACGAGAACTACAAGTACGGTCTGCCGCTGAACCTGGCCATCGGTGATCGTCTGTACTGGCTGTCGACCGGTGCTTACACCACCAGCTACAGCGCCGTCGAATTCAATGGCTTCCCGCCGCTGAAATCGTTCTACGTGTAATACGTAGCGATTGAGAAAAAGGCCCATGAGCAATCATGGGCCTTTTTTTATGGGCGCAGCCACGCCTCAAGATGATCGAGCATTGCCATGCACTCATTGGCGTTCTCGGTCATCGCGGCGAGTTTGAAATTCAGCTCACTCAGTTTCACCGCAGACTTCGCCTGCAAGAGTTGATTGCACACGTTGTCGAGGCGCTGATAAAGCGCTTCGATGAATAGCCCCATCTGCGTATTCACCGACACGAATCCATTGAATAACGCCGCGATATCAGCCTGGTATTCAGCCGCCCTGATGGCCGGATCGGTCGATGTATAAGCCAGATCCCAGACAGGCGTCGTCAATGAATCGCCAAACAACCCTTCGGCAACGGTTGGCGTCGCATGACACAGGCAGGAGCGGTGATCCATAGCGCCGAGAAACACTGACTTCAAGCCAAATGACTCGTCGTACACTTCCACGACCGTGTATTTCAGCTGCCGTATCTCGACCTGCAGCGCATAGAAACGCAGTGCCAGTTCGTGGATCAGGTCAGGCACATCCTCTGCTGGGAACAACTGCCAGCTGGTCGACCGCGAAAGGCTGAACAACCGAAAGTCCACCTGGCTGACAGGCTCGTGTCTGGAGGTGTTGCCTGTGATATCCAGTGCTTCGCGGGTAAACACTTGCAGATCCCCTAGATACCCTGCGCCAAGACGCCTCGACGCTTCGGTACGCGCCCAGAAATCCTGCAGATAGCGCTGATTGAACCGGGCGTTCTCCAGACGCGAGTCTTTGGCCAGGACGGCCAATTGATGCCCTGCCTTTCTCCGGCGCTCGAAGACCAGCGGTATCGCATTGAATGTCGTCGGCAAGGTGCCGAGAAATCGCCCGTAACGGTCCAGTACACGCCGTTGCATCGCTGAAAATTCATAAGCCAAAGCATTCATGCCGTTTCAGGAAAGGCAGGCTAGTCGCCCACCTTTCCAGCTCCTTGTTATTGATGAATGCTCTGTAGATGCCTGGCGACTTCGGCGACTCGATCAATCGCTGCTTGCGCCCGGGTTTCAACGGGAAGCGCAGTGTTCTGTCTGAAATCATTGGCGAAGCGGGTAAAGTCATCGATCAGAACGCTGAACTCCCCAGCGTAAGCCGCACGGCCGTCGTCCAGTTGATCCAGGGTTTCGACCAGCTCAATCCGGCCTTCAATGCGCGCGAGGTCTTTGCTGTATTTGTTGATCTGTGCGCGCAGATCACCTGCCTGTTCATTCAGCCGGTTGTACGCTGCCAGCATATTGAGAAAAGAAACGGCCTCGCCAATGCCGGAAATCAGTTTCTTCAGCGTCTCGATAGCCAGCAGGGCAACTTGCACCTGAGGTGGCGCCAATCCCAATGCCTTGAGATTTTCCAGAGACAACTGCGCTTGTTCGCCAATTTTCTCGATGCCAGCCTTGGCGATCAGATCAATACCGTCGGAAACAGACTTCATTTCGGTCGTCAGGTCTGCGAGCTTTTTGTCGGATCTGCCCTTGAGCTCGATCGTGGTGACACGTTCGGCCTTGAGCGTCACGATCCACTCGGCCGAGGCGCTGCGATCGTAATAAGCGCTGATGCTCTTGTGCACGGCTTTCAGATCTTCGGTCTGTACCGCCACCTTGTTGAAGATATTCTTCAGCTCGACCTCCATATCCTCGCGAACTTCGTCCGCGTCGTCTGGATACTCCAGCTCAGCCTGATAGCTGCGCAGTTTTTTCTCGGCGCGTTCCAGATAAATGCCGGTGGCCTGTGCCTGACTCCGCAGATCGTAGGTGGCTTTGTTGATGGCGAGCGCCAGATTGTTCATGGCTCCGACAGTTCCAGGCATGTAATCGAATTGCTCGAAGAGCATCTGAGCCGTGGTATTAAGCGCCTGCACGCCAGCATTATGCTCACGCAGGCGCGCCATGTTAAATGCAGGTACAGCCGAACTAACCGATAGCAAAGACATCATTGACCCACTCCGAACAACCAGCCCACTTCTTTCATATTCCCTGTCAGCCTCTTCAAATACTTTCAGCAACTGATCAGAGCTGACTTTTATCTGCTCCCAGGGATCGATGATACTCAGTAATTGAATCTTGAAACGGCGTAGCGAAGTCGCTTCGAAAATACCGTCAACTTCCTTGAACGACGCCTCGACGTAATCACTGAGGGCATTCCATACCAGCATCAGGTTCTGAGTCGCGACCTCGGCTTCAATCGCCACGTAACTCAAATTCTGCAAATCATCTCGAACCTTGTTCAACGAACTCAGCGTCTGGTTCTTGCTTGCCATACTCTGGTTATCAACTTGCTGCAGTTGCTTCAAGCGATTACGTTCAGAGCGGATTTTCTCGGCCTTGACGCCTTGGTAAATGCCAAGAATCAATCCGCCAATATTCAGGGTGGCCGCCGACTTGATCGCTTCCTGCACCAGTTGATCGTATTGTTTGTTCAGTTCATCAATTTCTTTTGCGCGCTGATCAATGACCTCCTGCAGCGCCTTGATATCGTTCTGATAAGTGTTCCTGGAGACGAACTGCAGTCGCAAGGCAATTTCCGGCAGCACCTTTTCACGCATATCGGCGCCAAAACTGTCCAGCAGGGCCCGAACGCGCTCGGCTTCCTGATGACAATGCGCAACTTTAGCCAACAGGTCATTGAGATACGCCTTGATATCCAGGATATCTTCCGAAGACAGGTCGAGATCAGGCAGACCCGGAATCTGCCGTTGCAGATTCAGGTATTCCTCAGGCGTATTGATGTTGTGCTCTTCGAGATACCTCGAGGCCTTGAGATCCTCATACACTTCAACAATGGCGTTACCCGTGCGGATAATACTGCCGGCAAAGATTTTCAGATCGGTACCGGTCAACATGATCTTTTCGCGCAATGGTGACCAGCGTTTGGCGTGATCATAGGTCATGCTGAAGGTGCGCAGGAAATCTCCCGCTTTCAGGCCCACGCCGCCTTCATCACCCGCACCATAGTTCAGATAGGCAATAACATCTTGCAACCGGACGGGCAGCGAGAGGCCGAGAACTTCATACTTCCTGAGACTGATAATTTGCTCTTTGGTCAGTTGTATACCGGTACCCCGGTTATATTCCTCACCCACGCCCAGCGAGGCATTTACAAATGCCAGAGGCGCTTTCGCGGCGGCCTCGACCACCTTGTCATTTAACTTGAGTTCCATCAAAGACTCCTTGTCTTCCGTGGATATTAATAACGGCTAATTTATTTTCGATGCCGACAAGAAACTTCCAATCACTTGAACAACATCGAACCCGACAGTAGGCAGATACAACTAATTCGCCAAGTTATTAACTATTAAAATTAAATACAAGAACCAGAAAAGCCAACTAACCAATGGCCAACTGAAAGACTTTTTAATGACTCAAGCGACGAGCAATTCCCCAAGCCGCTGCCGATAATCATCGGCCATCTGGCGAATCGACGGATGACGAGCGCTCGATAATGAACCCATGCTCACCCGCAGAAAATTCACGTTCCCTGTAGCCAGTGCCTTGCGCAACCAGCCCAGTGCGTCCTCGATCAATCCAGCCTCAGCCAGCATTGCGGCATAACTGAACTGCCCACGAAAATCTCCGCCCTCGGCCGAGCGTCGGTACCAGTCGCGCGCGGCGACCGGGTCGGCCCGACAGACCAGCCCTTCTTCCAGATAACGCCCCAGCAGGTTCATCGACTTGGCGTGGCCGGCTTCAGCGGCGCGCTGATACAGCCCCAGGGCCTGAGCATGATCCAACGTCACTCCGCGCCCGGTACCCAGCAGGTTGGCCAGGTTGTACATCGCCCAATCCAGCCCCGCGTCAGCGGCGATTCGATAATGCTGCGCGGCAATCGCGGCATTCGCCACACACCCCCAGCCATGTTCATGACAACGCCCCAGCATGTTGCGCGCCATCAAGTGCCCTTGCCCGGCAGCGATACCAAACCAGCGCAGTGCCAAGGGTTGATCCTGGGCGATGCCACGGCCATCGAGCAGGATCTGCCCGAGCAGCGCCTGCGCTTCAACAATGCCCTGGCCGGCCGCGAGCAGAATCGCCTGCGCCGCACGCGCCGGGCTTTCTTCAAGCATGGCGTTGAGCTGGGCGCCGTCGAGTACTTCTTCGCGTCGCAGTTGAAAACTCATACCTCGACCCAGCGCCGCAACAGATTGTGATAGGTGCCGGTGAGGCGGACCAGCGACGGATGATCGGGCATGTCTTGAGTGAGCTGCTGGATCGCCCCATCCATCTCGAACAGCAAGGCGCGCTGGCTGTCTTCGCGCACCAGACTTTGTGTCCAGAAGAACGACGCATAACGCGCGCCGCGGGTGACGGCATTGACCTTGTGCAGGCTGGTGCCGGGGTACAGCACCATGTCGCCGGCGGGCAGTTTCACCCGTTGCGTGCCGAAAGTGTCCTGGATCTCCAGCTCGCCTCCGTCGTAATCCTCGGGTTCGCTGAAAAACAGTGTGGCCGACAGATCGGTGCGCACCCGCTCGATGCTGCCTTTGGGCTGACGCACGGCGTTGTCGATGTGAAAGTCGAAACTGCCGCCCGCCGTGTAGCAGTTGAGTAACGGCGGGAATACTTTGTGCGGCAGCGCGGCCGACATGAACAGCGGATTTTTCCACAGCCGCTCGAGCATCGCTGCACCGATTTCCTTGGCCAGCGGATGGCCTTCCGGGAGCTGCAGATTGTGCTTGGCCTTCGCCGACTGATAGCCGGCGGTGATCTTGCCATCAGCCCAATCCGCCTGCTCCAGCGCCTCGCGGATGCGCTGCACTTCTGCTTTGGCGAACAGGCCGGGGATGTGCAGCAGCATGGCGATCGTACCTGATGGTAAAGGGGTGCCAATGGTATTGATTCTTATTGGCTGTGTAAAACCCGCACGACGGATGAATCGGCAAAAACCGTAAGGTTAAATTGTAAAGAATGTAAATTCGTCGCGAATAACAATGTTTCGCAATTGATACGAATACCTGTTTACCCTATATTCCGCGACCTCAAATCCTTGGGGAGGGGAATTAAAATGTCACGTCAACAGGTTCAATTGCCGGTCAGTTCACCACGTTTGCTTGCTTCGGCCATTGGTGTTGCCATCACCGCCGGCTCTGCTGGCCACATGGTCTTCGCCGCGGAAAAGACCGACAGCAAAGCGTCCGGCAATGCCATCGCTCTGGACGCTACCGCCATCACCGGCGAAGCGCAGGACTCGACGTCCTACCAGGTCGAAAAAGCCTCCTCGCCCAAGTACACCGCACCGCTGGTCGACACGCCGCGCTCGGTCACCGTCATTCCGCAACAAGTCCTGAAAGACACCGGCGCCCTGAACATGCAGGACGCGCTGCGCACCGTGCCGGGCATCACCTTCGGTGCCGGTGAAGGCGGCAACCCGCAGGGCGATCGTCCGTTCATTCGTGGTTTCGACGCCCAGGGCGACACCTACCTCGACGGCGTGCGCGACACCGGTTCGCAGAGTCGCGAAATCTTCGCCGTAGAAAACATTGAAGTCAGCAAAGGCCCGAACTCCGCCATCGGCGGTCGTGGCGCAGCCGGCGGCAGCATCAACCTGGTGAGCAAGAAAGCGCACCTGGGCAATTCGTTTGATGGTGGTTTCACCTGGGGTTCCGACCAGACCCAGCGTTACACCCTGGACGGCAACTACCAGTTCAGCGACACCGCTGCCGGCCGCCTGAACCTGATGAGCCACGAGAGCAATGTCGCCGGTCGCGACAAGGTCGACTACGATCGCTGGGGTATCGCGCCGTCCCTGGCGTTTGGCCTGGGTACCGACACCCGCGTCAACCTCGACTACTACCATCTGGAAAGCAACGACACCCCGGACTCGGGCATTCCCTATACCATTCCGGCCGGCGGTTCGGCAGCACGCACCAAGTCCAACCCGGACAAGCCGTACGCCGGTGGTGATCACAGCAACTTCTACGGTCTGGATCGCGACTTCCGCAAGGGCCGCACCGACACCGCGACCTTCGCCATCGAGCATGACCTGAGCGACTCGCTGACCATCAAGAACACCCTGCGCCACGGCACCAGCATGCAGGATTACATCCTGACCCAGCCGGACGACAGCAAGGGCAACGTCAACAATGGCAGCGTTTGGCGCCGTGCCAACACGCGGGTCAGCAACACCGAGACCACCACCAACCAGACTGATCTGTTCGGCAATTTCTACGTCGCCGGTTTCAAGAACAGCTTCTCCACCGGTGTCGAATACACCCGCGAGGAAGGCCAGAAGTCCTCGTACAACGTCAACACTGACACCACGCCGCGCACCAGCGCTGCGACCACCAATTGCACCCCGTCGATGATTGGCGCATCGAGCGGCTACAACTGCACCTCGCTGTCGAACCCGAACCCGAACGATCCGTGGAACGGCGCGATCTCGCGCAACTACGCCGGCACCGACACCAAGGCCAACACTTACGCGCTGTATGCGTTCGACACCCTGGAGTTGTCCGAGCAGTGGCTGGTGAACATGGGCCTGCGTTACGACCACTTCGACACCGACTACAAGACCTACAACAACGCCGGCACCACCACCTCCAAGGGTGATGACACCAGCGAATTCGTCACCGGTCAGTTCGGCGTGGTCTACAAACCGGCACCGAACGGCAGCATCTACGCCTCCTACGCGACTTCCGCGACACCACCGGGCAACACCCTCGGCGAAGGCCAGGAAGGCAACCCGCTGGGTGGCACCCCGGATCGCAATGGCAACCTGCTCAAGAGCGACATGGAGCCGGAAACCACCAAGAACTACGAAATCGGCACCAAGTGGGATCTGTTGAACGATCGCCTGTCGCTGACCGCTGACATCTTCCGCACCGAGAAAGAAAACGCTCGCGTACAAGTCGACACCACCTCCTACGAGAACGCCGGCAAGACCCGCGTGCAAGGTATCGAGCTGTCGGCCAGCGGCAAGATCACTGACAAGTGGCAAGTGTTCGCCGGCTACGCCTACATGGACAGCGAACAGGTGGACGGCGGTGACCTGCCAGCCAACAAAATCAACAACGGTAACGAGTTGCCCAACACGCCGAAAAACAGCGCCAGCCTGTGGACCACTTATCAGGTCACGCCGAAGCTGACCCTCGGTGGCGGCGCGTTCTACGTCGACGACGTCTACGGCAGCGTGGCCAACACCACGATGGTCGATTCCTATGTACGTTACGACGCGATGGCCGCCTACAAGCTGAGCAAAAACGTCGACCTGCAACTCAACGTGCAGAACCTGACCAATGAAACCTACTACGACAAAGCCTTCTCGACCCACTTCGCCAACCAGGCCGCGGGCCGTACGGCGCTGTTGAGCACCAACTTCCACTTCTGATTGATGCGGTAAATGTGGGAGCGGGCTTGCTCGCGAAGGCGATGTGTCAGTGAAATAGATATCGACTGACACGACGCATTCGGGAGCAAGCCCCCTCCTACAGTTAATGCAATCAGCAGATCCGGCCCCGTTCATTAGATTGAACGGGGCCTTTGTGCGTAATCAAAGAAGCTCTCGACAACCCACGGCATAATGCGCGCCGTGATGACAATTTTCGAACGGACAAGGCGAGCGACGTGTTGAAGAAAACCCTGTTCCAGTTGCACTGGTTTTTCGGCATCACTGCCGGGCTGGTGCTGGCCCTGATGGGCATTACCGGTGCCGCCTATTCGTTCCAGGACGAAATCCTGCGGGCGCTGAACCCGTCGGTGTTGCAGGTGGAAAAACAGGTCGCTGGCGTCCTGCCTCCAGTCGAACTGGTGGAACACATCGAAGCGAACTCCGGCAAGACAGTCGGGATGCTCTGGGTCGAGACCGACAGCGGCAACGCCGCGCGCGTCTACTTCACCCCGCCCAAAGGCGAACGCCGTGGCGAGATGCGCTACTTCGACCCGTACACCGGCGAGTTCATGGGCGATGCCGTGGGCCAGGACTTCTTCGGCCTGATGCTGCAACTGCACCGCTTTCTCGCCATGGGCGATACCGGGCGCAACATCACCGGCGCCTGCACCCTGATCCTGCTGTTCTTCTGCCTCTCCGGGCTGTATCTGCGCTGGCCACGCCAGTGGAACAGCTGGCGCGTGTGGCTGACCCTCGACTGGAAGAAAAAGGGCCGCAGCTTCAACTGGGATCTGCACTCGGTGGCCGGCACCTGGTGCCTGCTGGTGTATCTGCTGCTGGCGTTGACCGGGTTGTCCTGGTCGTACGAGTGGTACAACAAAGGCCTGACCAAACTGCTTTCCGACGCGCCGCAAAACGAGCGTGTGCGCGGCGGTCGCGGCCCCGCGCCAGAAGGTCCGGCACCGACCGCCGACTATGCGGCGATGTGGAGCAGCATCTACAGCGCGGCCGGCCCGGGCCTGTCGGCCTACAACATCCGCATGCCGCCAGTGGCCGGGCAACCGGCGACCGTGTTCTACCTGCTCGACAGCTCGCCGCATGATCGCGCGCTGAACCAGATCACCCTCGACCCGGCCACTGGCGTGGTCAAACGTGTCGACCGCTACGCTGACAAGAGCTTCAAGGCGCAGCTGTTGACCAGCATTTACGCGCTGCACGTCGGCAGCTATTTCGGTCTGGTCGGACGAATCATTGTCACCCTCGCCGCCGTGTGCATGCCGCTGTTTTTCATCACCGGATGGCTGCTGTATCTGGATCGCCGGCGCAAGAAAAAGCAGATTCAGGACACGCGCAAAGGTCTTCAGGCACCGGCCGCTGATGCACCGGCATGGCTGGTGGGTTTCGCCAGCCAGAGCGGTTTTGCCGAGCAACTGGCGTGGCAGACCGCCGGGCAATTGCAAGCCGCCGGGTTGCCGGTGAAGGTGCAGCCGCTGGCGAACGTCAGCGCGCAGGATCTGCGTGAATCGAGTAACGCTCTGTTCGTGGTCAGCACCTTCGGCGACGGCGAAGCACCGGACAGCGCGCGTGGTTTCGAGCGCAAAGTGCTGAGCAACGCTGCAAGCTTCGACGGCCTGAACTATGCGGTGCTGGGCCTCGGCGACCGCCAGTACCAGAATTTCTGCGGTTTCGCCCGACGCCTGCATCAGTGGCTGGGCGAGCACGGCGGCAAGACCCTGTTCGCTCCGGTCGAAGTCGACAGCGGCGACCCCTACGCCCTGCGTCATTGGCAAACCCAGCTCGGACAGCTGACCGGACAAGCGCCGGTCGACACCTGGCAAGCGTCGAGCTACGACAACTGGACGCTGGTCAGCCGCGAACTGATGAACCCCGACAGCAGCGGCGCGCCGGTGTACCTGCTGGGCCTGAAAGCGCCGAGCACCAGCAGCTGGCTGGCCGGCGATCTGGTGGAAGTGCTGCCGCGCAACTGCCCGTGGGCCATCGAACACTTCCTCGACGGCCTCGGCATTCGTGGCGAAACCACGGTGAAGATCAACGGCCTCGAAGAGCCACTGGAAATCGCCCTCGCCAGCCGCCAGTTGCCCGAGCATCGCGCGCATCTGGTCGGCCTGCATGCGCAAGCGCTGGTGGATGCGATGGTGCCGCTGGGCATGCGCGAATACTCGATCGCCTCGATTGCCGCCGACGGCGTGCTGGAACTGATCGTGCGTCAGGAACAACACAGCGACGGCAGCCTCGGCATCGGCTCCGGCTGGCTGACCGAGCATGCGCCCGTGGGCGGCAGCATCAGCCTGCGCGTGCGGCGCAACAGTGGCTTCCACTTGCCAAACGAACCGGTGCCGATGATTCTGCTGGGCAACGGCACCGGCCTCGCCGGATTGCGCAGCCTGCTCAAAGCACGCATCGCCGACGGTCAGCAGCGTCACTGGCTGCTGTTCGGCGAGCGCAATCGTCAGTACGATTTCCTCTGCCGGGCGGAGCTGGAAGAGTGGTTGATCAATGGTGATCTGGCGCGGCTGGACCTGGCGTTTTCGCGGGATCAGGCGCAAAAGATTTACGTGCAGGATCGTCTGCGCGAATCCGCTGACGAACTGAAGAAATGGCTGGCTGACGGTGCGGTGATCTACATCTGCGGCAGCCTGCAGGGCATGGCTTCTGGCGTCGATCAGGTACTCAACGACATCCTCGGTACCGCCGAAGTCGAACGTCTGATCGAACAGGGCCGCTATCGCCGGGATGTTTATTGACGTCTCAAGCGTCCTCTTACTACTCTTCTGCCAGAAATGCGTAGAGTCAGAACTGATTAGGGTCGCGTCTAGCTCTAAAAAAATCGCCGCGCATTCCCGTGGCGTTTTTTCCAATCTGCATTTTCTGCAGCAAATCAGCAGATTTAGTGGCCGCGACAGCATTGAAACCGTAGATTTCTTGGGAAGTTGACGAATCCGTCATCGTAGAAATCGGTATGTGAGCTTGGATCAAAAAGAAGCTTTATACTGCGCCCCAGGTAACGCTCCGACCTGATCGGATGCGAATGAGAGCAAAGGTGTTTGGGGTTAATGACTTTGAAGAAGGGCTTATGTGGAAATCTGTGAAGCAAATTGAGAGCCATGAGCAGGCGGCTATCGCACGGATTTTTTCGGCAGCTGTTTTTCATCAACTAGTAAAAACTGGCCACTCCCCAATGATGGCTCGTTTAATAAAAGAACTAAACTTAGATACTAAGCATTGCAACCTGAGTGTTGGAGAATTCTTAGACAAAGCATTCTCCTTATTAAAGAAAACCGCCTTCAGAAATGAGTACATTTACAAAGCTGCAGTAACTCAAAAAGTTCTTTTGGGAGCACACTCATTGAAAACTGCAGCATTACTACACGAATTCAGAATTGGAAACAACAAAGCTGACTTAGTAATGCTGAACGGTACATCCATAGCATATGAAATAAAATCCGAACGCGATCGACTTGACAGGCTACCCATTCAAGTAGCTTCATACGGCGAAGTTTTTGCAGAAGTTACAGTGCTTTGTGCAGAAAAACACTTAAAAACTGTCAACTCTTGCATTCCTGATTTCGTAGGAATATCAGTACTTACAGAAAGATATCAAATATCTAAAATCCGAAAAGGGATTAATGATCCAGAGCGAACAAAATCCGTATCTATTTTGAATTCTATTACACAAAAGGAAGCCATAGAAATTTTGACACGGATGGAAATCGAGGTTCCAAAGCTCCCTAATACTATGATTTATTCGGCCCTAGTCGAGAAGTTCAAGAATATTCCGTCTACATCTGTTCACGATGAAATGCTTAAAGTTTTGAAGTCGACTAGAAATCTAGCATCACAAGCCGACTCCATCAAAACGATTCCTGCTTCGCTCCGTTTTTTTGGCTTAACAACTCCTTATAAAGAGCACGGCCAAAAAAATCTAATGAACGCAATAAAAACACCTATAACGGAAGCTTTAAACTGGGGATAAAAGGATATGTACTACCCGTATTTTCGTGGAAAACAGTATGACCTTATTGTGATACGCGAATGTGCCAATTTGATGGCAGAGGCAGGTTTTTTACCAATCATCGAACCTGTAAAAGAGTCATTGAACGGCCTTGCAAGGTCCATTGATTCAGTGCTCGAATCAAACGGTGAAGTAGCACTGATTGTCAATCCGGAATATGGAGATCTATCAAACAGCCCGGTCACTATCTTAGAATTCCTGAATACAAAATATGAGCACGACGCCAGTGTCTTCGCAGGCATCTTACTAACCGAAAATTCAGATCCAGAAGAAATAGAAACTCTCATCGAACGGCTCAATGAGCGCAGAATTTTATTTATTCATGCCGGATTTAACGATGGTCGCCGTATAGCGGAGCTGAGCAGAAATATAGACTGCGCACATGCATTTATTGAAAGACATAATGGAAAGCTTTATCAACGCCACTTCAATGATTCCGAAAAAATATTAATAAGAGATGGATTTGAGAAACGTGCCAATCGTTTACATCCGCCTATAGAGTTCTTCTCTGACTTACATATTACTTACGAGGATGAAGGTGGCAATGGATTCGGTGACTTTCTCATCGTAGGTGATGAATATTCCGATAGTGGCGGCCCGGCTTATGCTGTGGCCATTCACTTGACTTTCATTGATGACGATCAAGATAACGGCATGTATATTCATCATTTCAAATCAGATCGATTTGAAACCCCCACGGATCCAGCAGGTAAATTTTCTGAAGCTTTACAGAAGCTTACAGATGAAGCGTCTCGACGCGGGACAAAAATTTTCAGATCTCGAGCTATTGATGAGTTTATAGACTTACACCGACGCGGTCACTTCCCTGGATTGGGATATGTTAAAAAGCTTTCAATGCAGCATCACCTTGAGGTTATGGCCAATTATTTTCGAGGACAGTGATTATGGATACTTATTGCTGCCCCAGATGCATCGGAGATTTGCATCTACAAAACAATGTATTTCTTCTACATTCCGATAAAAAAGGAACATGCAATTATTGCTTCTCCCAAGATCAACCACTTCTACCACCAAAAGAATTGCGAGAGCATTTTGAACTGCTTACTGGAATCTACGTAAAGGACACCAACGGCAGAGGGATAGTAGAATTATTAAAAAATGACTGGGGCATGTTCAGCCATGAACAAATGGACAACGCTCACACCAAAGAGCTTCTAAGCGACATATTAGATGATGGAGAATTTGTTAGGTATAAGTATCGTCCCTCAGAGGCTGCGGTATCAGACGATGCTCTACAGCGCTGGGCGGACCTTCGACAAGAGCTAATGCATCAAAATCGATATTTCCCAGAAACCGAAATCAATCTCGAACGCCTCAAAAGACTTTTTGGCTTCTTGATACTTCCAAACTCTGACCTTCAATCACCATGGTTTCGAGCAAGAATACAAAGTGATTCGAACCCGTTCCCCCCAAAAGAGATGATGTCCCCACCTAAGCATCTGGCATCACATGGAAGGGCCAACCCCGCGGGCATCCCTTACTTATACTTAGCTTCTACATCAATCACAGCAGTATCCGAAATCAGACCCCATACAGGTGAGGAAGCCTGTATCGCCGAGATTGAAATCCCCCAAAATCTAAAAATTGTAGATCTCAGACATCCGAGAAGCACAATTTCACCCTTTCTACTTCCTGATGAAGTAGAAGTGTCTATGCTGCGTAGTGACCTTGAATTTCTTGAGCAACTAGGAAAAGAACTGACGCGCCCAGTTCTGCCGAGAGCTGCTGCGTTTGACTATATCCCCAGCCAATTTCTATGCGAATTTGTCAAAGTATGTGGTTATGACGGTGTAATGTATAGAAGCTCCGTAGGCGACGGGGTGAACCTAGCCCTTTTCTCCCCAGACGTCGCAACTATTAAACATATTAGTACACGTCAAGTTTCAAAAGTCTCCGTAGCGCTTCGAGAGTAAACCATAACCCCGCAAAAAATATGCATTATTTTTGCGGGTTTACACTCTCTATCTTTCCGCCCGCAAAAAACTCATCAGCACATTTTAAAAAACCATCCATACAACCAAAAACTCTCAACTATGAGCCCCTACAAACACCAACCTCTTTTTATTCTTAGCGACAAGAAAAACTGAACAAATAAAAACTAAAACTGCAACTTAAGTCAACATCTCTGCATAGACAAAAACTTCAAGTCCGAGCTATTAATTAAGAACAATAATAGCTCGACTGCAGGGCCTGACGATCAGACGGGTTGCAACTTCTGCTCGAAGACCGCTACCCCATTCAAATCCCGCAACACCACACTCATCTCCCCGCTCTGCCCTTCGATGTTCACCTCGCCAAAGAACTGAAAGCCGGCAAACGGCGAAGCGTTCTGCGTGGGTGGGGCCTTCTGGAACACCACTTCCGGGCCGAAGGTCTTGTCCAGCGGATTAGGACCGAAACTCCCGGCATTCAGCGGCCCGGCGACAAATTCCCAGAACGGTTCAAAATCCTGAAACGCCGCGCGCTCCGGGTGGTAGTGATGCGCCGCGCAGTAATGCACGTCGGCAGTCAGGAACACGAAATTGCGCACCTGCTGCGCGCGCAGAAAACCGAGCAACTCGGCGACTTCCAGCTCTCGTCCCTGAGCCGGGCCGGGATCACCGTTGGCCACCGCCTCCCAGCGCGCCACACCCGGGCTGACTTCACCGTCGGGCACACCGAGGCCGATCGGCATGTCGGCGGCGATCACCTTCCACTGCGCCTTGGAGTGCTTCAAGCCACGCTTGAGCCAGTCCAGTTGCTCGCGCCCCAAAAACGGTTTCGCCGCGCCGAGGTTGTCGTCGTTGGCCCCGCGATAACTGCGCATGTCGAGCACAAACACATCGAGCATCGGCCCGTAGCTGAGCTTGCGATAAATTCGCCCGCCGCCGTCGGCCGCCTGCAAACGCATCGGCGAATATTCCAGCCAGGCCTTGCGCGCGCGGCCGACCAGGGTGTGGATATCTTTTTCCTGATAACGCTCGTCGAGCTGCTTGCCTGGCGACCAGTTGTTGACCACTTCGTGGTCGTCCCACTGCCAGATCTGCGGGACTTCGGCGTTGAAACGGCGGATGTTTTCGTCCATCAGGTTGTAGCGATAATTGCCGCGATAATCGTCAAGGGTCTGCGCGACTTTGCTCTTGGCCTCGGTGGTGAGGTTGCGCCAGATACGTCCACCTTCGGTGGTCAGTTGTGCCGGCACCGGGCCGTCGGCGTAGATGGTGTCGCCGCTGTGGATAAAGAAGTCCGGCAGGCGCAGGCGCATGGATTCGTAGATGCGCATGCCGCCGATGTCCGGATTGATGCCGAAGCCCTGGCCGACGGTGTCGCCACTCCAGACGAAACGGATATTGCGCCGCGCCTTCGGAGCGCTGCGCAAATGGCCGAGCCACGGCTCGCTGGCGACGCCGGATTGTGCGTCCTTGAAATACACCCGGTAGAAAATCGCCTGATCAGCGGGCAGCCCGGTGAGTTCGACGCGGGCGGTGAAGTCGGTGCGCGCATCGGCCAGTGCCGAAACTACTCGGCGCGGGTGGCGAAACTGGCTACGGGTGTCCCACTCGACCACCATCCGAGCCGGGCGATCGCTGCGGCTCCAGATCATCGCGCGGTCGCCTTGCAAGTCGCCGGACTGCACGCCGTCGGTGAGTTGCGGCCGATCCTTTACCGACGCGATCACCGCCGGCGCCAGCCCCGGCATCAGCAGCCCGGCACCGACCACCTGCATGACCCGCCGACGCCCCGGATTGAAATCGCTCATGCGTGTTCTCCCTGAAAAAAGGAAAACTTAAGCACGGGATGATGAATCCGGCATGACAGCACATCCCCCCTGTGGGAGCGGGCTTGCTCGCGAAAGCGGTGTATCAGTTAAAAAGATATCGACTGACACGACGCCTTCGCGAGCAAGCCCGCTCCCACAGGGGTGTTGCAGTGTCAGGCTTTGGCGGGTTCCAGCGCCAACTCAACGGCTTCAGGGCGCTTGACCGTCGCATAGACAACGGCAGTCAACAAACTCCCCGCGACAATCGCCAGCAGATACAGCAACGCATGATTGATCGCATTCGGGATCGCCAGCACAAACAAGCCACCGTGCGGTGCCATCAGTTTGCAGCCGAAGTACATCGACAAGGCACCGGTCAATGCACCACCGGCGATGCTCGCCGGAATCACCCGCAGCGGGTCTTTCGCGGCAAACGGAATCGCCCCTTCGGAGATGAAACACAGCCCCAGCACCAGCGCCGCTTTACCGGCCTCGCGCTCGGTCTGGGCGAACTTGCGGCGGGCTATGAACGTGGCAATGCCCAGCCCGATTGGCGGGACCATGCCGGCGGCCATGGTCGCGGCCATCGGTGCATAACTCTGCGAAGCCAGCAGCCCCACCGAGAAGGCATACGCGGCTTTGTTGATCGGCCCGCCGAGGTCGACGCACATCATGCCGCCGAGCAACACGCCGAGCAGAATCGCGTTGGTGGTGCCCATGCTGTCGAGAAAATGCGTCAGCGCCGCGAGCATCCCGGCAACCGGTTTACCGACCACGTAGATCATCACCAGCCCGGTGAACAGGCTGGCGAACAACGGAATGATCAGAATCGGTTTCAGCGCTTCGAGGCTCTGCGGCAATGCCACGTAACGACTGATCAACTTGGCCGCATAACCGGCGATGAAACCGGCGACGATCCCGCCGATAAACCCTGCCCCCAGCGTGCTGGCGAGCAAGCCACCAATCATCCCCGGCGCCAGGCCCGGGCGGTCGGCGATCGAGTAGGCGATGTACCCGGCGAGCAGCGGCACCATCAGCTTGAACGCGGTCTCGCCGCCGATCTGCATCAGCGCCGCCGCCAGCGTGCCCTCTTCCTTGAACGCGGTGATGCCGAAGACGAACGACAAGGCGATCATCAGCCCCCCGGCCACCACCATCGGCAGCATGAACGAAACACCGGTCAGCAGGTGTTTGTAAACGCCGGTTTTCTCTTGCTTGGCCGGCGCCTTGCCGTCGCTCGCAGCGCTCTCCACCTGAGCTTCGGCGAGGGCTTTTTTCAGCGTCGCTTCGGATTGCTTGAGGGCAATGCCGGTGCCGCAACGGTAGATTTTCTTGCCGGCGAAACGCTCGGTGGCGACTTCGATGTCGGCCGCCAGCAACACCACGTCAGCCTCGGCAATCGCCGTTGCGCTGAGCGGGGTTTTCGCGCCGACCGAGCCTTGGGTTTCGACGTGCAGTTCATAGCCCAGACGCTTGGCCGTCTGCTGCAACGCCTCGGCCGCCATGAAGGTGTGGGCAACACCCGTCGGGCACGCAGTGATGGCGACGATGCGCGGGGCACGTTGCGCAGCGGCAACCGGGACGGCTTCGCTGGCGAGGTAAACTTCGGCCTCTTGCGCACCACGGCGCAGCACCGCTTCGACATCCTGCAGCGCTTGCGCCGGGGCAATGCGGAACACGCGCTTGCCGACGAAACGGCGCATGTCGACGTCACCGGTGGCGACCAGCAACACCCACTCCGCCGCTTCAATGGTGGCAGCCGACAATTCGCGCTCCGGGTGCGCCGCATCGACCACTTCAACGCTGGTGCTCCAGCCCTGACGCTGGGCAGCCGCGTCCAGCAGACGGGCGCACAGCACACTGGTGACCATGCCGTTCGGGCAGGCCGTGACAATGGCTAATTTCATGACAAACCCTCTTATTGTTCTGTCAGGGGACGCACGCGTACGCCCTGTTCGAGCTGCGCCAGTTGCGCCGCATCGTTGATGCCGAAACCGATCTGCGTCACCGCCATCGCGGCAATCGCCGTGGCCGTGCGCAGGGTCTGCTCGGGCGTGTCGGCACTGAGCAGACCGTGGAGCATGCCGGCCAGCAACGAGTCACCGGCACCCACTGTGCTGGCGACCGTAACCTTGGGCGGCGTGGCATGCAGCGCCGAGCCGACGCTGAACCAGTTCACACCGTCGGCGCCATGGGAGATCACCACGTGCTCGATACCCTTGGCGTGCAGGCACGCCGCAGCCTGAGCTTCGGCGGCGTGCGAAACCACATCGCAATCGAGCGCATCGGCGAGTTCTTCGGTGTTCGGCTTGATCAGCCACGGACGCCCTTCAATGGCCGCGCGCAAGGCGTCACCACTGCTGTCGAGGGCGACTTTCAGGCCGAGACCGTTCAGGCGTTCGATCAACTCACGCAACCACTGCGCGCTGACGCCACGCGGCAGACTGCCGGCGACCACCACCGCGTCATGCCCCGGGGCGATCTGCAGCAGACGCTCAAGCAACGCCTGCTGCGCCGTCGCGTCGACCACCGGCCCCGGGCCGTTGATGTCGGTGATGCGCCCGTCGTGCTCGGCGACCTTGATGTTGCTGCGCGTCTCCCCCGGCACGCGAATGAACGCATCGACAAAGCCGCGCTTGGCGAACAAAGTCTCGAAGGCTTGCAGATTGTCTTCGCCGAGAAAGCCGCTGACCGTCAGTTGATGCCCGAGGTCTGCGAGTACCTGGGCGACGTTCACGCCTTTGCCTGCGGCGTGGGTGTGCATCTCGTCGCTGCGGTTGACCTGACCGGCCTCCAGGCGTGGCAGCTCGACCGTGAGGTCCAGCGCCGGGTTGAGGGTCAGGGTGAGAATCTTGGCCATTACAGGGCCTCCACTAATGCACGCACTTCGTTCGCGCTGCCCACGGTGAGGGCTTGTTGAGCAAGGGTTTGCGCCTGGGTCAGGCTGAGTTCGCGGATGCGCGCCTTGACCTCGGCGATGCTGCGACCGGACACGCTCAGCTCATCGACACCGAGGCCGACCAGCACCGGCACCGCCAGCGGATCCGCCGCCAGCTCGCCGCACACGCCGACCCATTTGCCATGGGTATGTGCGGCGCGCACGGTGATGTCGATCAGTTGCAGCACCGCCGGGTGCAGGCCGTCAGCCTGGGCCGAAAGCGTCGGATGACCACGGTCGATGGCCAGGGTGTATTGCGTCAGGTCGTTGGTACCGACGCTGAAGAAGTCGACTTCCTTGGCCAATACCGGCGCCAGCAATGCAGCGGACGGTACTTCGATCATGATCCCCAGTTGCAAGTCCGCGACCGGGATTTCCAGGCGCAGACGCTCGGTCATGTCGCGGGCCTGACGCCACTCTTCAACACTGCCGACCATCGGGAACATGATCCGCAGCGGACGGTTGTCCGCCGAACGCAGCAAGGCGCGTAGCTGCGCTTCCATGACTTGCGGACGCTGCAAGGTCAGGCGAATGCCGCGCACGCCGAGGAACGGGTTTTCCTCCTTGGCGATCGGCCAATATGGCAGCGGTTTGTCGCCGCCGACATCAAGGGTGCGCACCACCAGCGGCCGCCCGGCGAGGCCATCGAGAACGCGGCGGTATTCGGCTTCTTGAGTGGCTTCGTCTGGCGCTTGCGGGTGAGCCATGAAAATCAGTTCGGTGCGCAGCAGGCCGATGCCCTCGGCACCCTGCTCCACTGCGGCGGTGACACCGGCGCTTTCACCGATGTTGGCGAACACTTCCACGGCGTGACCGTCAGTGGTGTGCGCCGGTTGATGGCGTTGTTCGGCGGCAGCCTTGAGACGCTGCTCGCGGGTGTCGCGTTCTTCGGCGGCGCGTTGCAGGGTCGCGGCATCGGCGTCGACGTGCAGGCGACCGCGCTGACCGTCGAGCAGCAACGGCGTGCCCGGTTCCAGCAGCAACACCGCAGCGCCAGCTCCGACCAGCGCAGGAATTCCGAGAGCACGGGCGACGATTGCACTGTGCGCGGTGGCGCCGCCGCGAGCGGTGAGAATCCCGGCCACACGGGCCGGATCGAGCCGCGCCACATCGGACGGGCCGACTTCATCCATCACCAGAATGTACGGTTGCTCCGGCTCGTTCGGCGTTTGTACGCCGCAAAGTTGCGCCAGCACCCGGCGACCGATGTCACGGAGGTCCGCCGCCCGCTCGGCGAGCAACGCGTCCTGCAGCGATTCCTGTTGTTTGGCCGCTGCTTCAATCACCGCCATCCACGCCGCTTCGGCGCTCTCGCCTTGCTTGAGACGGGTGTCGACTTCGTCGGTCAGTTCCGGGTCGTCGAGCATTTCCTGGTGGGTGATAAAGATCTCGCGGATGGCCTTGGCCTTGCTGCGTTCGATCAGGCCCTGAATGTCACTGCGCACATCGCTCAGCGCTTGCTTGAGGCGCTCGCGTTCAATGGCGGCGGACTCGCCGCGCAACGGGTAATCGATCGCCTGCTGCACCTGAATGTGCGCAGGCCCAATGGCGATACCCGGTGCCGCCGGGATCGCCTGCAACTGCGCGCCGGATGCCGGGGCGATCAGCACCTCGGCGATATCGGCAATGACTTCGCGTTGCTGACTCACGGCCGGCAGCGGTTCGACTTCTTCGCCAAGGCCTTCTTCGATAGCGGCCAGCAATGCGGGCAAGGCGTCGGCGGCGATGCTCGGTTCAGCGATCAACTCCAGCACCTGACCACGCCGCGCGCCGAGGCTCAGCAGTTTGCTCAGGCTTTTTACCGACACGGCGCTGTCCGCGCTGTCGACGATGCGCACACGGATTTCACCGTCGAAACTCTTCGCCAGTTGCGCAAGGATCTTCGCCGGACGTGCGTGCAGACCGTGGGCGTTGGCCAGGGCAATGCGAGCGCTCGGCCAATCGGCCGGCAGTTCGCCACCGAGCACTTCGAGGACTTTACGACTGCTGGTGGCGCGGCCCAATTCATGGCCGCGCCCTTCGATGAGCAACGCACACAGACGCTCAAGCAGCGCCTGATGCGCCTCGCCGAGACTGGCCAGACAGAACAGACCGCTGAGCGGCTGGCCGAGGTAACGCATCGGTTTGTCCGGGGTGACGAACGCCAGGCCCGGGCGCTTCACGGTTTGCTCGCTGTGCAGCCACCACAGGCCATCGCCCAGCGGCAGGGCTTCGACTTGTTGCAACACACCGGCAAAACCGTTGCTCACACAATCGGCCTGACGCAACAGACGCGCGCCACGCCAGACCAGTTCTTCGAAATCATCAGCCGACACGCCGAGGCCGATCATCTGCGCATCCAGCGCCAGTTCCTGTGGCGCGCCTTGCAGCAGTTTCAGCAGCGCCTCGGGAGAACTGGCGCGACGCAGGGCCTGACCCAGATCGGTCTCGCCGAGGGCGCGGGTCAGCAGTTGCAGCAGGCGCAGGTGCTCGTCGGATTTGGCGGCGATGCCGATCGCCAGATAAACGATCTGACCATCGCCCCAATCCACGCCCTCGGGAAACTGCATCAGGCGCACGCCGGTGGCGAATACCTGATCGCGGGTCTCGGGCGTACCGTGGGGGATGGCGATACCCTGGCCGAGAAAGGTCGAGCCCTGGGCTTCCCGGGCCTGCAAGCCGGCGAGGTAGCCATCGGCGACCAGGCCATCGGCCACCAGATGATTGGCGAGTAGTTGCAGGGCGGCGGGTTTATCCACAGCCGATTGGCCCATGGATATCTGCTCTATAGTGAGCTCGAGCATGCGATCTCCTTTTTGGCACATGGATGCGCCAGGATATTGTTTTGAATGGTCTCAGCTTAGGCGCTGGTCAGCCTGCTTTTCAGCGGCAGTTTTGGCGGTTTCACGGCAGAACCGGCCAAAGGCGTCTAAAACGTAGAAAATACGCTTGCTGAAACGTTTAATCTAGATTGATCGGCACGTTACTCGATAATGTCTCATCCTTGAAGTCCAACTTGTCGGATGCGCTGCGACAATAGTCGTCTGCCCGAATCGGGTAGGATTGGCGAAAATGTGGCGGCAAGCTCGAAAAAACAAGGAAATCCCGGGTTGAAACTCAGTGATATCGCGCGGTTGGCCGGAGTGTCCGTGACCACCGCCAGCTACGTCATCAACGGCAAGGCCGAACAGCAACGCATCAGCAACGCCACGGTCGAGCGGGTGCGTGCGGTCGTCGAACAGCACGGCTTCACCCCCAACCCGCAAGCGGCCGGGTTGCGCAGTCGGCACACCCGCACGTTGGGCTTTATTCTGCCGGATCTGGAAAACCCCAGTTACGCGCGGATCGCCAAACTGCTGGAGCAAGGCGCGCGGGCGCGTGGCTATCAGTTGCTGATTGCCAGCTCCGACGATGCGCCGGACAGCGAGCGCCAGTTGCTGCAACTGTTCAAGGCGCGCCGTTGCGATGCGCTGATCGTCGCCAGTTGCCTGCCGGCCGGTGACGACAGCTATCGCCAACTGCAGGCCAAGGGCTTGCCGATCATCGCCATCGACCGGGTCATGGAACCCGAGCACTTCTGCTCGGTGATCAGTGATGACCGCGAAGCCAGCCTGCACCTGACCCAGAGCCTGCTCGACCCGCAGCCGAAACAGATCGTGCTGCTCGGCGCGCGTCCGGAGCTGAGCATCAGTCAGGAACGTGCGGCGGGCTTCAAGCAGGCGCTGGTCGAGTTCAAAGGCGAAGTGCTGATCGAGCACGCCGAGTCCTTCAGCCGCGAATGCGGCAAGCAATTGATGGAAGAACTCCTGCAACGCCTGGGGCATTTGCCGGATGCGCTGGTGACTACTTCCTACGTGCTGTTGCAGGGCGTGTTCGATGCGCTGCATGACTTCCCGCTCAAATCCCGCCCGCTGCGTCTGGGCACCTTCGGTGACACGCAGTTGCTCGACTTCCTGCCGCTGCCGGTCAACGCCATGGCCCAGCAGCACCAGTTGATCGCCGACAAGGCGCTGGAACTGGCGCTGGCCGCCGTCGAGCAAGCGCAATACAAGCCTGGCGTGCAGGCCATCGCGCGGACCTTCAAGCAGCGCATTCACCGGGACTGAACCGTGGAGCTGATCGACAGCCACACCCACCTCGACTTCCCCGACTTCGACGCCGATCGCTCGGCGTTGCTCGCCGAAAGCCGCGCCCTCGGGGTGCGGCGGATGGTGGTGCTGGGGGTTTATCAGGGCAATTGGCAACGGGTGTGGGAGCTGGTGCAGAGCGATGCCGACCTGTACGCGGCATTCGGTCTGCATCCGGTGTACCTCGATCAGCATCAACCCGAAGCTTTAAGCGCACTCGGCGACTGGCTGACCCGGCTGCACGGCCATCGACAGTTGTGCGCGGTGGGCGAGATCGGCCTGGATTACTTCATCGAAACCCTCGACCGCGAACACCAGCAGGCGCTGTTCGAGGCGCAGCTGCAACTGGCAGCGGACTTCGAACTGCCGGCGCTGATCCACGTGCGCCGCAGCCACGCCGCGGTGATCGCCACGCTCAAGCGCTTCAAGCTCAAGCGCGCGGGCATCATCCACGCGTTCGCCGGCAGCCGCGAAGAAGCACGCGAATACATCAAGCTCGGTTTCAAACTGGGTCTGGGTGGTGCGCCGACCTGGCCACAGGCGTTGCGCATGCATCGGGTGCTGGCGGAGTTGCCGCTGGATTCGATCGTGCTCGAAACCGATTCCCCGGACATGGCGCCGGCGATGTATCCAGGTGTGCGCAACACTCCCGCGCACCTGCCGGCGATTTGCGAGGCGTTGGCCCAACTTATGAATGTCAGCCCGCAGCAACTGGCCGTAGCCAGCACTGCCAACAGCTGCGAAGTATTCGGTTGGTAATCAGTCGCCGTGGGCCTTGGCCGCTTCGAGAATCAAGGTCATGTGCTGACGTTGACGGACAAAGCGTGCCAGTGCGAAGTAGATAAAAATCACGATCAACGACGCATTCAACTGTTCAGTCACGCTGAGCAGCCCGATCCATTCCATGACCAACGCCACCAGCAGCGCGGTGCACACCGTGACCGACGCGCTGAAGCGCAGCAATCCCAGCGAGTCGAGGGACTTGAAGCGTTTGATCTGTTTAGGGCAGCGCAGCTCCAGAGCTTCCTGGCAGTGCGCGCAAGTGAACGGTTCGTTGATTGCGATGGCGTTGAGTTGCCAGGGTTTGAGTACCTGTAGGGTCTGGCAATGAGCACAACGGCCCTGGATTCCCAGGGTTGCAACGGACATGAGCGGCCTCCTCGACGCAATCAGCAGAACTCGGATACTGGCTCATTAATGACGAAAAGCCAGCCGTCGAAAGAAAACAGGAATTGGCTTACAAGCGTAAGCATCAATGCATTACAAAATGTTCTGACATTACCGCCCTTGTAGGAGTGAGCCTGCTCGCGATAACGGTGTATCAGCCAACCATTGAGTTGACTGGCACACCGTTATCGCGAGCAGGCTCACTCCTACAGCATTCGCGCTCGATCAGACGCGGAACGCGCTGATCAGCTGTTTCAGTTCCACCACCTGCGCTGACAACGCTCGGCTGGCGTCCTCCGTCTGGTGCGCCCCCTGGGCCGTGCGCTCGCCGGCGCGATTGATCTCGACGATGTTCTGGTCGATGTCATGGGCCACCGCAGTCTGTTGCTCCACGGCGGCAGCGATCTGCTGGTTCTGGTCGACGATCATGCCGACTGCGCCGAGGATGTTTTCCAGCGCCTGCTGGACCTTTTCCGACTGCCCGACCGTGCCGTTGGCCATCTGATGGCTGACGCCCATGGCTTTCACCGCCGCACCCACGCCGCCATGCAGTTTGGCGATCATCTGTTCGATTTCTTCGGTCGATTGCTGGGTGCGCTTGGCCAACGTACGCACTTCGTCCGCCACCACCGCAAATCCCCGGCCCTGCTCTCCGGCGCGGGCGGCTTCGATGGCGGCGTTGAGCGCCAGCAAGTTGGTCTGCTCGGCAATGCTCTTGATCACTTCCAGCACGCGGCTGATCGACTGGCTGTCGCTGGCCAACTGGTTGATCACCAGCACCGATTGATCGATCTCACTGGCCAGCGCAGCAATGCTGCCCTGCTGCGACTCCACCAGTGTACGACCGCTGACGGTTTCATCGTTGACGCTGTGCGCGCTGCTCACCGCTGCCGCTGCGCTGCGTGCAACTTCCAGCGAGGTCGCCGACATCTGGTTCATCGCGGTCGCCACTTGCTCGATCTGCGTGCGCTGCCCGGCCACCGCCTGATTGCTTTGCGCCGAGACAGTTTCCACCTGCCCGGCCTGGCGCTCGACCTCAGCCACGGTCTGCCCGACTCGTTCGATCAGGTCGTGGATTTTCCTCACGGTGCCGTTAAACACCTCACCCAGTTCGCCGAGTTCATCGCGACTGTTGGCCTTGAAATTGACCGTCATGTCACCGGCCGCGACCTTGTCCATCATCGCGCCCAGGCGCTTGAGCGTGGTGCGAGTCGAGGCGTAGAACCCGCCGTAGAGATAGAAAATCAGCACGAACACCACCGCCAGCGCCACCGCCTGCAACACCATGTGCGTGCGGTTTTGCGCCAGGCGCTGCTGCAGTTGGGTATCGAGGAATTTCAGGGTCGCGTCATTGAGCTGGTAGGTCTGAGCCATCAGCCCGGAGACCTGATCGTAGAACGCCTGCCACGGGGTATCGAGGGTCTCGGCCACCACGACTTTCGCCTCAAACAGTTCGCTGGCCTGCTTGAGCGAAGCCTTGCTGCTGTCGGCCGGCGCGCTGAGGCTGACGCGCGCAGCCTGGCTGGAGTCGAGGGCGTCTGCCAGTTTCAGCGCGTATTCGGCCTGGAGCTTTTCGATCTGCGCCAGCAACTCGTCGAAACGGCTGCTCGACGAACTGTTGAGAAAGCCCTGCCCCAACGAATACGAACCGATGGCCCGACCTTCGCCGAGAGTCTGGGTCACGGCCGGAGTGATAGTGGTGAGCAGCTCGCTGAGCTGGCGGATGTCGCTCTGGTTGTCGCGGCTCAGACCGGCCTGACTGGTGACGATCTGGCTGAAGATCTGCGCATTGCCGAGCAGTTTGCCGATCATCGCGCTTTTGCTTTGCAGAGAGTTTTCCGCCTGTTGGGCCTTGAACGCGCTGATCATTTCATCGCGTTTGCCGTCGAACAGTTTGATCTGTTCGGGATCGTCGGTCATCGCCTGCAGACCTTGCAGGCGCGCCAGCACGGATTTCTCCAGGCTGCTGATCTGCGCTTCGAGGTTGTCGGCTTTGCCGGACTGGCCGAGGGTGACGTTGATCTGCACCAGATTGTTCAGCGTTTCCAGATCCCGGCGCAGGCTCAGGCTGCTGCCCAACAGATCGAGGCTCTGCAATTCGACCCGGGTGCCCTGGAATTCACGATAGGAATCGCGCACCAGATAAAAATTGGTCACCAGCATCGGCACCAGGAACAGCACGCTGATCAAGCTGAACTTCATGCCGAAGCTCAGACGGTTCATCAGCGAGACGGCGGGATAGAGCAAGCTCTTCACTGGAAGTCTCCCTTGGCTTTTCTTGTTTTTATTGGCAGGCGCGGGGCGACAGCAGATAGCCACTATCGGGCGCTGTCTCTGTATAGCTCAAATCGAGGGGAGGTTTTGTAACTTAAGGTTAACGACTTCAGGGCGAGACAAAGACCACTGTGGCGAGGGAGCTTGCTCCCGCTGGGTGGCGAAGCCACCCTCGCTGTTCATCACTCACAACGTGTTTGTATGATTTGCGACTGCTGCGCAGCCGAGCGGGAGCAAGCTCCCTCGCCACAAAGTGTTTACTTGGATTTCTTAGTGAATCAGCACCGTCCACAAGGCAAACCCGGCATACCACAACACCGCCGCGCGCAGCAGCAGTTCCCACAGGCAATCGAGGGTGTTGATGCCCTCAGGGCCGACCACCGGCGGCGGGATCTCACCCGCTGCCAGCCCGACCTTGTTGATCAGGTGTGCGGCGCTGATGTTCCAGTTCAGCAGCTCATGCAACATCACCCGGCTGACCGCGACGAAATTGCCGACCAGAGCCAGACTGGCGGCGAGCAAGCGCACTGGCAACCAGTCAAAGGCGTGACGTAACTGTCCGGCACGTTCGGCGAGCGCCGGGTTCTGGCTGTGTTCTTCCGCCAATGCGAGCAAGCGATAAGCCAGCGCCGCGACCGGACCGAGCACGAAGTACCAGAAAATCACCGCGAAGAAGCTCTGATAGGCCTGCCACAACAGGTGACCCTGAACCCGGTCCAGCAACTGCTCGCCGCTGTCGGCGCAGATGTTCAGATCACGCTTGGCCACATGCGCGGCCGCTTGCAGGTCTTCACGACGCCAGGCGTCACGAAACGGCCCGAGGCCGCCGAGCAGATCACCGCGGCCCAGGGCGTAAATCACCACCAGCAAATGCACCGGCAAGGCCAGCAAACCGTACGCCACGGGCTCCAGCACCAACAGCAACAGGCCGAGCAGTGCCACCGGCAGCAACACCAGAATCGTCAGCACCAGCCATGGTCGATTCGACAACCGTTGGCTGCTTTCGAGTTTGTGCAGTTCGCGGATCCATCCGCCATCGCGTTGAACCCGATGGCGCAGGGCCGAGAACTTCTCGATCCACACCGCCAGCAGTAACACCAGAAAACTCATTGTCCTTCCTCTTGTGCCAGGGCTGCGCGGTAACGCGCCCAGTCGAATGCCGGGCCAGGATCGGTCTTGCGCCCGGGTGCAATGTCGCTGTGCCCGCAGATGCGGGCGCCGGTGATGGCCGGAAATGCTGTTTGCAGCTGACGCGTCAGCGTGATCAACGCCTGATACTGCGCATCGGTAAAGGGCAGATCATCAGTGCCTTCGAGCTCGATGCCCACGGAAAAATCGTTACAGGTTTCCCGGCCTTCGAACATCGACACGCCCGCATGCCACGCCCGCTCAAGACAGGAGACAAACTGGGTGACCTTGCCGTCACGTTCGATCAGAAAATGCGCCGAGACGCGCAGGTCGGCGATCCCTGCAAAATAGGGATGCTCGGTGACATCCAGACGATTCTGGAAAAATTCCTGCACCTTGCCCGTGGCGAACTGCGCCGGCGGCAGGCTGATGTTGTGGATCACCAACAGGGAAATTTCGCCCGCCGGGCGTTCATTGAAGTTGGGCGATGGGCAGACCTGCACCCCGTGACACCACCCGCTAGCGGGATCCAACTGCATACCGATTCCTTCAACGCCGACTGTGTTGACGCCCAGTATGCCGTGATCGGCCCCCGGCGCGCGATCACTTGCCGCGATTGAGTCGCCGCAGATTGCCGAGCACCGATTCCAGCGCCCGATCGAACAGCAAGGTGTCATCCAGCGCCCGCACCGCGCCACAGCGGAACTCGAGGGCCAGATCGACGCGGCTGCGCTCCAGCACCTTCATCCCGGTGCGGTCGACGAACACGTATTTGCCGGTGGCTTCGATGATCGCTGCGAGCTTGCAGCGCAGGCTGTGCTCATCGTCTTCCTGGAACGCCACCCAACTGCCCAGGCGCAGTTGCTCCAACTGACGCAGCCCCGGGTCGTCATGCGCCAGGCCGCTGGCATTCACGCCGATCGCGCCCTCATCAGCGCTGCGCAGGGTGATGTGCTGCGACACCTCCACCAATGCCGGCGCATCGGCCGGCGGCTGCTCGGTGAGCGGTTCAAGCACACGCACATGCAGGGCTTCCAGCTCGCTGAAAAATTCGCTGGTGGCGAACGGATCAAACGCCGAACTGCTCAGGCCATCACGCAATGATTTGAGCAACCCTGGCACCAGCGCCAGCAACTGCAGACCGGCGTCCGCCTCGTCGTGACGCTGCACGCTCCAGATCAATTGCTCCATGGTCTGCACATCGGCCTGCCACTCAGCGCAGTGGTCGCCATGTTTGAGGCAGGTCAGCAGCAGCACTTTGCTCCACGCATCACGCACAAAGGTCACCACCGACGGCGGCAGGACTTTACCCAGCAACGCCTGGTTCAGCACATGCTCGACTCGTTGCCGAGCCAGTTCGGTTTTCGCCCGCCCTTCCTCGGCATCGCGCAAACGCTGTTCGAGCAATTCGCTGCGCCGCCGCTCATCACTGGTGAAGGCCAGGAAATCGGCGAGCAACTCGGAGAAAATCGCCGGGTCGTCGACGAAGTCACTCAACAGGCGCTGCACCACTTGTTCGATGCGCAGATACAGGCTGTCACGCGCCTCGCCATTGCAATCGCCCCAACCCATGGCAGCATCGGCGATTTCATTGAGCAGGCGCCGCGCCGGGTGGCTGCCGCGGCTGAAGAAACTCTTGTCGAGTACTGCCACCTTGAGCATCGGAATCTGCAAACGCGCGATCAACGCCTTGAGCGAATCCGGGAGGTTACGGTCTTCGAGGATGCAATCGAAGACCATGGCGATCAGGTTGATCACGTCTTCATCCGCGCCGTCGACAATGCGTGATTTGCCGCTCCTGACGCTGACCCGCGTCAGCAGCTGCTCAAGCTGATTGCGCAGATCGAAATCGTCCTGCGCCGCCAGTGCCGGGACGTATTGCTGCAAGTGTGAAAGCAGGCGCAGTAGATCACGGGTGCTGATCGGTTGCGCCGCCGCACTCGGCTCCAGGGTCGGCGCGACACTGCCGCGCACGTGCAGCAGCAGTTCCTGCAACGCGGCGAAGACTTCCTGCACGCCTTCGTCGGCGGGCGCGGGTTCGTCACTCTCTTCGCTGCTGATGCTTGCTGCCGCACGCTCGATTGCGCGGCGTGCGGGGGCCGGTTTCAACTCAGGCAACACGCCGGTGGCGACCAGCAATTGATTGGCTTCGGCATACAACTGCTCGGTATCGGCCAGCACGTAGCGCTCGAACAGTTTGAGCAGGATCAGCTTGACCTTGATCTCCACGCCCAGGTTACGTCCGGCCTGCAGAAAGAACTCGCAGAGCATCGCCGGGCCGAGCGGGTTGTGTTGGTTATCGAAATCCTTGCCCAGCAACACGTTGAGGCGTGCGGTCAGTTGATCAAGAGCAAAGCCATCACGCTTGAGCACCCGCCCGACCATGGTCTCGACCGCCACGCTGCGCTCCATGTCATCGGTACGCGGTGCCGAATCCTCGAATATCAGCGTGCCGGACAATGTGGGTTGCACGACTTCGTATTGAATCAGCGCGACAAAGGCTTCGAAGAATTGCTCGAGAAAACCCCGTTCGATGTTTTTGCGCTTGAGGCGCAGGTCGCGCATGGCTTCGAAAAAGATGTTCTGTTCGACGTCATTACGCGCCCGGTCAGCCATTTCGAACAGGGTGTCGTCTGCGTTATCAAACAATTCCTGCAAGCCGTGGCGCAGTTGCTGGGCGGCCTTGTCGCGGACCTGAAGCAGAATCACAGGCAGGCGGGCGAGCGGCGAATGATTCGCCTGATCGGTAGCGGCCTTGTGCAAAGGCACTACATTCCCGTCGTTGTGCATCCAAGCCTCCTGAAACGGTGATTTCACTGGTCAGTTACAACACAGGTCCCTGTGGGAGCGGGCTTGCTCGCGAAAGCGGTGTGTCGTTCGCCAAAACTGTCACTGACAAACCGCTTTCGCGAGCAAGCCCGCTCCCACATCGGCGTCAAAGCCATGACGTCAAATGCAAGGCGGATTATCTTGCAAAACTTGTCCCCGGCGCTATAGCCGTCAGGGTTTCCCCTATGTTGTCGCACCTTGCAGTGACCACGAAAAACCGCGCTTTGCTCACAGGAAATCGACCAGCTGCAGTCAGGCACGCGCGTTCTCGCCTTGGGTTGGCTCTCGCCATGCCCCTATAATCGGCGCACTTAGTTTGTGGAGCCCGTTATGCCGAATCTACGTCTCGCCGATCTGACCGCCGAAATCGAAGCCAACGTGCGCCGTGCGTTGCTCGAAGATGTCGGCAGCGGCGACATCACCGCACAACTGATCCCGGCCGAACGTCTGGCCAAAGCCACCATCATCACTCGCGACGAGGCGGTTATCTGCGGCACGGCGTGGGTCGACACGGTTTTTCGCCAGCTCGATCCGCGCGTCGCGGTGCACTGGCAGGTACGGGACGGTGAACGGGTCAAACCCAACCAGCCGTTGTTTCATCTGGAGGGCCCGGCCCGTTCGTTGCTGACTGGCGAACGCAGCGCGCTGAACTTCCTGCAACTGCTGTCCGGCGTGGCCACGCGTGCGCAATATCTGGCGGACTTCGTGGCGCAAACCCAGGTCAAGCTGCTGGATACCCGCAAGACCCTGCCGGGCCTGCGTCTGGCGCAGAAATACGCGGTGACCTGCGGTGGTTGCCACAACCACCGCATCGGCCTTTACGACGCGTTCCTGATCAAGGAAAACCACATCGCCGCCAGCGGTGGCATCGCGCAGGCCATCGCCGCCGCGCACAAGATCGCGCCGGGCAAACCGGTGGAAGTCGAAGTGGAGAGCCTGGAAGAACTGAAGGAGGCGCTGACTGCCGGCGCCGACATCATCATGCTCGACGAACTGAGCCTGGATGACATGCGCGAAGCCGTGCGCCTGAATGGCGGCAAGGCCAAACTGGAAGCCAGCGGCGGCATCAACGAAAGCACGCTGCTGCCGATCGCCGAAACCGGCGTGGATTACATCTCGATCGGGGCGATGACCAAGGACGTGAAGGCGGTGGACCTGTCGATGCGTCTGAGCCTCTGAGGCTGTCACGCAATAAAAAACGCCAGCCCGGTTGAGGCTGGCGTTTTTGTTTCAGACCACCAGATTGTTCATCTCGCAGTACTCGTCCCACTCGACGCCCAACACCTCGGCCGCCTCCTTGTGCAGCTCCAGGCGCTTGGCCTCAAACTCTTCAGGGGTGCTGGTGTACTTGAGCGTCAGCTCCCACGGCTGCAAGCCCTGGGCTTCGGCTTCGTCCTCGAATGCCCACTGGATCTGGTCTTTCTGATCATCAGGACTCAGGTCCTTGATCTCTTCTTTCAGGTCCGGGACGTCCTGAATGTATTTTTCCAGCGCTAGTGCGTGACGTTGCTCTTGAGTTAATTCGGTCATGGCGTTCTCGCTGATCGTAAGAATGGAGGATGGATCTGGATCATCAAGGATCTCTCTGACGCGGATTGTCCGGCCTTCGGAACCATTCGGGATCATCTGAAAACTGCTAAGCGATGCTCATGCAGGCACCGAATATAGGACGTTTGCATGACGAATTACACGGCTCTTTACATCTCTCGCACAAAAACTTTGACCTGGGAGATATAAATCGCGGGATTGCGCGAGGGGATGGTGCCCGAGACAGGAATCGAACCTGCGACCTTCGCGTTACGAGTGCGCTGCTCTACCGGCTGAGCTACACGGGCGGTGGGCTAAACCTAGCACCGGTCTTGAAGTCCGGCAACTTCAAAGCCTGTCCCGGTATTTCGCAGACAAAAAAATGCCCCGCCGTTTTCACGGCGGGGCATTTTCATTGCGCTAAAGCTGTGGGCTGATTAAACGCCCGAAGCCTTGGCCGCTGCCACGTCTTTGATGGACAGCTTGATACGGCCGCGGTTGTCCACGTCCAGTACCAGCACTTCCACTTCCTGGCCTTCTTTCAGGATGTCGGTGACTTTCTCTACGCGAGCGTCGCTCAGCATCGAGATGTGCACCAGACCGTCCTTGCCCGGCAGGATGTTGACGAAAGCGCCGAAGTCGACGATGCGTTCAACCTTGCCGACGTAGATCTTGCCGATCTCGGCTTCTGCGGTGATGCTCAGAACGCGCTGACGAGCAGCCTCTGCGGCATCCTTGGTTTCGCCGAAGATCTTGATCGAGCCGTCGTCTTCGATGTCGATCGAAGCCTTGGTTTCTTCGCAGATCGCACGGATGGTCGCGCCACCTTTACCGATAACGTCACGGATCTTGTCGGTGTCGATCTTCATCGCGATCATGGTCGGAGCGTTGGCCGACAGTTCGGTACGCGACTGGCCGATGATCTGGTTCATCTGGCCGAGGATGTTCAGGCGCGCTTCCAGGGCTTGGCCCAGAGCGATTTCCATGATCTCTTCGGTGATGCCCTTGATCTTGATGTCCATCTGCAGCGCAGTAACGCCTTTGGCGGTACCGGCTACTTTGAAGTCCATGTCGCCCAGGTGGTCTTCGTCACCCAGGATGTCGGTCAGGACGGCGAACTTCTCGCCTTCTTTAACCAGACCCATGGCGATACCGGCAACCGGAGCCTTCATTGGCACACCAGCGTCCATCAGGGCCAGGGAAGCGCCGCAAACGGAAGCCATCGAGCTCGAACCGTTGGATTCGGTGATTTCCGAAACCACACGGATGGTGTACGGGAACACGTCAGCGGCTGGCAGCATGGCCGAAACCGAACGACGGGCCAGACGGCCGTGACCGATTTCACGACGACCAGCGCCACCCATGCGACCACACTCGCCCACCGAGAACGGAGGGAAGTTGTAGTGCAGCATGAACGGGTCTTTTTTCTCGCCTTCCAGGGTGTCCAGCAGCTGTGCGTCGCGGGCAGTACCCAGCGTCGCGACTACCAGAGCCTGGGTTTCGCCACGGGTGAACAGCGCCGAACCGTGAGTCTTAGGCAGAACGCCGACTTCGATGTTCAGCGGACGTACGGTGCGGGTGTCGCGGCCGTCGATACGTGGCTTGCCGTTAACGATGTTTTCGCGAACGGTGCGGTATTCGATTTCGCCGAAAGCGGCTTTGACGTCAGCAGCAGAAGGCTGGCCTTCTTCGCCGGACAGCTTGGCAACGACCTGGTCTTTCAGCTCGCCCAGACGTGCGTAGCGGTCAGCCTTGACGGTGATGGTGTAAGCCTGGGAGATCGCTTCGCCGAACTCGGCACGGATCGCGCCCAGCAGTTCGGTGGCTTCTGGAGCAGGAGCCCAGGTCCAGGTTGGCTTGGCAGCTTCAGCGGCCAGTTCTTTGACGGCGTTGATCACCACCTGGAACTCGTCGTGAGCAAACAGTACCGCGCCCAGCATCTGGTCTTCGGTCAGCTCTTTGGCTTCCGATTCAACCATCAGTACGGCGTCGGAGGTGCCGGCAACGACCATGTCCAGGCTCGAAGCAGCTTGCTGCTCGTAGGTCGGGTTCAGCAGGTAGCCGGTGCTTTCGTGGAAAGCGACGCGAGCGGCGCCGATCGGGCCGTCGAACGGAATGCCCGAGATGGCCAGGGCAGCCGAGGTACCGATCATCGCAGCGATGTCCGGATCGGTCTTCTTGCTGGTGGAAACGACGGTGCAGACAACCTGCACTTCGTTCATGAAGCCTTCCGGGAACAGCGGACGGATCGGACGGTCGATCAGTCGGGAAGTCAGGGTTTCTTTCTCGGAAGGACGGCCTTCACGCTTGAAGAAACCGCCAGGGATCTTACCGGCAGCGTAAGTCTTTTCCTGGTAGTGAACGGACAGAGGGAAGAAGCCCTTGCCTGGATCGGCTTGCTTGGCACCGACTACGGTCACCAATACGCTGACGTCGTCGTCAACGGTGACCAATACTGCGCCGGAGGCCTGACGGGCGATACGGCCAGTCTCGAGGGTAACGGTCGACTGACCGAACTGGAATTTTTTGATTACCGGGTTCACGGTGTCCTACCTTCTTTGTGGCTCTTGGGGGAACTGGTTTCTTGCGAAATTCTTGGGCAATGTCGGGAATCGGCCCGCTGACTGTCCGGGTAAAACGGTAGTGCAGATAAAACTTGAGGCTGGGAGCCTGCCAGCCACCAGCGGAAAACCGCTGATGCCTGACAGACAACCAACCTCATAGCGCAATCGCTGATTAGCGACGCAGACCCAGGCGGCCGATCAGAGCGCTGTAACGGCTCAGATCTTTGCCTTTCAGGTAATCCAGCAGCTTACGACGCTGGTTTACCATGCGGATCAGACCACGACGGGAGTGGTGGTCTTTACCGTTGGCCTTGAAGTGACCTTGCAGTTTGTTGATGTTGGCGGTCAGCAGTGCAACTTGCACTTCTGGCGAACCAGTATCACCAACAGCTTGCTGGTAGTCGGCAACGATTTGAGCTTTTTCTTGAACGTCGAGAGCCATGAGGCAATCCTTTTATCAGGAAACTGTTTCAAAAACAGTTTCAACAGGCCAGGGACAAATCCCTGTATCTATAAATGAGTAGTGACCGTGCCTGTTAACAGCCACACTCGTTCGGTCATTCTGACCGAATCAGTCGACGCGGCGCGATGCGCCCGTCTTCGCTCACTTCACCGATACCGATGAAGCGACCATTGTGATCCTGTACCCGTACCATGCCGAACTTCGGAGCATCCGGGGCACGTACCGGCTGGCCGTTGAGCCAGTAGAACGCACTCGCTTCGGAGAAGTGCAGCAGCGGCCAATCCTGCAGGCCGCTGTCCGATGGCATCAGGAAGCGGTCGACCGCTTCGTTGCCGCCTTCGGCATGTACCGCTTCCAGCTCTTCGAGGGTCACGGTCTGCGCCAGGGTGAAAGGCCCGGCCTGGGTACGACGCAGTTCTGCGACGTACGCACCACAACCGAGTTGCTCACCGATATCCTCCACCAGGGTGCGGATATAGGTGCCCTTGCTGCAATCCACCGCAAGACGCGCAGTATCGCCTTCGAAGGCCAGCAATTCCAAGCGCGCAATAGTAACAGAACGCGGTTCGCGCTCCACTACTTCGCCTGCACGGGCCAGCTTGTACAGCGGCTGACCGTCACGCTTGAGTGCCGAGTACATCGGCGGTATCTGACTGATTTGCCCACGAAATTTCGGCAGAACCGCTTCGACATCGGCGCGACCAACGGTCACCGGGCGCTCCTGCAAAACCTCACCCTCGGCGTCCGCCGTGGTAGTGGTCTTGCCCAGTTGCGCCAGGGTTTCGTAACCCTTGTCGGAATCGAGCAGGTATTGCGAGAACTTCGTTGCCTCACCAAAGCACAGCGGCAATACACCGGTGGCCAGCGGGTCGAGACTGCCGGTGTGACCGGCCTTCTCGGCGTTGAGCAACCAGCGAACCTTCTGCAACGCGGCGTTGGAGGTGAACCCCAGCGGCTTGTCGAGCAGGATGATACCGCTGACGTTACGACGGATACGTTTGACCTGAGCCACCGAATTACTCCTTGGTGTCTTCAGGTGCAGCGGCCAGGTGCTGATTGTCCTCAGCCACGGCGCGCTCGATCAGGGCCGACAGGTGCGCGCCACGCACGACGCTTTCGTCGTAGTGGAAGTGCAATTGCGGCACGCTGCGCAGCTTCATTTCACGGGCCAGCTGCATGCGCAGGAAACCTGCGGCAGCGTTGAGCACCTTGATGCTTTGCGCGATGTCTTCGGCGTTGTCCTGCCCCATCACGGTGATGAAGATCTTCGCGTGACCGACGTCACGGCTGACTTCCACAGCGGTAATGGTGACCAGGCCGACGCGCGGGTCTTTGACTTCACGACGGATCAGCTGGGCCAGCTCACGCTGCATCTGATCGCCGATACGTTGGGTACGGCTGTATTCTTTTGCCATGATTTTGTTACCTGTTACTGCCCCACGGTGAAACCCGCAAGGTCTGAAAGCGGCAAACGCCCGGCCTGACAAAAGCCAGACCGGGCGTTGCGTTTAGAGTCCTGACGCCGTGGCGCGCATCTGCATGCGGCGGCTCGGCGTGGCCCTTGAAGTGCGCGAGTCAGAGGCTGCGAGCAACCTGAACCTTCTCGAAGACTTCGATCTTGTCACCGACTTTGACGTCGTTGTAGCTCTTCACGCCGATACCGCATTCCATGCCGGCACGTACTTCGGAAGCGTCATCCTTGAAGCGGCGCAGGGATTCCAGCTCGCCTTCGAAGATAACGATGTCTTCACGCAGTACACGGATCGGACGGTTACGGTGAACAACACCTTCGATCACCATGCAACCGGCGATCGCGCCAAACTTCGGCGAACGGAACACATCACGCACTTCGGCCACACCCAGGATGTTCTCGCGAACATCGCTGCCGAGCATGCCGGTCAGGGCTTTCTTGACGTCTTCGATGATGTCGTAGATCACGTTGTAGTAACGCATGTCCAGACCTTCCTGCTCGACGATCTTCCGTGCACCAGCATCGGCACGCACGTTGAAGCCGAACAGTACAGCGTTGGAAGCCAGTGCCAGGTTGGCGTCGGATTCGGTGATACCACCGACACCGCCACCGACTACGCGCACTTGCACTTCGTCGTTGCCCAGGCCGTTCAGAGCGCCCTGCAAAGCTTCCAGCGAACCACGGACGTCGGATTTGAGGACGATGTTGAGCGTCTTCTTCTCTTCCTGGCCCATGTTTTCGAAGATGTTTTCCAGCTTGCCGGCGTGAGCGCGAGCCAGTTTGACTTCGCGGAACTTGCCTTGACGGAACAGAGCCACTTCACGGGCTTTCTTCTCGTCGGCAACCACGCTCATCTCGTCGCCAGCGTCCGGCGTACCGTCAAGACCCAGGATCTCGACCGGAATGGCCGGACCTGCTTCCTTGATCGGCTTGCCGTTCTCGTCGAGCATGGCGCGCACGCGGCCATAGTTCGAGCCGACCAGCACCATGTCGCCTTGACGCAGCGTACCGTCCTGAACCAGAACAGTGGCTACCGGGCCACGGCCCTTGTCCAGACGCGATTCGACGACTACGCCACGGCCAGGAGCCGATGGCGTGGCGGTCAGTTCGAGTACTTCGGCCTGCAGCAGAACCGCTTCGAGCAGCTCGTCAACGCCGGTACCCATTTTCGCCGAGACCGGTACGAATGGAGTGTCGCCACCCCAGTCTTCGGAGGTCACGCCGTGAACCGACAGTTCGCTGCGGATGCGATCGAGGTCGGCACCCGGCTTGTCGATCTTGTTCACCGCAACCACCAGAGGAACGCCAGCCGCCTGAGCGTGCTGAACAGCCTCGATGGTTTGCGGCATCACGCCGTCGTCCGCCGCAACCACCAGGATCACGATGTCGGTCGCCTTGGCACCACGGGCACGCATTGCGGTAAACGCAGCGTGACCCGGGGTGTCGAGGAACGTCACCATGCCGCGGTCGGTTTCAACGTGGTACGCACCGATGTGCTGGGTAATGCCGCCGGCTTCGCCCGCTGCTACCTTGGCACGACGGATGTAGTCGAGCAGGGAAGTCTTACCGTGGTCAACGTGGCCCATTACGGTCACGACTGGCGCACGGGAAACTGCCTCACCTTCAAACTTCAGGGACTCGGCCAAGGAATCTTCCAGGGCGGTGTCGCTGACCAGGGTCACTTTGTGGCCCAGCTCTTCAGCTACCAGTTGAGCAGTTTCCTGATCGAGTACCTGGTTGATGGTCGCTGGAGTGCCCAGTTTGAACATGAACTTGATGATTTCAGCAGCCTTGACCGACATCTGCTGAGCGAGATCGCCAACAGTGATGGTCTCGCCGATCTTCACTTCACGCACGACAGGACCGGTAGGGTTCTGGAAACCGTGAGCGTTGCGTTTTTTCAGCTTGGCCTTGCCGCGACCACCACGACGGAAGCCATCGCTTTCTTCGTCGGTAGTGCGTGGCGCCACACGTGGAGCCGGCGCTTTTTCTTTGACCGATGCGCGATGCGGAGCGTTTTTGCGCTCGCCATCGCCACCACCGCCGCGACGATTGTTATCGTCGGCACGTGGCTTGTCCGGACGGCGCTGTTCGTCACGCTTGCGAGTGTCGGCAGCCGGCGCAGCAGCAACCGGCGCGGCGTCGCGCACTGGTTCAGCGACTGGCGCAGGTGCTGCAACAGCTTCGGCAGGAGCGGACGGCGCAGCAGCAGGCTGGCGACGCGCTTCTTCTTCAGCGCGCTGCTTGGCTTCTTCTTCAGCCTTCTGACGAGCAGCATTTTCTACTGCGCGACGCTCTTCCAGTTCACGCTTGCGCTCGGCTTCGATTTCTTCCGGGCTACGCTGTACGAAAACTTTCTTCTTGCGAACTTCAACGCTGATGCTCTTGCTACCAGCCACACGCAGGGTGCTGGTGGTTTTACGCTGCAGCGTGATCTTGCGTGGTTCTTCCACTTTCGCCTTGTGGCTGCTCTTCAAGTGAGTCAGCAGGGATTGCTTCTCACTGTCAGTCACATTTTCTTCGGCGGCGGTGTGCGGCAGACCTGCCTCACGCATCTGCTGCAACAGGCGCTCTACCGGTGTTTTGACCTCATCGGCCAGTTGTTTCACCGTGACTTGCGTCATGCACTTCTCTCCTCAGGCCGCGCCTAATTACTCGAACCAGTGGGCTCGGGCGGCCATGATCAACTTGCCGGCACGATCATCGTCAATGCCGTCGATGTCGAGCAGGTCGTCAATAGACTGCTCGGCCAGGTCTTCGCGGGTAATTACGCCGCGCACCGCCAGTTCCATCGCCAAATCCTTGTCCATACCCTCAAGCGAGAGCAGGTCTTCGGCCGGATGGGCGTCTGCCAGCTTTTCCTCAGTAGCGATGGCTTTGGTCAACAAACGATCCTTGGCACGAGCGCGAAGCTCGTTGACGATATCTTCGTCAAAGCCGTCGATGTTGAGCATTTCTTCCAACGGTACGTAGGCAATCTCTTCCAGGCTGGTGAAGCCTTCATCTACCAGCACCTGAGCCAGTTCTTCGTCGACTTCCAGCTCGTCGATGAAGTTGCGCAGGATGTCGCCGGTTTCTGCTTGCTGCTTAGCCTGGATGTCCGATTCGGTCATCACGTTCAGGGTCCAGCCAGTCAACTGGCTCGCCAGACGCACGTTCTGACCACCTCGACCGATGGCCTGAGCCAGATTGTCTGCGCCAACGGCGATGTCCATTGCATGGGCATCTTCGTCAACGATAATGGCCGCCACTTCTGCCGGCGACATGGCATTGATCACGAACTGCGCCGGGTTATCGTCCCAGAGGACGATATCGACACGCTCGCCACCCAACTCGCCCGACACGGCCTGGACGCGCGAACCGCGCATACCGATGCACGCGCCCTGCGGGTCGATGCGTTTGTCCTTGGAACGGACAGCGATCTTGGCACGCGACCCCGGATCACGGGACGCCGCCATCACTTCGATCAGGCCTTCAGCGATTTCCGGCACTTCGATACGGAACAGCTCGATCAGCATTTCCGGCGCGGTACGCGACAGGATCAGCTGCGGGCCGCGGTTCTCGGTGCGGATTTCCTTGAGCAGTGCACGCAGACGCACACCGACACGGAAGGTTTCGCGAGAAATGATGTCTTCACGGGCCAGCAACGCTTCGGCGTTGTTGCCCAGATCGACGATCACGTTGTCGCGGGTGACTTTCTTCACGGTGCCGGAGATGATTTCTCCCAGGCGCTCGCGATAGGCGTCGACCACTTGAGCGCGCTCGGCTTCACGAACTTTCTGCACGATGACCTGTTTGGCGGTCTGTGCTGCAATGCGGCCGAACTCGATGGATTCGATCTTTTCTTCGACGACGTCGCCGACCTTGGCGCCCGGATGCGTTTCGGCAACCTTGCTTGGCCAGGTTTCGATCGCAGGATCGTCGAGATCATTCTCTTCGACGACTGTCCAGCGACGGAAAGTCTCGTAGGAACCGGTGTGGCGGTTAATTTCCACACGCAGGTCAACTTCGTCTTCAAAACGCTTTTTGGTAGCAGTGGCCAGAGCCAGCTCCAGCGCTTCAAAAATCACGCTTGCCGGTACGCCCTTTTCATTGGATACCGACTCAACAACCAGCAGTACTTCTTTGCTCATCGTACGCCTCGCCTTTCGCAAGCCATTGGATCCGCGGGATCCGCGTCTCAGTCAAAACTGGGAATAATGTTGGCCTTGTCGATCATATCGATCGGCAACAGGAATTCATGGTCATCTACCTGCACCACGACATCCTGTTCTTCTACACCGCGCAGAAGGCCCTGAAAGTTGCGTCGACCTTCAAAAGGCGAGCGCAGCTTGATCTTCACTTGTTCACCGGCAAATTTTGCAAACTGCTCAAGAGTGAACAGTGGGCGTTCCATGCCAGGCGAGGAAACTTCGAGGGTGTATTCAACGGAGATCGGATCTTCAACATCCAGGACACCGCTGATCTGACGGCTGACAATGGCGCAATCGTCCACCAGCACGCCACCCTCTTTATCGATATAAACGCGCAACATCGAGTGACGACCTTGAGCCGAAAACTCGATACCCCAGCATTCATAGCCTAGGGCCACGACCACCGGGGCCAACAAGGCCTGCAACTCTTCTAGCTTGCTCGACACCTGAACCCCCTCGTGCATGTAAATGCATGCGCTGCAAAATAAAAAAATGGGCGAAACGCCCATCCTTGAAACGCCGTCGAACATCGGCGTAGAAAGTGTCCAGCTAACAAAAAGCCCCTGAAAAGGGGCTCCTTAAACTGGTTGCGGGGGCCGGATTTGAACCGACGACCTTCGGGTTATGAGCCCGACGAGCTACCAGACTGCTCCACCCCGCGACAAAGCTGGGGCGGAAGTATACGACCGATCCCTTATAGGGTCAATGTAACCTTCCACCTGCAAGAAAGCCCGCAACAGCGGGCTCTCCTGACTAATTGGTACCGAGAAGGGGACTCGAACCCCTACACCCTATGGGCACAACCACCTCAAGGTTGCGTGTCTACCAATTCCACCACCTCGGCAAAACTACGTTTGAAACCCTTCTTACTTCTGCTCTTGAGCTGGAGGTACGTCAGTCGCTGGAGTAGCCGACTTTTGCTCTTGAAGCACCGGGACATCATCAGAAGCCGGTTGTTGTTGCTTAGGTACTTCCAACACTACTGGATCTGGCAAACCTGCTTGAGTCAGCTGATGAGCCTTCTCTTTAGCAAAGTAACCTAACCCCAAGCTGGTTATGAAGAAACCGGCGGCAAGTATAGCAGTAAACTTACTAAGAAAGGTAGAGGAACCTTGGCTTCCGAACACAGTATTTGAAGCACCTGCTCCGAAAGACGCGCCAGCGTCCGCACCCTTACCCTGCTGCAGCAAAACCAGAGCAACTACGCCCAATGCACCCAGCAGATGAAAAACGACTACGACTGTTTCCAGCATTTTTTCAGTTTCCCGCGGCGCGACAAATCGCACCGAACTCATCTGCATTCAGGGAAGCTCCACCAATGAGCCCCCCATCGATATCCGGCATGCCGAACAGTTCGACCGCATTGGCCGCCTTCACGCTGCCGCCGTATAGAAGCCGCACACCTCGTGCGACTTCAGAATTCTCTGCCGCCAACTGCTCGCGAATGGCTTTATGCACATCCTGAGCCTGTTGCGGCGTTGCAGTCAGTCCGGTACCAATGGCCCAGACAGGCTCGTAAGCAATGACTGCCTTGGCAAAGGCACCAACACCCAGCTCCTCGATGATGCTGCCCAGCTGACGCCCGACAACTTCAAGAGTTTTTCCGGCTTCGCGCTGCTCGAGGGTTTCCCCTACACACAACACCGGAATCAAGCCACATGCCTGTGCCGCTGCGAACTTGCGATTCAGCATCCCGTCTCGCTCGCCCATTATCTGGCGGCGTTCGGAGTGCCCGACAAGCACCAGGGAACAACCTGCATCCACCAACTGACTCGGTGCAATTTCACCGGTCAATGCACCTTGCATGGATTCCACCGCAGAATTCTGCGCACCGACCGAAATCGATTTGCCTTTCAAGCCATCAATCACTTGATTGATATGCAAGCAAGGCGGGAATACCGCGACATCAACACCGCTTGGCAAGGCCAGATGACGAAGGCCGTTGATCAGCTCAGCGACGCTGGCGCGGGTACCGTGCATCTTCCAGTTACCAGCTACCATAGGGCGACGCATGCTGTACCTCGTCGGTCAAAGTGGGCGCAGATGTTACCCAACACAATCATGGCTGGCAAGCCGAATCAGGCAGAAACTTCACTTACCAGTTTTGCCAGTTCTTCGGCGTAGCTGCGAACCTGAGTTTCATCCTCACCTTCGACCATCACACGCACCAAAGGCTCTGTACCGGACTTGCGCAGAAGTACCCGGCCACGCCCCGCCATTGCCTGGGTGACACGCGCACTGGCTTCCTTGACCGCCGGATGCTCAAGCGGACTTTCACCGCCACCAAAACGCACATTGATCAGCACCTGAGGACACTTGCGCAAGGCCTGACGCGTTTGCGCAAGACCTTCATTGCGGGCCTTCAGTGCCATCAGCACCTGGAGCGCAGCAATGATCGCATCACCGGTGGTGGTGTGATTGAAGCAGACGATATGCCCCGAGTTTTCACCGCCTACCAGCCAGTCGCGCTCCAGCAGTTCGGCGATCACATAACGGTCACCGACATTGGCACGAATGAATGGTATCGAGAGCTCTGCCAGCGCGAGTTCAAGACCCAGGTTGCTCATCAGCGTACCGACTACGCCGCCCTGCAATTTGCCCCGCCCGTGCAGATCGCGCGCAATGATGAACAGCAACTCATCACCATCAACGATGGCGCCAGTGTGATCAACCATCAACACCCGATCACCGTCACCATCAAAGGCGATGCCCAGATCAGCGTGCTCGGCCAGAACCGCGGCCTGCAGCTGACCCATATGGGTCGAGCCGCAATTGTCATTGATGTTCAGACCGTTGGGCTGCGCCGACAGCACGACCACTTCAGCACCCAGCTCACGGAACACACTCGGAGCAACCTTGTAGGTCGCACCGTGCGCACAATCGATCACGATCTTCAAACCGGAAAAACTGGTACCGGTCGGCACACTGCTTTTGCAGAATTCGATGTAGCGGCCGGAGGCGTCATTGATGCGCGACACCTTGCCGATCTTGCTCGACTCAACCACAGTCATTGGGGTATCGAGCAGCTCTTCGATCATCAGCTCCAGCTCATCAGGCAGCTTTGTGCCCTTGCCGGAGAAAAACTTGATGCCGTTATCGTCATGCGGATTGTGCGAAGCACTGATCACGATCCCGGCTTCAGCCTGGAACGTGCGCGCCAGATAAGCAATGGCAGGCGTCGGCATCGGACCGAGCAGCATCACGTCCGCACCAGCCGAGGTCAGGCCTGCTTCAAGTGCCGATTCGAACATGTAGCCAGAGATGCGCGTGTCCTTGCCGACCAGCACCTTGCAGGCGCCCATCTTGCGAAAGGCCATACCCGCCGCCCAGCCGAGCTTAAGCATGAAGTCAGGAGTAATCGGATATTCACCGACACGACCACGAATACCGTCAGTACCAAAGTATTTCTTGCTCATAAGTGCTCCATCATTCTTATTCGGCTGATTCCACGGCCGCGAGCATGCGCATCACGTCTACCGTTTCCGCCACATCATGGACGCGCAATATACGCGCTCCTTTAACCGACGCGAGTGCTGCGAGAGCCAGACCACCATAAAGACGCTCACCCACGGGGCGGTTCAATGCGTGGCCGATCATGCTTTTGCGTGAGACACCGACCAATAGCGGACGCCCCAGCGCATGCAGGGCTTCCATATGCTTGAACAAGCTTAGATTGTGCTGCAGGGTTTTCGCGAAACCGAAACCGGGATCAAGAATGATCCGTTCGGCAGGAATACCCGCCGCCGCACATTGAGTCATGCGCTCTGCCAGAAACTCACCCACTTCCCGGGTAACGTCCTGATAATGCGGATTGTCCTGCATGTCACCCGGCTCGCCGAGCATGTGCATCAGGCAGACCGGCAACCCGGTCGCGGCTGCGGCATCCAGCGCGCCATCGCGGCGCAGCGAGCGCACATCATTGATCAACCCGGCACCCAGGCGCGCCGTTTCACGCATCACCGCTGGCGTCGAAGTATCGACCGAGATGACCACATCCAGCTCGCGATTGATCAACTCCACGATCGGAGCTACGCGCTCCAGCTCCTCCAGCGGCGAAACCGCTCGAGCGCCAGGCCGGGTCGATTCGCCGCCGACATCGATCAGCGTCGCACCAGCAGCCACCATGGCTTCGGCGTGACGCAAAGCCACGTCGAGCTGGTTGTACCGGCCACCGTCGGAAAAGGAATCGGGAGTGACATTGAGAATACCCATGACATGCGTCTGGGCCAAATCAAGAACCCGATTGCCGCAAGGCAACCGGGTCAGGGACTGTACAGAAGTCATTTCAAACCTTAAACGTCAGCAGCCGGACCGCCGATCGGTGTTTCCGGGCGCTCATCCTGAATCACTGGAGGCGGGGGCGTACCCGTGCCACCGGTCCAGTCACGCGGTTCGCGAGGCGTACGACCCGCCATGATGTCGTCGATCTGCTCGGCATCGATGGTTTCGTACTTCATCAGCGCATCAGCCATGGCATCCAGCTTGTCACGGTTGTCCGTGAGGATCTGCTTGGCCGTGCCGTAGCACTGGTCAATGATGCTGCGCACTTCGGAGTCGATCAGCTTGGCAGTCTCACCGGAGAAACTTGCATTCTGACCGCCACCACCGCGACCGAGGAACACTTCACCCTCTTCTTCGGCGTACATCAGCGGACCGAGCTTTTCCGACAGACCCCACTTGGTCACCATGTTCCGCGCAATCTGACTGGCACGCATGATGTCGTTGGAAGCGCCGGTGGTCACACCGTCGAAACCAAGGGTCATTTCTTCGGCGATACGGCCACCGTACAGCGAGCAGATCTGACTGATCAACGCACGTTTGGACAGGCTGTAGCGATCTTCTTCCGGCAGGAACATGGTCACACCCAGCGCACGACCACGTGGAATGATCGAAACCTTGTAGACCGGATCATGCTCAGGTACGACGCGACCGACAATAGCGTGACCCGCTTCGTGATAAGCGGTGTTCTGCTTCTCTTTCTCGGACATGACCATCGATTTGCGCTCGGCGCCCATCATGATCTTGTCTTTGGCCAGTTCGAACTCTTTCATTTCGACGATGCGCTTGCCGCTGCGTGCAGCGAACAGCGACGCTTCGTTGACCAGGTTGGCCAGATCGGCACCAGAGAAGCCCGGGGTACCACGTGCGATAACGGCCGGGGCAACGTCGTCACCCATTGGCACTTTGCGCATGTGAACCTTGAGGATCTGCTCGCGACCACGGATATCCGGCAAACCTACAACGACCTGACGGTCGAAACGGCCCGGACGCAGCAGCGCAGGGTCGAGTACGTCAGGACGGTTGGTAGCGGCGATCACGATGATGCCGTCATTCATTTCAAAGCCATCCATCTCTACCAGCAACTGGTTGAGAGTCTGCTCACGCTCGTCGTGACCGCCGCCCATGCCGGCGCCACGGTGGCGACCGACGGCGTCGATTTCGTCGATGAAGATGATGCACGGCGCATGCTTCTTGGCCTGCTCGAACATGTCGCGAACGCGGCTTGCGCCAACACCCACGAACATTTCAACGAAGTCGGAACCGGAAATAGTGAAGAACGGAACCTTCGCTTCGCCGGCAATCGCCTTGGCCAGCAAGGTTTTACCGGTACCCGGAGGGCCGACCATCAATACGCCGCGAGGAATACGACCACCCAGGCGCTGAAACTTGCCCGGATCACGCAGGAACTCAACCAGTTCGCCGACCTCTTCCTTGGCTTCGTCGCAACCTGCAACGTCAGCCAGGGTGGTTTTCACCTGATCTTCGGAAAGCAGGCGTGCCTTGCTCTTGCCGAAGCTCATCGGTCCGCCCTTGCCGCCAGCACCGCCCTGCATCTGGCGCATGAAGAACATGAACACCGCGATGATCACCAGGATCGGGAAGCTCGCCACCAGGAGTTGAGTCCAGATGCTTTGCTGTTCAGGCTGCTTGCCCTCAACCACAACGTGGTTGTCGACCAGGTCGCCGATCAGGCCATTGTCCTGGATCGCCGGACGAATGGTCTTGAAGCTGTCGCCATCGTTGCGCTTGCCGGTAATCACATAGCCATCAACGGCTACGCGCTCGACCTTGCCATCCTTGACCTGCTGGATGAAGTCGGAATAGTTGAGGGTCTGCGGCTCGTTAGGGCTGGAGAAGTTGTTCATCACCGTCACGAGGACTGCCGCAATGATCAACCACAGGATCAGATTCTTTGCCATATCGTTCAATTAACTACCCTCTGAAGCAAGCTCCGCTACTGGCGCGCGCTTCGCATGATATTCACCGGCCTAACTTACTACATTACCTACAACTCTGGCAGGCGCCGTCTGTAACCCTTTGTGAAACACTTTCTACACAATATTCGCTTATGCACGCGGGGCAAAATACGAAAAACCTATCGCCCCGGCAAAAAAACTCGTTTTACTCGTTACCACCGCGGTAACCCCAAGCCAGCATATATTGCTCGCGGGAGCTGCCTCGGGAAGAATCCGGCTTGATCATCTGGATCTTGTCGAATTTCTTGCGAGCATCCTTCAGGTAAACATCGAAACCTTCACCCTGAAAGATCTTGATCACGAAATTGCCACCCGGCTTGAGTATCCGTTCCGCCAGATCAAGCGCCAGTTCGCAAAGGAACATGGCTTTCGGCATATCCACTTCAGGCGTACCACTCATATTGGGGGCCATATCGGAAATCACAAGGTCCACCTGCGAATTACCCACAGCCTCAAGAATCCGCGCAAGCACTTCATCCTCGGTGAAGTCACCCTGGATGAAAGTCACGTCCGGGATGCTGTCCATTTCCAGAATGTCCGAAGCGATCAGACGCCCCTGACCGCCAATCAGCCGGCTGGTGACCTGCGACCAACCGCCGGGCGCTGCGCCCAGGTCGACAACGCTCATGCCGGAACGGATCAGCTTGTATTTCTCCTGGATCTCCAGAAGCTTGTAACTTGCACGCGAACGGTAGCCATCCTTCTGCGCCTGCTTCACATAAGGATCGTTGACATGTCGTTTCAGCCAACCAAGGCTTGTCTTGGAACGCGCCATTGGGCACCTCGATGATTAGGGTCGTGATTAATTGGGCGGATCCACGAACCCTCGGGTAAAATGGCCGCCATTTTACAGAATCCAGACGAAAGGGTCAGATTATGCCGCTCACTCCAGAGCAGAAGAAACAGTACAAATCCATTGGCCACCACCTGAAGCCGGTTTTGACGGTGGCGGACAACGGTCTGACTGAAGGTGTATTAGCCGAACTCGAACGCGCACTGGCGGATCACGAGCTGATCAAGATCAAGCTCAACATCCTCGATCGCGAGTCGCGCCTGGCGCACATTGCAGAGTTGTGCAAGGTCGGCAAGGCTGACCTGGTTCAGGTCATCGGCAAAATGGCACTGGTTTACCGCAAGAACTTCAGCGTCAACAAGCAGCTGTCGAACGTTCATCGCTTCAAGTGATGACAAGGGTCAAGGGTGTGCTTCGCGCACCCTGCCACTCCATCCCGGCAGCGGTTGCAACACCAACACCACACCGGAGAAGCCCAACAGCAGAAAACTGAATTCCTGCCAGCGCTGCGCTTGCGGCCAGCCGACACGCACTGCAATAAACATCGCACACGCATACAACGCCATCAGCAACACCTGCCCGCGAAAATCCCGCCATAGACTGGCAAGGCCATCGGCCTGTACCAGCACCAAAGCCTGAAAAATCACGCATGCCGCGGCAAAACCCGCCACCGGCACTTCGAATGCATCGGCAACTTCATCGATCAGCAACGGTGCCAGGCCAATCTTGCCCAACACCGGTCGCAAACCGAGATGTATCAACCAGAAGCCGCCGACCCACAACATCTGGGTCAGCTGCCAAAGCATGGCGCCCGCACGTAGCGGGCGCCTGCCTTCAGATGTGACGGACTTCGACAATCTCGTACTCGATAACGCCACTCGGCGTTTTCACGGCAACCACATCACCCTCTTCCTTGCCGATCAAGGCACGGGCCAATGGTGAGCCGACCGAAATCTTGCCGAGTTTGAAGTCAGCCTCATCCTCACCCACGATGTGGTAAGTGACGCTCTCATCAGTCTCGACGTTGGCGATTTCGACGGTAGTACCGAAGATCACTTTGCCGGTGTGCGGGATAGTCGTGACGTCGATGATGACCTGATTCTGAATCCGGCCTTCGATGTCACGGATCCGCGCCTCGACCATGCCTTGCTGTTCGCGGGCGGCATGGTACTCGGCGTTTTCCTTCAGGTCACCCAACTCGCGAGCGGTACCGATGTCCTGGCTGAGCTTCGGACGAACGACCTTGGTCAGGTGAGCGTGTTCTTCTTCCAGGGCTTTCGCGCCCTGGACGGTCATTGGGTATTTGATCATGCCTTCAATCCTGCGTGTAGATCCTGCAAGCGGCGCACGGTCTTCTCGGGACCGAACTTCAGCGCTTCGCAGATAGCTTCGCCCGCAGCAATGGTGGTGGTGCAGTAGATCTTGTGCTGCAGGGCATTACGACGAATGGAGTAGGAATCAGCGATCGACTGACGGCCTTCGGTGGTGTTGATGATCAGAGTGACTTCGTCATTCTTGATCATGTCGACCACGTGCGGACGCCCCTCGGTCACCTTGTTCACACGGCGCACTTTCAGGCCTGCAGCTTCGATCAGCTTGGCAGTGCCGGCAGTGGCGACCACTTCGAAGCCCAAGTTGATCAGATCACGGGCCACGCCTGCAACCAGCGGCTTGTCATCGTCACGCACGCTGATGAACGCGGTACCGCCGGTCGGCAGCACTTCGCTGGCGCCCATCTGGGCCTTGGCGAATGCTTCACCGAAGGTGTCGCCGACGCCCATCACTTCACCGGTGGACTTCATCTCTGGGCCGAGGATCGGGTCAACGCCAGGGAATTTGGCGAACGGGAACACCGCCTCTTTCACGCTGTAGAAGTTCGGGATGATTTCCTTGGTGAAGCCGATTTCCTTCAGAGTCTTACCGGCCATGACGCGAGCCGCGATCATTGCCAGGGAGACACCGATGCACTTGGACACGAACGGCACGGTACGCGAAGCGCGCGGGTTGACTTCGATGACGTAGATGTCTTCGCCCTGCAGCGCCAGTTGCACGTTCATCAGGCCGACAACGCCCAGTTCCAGGGCCATTTTCTTGACCTGTTCGCGCATCTCGTCCTGGATGTGCGCCGGCAGCGAGTAAGGCGGCAGCGAGCACGCGGAGTCACCGGAGTGAACGCCCGCCTGTTCGATGTGCTGCATGATCGCGCCGATCACCACGTCTTTGCCGTCGCAGACCGCATCCACGTCCATCTCGATGGCGCAGTTGAGGAAGTGGTCGAGCAGCACCGGGCTGTCGTTGGAGACTTGCACCGCGTCACGCAGGTAGCGCTTGAGTTCGTCTTCCTTGTAAACGATTTCCATCGCGCGGCCGCCCAGTACGTAGGACGGGCGAACCACCAGCGGATAACCGATTTTCGCGGCAGCGCGAACGGCTTCGTCTTCGCTGCGCACGGTGGCGTTTGGCGGCTGACGCAGGTTCAGGCGCTCGACCATTTGCTGGAAGCGCTCACGGTCTTCGGCGCGGTCGATGGCGTCAGGGCTGGTACCGATGATTGGCACGCCAGCGGCTTCCAGGGCACGCGCCAGTTTCAGCGGAGTCTGGCCCCCGTACTGGACGATCACGCCTTTCGGCTTCTCGACGCGGCAGATTTCCAGCACGTCTTCCAGGGTTACCGGCTCGAAGTACAGACGGTCGGAAGTGTCGTAGTCGGTGGAAACGGTTTCCGGGTTGCAGTTGACCATGATGGTTTCGTAGCCGTCTTCGCGCAGTGCGAGGGCAGCGTGTACGCAGCAGTAGTCGAACTCGATGCCCTGGCCGATACGGTTCGGACCGCCACCCAGAATCATGATCTTGTCGCGACCGGACGGTGCGGCTTCGCACTCTTCCTCGTACGTCGAGTAGAGGTACGCGGTGTCGGTGGCGAATTCGGCGGCGCAAGTGTCAACGCGCTTGTAGACCGGGAACACTTCCAGTTTTTGACGGTGAGTACGCAGGTTCTTCTCGGTCACACCCAGCAGCTTGGCCAGACGCTGATCGGAGAAGCCTTTGCGCTTGAGCTTGAACATCAGGTCGCGGTCGATAGCGGACAGACCGAGGGTCTTGACCTTCTCTTCGTCCTTGATCAGATCTTCGATCTGCACCAGGAACCACGGGTCGATCATGTTCATGCCGAAGATGTCTTCGACGGTCATGCCGGCGCGGAAGGCGTCCGCCACGTACCAGATACGCTCGGCGCCCGGCACGGTCAGCTCGCGCTTGAGGATGCTCATGCTTTCCGGGTTGCTCAGGTCGAGCTTCTCGTCCAGACCGCAAACACCGACTTCCAGACCGCGCAGGGCTTTCTGCAGGGATTCCTGGAAGGTCCGGCCGATGGCCATGACTTCACCGACCGACTTCATTTGAGTGGTCAGGCGTGCGTCAGCGTTGGCGAATTTCTCGAAAGCGAAACGTGGCAGTTTGGTGACGACGTAGTCGATCGACGGCTCGAAGGACGCCGGGGTCTTGCCGCCGGTGATGTCGTTCGACAGTTCGTCGAGGGTGTAGCCCACAGCCAGCTTGGCCGCGACTTTGGCGATCGGGAAACCGGTGGCTTTCGAAGCCAGTGCCGAGGAACGCGATACACGCGGGTTCATCTCGATCACGACCATGCGGCCGGTGTCCGGGCAGATGCCGAACTGCACGTTGGAACCGCCGGTCTCGACGCCGATCTCGCGCAGTACCGCCAGCGAGGCGTTACGCAGGATCTGGTATTCCTTGTCGGTCAGGGTCTGTGCCGGAGCAACGGTGATCGAGTCACCGGTGTGCACGCCCATCGGGTCGAAGTTTTCGATCGAGCAGACGATGATGCAGTTGTCCTTTTTGTCGCGGACAACTTCCATTTCATATTCTTTCCAGCCGATCAGCGACTCGTCGATCAGCAGCTCTTTGGTCGGCGACAGGTCCAGACCGCGGGCGCAGATTTCTTCGAACTCTTCACGGTTGTACGCAATACCGCCACCGGTGCCGCCCATGGTGAAGGACGGACGGATGATGCACGGGAAACCCAGACGCTCGAGGACGGCGTTGGCTTCTTCCATGCTGTGGGCGATACCGGAACGCGGGCATTCCAGGCCGATCGACTTCATGGCCTTGTCGAAACGCGAACGGTCTTCAGCCTTGTCGATGGTGTCGGCGTTGGCGCCGATCATTTCCACGCCGAATTTTTCCAGAACGCCTTCGCGCTCCAGGTCCAGGGCGCAGTTCAGAGCAGTCTGGCCGCCCATGGTTGGCAGCACGGCATCCGGACGCTCTTTTTCGATGATCTTGGCAACGGTCTGCCATTTGATCGGCTCGATGTAGGTCGCGTCGGCCATGTCCGGGTCGGTCATGATGGTGGCCGGGTTGGAGTTCACCAGGATGACGCGGTAACCCTCTTCGCGCAGGGCTTTGCAGGCCTGGGCGCCGGAGTAGTCGAATTCGCAGGCCTGGCCGATAACGATCGGGCCAGCGCCGAGAATCAGGATGCTTTTAATGTCTGTACGTTTTGGCATGGGTTTGTCACTCAAATCCGCAGGTCAGTCGGCAAGCCGTCTTGATCGATTTCTGAAGCCCTGAGGGGCGCCACCGGTGTCGGGGCCGCCCTCAAGGGCTTCTCGCTACAGTCTCAAGGCGAACGCTTAGCGTCGCTTGGCCATCTCGTTGATGAAGCGGTCGAACAGGGGTGCCACGTCGTTCGGGCCCGGGCTCGCTTCAGGGTGGCCCTGGAAGCTGAACGCGCTCTTGTCGGTGCGCTCGATGCCTTGCAGGGTGCCGTCGAACAGCGATTTGTGAATCGCACGCACGTTGGTTGGCAGGGTCGCTTCGTCAACCGCGAAACCGTGGTTCTGGCTGGTGATCATCACGACGCCAGTGTCCAGATCCTGTACCGGGTGGTTGGCACCGTGGTGGCCGTGACCCATTTTCAGGGTCTTGGCGCCGGAGGCCAGAGCCAGCAGCTGGTGACCGAGGCAGATACCGAATACCGGAATCTCGGTTTCCAGCACTTCCTTGATCGCCTTGATCGCGTAGTCGCAAGGCTCCGGGTCACCAGGGCCGTTGGACAGGAACACGCCGTCCGGCTTGAGTGCCAGCACATCGGCAGCCGGGGTTTGCGCCGGCACCACGGTCACGCGGCAGCCGCGCTCGACCAGCATGCGCAGGATGTTCAGTTTGACGCCGTAGTCGTAGGCAACCACGTGGTATGGCAGCTCGGAGGCATCGATGGTCGCGTGGCTGTCGGTCTTCAGCTCCCAGACAGTTGAGCGCCATTCGTACTTTTCCTTGGTGCTGACGACTTTCGCCAGATCCATGCCCTTCAGGCCCGGGAAGCCTTGCGCGGCGGCAATTGCAGCTTCTTCGGAGATGTTGTCGCCGGCCATGATGCAGCCGTTCTGTGCGCCTTTTTCACGCAGGATGCGGGTCAGGCGACGAGTATCGATACCAGCGATTGCCACAACGTTATTGGCTTTCAGGTAGTCGGACAGGGACATCGTGTTACGCCAGTTGCTCGCTACCAGCGGCAGGTCACGGATGACCAGGCCAGCGGACCATACGCGGTCGGACTCGGCGTCTTCCGGCGTGGTGCCGGTGTTGCCGATGTGCGGGTAAGTCAGGGTAACGATCTGCTGGGCGTAGGAAGGATCGGTAAGGATTTCCTGATAGCCGGTCATTGCGGTGTTGAACACCACCTCACCAACGGTTTGACCGTCGGCTCCAATGGCTTCGCCGCGAAAAATGCTGCCATCAGCAAGGGCGAGTATGGCTGGCTTAGTCAAGAAGACCTCCCGTAAATAACGCATGAAAGGGCAATCGCAGGTTGTAAAAAAGCGGAGTGACGTATGGACACGTCACCCCGCTTCTTCACTGAATTATTCTGCGCGCTTTTAGTGGACACACTAAAGCTGTAGCTTACAGAAAAAGGCTTTTTTGGTCCACCGCTAAAGAGCCTAAAAGGCCGGAGAATGCGACAGGCCGTCGCGCGGTGTAGAAAAACCAGCGCAAACCGGGCGTTTGCGCTGGGTAAAACAGTCAATCAATGCAGGTCGAGCACGTCCTGCATGTCGTACAGACCCGGCTCGCGACCATCCAGCCACAACGCCGCACGCACAGCACCCTTGGCGAATGTCATGCGACTGGAAGCCTTGTGCGTGATCTCCAGGCGCTCGCCCTCACAGGCGAACAGCACGGTGTGATCGCCAACCACATCACCACCACGCACGGTAGCGAAACCGATGGTTTCCCGCTCTCGCGCGCCGGTATGGCCTTCACGGCCATAGACCGCAACCTTCTGCAGATCACGATCCAGCGCATCGGCGATCACTTCACCCATGCGCAGCGCCGTGCCCGAAGGCGCATCGATCTTGTGCCGGTGATGCGCCTCGATGATTTCGATGTCGGCATCGTCGCCCAGCACCCGGGCGGTCATTTCGAGCAGCTTCAGCGACAGATTGACCCCAACACTGAAGTTGGCCGCGAACACGATCGGAATATCCTTGCCCGCCTCGGCCAGCAGCTGCTTTTGCGCAGCGTCGAGCCCGGTGGTGCCGATGACCATGGCCTTGCCGGCCTTGCGGCAGAACGCGAGGTTTTTCAGCATGACTTCCGGCAGGGTGAAATCGATCAGTACATCGAACTCTTCAGCCACCGATTCGAGATTGCCGGACAACGGCACACCGATGCGACCCAGCGAAGCCAGCTCACCGGCATCCACCCCGATCAGCGTACTGCCGGGACGAACGATCGCCGCGGTCAGGCCGGTCAGCGGCGCGCGCTGCTGCACGGCCTCGACCAGAATCTTGCCCATGCGCCCGGCGGCGCCCATCACAGCTATACGTCGCATGCCGACTCCTTACAGATCGCCGAAGAAGCGCTTCACACCATCGAACCAACCGGTGGTTTTTGGCGAGTGGCTGTTGTCATCCGCCAGCGAGCTGCGGAATTCTTCGAGCAATTCGCGCTGACGACGATTCAGATTGACCGGGGTCTCCACCGCTACACGGCACATCAAGTCGCCCGCACCACCGCCCCGCACGGGCGCCACGCCTTTGCCGCGTACACGGAACTGCTTGCCGGTCTGGGTGCCTTCAGGGATTTTCAGTTTGACGCGACCGTCGAGGGTCGGGATTTCCAGCTCGCCGCCGAGCGCCGCATCAACAAAGCTGATCGGCACTTCGCAGAACAGATGTTTGCCGTCGCGCTGGAAGATGTCGTGCTCGCGCACGTTGATCACCACGTACAGGTCGCCAGTCGGGCCACCTTGAGTACCCGCCTCGCCTTCGCCGGACAGACGAATGCGGTCGCCGGTATCAACGCCAGCCGGCACTTTGACCGACAGTGTTTTGTACTCTTCGACGCGACCGTCGCCGTGGCAGGAATCGCACGGATCGGAAATGATCTTGCCCTGGCCATGGCAACGCGGGCAGGTCTGCTGCACCGAGAAGAAGCCCTGCTGCATGCGCACCTGACCGATGCCGCCGCAGGTCGGGCAGGTCGATGGCGACGAGCCTTTCTTCGCGCCGGAACCATCGCATGGCTTGCAATTGACCAGTGTCGGTACGCGGATATTCACGGTAGTGCCGCGCACCGCTTCTTCCAGATTCAGCTCCAGGGTGTAGCGCAGATCGCTGCCACGCTGGGCGCCGCCACGGGAACCGCCACGACCGCCACCGAAGAAGTCACTGAAGACATCGCCAAAGATGTCGGAGAAGTTCTGCCCGCCGAAACCGGCGCCACCGCCACCCATGCTTGGGTCGACGCCAGCATGACCGTACTGGTCGTACGCCGCGCGCTTGCTCGAATCGGACAATACTTCGTAGGCCTCGTTGGCCTCTTTGAACAGTTCTTCCGACGCTTTGTCATCGGGATTACGGTCCGGGTGATGCTTCATCGCCAGACGACGATAGGCCTTCTTCAGGTCTGCATCGCTTGAACCACGCTCTACACCCAATACTTCGTAATAGTCACGCTTTGCCATAAGTCTTTTGCACTCTTGAGGACGTTCGGCAAACCCCTCCTGAGGATGGCCAAACTCGTTGAGCCCCAATACAGGCCCGGACCCAACTCACGTCAATTCAACGATCCTGGTCTTTGTTTCTTTTGGTACTTGCGGCGCGAAAAGCAGGAGCATTCCCGGCCATACCAGCAGTAGGCGAACCTTGTCGCATGCTGTAAAAATTCGTGTATTCCAGATACGCCAACGCGGGAGCAAGCTCCCGCGCGGCGACATCCTACCAGTCACCGCCGCAAGGCAGTCAACCGGCCGACCAACAACTTACTTGTGGTCTTTGACTTCTTCGAACTCGGCATCGACAACATCGTCAGCCTTTTCAGCTTTCTCGTCGTGCGGTGCCGCGCCTTCAGCAGGCTGAGCCTGTTCGGCGTACATCTTCTGAGCAACCGGAGCCGAGACTTTCGACAGCTCTTCGATCTTCGCTTCGATGGCAGCCTTGTCGTCGCCTTTCACAGCAGCTTCCAGTGCAACCACAGCGGCTTCGATCGCGGTCTTCTCTTCAGCGCTGACCTTGTCGCCCGCTTCGGTAACCATTTTGCGAGTCGAGTGAACCAGTGCATCACCCTTGTTACGGGATTCAGCCAGTTCAGCGAACTTGCGGTCTTCCTCGGCGTTCAGCTCGGCATCGCGAACCATTTTCTGAATTTCTTCATCCGACAGACCGGAGTTGGCCTTGATGGTGATCTTCTGCTCTTTACCGGTCGCCTTGTCTTTCGCACCAACGTGCAGGATGCCGTTAGCGTCGATGTCGAAGGTCACTTCGATCTGTGGCACGCCACGTGGAGCTGGTGGAATGTCGGCCAGGTCGAACTTGCCCAGGGACTTGTTCTGTGCGGCTTGCTTACGCTCACCTTGTAGAACGTGAATGGTCACAGCGCCCTGGTTGTCGTCGGCAGTCGAGAACACTTGCGATTTCTTGGTAGGAATCGTGGTGTTTTTCTCGATCAGCGCGGTCATCACGCCACCCATGGTTTCGATACCCAGGGTCAGCGGGCTGACGTCGAGCAGCAGAACGTCTTTCACGTCACCGGCCAGAACGGCGCCCTGAATCGCAGCACCCATGGCAACCGCTTCGTCCGGGTTCACGTCTTTACGAGCTTCTTTACCGAAGAAATCGGTCACCAGCTTCTGTACCAGCGGCATACGGGTCTGACCGCCGACCAGAATCACGTCGTTGATCGCGCCAACGTCGATACCGGCGTCTTTCATAGCGATACGGCAAGGCTCGATGGTGCGCTGAACCAGGTCTTCAACCAGTGCTTCGAGCTTGGCACGCGAAATCTTCACGTTCAGGTGCTTAGGACCGGTAGCGTCTGCAGTGATGTACGGCAGGTTGACGTCGGTCGACTGAGCGGACGACAGCTCGATCTTGGCTTTCTCAGCGGCTTCTTTCAGGCGCTGCATGGCCAGCGGGTCACCTTTGAGGTTCATGCCGCTTTCTTTCTTGAATTCGTCAACGAGGTAGTCGATCAGACGAATGTCGAAGTCTTCACCGCCGAGGAAGGTGTCACCGTTGGTGGCCAACACTTCGAACTGGTGCTCGCCGTCAACTTCAGCGATCTCGATCACGGAAACGTCGAAAGTACCGCCACCCAGGTCATAAACGATCACGGTGTGATCGCCCTTGGCCTTGTCCATACCGTAAGCCAGAGCCGCTGCGGTTGGTTCGTTGATGATACGTTTAACGTCCAGACCGGCGATGCGGCCGGCGTCTTTGGTCGCCTGACGCTGGCTGTCGTTGAAGTAGGCCGGAACGGTGATTACCGCTTCGGTCACAGGCTCGCCGAGGTAGTCTTCGGCGGTCTTCTTCATCTTCTTCAGAATTTCAGCCGAGATTTGTGGCGGCGCCATTTTCTGGCCGTTCACTTCAACCCAGGCGTCGCCGTTGTCAGCCTTGGCGATTTTGTACGGGACCATCTTGATGTCTTTCTGTACGACTTCTTCGTCGAACTTGCGACCGATCAGACGCTTCACCGCGTACAGGGTGTTGTGCGGGTTGGTCACTGCCTGACGCTTGGCCGACTGACCAACGAGGATTTCACCATCGTTGGCGTAAGCGATGATCGACGGCGTGGTACGCGCGCCTTCGGCGTTTTCGATAACTTTGGCTACGCCGTTTTCCAGCACGGAGACGCAGGAGTTGGTAGTCCCCAGGTCGATACCGATAATTTTGCCCATGTTCACTCTCCCGAAACTTTGGATTTTGTTGCCGCAGCAGTGGTGGCTAACTGCGGTAATACTTAAACGCTTGACTTCTAAATGGGGGCCTTGCGGCTAATTTCAAGCCTTCTCGTCAATCGAAGGCGAAATTGGCGCCGGCGCCTTGCTGACCACAACCATGGCCGGACGCAACAGTCGGCCATTGAGCTGGTAGCCCTTCTGGAACACCTTCAGAACGCTGTTCGGTTCGACGTCGGCGCTTTCCTGCATGGCCATCGCCTGATGGTGAACGGCATTGAACGGTTCGCCATGCGGATCGATCGCTTCAAGCTGGTAACGCTTGAGGGTGTCGTGGAACATTTTCAGGGTCAGCTCGATGCCTTCGCGCATCGGACGGATGCTTTCGTCGTCCGGGCTCGACAGTTCGAGACCGCGCTCCAGGCTGTCGACGATTGGCAGCAAGTCACCGGCGAATTTTTCCAGCGCAAACTTGTGCGCCTTCTCGACATCCTGCTCGGCACGACGGCGGACGTTCTGCAGATCGGCAGCTACGCGCAGCGACTGATCCTGCGCGGCGGCCAACTGCTCTTCGAGCACTTGTACACGGGTCGCCAGGTCGTCACCCGAAGTTTCGGGCGCCTGATTGGCTTCTGGATTTTGCGTATCTACTGTCTGTTCGTCAGCCATAGAATTCTCCTTTCAATTACGTCCGCGAGCAGTACTCGCGCTTCTGCCCCGATATATGGGGCCGCAAAATCAGGCTTCAAGGGCCTGCAATGATTAACCCTACAAAAAAGTGCTGCATTGTCATTCCTGCTCGGACTAAGCATTTGATCGGATCAAGCAAATCGAGCTAAGCGAGGGCATTGTCAGCCTGAAACAAAACACTGTATAAATAACCAGACCTAAAGCCTGGGAGCGGCCTTTATGCTGGTGCACCTGTCCGTACATAACTACGCCATCGTTGAACATCTCGATCTCGAACTCGATCGCGGGATGAGCGTGATCACAGGGGAAACCGGCGCCGGCAAGTCGATCATGCTCGACGCCCTGGGCCTGACCCTCGGCGATCGCGCCGACAGCGGCGTAGTTCGCCCAGGCGCCGACAAGGCCGATATCCTGGCCACCTTCGACCTGGTCGACATTCCCGAAGCCCATGCCTGGCTGGCCGAGCGCGATCTTGAAAGCGATGGTCCGTGCATCCTGCGTCGGGTGATCACCGCTGAAGGCCGTTCACGCGGCTATATCAATGGCACGCCCTGCCCGCTCGGCGATCTCAAGGCCCTCGGCGAGCTGCTGATCGATATCCACAGCCAGCACGAACACCAGTCCCTGCTGAAGACCGACACTCACCGGCGCCTGCTCGACGAATACGCCGGCGCTACCGATCTGGGCCGCCAGGTTCAACTCGCCGCGCAGCGCTGGCGTCAAACCCGCCAGGAGCTGGAGCGCCTCTCCAATTCTGGCGACGAACAACGCGCGCGCCACCAACTGCTCAGCTACCAGCTTGAAGAACTGGAAAACCTCGGCCTCGGCGACAACGAGCTGGACCAGCTGGAGCAGGAACACAAGAATCTGACCAATGCCGAAACCCTGCTCGGCATCTGCCGACAGGTGGTCGAGCAGTGCAGCGAAAGCGATTCCGGCAATGTGCTGAATGCACTGACCGCCAGCCTCAATCGCCTGTCGAGCGTGAACAACTCGGTTGGCGCACTGGGCGAAGCCAGCAGCCTGCTGACCAGCGCGCAGATCCAGGTCGAAGAAGCCGTGGGCGAACTCAATCGCTTCCTTGACAACTTCGATGCCGATCCGGCGCGCCTGCAGTATCTGGAAGAACGCCTCGACGCAATTTACACCCTGGCCCGCAAGCACCGGATCCAGCCAACTGAAGTCGCCGAGATGCAGCAGAAGTTGCTGGATGAAATCGAAACCCTCAATGCCAATGACGAATCCATCGAGCGCCTGGGTGAAGAACTGGCGTCCTACGCGCGCCATTATCAAGAGAAGGCCCGAGAGCTGAGCGACTTGCGTCATCAGGCCGCCGGCAGCCTTGCCAGCGCCGTGGAGCAGGAAATCCAGCGCCTGGGCATGCCGGGCGGGCGCTTCACCATCGAACTGCGCGCCAACAGCAGCGACGAATTGCTACCCAACGGCCTGGAGCAAGTCGAGCTGCTGGTCAGCGCCAACCCCGGCCAGCCACTGAAGGCGCTGGCCAAAGTGGCCTCCGGCGGCGAGCTGTCGCGGATCAGTCTGGCGATTCAGGTGATCACCGCGCAGACCTCACGGGTACCAACCCTGGTATTCGACGAAGTGGACGTGGGTATCGGCGGGCCGACCGCCGAAATCGTCGGCCAGTTGTTGCGACGTCTTGGCGATCGCGGGCAGGTACTGACCGTGACGCACTTGCCGCAAGTGGCAGCGCAGGGTCATCAGCATTTGTTCGTGCACAAGGTACGGGGCGAACAAGCGACTCACACCGCCGTGTCCAAGCTGAGCAAGAACGACCGTATAGAAGAAGTGGCGCGGATGCTGGGCGGCATCGACCTGACCAAAGAGTCTTTGGCTCACGCAAAAAAAATGGTGGTTACCGCAAAAGTTTAAGCACAGCAGAAAGCACGAAGGCGACCCTTGGGTCGCCTTCGTTCGTTTCGCGAACCTGAATTCGCGCGACATGCTTACTTTTTCTTGCGTACGTACAGCACCAGATTGTGATCTACCAGATCAACACCGTGCTCCTCGGCAATTGCCTTCTGGAGCTTTTCGATTTCCGGACTGACAAATTCGACGACTTCACCGGTTTCCACGTTGACCATGTGGTCGTGGTGGCCACCGTCGGCCAGTTCGAATACCGCGTGGCCACCGTCGAAGTTGTGACGGACCACGAGGCCAGCGGCTTCGAACTGGGTCAGAACACGGTAAACCGTGGCCAGACCAACGTCCTCGCCCGCTTCCATCAACGCCTTGTAGACGTCTTCGGCACTCATGTGACGCTGCTCGGTAGAGTCGAGCATTTGCAGGATCTTGACCCGTGGCAGGGTCACTTTGAGGCCGGCTTTGCGTAGTTCGCTATTTTCAACCATGGTCAGCTTTCTCGCGATGCTGCTTCGCAGCTTCTCTTAATGCGGGTATGATCGGCGTTTACGTTGTCCCAGCCAAGATAGTGGAAGTCGCCCACCGATGCAAAACACCAAGCTCTTGCTAACCAGTTTCACCTTTGTGGGACTGCTCGCACTCGCCGGTTGTTCATTCCCCGGGGTTTACAAAATCGACATCCAGCAGGGCAATGTCGTCACGCAGGACATGATAGACCAGTTACGCCCGGGAATGACCCGTCGGCAAGTACGGTTTATCATGGGTAACCCTCTGCTGACCGACACGTTCCATGCCGATCGCTGGGATTATCTGTACAGCCTGCAACCTGGTGGCGGTGAACGCCAACAGGAACGCGTGAGTGTTAACTTCAACTCCAACGACCAGCTTGTCAGCCTGTCCGGTGACTTCATGCCGGGCGTGAGCCGTGACGAAGCCATTCTCGGCAAGGACAGTGGCACCAGCGTGACCGCCCCTGCTGAAAACGCCGAGAAGCCGAAGCCGGAACAACCAGCCAAACCAGGCTCCTTGCTGGATTCGATCCAGAAGGACGTGGACGGTGTTGAAACCGTTCCGGTTCCGACGCCTGAGCCGCTGGACACCTCGCCGCAGTAATGTGCGAGGCAATAAAAAACCCGGAATTTCCGGGTTTTTTATTGCCTGCGATTTGGCCCATCTACTGATTTCGCGCTTTCGCCTCGGCAGCCTTGGCCGCGCGCAGACGCCGCACCTCTTTCGGGTCAGCCAGCAATGGTCGGTAGATCTCGATGCGATCCCCCGCCTGAATCAGGCGAACCTGCGGATCCGCGATCACTTTGCCGAAGACACCCAACGGGCACTCGCTCAAGTCCAGCTCCGGAAATTCATCGCCAATACCTGACTTGAGCACCGTCTCACGCACTGTCGTCCCTTCAGGAACGCTCAAAGTGCGCAAGATCTGACGATCCACGGCGGCATACACCACTTCAATCTCGATCACCGGCTCAACCATGCATCTGCTTGGCACGCTGGCAGAACGCATCCACCAGCGTATTCGCTGCCTGATTGAACAGCGGCCCGAGGGTCGCACGCACCAGTGGGCCGGCGTAGTCAAAAGACAGGTCAAGACTGATCTTGCAGGCCTTCTCGTTCAACGCCTTGAAGACCCAGACGCCATGCAGTTGGTTGAACGGGCCTTCTTCCAGGTTCATCTCGATCGATTGCCCCGGCACCAGCGTATTGCGCGTGACGAAGTGCTGACTGAGCCCCCCCTTGGCCACGCCAACGCTGGCACGCATGTGCTCGGGCGAACTCTCCAGCACCTCGGCGGACGAGCACCACGGCAGGAATTCCGGGTAACGCGCGACGTCGTTGACCAGGTCGTAAAGGAATTGCGCCGGGTATGGCAGCAACGCCGAACGTTGAATATGTGTCGTCATGTAAGCGTTACTTCCAGAGCTGAGCGGCAAACACTACCAGAATGCCGATGGGCGCCACGTAGCGCATCAAGAACAGGGCCAGGGCAAACAGCGCCGGGTTACGAATCGACAACTCGTCACGCACCGCCTCACGCCCCATCACCCAACCGGCAAACAGCACGAAGCACAAGCCACCGAGCGGCAACATGATCCGCGAGGTGAAGAAATCAATCACGCCGAAGAAGTCCAGACCGCCTGCCGCCCCCCATTGGTAGAGATGAAACAGCCCGCCATCGTTCACGAAAAATTTGGCTTCCTTCCAGATATTGAAGGAGAAAACCGTACCCAGACCGACGAACCAGCAAATGAATGCCAGCCAGAAAGTCACCCAGCCACGGCTGATTTTCGTGCGTTCAACCAGATAGGCAACCATTGGTTCGAGCAGGGAAATCGCCGAGCTCCAGGCGGCAATTGCCACCAGGACAAAGAACACCACGCCCATCAACTGGCCGAAAACCACATTACCGAAGGCAAATGGCAGACTGACGAACATCAGGCCCGGACCTTCGCTAGGGTTCAAACCGCCAGCAAACACAATCGGAAACAATGCCAGACCGGCCACCAGCGACACGAAGGTGTCGAGCAGTGCCACACCGACCACCGTGCCGGACAACGAGGCTTCCTTGGTCATGTAAGCGCCGTAGATCATGATCGAGCCGACGCCCACGCTCAGGGAAAAGAACGCATGGCCCATGGCGGGCAGCAAGCCGTCGAGGACTTTTTCCGGGTGGAAATCGAACATGAAATGCACGCCTTCCATGAAATGCCCGGTGGTCATGCTGTAACCCAGCAACACCAGCACCATCACGAACAGCAGCGGCATCATGATGCGCAAACTGCGCTCAAGCCCGGCAACCACGCCTTTGGCGATCACTACGGCCGACAACAGCATGAAAACTGTGTGCCAAAGTGTCAGGCGCCAGGGATCGGAGATGACATTGCCGAAATAAGCGCCGACCTGCTCCGCCGTAGCGCCCTGGAAGTCGCCGCGCCCCATGTCGATGATGTAATCCAGCGACCAGCCGCCAACCACACTATAGAAAGACAGGATCAGCAACGCCGTGATCATCCCGGCAAATGCACCCCACGACCACTTGCCCGAATGCCCGGCTTCCAGCGCCAGCACCTTCAGGGCGTTCGCCGGACTCTGCCGTGCGCGGCGGCCGATCAGGGTTTCAGCCAGCATGACCGGGATCCCGATCAGGGCGATGCAGGCCAGAAACATCAGCACGAAGGCGCCGCCGCCGTAGACCCCGACCATGTAGGGGAATTTCCAGATGCTGCCCAGTCCCACGGCCGAACCGGTCGCGGCGAATATGAAAACCCAGCGGCTAGCCCAACTGCCGTGGACAGAAACCTTGTCTGTCGACATTGAATATCACGCCCAAGCGTTAGAAAAAGAGGCCGCATTGTCCGGGATTCACTCAACGCGCTCAAGCACGCAGCATCACCGTAGCCGAGGACCGTTTATCTCCATATAATGCCGCCCCTATGGCTAAACAGAAGAAACACCCAACAGGGACCATCGCGCAGAACAAAAAGGCGCGACACGATTACTTCATCGAACATCGTTTCGAGGCTGGTCTGGTCCTGGCCGGCTGGGAAGTAAAAAGTCTGCGGGCAAGCAAGCTGCAACTGGTCGACAGTTACGTGCTGCTCAAGGATGGCGAAGCCTGGCTCCTCGGCAGTCACATCACGCCGTTGATGACCGCCAGCACCCACGTCATCGCCGATCCGACCCGCACCCGCAAACTGCTGCTGAACAAGCGCGAGCTGGAAAAACTCGCCGCTGCCGTGCAACAGAAAGGCTACGCCTGCGTGTGCCTGTCCTTCTACTGGAGCAAGCACATGGTCAAGTGCGAGATCGCTCTGGGCAAGGGCAAGAAGGAATACGACAAGCGTGACACCGAGCGCGAACGCGACGCCGGTCGTGAGTTGCAGCGCGCCGTGCGCAACAAGGGCAAGGAAGAATAATTTCTTCTGCCTGATACTGTGGCGAGGGAGCTTGCTCCCGCTGGGGCGCGTAGCAACCCTCGCTTTACAGGTAGTCACGAGAGCAGAGGGCGCCTGCTGCGCATGCGAGCGGGAGCAAGCTCCCTCGCCACAATTAAACTGCCGTCACATTCCCTTGCGCCGCTCCGCCCGAGCCATGCGCTGAACTTCCTGCCGCACCTCCTCCAGGACCTCCTGCACATACAGAATGTGCCGACTGGAAACCTCCCGCGCCTGCTCCGCGCGCCCCTCGATAATCGCCAAATACAGCTCCCGGTGCTGAGAGATCAGCATGTCGCGGGTTTCCGTACGCTGCTTGTACATGCCGCCGATGTTGGTCACCACGTTGCGCTTGAGCAGATCGAACAGCCCGCGAATGGTGTGCAGCAGCACCGCGTTGTGGCTGGCTTCGGCGATCGCCAGATGAAACTTGGCATCCGCCGCGCCCTCCTCCGCCCGGCTCACTTCGTCATGCCGCGTATAGCAATCCTGCAACTCATTGAACGCAGCAGTCAGACGCTCACGATCCACGTCCGTAGCGCGCAATGCTGCGTAATAGGCACACGATGCCTCCAGAGTGTGCCGAAACTCCAACAAGTCGCGCTGCGCCTCGGGATTGCTCTCCAGCAGCAATAGCAGAGGATCACTGAAGGTCGAGCCGAGCGTTTCCACAACATAATTGCCGCCGCCCTGGCGACTGACCAGCAAGCCCTTGGCCGCCAGTTTCTGAATCGCTTCGCGCAACGACGGACGCGACACGCCGAACTGCTCGGCCAAGGCGCGCTCGGCCGGAAGCCGCTCACCGGACTTCAGCGTGCCCTCGAGGATCATCCCCTCGAGGCGCTCGACAATATCGTCAGACAAACGGCGCTGACGAATCTGATCAAACCCCATAACTCAATTCTCCACGATCCCGACCGCTCGCCGGGCTCTCTATTCTGGCCCATCGGCGCCCCGCCGACACCTGTCAGCGCACATTCGCCCGACCGGATCAGATGCCCTCTGCACCGCTTATTCGACAAAAGTTTCAGGGCGACAAATTGACACACCGACATCAAGGCTTTTACCCTAGCCAACAGCGATTGTAAATTGGTATTACCAATTAACCAAAAACGCTGACAGTGCCTGACCAACAACAATTAGGGGCCACCCCATATGCAAACCTGGCAACAGCTCTATACCCCGCTCGGCAGTCTCGGCGTCTCCGCTCTTGCGGCCGTCATCCCCATCGTTTTCTTCTTTCTCGCGCTGGCGGTGTTCCGCCTCAAGGGTCACGTGGCCGGCAGCATCACGCTGGCCCTGTCGATTGCCGTGGCGATTTTCGCCTTCCACATGCCGGTCGACATGGCCTTCGCCGCCGCCGGATACGGCTTTGCCTATGGTCTGTGGCCGATTGCCTGGATCATTGTCGCGGCGGTGTTCCTCTACAAACTGACGGTCAAGAGTGGTCAGTTCGAGGTCATTCGCAGTTCGGTGCTGTCGATTACCGACGACCAGCGTCTGCAGGTGCTGCTGATCGGTTTCTGCTTCGGTGCATTTCTTGAAGGTGCTGCCGGCTTCGGCGCGCCAGTGGCGATTACCGCCGCGCTGCTGGTCGGCCTCGGCTTCAATCCGCTGTACGCCGCCGGCCTGTGCCTGATTGCCAACACCGCGCCAGTAGCGTTTGGCGCACTGGGCATTCCAATCATTGTTGCCGGGCAAGTGACCGGCATCGACGCGTTCAAGATCGGCGCCATGACCGGCCGCCAACTGCCACTGCTGTCGCTGTTCGTGCCGTTCTGGCTGGTGTTCATGATGGACGGCCTGCGTGGCGTGCGTGAAACCTGGCCGGCAGCGCTGGTTGCAGGCCTGAGCTTCGCCGTGACCCAGTACTTCACTTCGAACTTCATCGGCCCGGAGTTGCCGGATATCACCTCGGCTCTGGCCAGCCTGATTTCCCTGACCCTGTTCCTCAAAGTCTGGCAGCCAAAACGCGCCGCCGGCCAACACATCGCCGGCGCCGTTTCGGCCTCGGTGGTGACCGCCAGCGCAGGAGGTTTCGGCCAGAAGCGCAGCACCGTGGCGTCGCCTTACAGCCTCTGGGAAATTTTCATCGCCTGGTCGCCATTCCTGATCCTCACCGTGCTGGTAACCATCTGGACCCTCAAGCCGTTCAAGGCCATGTTTGCCGCCGGCGGTTCGATGTACGCCTGGGTGTTCAACTTCGCCATCCCGCACCTTGATCAACTGGTGATCAAGACCGCGCCGATCGTCGCCACCCCGACTGCGATTCCGGCAGTGTTCAAACTCGACCCTATTTCGGCGACAGGCACGGCGATTTTCTTTTCGGCGCTGATCTCGATGCTGGTGCTGAAGATCAACTTCAAAACTGGTCTGACCACTTTGAAAGAGACTTTCTACGAACTGCGCTGGCCGATTCTGTCGATCGGCATGGTGCTGGCCTTCGCCTTCGTCACCAACTACTCGGGCATGTCTTCGACCATGGCCCTGGTCTTGGCCGCGACCGGCGCAGCCTTCCCGTTCTTCTCGCCGTTCCTCGGCTGGCTGGGCGTGTTCCTCACCGGCTCGGATACCTCGTCCAACGCGCTGTTCAGTTCGCTGCAGGCGACCACCGCACACCAGATCGGCGTCAATGACACCTTGTTGGTCGCCGCCAATACCAGCGGCGGTGTGACCGGCAAGATGATCTCGCCACAATCGATCGCCGTGGCCTGCGCCGCGACCGGGCTGGTGGGCAAGGAATCGGATCTGTTCCGCTTCACTCTCAAGCACAGCCTATTCTTTGCCACGATTGTCGGCCTGATCACTCTGGTCCAGGCCTACTGGTTCACCGGCATGCTGGTGCACTAAACCTATAAACAAAACGGAAATAACCGACGCCGGCTGGTGATTCCGGCGTCAGCAATTCACACCCCGGTCTGTAAGGCTGCTGAAAGCAAGGCTCTTTATATTCAGCAGTCTCAACAGACGGATAACCGGGCCCACCCGGAGACACGCCTGATGAGCGAGCTTTTTTACAACGCTGTGCCCAACGCCACTCGCGTCGCACCGCCACTGCCCGAACCTCGGCAATACCCCAGCGAGAAACCGTCGCGGGTCTATCTGTTCGGCACGTGTGTGGTCGACCTGTTCTATCCCGAAGCCGGGATGGACGCGATCCACTTGCTGGAGCGCGAAGGGATCAAGGTCGAGTACCCGCAAGGGCAAAGCTGCTGCGGGCAACCGGCCTACACCTCGGGTTACACCGAGCAGGCGCGGACGGTCGCGCGCGCGCAACTGGCGCTGTTTGCCGGGGATTATCCGGTGGTGGTGCCGTCGGGTTCCTGCGCGGGCATGCTGCGTGAGCATTACGCCGACTTGTTCAAGGACGAGCCGCAAACGTTGAAACAGGTTCAGGCCCTCGCGGCCCGCACCTATGAACTCGCCGAGTTCCTGCTGTTTGTCTGCAAGGTGCAGCTCAAGGACAGCGGCGAACCAGTCAAAGTCGCGCTGCACACCTCGTGTTCGGCACGCCGCGAGATGAACACCCACCTGCACGGCCGCGAGTTGTTGGCGCAGTTGAGCAACGTGGAACGGGTCAACCACGACCACGAAAGCGAATGCTGTGGCTTCGGTGGGACATTCAGCGTCCGTATGCCAGACATTTCCGGCGCGATGGTGGCTGACAAGACCCGGGCGTTGAAGGAATCCGGCGCGCATAAGGTGTTGAGCGCCGACTGTGGGTGTTTGATGAACATCAACGGCGCATTGGAGAAACAAAAGGAAGCGCTGCGCGGGCAACATCTCGCCAGCTTTCTGTGGCAACGAACCGGAGGTGCGCAATGAGCACCTCGACGATTATTCCTACGGTTGCCGTAGAAGAAGATTTCCGCACCCGAGCACACAACGCCTTGGGTGATCAGCAGCTACGGAACAACTTCCGCACTGCGATGGATTCACTGATGACCAAGCGGGCAGCGGCTTTCAGCGATGCCCACGAAAGAGAACACTTGCGCGCCCTGGGCAACTCGATCAGGGCGCGTGCGCTCTCCAAGTTGCCCGACCTGCTCGAGCAACTGGAACAGAACCTGACCCGCAACGGTGTGACAGTGCACTGGGCGGAAACGGTGGACGAGGCCAATGGCATCGTCTTGTCGATCATCCGCGCTCACGAGGCGCGGCAAGTGATCAAGGGCAAATCGATGGTCAGCGAAGAGATGGAGATGAACCATTTCCTCGAGGCTCAAGGTATTGAATGCCTGGAGTCCGACATGGGGGAATACATCGTCCAGCTCGACCACGAGAAGCCTTCACACATCATTATGCCGGCGATCCACAAGAATGCCGGTCAGGTCGCGTCCTTGTTCCACGACAAACTTGGCGTGGAGTACACCAAGGACGTTGACCAACTCATTCAGATCGGTCGCAGGGTCCTGCGGCAGAAATTCTTCGAAGCGGACATCGGCGTTTCCGGCGTCAACTTCGCCGTGGCCGAAACCGGCACCCTGCTGCTGGTGGAAAACGAAGGCAACGGCCGCATGACCACCACCGTGCCGCCGGTGCACATCGCCGTCACCGGCATCGAAAAGGTCGTGGAAAACCTGCGCGACGTGGTGCCGCTGTTGTCGCTGCTGACCCGCTCGGCGCTGGGCATTCCGATCACCACTTACGTCAACATGATCTCCGGCCCGCGCAAGGAACATGAACTCGACGGCCCGCAAGAAGTGCATCTGGTGCTGCTCGACAACGGTCGCAGCCAGGCCTTCGCCGACAGCGAACTGCGCCAGACCCTCAACTGCATCCGCTGCGGTGCCTGCATGAACCATTGCCCGGTTTACACCCGCGTCGGAGGCCACACCTACGGCGAGGTGTACCCGGGACCGATCGGCAAAATCATCACGCCGCACATGGTCGGTCTGGCGAAAGTCCCGGATCACCCGAGCGCTTCGTCGTTGTGCGGTGCCTGCGGTGAAGTGTGCCCGGTGAAAATTCCTATCCCGGCGATCCTGCGGCGCCTGCGCGAAGAAAACGTCAAAGCCCCGGACAGTCCGCATCCAGTGATGCGCGGTCAGGGCAGCAAGTATTCGCGCAAGGAACGCTTCATCTGGAACGCCTGGGCGAAACTCAACAGCTCGCCGACGCTGTATCGGTTGTTCGGTTTCTTCGCCACACGACTGCGTGCGTTAACGCCGAACAATGTCGGCCCGTGGACACAAAACCACAGCGCACCAAAACCCGCCGCCCGCTCACTGCACGACATGGCCCGCGAGCATCTGGCCAAACAGGGAGACCGCTGATGAGCGCCAAGCAAAATATCCTCGCCAAGCTACGGAAAAGTCTGACCGGCACCACACCGATTGCCGACGACTTCGACGTCGATCTGGTGACCCAGCCTTACACCTACAGCGCCGAGCAACGCATCCCGCAACTGCGCAAACTGATGGAAGCGGTACACACCGAAATCCACCTGACCACCGGCGCAGACTGGCCGGCGCTGCTCGCGCAGTTGCTGCGTGACCGTCAGTTGCCAAGCCTGCTGATCGCACCGACTACGCCTCACGGGCAGCGCATCTCACAACACTGGGCGAACAATCCTGATCTGCCGGCACTGAAGTCCTACAACCGGCCGATGGAAGAATGGAAAGCCGAGCTGTTCAACGACACCCCGGCCAGCCTCACTGGCACCCTCGGTGCCATCGCCGCCACCGGCAGCCTGATCCTCTGGCCCACCCGTGAAGAACCGCGACTGATGAGCCTGGTGCCGCCGGTGCATTTCGCCCTGCTCAAGGCCAGCGAAATCCGCGACAACTTCTATCAGGTGCAACAGGAATTCGAGTGGGCCCAAGGCATGCCGACCAACGCGCTGCTGGTGTCCGGCCCGTCGAAAACCGCCGACATCGAACAAGTGCTGGCCTACGGCGCACATGGCCCGAAAGACCTGGTGGTATTGATCCTGGAGGACCAATGACGCTTCCGGTGAATTTCCTGCTTGATGCGCAGCAACTGATTCCAGCGGAGCGCCGTTTTGACGATCCGCTGTCGACCTTGGCCTTCGGCACCGACGCCAGTTTTTATCGGCTGATTCCCAAACTGGTGATCCGCGTCGAGTCCGAAGACGAGGTGGTGGCGCTGTTGAAACTGGCCCAGCGCGATCAAGTCCCGGTGACCTTCCGCGCCGCTGGCACCAGCTTGTCCGGGCAGGCGATCAGCGATTCGGTGCTGATTGTGCTGGGGGATAACTGGAACGCTCGCGAGATTCGCGGCCAGGGCATGCAGATTCGCCTGCAACCGGGCGTGATCGGCGCGCAGGCCAACGCGTGGCTGGCACCGTTCGGGCGCAAGATCGGCCCGGACCCGGCGTCGATCAATGCCTGCAAAATCGGCGGCATCGTCGCCAACAACGCCAGCGGCATGTGCTGCGGCACCGCGCAAAACACCTACCACACACTTGCCGGGATCCGCCTGGTACTCGCTGACGGCACCCGTCTCGACACCGAAGATGCCGCCAGCGTCGCCGCGTTTCGCGCCAGCCACGGTGATCTGCTGGAACGCCTGGCAACATTGGGCCGCGAGACCCGCGCCAATGCCGAACTGGCTGCGCGAATCCGCCACAAATACCGTCTGAAAAATACCACCGGCCTGTCACTCAACGCCCTGGTGGATTTCGACGAGCCTGTGGATATCTTGAGCCACCTGCTGGTCGGCTCCGAAGGCACGCTCGGCTTCATCAGCGCGGTGACCTACGACACGGTGGTCGATCACCCGAACAAGGCGTCGGCGCTGATCGTGTTCCCGGATGTGGAAACCTGCTGTAACGCGGTCACCGTGCTGAAAAGCCAACCGGTGTCGGCGGTGGAATTGCTCGATCGGCGCAGTCTGCGTTCGGTGCAGGACAAACCGGGCATGCCGGATTTCGTACAACACCTGTCGAGTAATGCCTGCGCGCTGCTGATCGAATCCCGCGCCGCCTCTTCCACTTTGCTGCAGGAACAACTGGCGCAGATCATGGCTTCGCTGACCCGTTTCCCGGTGGAGAAACAGGTCGATTTCACCGAAGATCCGGCCGAGAACGCCAAGCTCTGGGCGATCCGCAAGGACACCTTCCCCGCCGTCGGCGCCGTGCGCAAAACCGGCACCACGGTGATCATCGAAGACGTGACCTTCCCGGTCGAACAACTGGCCATCGGCGTCAATCGCCTCATCGCGCTGTTCGACAAACACGCCTACGACGAAGCGATCCTTTTCGGACACGCACTGGAAGGCAATCTGCACTTCGTCTTCACCCAAGGCTTCAACAGTCCGGAAGAAGTCGCACGCTACCAAGCGTTCATGGACGACGTGGCGCAACTGGTGGCGGTGGAATTCGGCGGTTCGCTCAAGGCCGAACACGGCACCGGGCGCAACATGGCACCGTTCGTTGAGCTGGAATGGGGCAGCGACGCCTACCAGTTGATGTGGCAGCTTAAACGCCTGCTCGACCCTAACGGCATCCTCAATCCCGACGTGGTGCTCAGCGAAGATCCGCAGATCCACCTCAAACACCTGAAGCCGCTGCCGGCGGCTGACGAGATTGTCGATAAATGCATCGAGTGCGGCTTCTGCGAACCGGTCTGCCCGTCGAAAGGTCTGACCCTCAGCCCGCGCCAGCGCATCGTGATCTGGCGTGACATTCAAGCGAAGAAACGCGCCGGTGTTGACACCACCGAGCTGGAACAAGCCTACGAGTACCAAGGCATTGAAACCTGCGCCGCGACAGGCTTGTGCGCGCAGCGTTGCCCCGTAGGCATCAATACCGGCGAACTGGTGAAAAAGCTCCGCGCCCGTAACGCCACGCATCAGAAAACCGCTGACTGGATCGAAGGACATTTCGCCAAGACCCTGCAAGGCGCACGCTTCACCCTGCACGTGGCCAACGGCGCACGGATGCTGCTTGGCGCACCGCGCCTGGCGAAGCTGTCGGCAACCCTGACACGTTTGTCCAAGGGGCAGGTGCCGCTGTGGACCAACGCGATGCCGCAACCGGAAAAAGCCATTCGTTTCAGCCCAAGCGTCTCCGATGAGCGCCCGCGGGTGGTGTATCTGGCTGCCTGCGTTTCGCGGGTGATGGGCCCGGCAGCCGGCGACAAAGAGCAAATGTCACTCTACGACAAAACCCGTGGCCTGTTGGAAAAGGCCGGTTACCAAGTGGTGTTCCCGGACAATCAGGACAACCTCTGCTGCGGTCAGCCTTTCGCTTCCAAAGGCTATGCCGAACAGGCCGAGCACAAGCGTCAGGAGTTGATCAGCGCGCTCCTGCATGCCAGTCGTGGCGGGCTCGATCCGATCTACTGCGACACCAGCCCCTGCACCTTGCGCCTTGTGCAGGACGTGGGAAATGTTCGCCTGGATCTGTACGACCCGGTGCGCTTCATCCGTACGCATCTTCTCGATCGACTGGAGTTCACTCCGCAAGAGGCACCGATTGCAGTTCACGTCACCTGCAGTACCCAGCATCTGGGCGAAAGCCAGGCGCTGATCGATCTGGCGCGCAAATGCAGCAAAACCGTGGTTATCCCGGAAGGCATTCATTGTTGCGGGTTTGCCGGTGACAAGGGTTTCACCACGCCGGAGCTGAACAGCCACTCGCTGCGCACACTCAAGGACGCGGTGCAACATTGCAACGAGGGGATTTCCACCAGCCGCACCTGTGAGATCGGCCTGACGCAGCACGGCGGCATCGACTATCACGGACTGGTCTATCTGGTGGATCGGGTGACCCGGGCCAAGGCCTGCTGAAGAAAAATAGAACCCTTGCGTGCGACCGTAGTCCACAGAACAGACCCCGAAAATCGGGGCTTTTCTTCCACTCGGTTGCCCGTCCTGACGGCCAGCGCAGTCTGGATCCCTCAGTTCAAGGAGATACACATGAAACGTTCTGTACTGTTAGGTCTGTTCGTTACTGCCTCGATGATGGCCTCCACCTCGTTCGCCGCCGACAAGCCTGCCGACCTGTGCGATGCCAATATCCAGACCATCGACAATGCCAAAGGGCAGCTGTCTTCGAATCCAGAACTGACTCAGCGCGCTGAAACCAGTGTTGCCAAAGCCAAGGCGCTCAAGGCCCAAGGCAAAATCGACGACTGCATTGCGGAAACCTCGCAAACCATCGTGGAACTGCGTAAATCCACCGGCACCAACAACTGATTCACGCCCCGGCCAACCTTCGGGTTGGCCTCGTGGGCCGTTTGGCGTACACTGCGCAGGCTTGTTGCCTCACCTGATGTACGAGGCAATGAGTTCGGGGCCGATTAGGATTCGACGCCGGTGACGAAACTTTAGGTGCATGCCGACTTGGTAACAGAAGTCGTAAATCCACTGTTGCAACTTCTTATAGTTGCCAATGACGACCAATACGGTGCTGCTCTCGCTGCTTAATTGCAGCTGACATGCACTCCTGGTGCCTTCGGGCCCAGCAATCATCAGGGGATGTCTGTAAACCCGAAATGATTGTCATATAGAACAGAATCGCCGTGCAGTACGTTGTGGACGAAGCGGCTAAAACTTACACAACTCGCCCAAAGCACCCTGCCCGTCGGGTCGCTGAGGGTTAACTTAATAGACACGGCTACGCATGTAGTACCGACAGCGGAGCACTGGCGGACGGGGGTTCAAATCCCCCCGGCTCCACCAACTCTCGACGACAAAGCCCGCCTAGTGCGGGCTTTGTCGCATCTGGACATCAGCCAAACCGGCCACACAAGCCCACAGCCTGCAAGCGATCGAGCTCGATAACCCTGGCAATGCTCTGCCTACTCATAAAAAAGGACGACACGATGTCGTCCTTTTTCGTACCCGCATTCATCAGAATCAATGAACCGCGCTGAGCAGATCCGGACGGCTGGATTTGAGCATTGCCTCATTGACCTTGCCTTGAATCGAGCAGGTAAACATCCCCTTGCTGCCAGTCGTCAGCTCTTGCGGAGCAGGCTCGATCAGGAACACGCGCTCGGCACTGTCGACAACCAGCTTGCCCGCCGTTGCGGATGGGTCTTCCGGCTGCCAGTTGGATTTGCCGTGGGACCAGATTTCCGCGCGTGCGTAGAGTCCCTGCGACATGTCCATACGCGGCCCGCCCGCTTTTTCCAACTGGGTGTGGAGTTCATTCGGCGTCTGTTTGGCGTAGAACCCCCAACTGATGATGCGAGTGCCCATCAGGTCTGTGTCTTCGGCGTAGAAGCCGGTCAACGACATGCCGTCAATTTCGACCGGCTTGGCGAACATCCAGCGCTGCCCCATATCGCTCTTGGTGCCGCCGGACAATTTGATCTGGCCATTTTCGACCGTGCTCGGCACCAGATCCTTGAACAAAGGTGATTGCACGACTGCCAGGGAGTGATCGTCACAAGCGGCAAACGACGCCACCGGCGAAGGTGCAGCGGCAACGCTGAAAGCAGAAAAAAGGGCCGCAATGGGCAACAACAGGAAAATGGGTTTCATGGAATGACTCGAATGAGAGACTGAAGAAATCGACAGAGACGATATCACAATGACATCAATCGACAGACTTCAGAGTTTCAATCAATGCCCATGCCGATGATGCACATCCGGAAAATGCGCATGACTGTGCCGCATCGGCGTGTGCACATGCGGATGGCTATGCGGCTCCACCCCATCCCACTCAAACCCATGCGTATGTTGATGATGCTCATCGTGTGTATGCCGATGATCATGCTCAAGCGGTTCGTGCTGATGCTCATGAACATGGTTTTCCATCAGATGAATCCATACCCCCACAGCCATTAACGCCGCTGCGAGCAGAAACATCAGCGATATCGACTCGCCGAGCAGCAGAATCGAGATGCCTGCGCCGAGAAACGGTGCGGTGGAAAAGTACGCGCCGGTGCGTGCGCTGCCGAGGCCGCGCAGGGCGAGGACGAACATCACCAGGCTGACGCCGTAGCCGAGAAAGCCGACGAGCATGATCGGCACCAGCGAGGTGGCGGCGGGTAGTTGGCTGCCGATGATCAGGGCCAGTGTGCAGTTGACCAGACCGGCCACGAGGCCTTTGCTGCCGGCGATGAACAGTGCGTCCGAGGCCGAGACTTTACGGGTGAGGTTGTTGTCGATGGCCCAGCAAAAGCAGGCGAAAGCCACAGCCAGCGGCCCGATCCAGTCTTGCGCAGAGACGGCCTCTTGCGGCCAGGACAGCACGACGCCACCGGCGACGATGGCGAGCATGCCGATCACGATTCGTCGGTCGGCGTTTTCCTTGAACACCACCCACGCCAGCAGCGCCGTGAGCACGGATTCGAGGTTGAGCATCAGTGACGCGCTCGCGCCGGACGTTCGGGTCAGACCGAACATCAGCGCCACTGGCGCCAACACGCCGCCGAAGCCGATGGCGCCGAGCAGCCATGGCCATTCACCGGTGCCGAGCCCGGAAGGCTTCCAGCCACGATCGCGGACAAAACGCAGGGCGGTCAAGCCCAGACCGCTACCGAGATAGAGCAACCCGGCCAGCAGAATCGGCGAAACCTGTACCCCCAACAGTTTGGCGAGAGGCGTACTGGCGCCAAACAGCGCCGCCGCAATCAATGCGTGGAGAACGCTCACATTCATGCTGGGATCACTCGCTGGGGCCGATGGAATACCGACGCCCATCATCGCAAAACTCAGGTGAGAATTATGTGAACAGCTGATTCGTGTCAGCGAACATCATCTCTGGCTTGTGCTCAAATCCAGCAACATTTAATCCGCGCAATCTCTGGGCGGTCGCTCGACGCAGGCTCTATGCTGCGAACATCGAGATGTAATGGAGTTGAAGATGAAGAGCTGGATTGCCGTAGCGCTGGCCGCGCTGATTTCCTTGTCCGTCCATGCGGCCGACGCCCCCACCGTGCGCGTCGAGCCGATCGCGTTCACAACCAGTGCCGACAGCATCCAGCGCAAACAGTCGATCAAGGGGGACCAGACCGCGCAGTACACATTCAACGCCAAGGCCGGCCAGATACTGACCGTCGACTTCAAACCGTCCAACACCTCCGCTTACATCAACATCCTCGCCAAGGGTGCGGATTACGCGCTGTTCAACGGCTCGATCATGGGCAATCACTTCTTCGGTTCTCTGCCCGGCGATGGCGAGTACACGGTTCAGGTCTACCTCATGCGCAACGCCGCCCGGCGTAATGAAGTGGCCAACTATCAGTTGTCGCTGAGGCTGGTCGATGGCGATGCCATCAGCCGGCAGCAGCCATTCGACCAGACGCTGGAATTGCACGGCATCGCTTTTCACGTCAGCACCGAGCAGGTCGATGGCAAACCGACGCTGCACATCGCTCCCAAGGGGCTGGAGATCGACAACACGGTCATCAGCCAGGCGCTAACGGGTGATGTGGTACGCGCCGAAGTCGCCGACATCAATAACGACGGCTCCCCCGAACTCTACGTTTTTACCCGCTCGCCCGGGCGCGGCATGCCGGGCGAACTGATCGCCTATTCAGCCAACAACAAGAAATCCCTGAGCGCAATCTACCTGCCTCCGGTCAGCGACAACCCGAAGACCGCGTCGGGCTATCAGGGCGAGGACTCGTTTGCGGTGGTGGAAAGCACCCTGGTGCAACGTTTCCCGGTGTATGACAGTGCCGACGCTGGCGCCGGGCGTACTGGGAAGATGCGTCAGGTTCAGTACAAGTTGGTGGCGGGTGAAGCCGGGTGGATTTTGCGCGAGGACAAGGTCACGGAATTCTGAAATGACCTGGCTCGTTACGGCCGACCCGGAAGCCGATTTCGCCGCGGATCACCTGCCCTGAGGCGTTGCAGAGCGGTCGCTGCCGAGATGAATTTTTCTTCACTGCTCAGGCTCGATCAACACGGTACAGTCCGCTCGCTCATTCAAGAAACTACGGTTCGCCCGCGCTCTCCCGCGGGCTTTTTTTTGTCTGGCGTTTGCTGCCGAAGCGATACACCCGGTTTGTTTTTTTCCATCCCGTGATCAATCCTGTCCCTCAACCCTGCCCACCGGAGCGCCCGATGTCACTGCTGAGCCTGCCCTGCCAACGCCTGACGCTCGCCATCCTCGCCCCGGAACAGGCCGAGCTGGAAAGTGACTTTTATGCACGCAACCAGCGCCATCTCGCCCCCTGGTCGCCGATTCGCACCACCGAATACTTTTCTACCGAACAGATTCGTCGACGCCTTGAGATCCAGGCCAGTGCTTTCGAGGCCGGGCTGGCGATGCATTTCGCCCTGCTGACGCCGGATGGCCAACAGATGATCGGCGCGTGCAATTTCAGCGGGATCATTCGCGGCGCGTTTCAGGCGTGTTATCTGGGTTATCACATTGACCACGCGCATCAGGGTCAGGGTTTGATGCAGGAGGGTCTGGAGGCCGGCATCGGCTACATGTTCGATACGCAGAACCTGCATCGGATCATGGCCAACTACATGCCCGGTAACGAGCGCAGTGCGCGCTTGCTGGAGCGCCTGGGGTTCGAGCGCGAAGGCTATGCCAAGGCTTATCTGAACATCGCCGGGCGCTGGCAGGACCATGTGCTGACGGCGCTGGTCAATCCGTTGTTTGAAACGCCGGAGAAGCGTTGGTCGCGGCAACTGGCGTGAGTTTCACAATTTGTTAAGCATTGGCGAAGTATGCTCAAGGCTCCTGCCCTTTCCGGTTGCCTGAAATCCATGCCGCGTGCCGCCACTTCACTGTTTCTACTCGCCGCCCTGCTGTTTTTTTTCGCTTTGGGTAACCACCAGTTGCAAGGCTCCACCGAGGCCCGGGTCGCCGGGATCGCCATGGAGATGCATCTGGACGATGACTGGGTGACGCCGCGCCTGTTCGGCGAACCGTTTCTGGAAAAGCCACCGCTGAGCCTGTGGCTGGACGCCGGCGCCATGCGCGTGTTCGGTGTTTCGCCATGGGCGGTGCGGCTGGCGTCGGCGGTGGCCGGGCTGCTCAGCGTGATGCTGCTGTACGGCATGTTGCGCCGCTTCGGACGCCCGCAAGCGGTCGCCTGGACAGCGGGAATTCTGCTGGCAACCATGGCCAGCTACTGGAGCAACGTGCGCGGGGTCGGCGAAGATGCGCTGCTGGCGCTCGGCGTGACCACAGCGCTGCTGGCGTTCTTTCAGGCGCAACGCGCACCGAACGCGGCTAACTCGCTGCTGTTTATCGTCGGGATCGCTATCGCCACTTTGAGCAAGGGCGTGCTGGGACTGGCGATGCCGGGGGTGGTGATTTTCGCCTACCTGCTGGCCGACAGCCTGATCGACAAGCGCCTGAAGATCGACGCGTGGCTGCGTCCCGGCCTGCTCACGGCAGTGGGCCTGATTCCATTGCTGATCTGGCTCGCCGTGCTCTATCAGCGCGGTGGCTCGCACGCCGTCGCTGAAGTGCTGCTGACCAACAGCGTCGGTCGCTTCAGCGGCTCGTTCGTCGAGGCCGGGCATTACGAGCCGTTCTATTACTATCTGGCCAAACTGCCGGAAGCGTTCCTGCCGTGGAACATTCTGGTGTATCTGGGACTGTGGCATTTCCGCAAGGAGCTGAAGGCCAACCGTTACCTGTTGTTTTTCAGCCTGTGGATCGTCGCGCAGTTCATCATGCTCACCCTGGCCTCAAGCAAGCGCACGGTCTACCTGATGTCGATGACCCCGGCGGCGGCGGTGATCGCCGCTGAGTACGCACGGGTGTTGTTCGATCGCTTGCAGGCGCGTGAAAACGCAGACCGCTTCATCGGAAAAGTCGCCCGCCATCGTCAGGCGATTGCCGCAGGATTGCTCACGGTGGTGATCGCCAGCTACCTCGGCGCCGCGCAGTGGGCACTACCCAACGCCGACAAGGAGTTGTCGTTCCTGCCTTTGACCGAACACATTCAGAGCTTGCAGGCCAACGGTCAGCAAGTCGCACTGTTCCAGGCCAATGAACGGGTCGGCGGCGCCAGCGTGTTCTACACCCAAAGCGTGCTCAAGGGGCTGGATACTGACGCGCAACTGCACGACTTCCTCAGCGCTTCCCCCTCGAACGTCGCGGTGATCTCGGCAGACAGCGAACCCGCCGCACCACTCAAAGTGCTCAAGACCATGATGGTCGGGCGTCAGGCGTATTACTTCGTCGGCTACTGACGACCCTCCGCCACACAATAAAAAACCCGCCGTCACTGGCGGGTTTTGTTTGCGCTGACGCTTGGCAAACGTCGTTTCATCGGGTGCTCACTGAGTGCCAGTCGGAGGCTTCGATGAAGCCAATCACCCGCGGGTCCGCTTTGTTTGCGGCAGACACAAACAGTGAGGAACCGTAGCCAGGGTCAGAAACCGGTGTATTCAAGTCCTTTTCCAGCTCCGCCATGCATTCGCTGTGGGTCACCAGGATCAGGTTGCGCCCCGCAAGCTTGTGCGCCAGCGCTTCCTGCAGGATGTGGCCCTTGCAGCTGATTAGCCAATCTTCGCCGCTGGCCGCGCGGTTGAACATGTAACCGGCGGTCTGCACGGTGCGCAGCATCGGGCTGTTGTAGATGTCGGCGTTATTCAGGCCCAGATGCTCAAACTGTGCACCGACACCGACCGCAACACTGCGCGAGCGGTCGGTGATGCCGTCGTCGCCACTCAGGCACGGCGCCGGCGAGTGATCGCAGCGCTCGACGTGACGCACCAGCACAATCATGTCGCCCTTGGCCCACCCGGCCGCCAGTGCCCGGTCACCGGACACATTGCCATGGGCCAGGTCCGGCACCGCCGCCGGGGCGAGCAGCCACAGGGTCAGCGGGATCACCAGCAGCAACGCGGCGAGCACCACCCAGGTATTGCGATAGCGGGCCAGTCCGCTCAGAGAAATCGAGCGTTTGACGCCGAACAGACTCAGTCTCAATTCCACATCGGGCCGCCTCGTCGGCATCCATCACAGTCAATTCGATGCGGCGAGGGTAGAGAGACGGGCGTAAGTGACGAGTGAAACGCATGTGAAAAAAGTCTTGAAGCGCCCTTGTTACAAATTCCGTCGGACAAAAACCTTTCAGCTCTCGTGTTTGCGGCCGATACAGACCTGCTAACACCCTTGCTGGCTCAAAAAAACAACAATCTTCCAGCCTGACCGACGATCAAGTAGCTCTACGTTCCTGGAGGAATTGTGATGAATAGCTGGTTCGGCAACATCAGCGTGAACATGAAATTGGGCCTGGGCTTCGGCCTGGTCCTGGCCCTGACCTGCGTGCTGGCCCTGACGGGCTGGACCAGCCTCGGCGGCCTGATTGACCGCAGCAACTGGATGAGCGACATCACCCAGCTCAATGCCGGTCTGACCAAGCTGCGCGTGGTGCGCCTGCAATACATGCTGACCAACGGCGACGAAACCGCCGCGCAGAATGTACAAACCACCCTCGAAAGCTTCGCCGCGCAACAACAAGCGCTGATCAACAAGTTCAAGAGCCCGGAAAACGTCAAACTGCTGAAAGAGCAGGCCGCGACTATCGCCGAATACCAGACCTCGCTGAACAAGATGCGCAACGCCTACCGTACCGGCAACAGCGCCCGCGACGTGATGGGCACCAACGCCGACACCGCTTACAACCTGATCGAAACGATCAGCAAGCGCGTGCAGCAAATGGACATGAGCGAGCAGCGCTTCGAGCAGTTCCAGGCCATCACCCAGGCCAAGGAAGCGTTCATCCTGGCGCGCTATGAAGTGCGCGGCTACACCGCCACCACCAACGCCGAAACCGAGCAGAAAGCCGTCGGCCAACTGGACGCAGCAATCGCCAGCCTCAAGCAACTGAACGTGCATTTCGCCGCCACCCAGCAAGACGCCCTGCGTCAGCTGGAAACCGCCCTGAGCAACTACCGCAGCGCGTTGCAGGCGTACAAGAACGCCAACAGCGAAGCGGTGCAGGCGCGTAAGGAGATGACCGATCAGGGCACCGCGATCGTCAACACCAGCGAGCAGCTGTACCAGATCCAGCTCGACCGCCGTGACATCGAAAGCGCCCAGGCGCGTACCTTCCAGCTGATCAGCACCCTGCTGGCGCTGTTGGTCGGTGTGATTGCCGCGGTGATCATCACCCGTCAGATCACCCGTCCGCTGCAAGAAACCCTGGCCGTGGTCGAGCGCATTGCCAGCGGCGACCTGACCCAGAACGTCACGGTCACCCGTCGCGACGAACTCGGCGTGCTGCAACAAGGCATTGCCCGCATGGGCGTGACCCTGCGCGACCTGATCAGCGGCATCCGCGACGGCGTCACCCAGATCGCCAGCGCCGCCGAAGAACTCTCGGCCGTGACCGAGCAGACCAGCGCCGGGGTGAACAGCCAGAAGGTCGAGACCGACCAGGTGGCCACCGCCATGCACGAGATGACCGCCACCGTGCAGGAAGTCGCGCGCAACGCCGAAGAAGCCTCGCAAGCCGCTGCCGCCGCTGACGGCGAAGCCCGTGAAGGCGACAAGGTGGTGAATGAAGCCATCGCGCAGATCGAGCGTCTGGCCAGCGAAGTGGTGCGCTCCACCGAAGCCATGAGCGTGCTGCAACAGGAAAGCGACAAGATCGGCAGCGTCATGGACGTGATCAAAGCCGTGGCCGAACAGACCAACCTGCTCGCGCTCAACGCCGCGATCGAAGCGGCGCGTGCCGGTGAAGCCGGGCGTGGTTTTGCCGTGGTCGCCGACGAAGTCCGTGGCCTCGCCCAGCGCACGCAGAAATCCACCGAAGAAATCGAAGGTCTGGTCGCCGGTCTGCAGAACGGCACCCAGCAAGTGGCGGCGGTGATGAACAACAGCCGCGCCCTGACCGACAGCAGCGTGGCCCTGACCCGCAAGGCTGGCGACTCCCTGGAGAACATCACCCGCACGGTGTCGAATATCCAGTCGATGAACCAGCAGATCGCCGCCGCGGCCGAACAGCAAAGCGCCGTGGCCGAAGAAATCAGCCGCAGCATCATCAACGTGCGCGACGTGTCGGAACAGACCGCCGCGGCCAGCGATGAAACCGCAGCGTCCAGCGTTGAACTGGCACGCCTGGGTGGTCAACTGCAACAGATGGTCAGCCACTTCCGCGTCTGATCTTCACCTTTGCGCTGAACGAAAGATCGATTCGCGAGCAAGCCCGCTCCCACAGGTAAGGCGTTGAACACAACTCATGTGAACAACGCCATTCCCTTGTAGGAGCGAGCCTGCTCGCGATGGTGTCAGCCCGACCACCCCATACTCACTGCCGCAACGCTCACACCTCCCACGGATTCATCACTTCCACTCACGAGAACTGAAAGTCCTTCACGTTCGCGTGGCGATTGCTGCGCCTGGGCAGGTCGTGCATCTGATGGTCAGCCAAGCTTGTTTGGCTGTGAAGCCTCCGCGCGCAAACTCTCTATTAACCGTTTCTCCGTACCATCCAAGGTTGTCAGTGGCTTGGTAATACCCGTAACAGAAAATACTACGTCGACCTCGCAGTAACGGCCGCCGGCTCCTTTTTGGGTCACGAAATTCAAACGGCCATTGACACGTAATTCGCCCGCCCCATCATGGTTTTCAAACATCACTTCACCCTGTTGCGCAGGATAGCGGGGGTAAAACTCACCATCAACAAACGCCAGACTCTGAATGTCACTAGATGGAAAAGTAAAATTGTCACTGTGTTGACGGTCTTTTTTAAACCTCAAGGAGATTAATGCCAAGGGGGCCTCATTTAGACCTGCGACCTCCAAACCTAAGCCTTGATCGTCAAATCGATGAACAATTGTCGTTTTAAAAGTGATTTTTTTTTCTAAGTCTCCAATACCCGATTTAACCAGAACCGTTCCCTTCATCTCGCCCTGCGACTTGTTAATTCCCTGATCGGTTTCCATATCGCTCGCCTCTCTCTGCCCTATACCCATATGGGAATTGGCGCGAAATCAGCATGCTTCAAAAGCAGAAAATTTTGACCTGTCATAGATGACAGGTCATAAGATTTGATCGCGATTAAAGAGCCGCTATCAATGCCTCAGCCCCTCACCGTGTCCCGCGCTGGCGCAACGCCGATGGCATGAAATACGCGTCTTCCGGCACCGGTTGCGAGAAGTCGACGGTGGAGGCTTCTTCGTTGTCGAGGTTCTGCACGTAGTAACGGCGGGCCTGCAGGTCGTGGAACACGTCCAGTGCGCTCCAGGTGGTCGGCAGGTCGTAGAAGTTTTTCAGGTAGGCCATCGACACACGCCACAGCTCCCCTCGCCCATCGTATTGATCGACCAGCGCCGCGCCCCAACTGTCCTCGTCGAGAAACAGCACGCGCTTGGAATAGACATGCCGCGCACCCGGTTTCAGGTTGCCTTCGACCACCCACACGCGGTGCAGCTCATAGCGGGTGAATTGCGGGTTGAGGTGGCCGGGGGTCAGCAGCTGCGCGTACTTCACGTCCGGGCTGCCAACCTTGTAGTTGTTGTAGGGAATGTAGATTTCCTGCTTGCCCTTGAGCTTCCAGTCGTAGCGGTCCGGCGAGCCGTTGAACAGGTCGGTATCGTCCGCCGTGCGCAGGCCATCGGATGAGGCGATCGGCGTGTCATATGCCAGGTTCGGCGCGCGGCGCACACGGCGTTGGCCGGCGTCGTAGACCCAGGCCTGGCGCGGGTCCTTGAGCTGATCGAGCATCTCGTGCACCAGCGCCGCACCGCCGGCCAGCCGCGCCGGACTTTTCACGAAGGCGAGGTAGTAGAACAGGATGTTTTTCAGGTCAGCATACTGCCCGCCCGGACGATAGAAATTGAACAGCGCTTCCTGCTGCGAAGTCACCAGCGCAAAGCTGCCGTTGCGCTGCACCGGGGCTTCGGATGCGCGACGCACCACGTAGATCCCGCGATAACGGGTGATGTGGTTCCACAGCACCTCGATGCCGTCCTTGGGCACCGGGAACGGTACGCCGCCGTAGGCATCGGCGAATCCGCTGCCGCCCTCCAGCAGCTTGGCCGAGATCGCGTTCTTCAGGGTGTTGTCATACAGCCACTGCGGCGCCGAACCGGAACGACGCGATGGATAGACCGGCATCTGGAACGTGTCGGGGTAGCTGTTGAACAGCGCAATCTGACCGGGGCTGAGGTGGGCCTTGTACTGGTCGAGATTGGCCTTGGTAATGGTGAACAACGGCTTGTCCGCCGCATATGGATCCGGGTGATGTTGGCCCGGTTTGTAGCCGGCGGGCGCCTGGGTGATGCCGCCGGTCCAGGCCGGAATGGTGCCGGCGGCGTTGCCGGCGCGCTCGGCGCCCATAGGCGTGAGGGTGGTTTTCAGTTGTTCGGCTTGTTGTGGGGTGATGGCGGCGAGGGCGCTGCCGGCGGTGAAGCCCAGAACCAGCGCCAACATGGTTTTGCTGAATCGTGATGAGTAAAACATGATCGCTCTCCGTGTGAGGTCTGCAGGACACCGCAGTTCCCCTGTGGGAGCGGGCTTGCTCGCGAAGGCGGTGTGTCATTCAAAATAACGGTGACTGACACGGCGCATTCGCGAGCAAGCCCGCTCCCACAATGGATCTGCGTGTAGTCCTAAAGGAAATACTTGAGGTTGAACCCGACGTTGTCGCGGTCGCGAATCCCGTTGTTCTGCCCGCCGCCCCAGAAGTTGGTGTATTGCACCTCGGCTTCGAGCTTGTTCTGGTAGTTGGCCTTGATCCCCAGGGTGTAGGCCTTGCGACCTTCGATGGTGTTGCCGGCCTGATAGCTGTTGCCCTTGAAGTCGTCCTTGTAGACGACGTAAGGCGAGACGTTGACCCCGGCGTACACGTCGTTCCAGGTACCGTTGAACATCACCGTGTAGCTGTAGGAGTTGCGGTTGACCTGATCGTCACGATCACCGCCGGAGACATAAGAGGTGTTGCCGGTACCGGCGTAATAGCGCGTGCTGCCGTCGTAGGCGGTGTATTGCAGACTGCTGCCGCGCAGGTGTTCGGAGGCCAGTTCGAAGATGCCGAACATCGAGTCGAACGACAGCGTCGGGCCGAAGTTGTAGATGCTGCCCAGCGAGGTGTTGAACGCCTCCACGCGCTCGGCGTTATTGATCTCGCTGTCGAGGGTGACCATCTGCCCGCCGACGTTGACGGGCTTGCCGGTCACCGCCACAGCGGAGCCGTTGGCCAGGTCGCCAATCAAATCGTTGGTAGCCGCCACACCGATCGGCAGGTTCGGCCGATAGGCGATCTCGCCGAATACTGAAGCCTGACCCAAAGTGGTGTTGAAGCTGAAACCGTACATGCGGATGTCTTCGGCATAGCGCCGATGCGCCTGAATATTGCCCATCACGTCGGCTGTCGCCAGACCATTCGCCAGCGCCCCGGCCTGACTGCCAGCGACGCTGGAGAGCATGTTGGTCAGGGCATTTATGTCGATGCCTTTGTAGCCACCGAGGTCAGCGGCGATGGTCGGCTCCTTGGCGTGGTAGTTGACCAGATACAGGCCGAACTCGGTGCTGTTGAGCTCCTCGGCGATGTAGCGAAACGCAAAGCCAAACTGACCATCGTTGCGCGCGTTGTAGTCCTTGCCGACCGACGCCACTTTCAGCGTATTGCCGTAGGCCGGCGTCACGCCGTTGGCGTACAGGCCAGTGGTCTGCAAAACCGGACTGAGCAACGGGTTGTTGCCTAATGCGCTGTACAAGCCGATGACGTTGCCGAAGCCCGGCACCGGCGTATCAAGCGCGGTGCCGCTGAAGTTGTTGTAACCGGTGTTGCCGCCATCGGCGAACAGGTCGGTCTGTGAGTAGAAAGTGCCAACCGGGTCGATGCGGGTTTCCTTCCAGTTGGTCTGGTAGAAGCTCTCCAGGGTCAGCGAATCGGTCAGGCCGATGTTGAAGCTCACCGCCTCCACCGGCATCAGCACTTCCTTGACTTCGGCGCCCGGCAAGCGGTACTTGGCGGCGTCCACCGGGTTGGTGGTGTTGATCCCGCCGCGATAGAAAATCCCCTCGCCCCAGTTGAACACCTGACGCCCGACCCGCGCGGTGAGCGGCATCTGCGCCACGTCCCAGTTGCCGTAGACATAGGCGTCGAGCATCTCGATCCGGCTGCCGGCGATGTCGCGGGTCTGACTGGTGAAACGGTCGTCTTGCGGATAGCTCTGGCTTGGTTGCGACGGGTTGTTGTTGCGGTAGTAATCGTTGCGCTTGTCCATCAACTGGGTGTCGTAGAACGCGGTGCCGCGCAGGAACATCCCGTAGTTCTGGTAGTTGGCTTCCAGCTCCGAAGTGATCTTGTACACCTCGGAAACCAGCCCGGTGTCGAAGTTGCGATTGCCGTCATTGGTGTTGACGTCATCGTTGTTCTTGTCGCGGCCCTGCACCCGCCACAAACGACCATACGACAGGGTCGTGTCGATCGAGCCGGTGACCTGATTGTCCAGCACGCTGAACTCGGCAGCCTGCAACGCATCCACCGCGCAGAGTTGCAGCAGTCCTGCCAAGCCGACACCGGGCAATGCCACGCCGGTGAGGCGCAATCGAGTGTTGATCATGGGTGCCTCCTTGTTCTTATTGTTTTTGTGTGGCCGCGATGGCTACGGTGCCAGTCCCGCACGGACATAAATCCGGCTGTGCGCGCCGAAATGGCCGAGCAGTTTGAACAGCTGCTGATTGAGTGCTGGATGCTCGAAGGTCTCGCGCTGTAGTTGATTGCCGCTACTGAAATCACTGGTCACCTGCGCCGTATCCAGCCATTGACCGATGGCTTCATCGAACGCTGCCGAGTCCTCGACCGACTCGGCGCTGACCACGTCGCGCAAGTAGTCCACCGAGTACGGCGGATAGTGTTGGTCTTGAGCGACATCGGCGTAGGCCGCGAGCATCGGATGCGCCTGACCGGTGCGCAGCACGCGGCGCAACCAGGTTGATTGATACTTCTCGATTTCCATATGGCGGGTGGCGACCCGTTCGATCGAGGCTTTTTTATCATCGGCAAAACCGGCCAGCGCCTTGCCTTCCAGCAGCAACAGACTCGGCAGTTCGACCCCGGGCAGCGGCTTGGCGTGATACGGCTGAGTCAGGTCCTGCACATGGTGCGCGCCCCAACCGAGGAACCGATAGCCCCAGTAGGGATGGCCAGAGGCGAATGCCAGTCGCGCTAGGCCCAGGTACTGATAGGCGCGCCAGTCCGGCCAACTGCGCTGAAGAAATCCGGCAGCGGCATACACCACCGCGCTTTCATGGAAGAAGCCCATGTGGAACGGCGCCTGCGAGCTGTACTGAAAACGCGCATCGCCGAACGGCTGCGGGCCGAAGCCATACAGCGCGCCGACCTCGCCGGGGTTGTCGCTGAACAGGTTGATGTCGTGACCGTAATCCGGCTCGTCGGCGGCGCTTGCCAGCACCGCCAGCGGTGCAACTTTCTCGCCGTCCGCCACGCGGATGAAACGCTGGCGATTCCATGGCGAAAGCGTCTGTTCGACCATCACCTGATCGGCACTGAGATGTTCGCGTTCGGGGATGTCTTGACCCGGCAGCGGCTGAATGACCATCGCCAGATGAATGCGCGGATTGAGCCGCAACGCGGTGAGAAAATCGTGGCGCAGATTGTCACCCGGTACGGCGGGCAGCTTCAGGTTGTCGGGGCGCGGCGGGTACTGGGTGAAGTGTTCACGGGCGAAGCTTTCCTGTTGCTCCAGCAATGCGACCACGGCCGGATATTGCTCGGCGAGAAAACGCTCCAGCGGCTCGACTTCGACCGGCAGCGCATCGCGCAGCGCCGGCAGTTCCTGCAACGCCAGATAGCTGCCCACCGTGTGGTTCGACCAGCCCCACGCCGTTGGGGCCGTTGCACAAAGCAGCAACAGGAGAAAGGTCAGCTTCATTGCTTTTAATTCTTATTGGAGGTGCTGTGGGGGTTGAGCCTAACAACCGCCCCCGGCGCTGACACTGTCCGATCTCACCAGAAAAAGTCTCCGATAGCGCCATGTGCACAATAGCGAGAACACCAATGTTCCCTGTGGGAGCGGGCTTGCTCGCGAAGGCGGTCTACCTGTCGCCTCATGTGCAAGCTGATACACCGCCTTCGCGAGCAAGCCCGCTCCCACAGGAGATCACCACCGTACTTTTAAGCGGGGTAACCGGTGATTTTGCGGATGCTCTGGTACAGCGGCTTGAGCTGGCGATACATGCGCAGGTACACCTCGTTGTACAAACGCTCATAGACCTGCTGCGCCTCGGGCTGCGGCGTGAACACCGTGCCCACTCGCGTCATCGCAGCGATCGCCGTGGGGAAATCCGCATACAAGCCCAACCCCACCGCACAACAGATCGCCGCGCCCAGCCCGGACGCTTCGTACACATGCGGACGCTCCGCCGGCAGGCCAAAAATATTCGCCGTCAGCTGCATCGCCGCATCGCTCTGCGAACCGCCACCGGCCACCCGCAGACGCTTGACCGACACCTTCGAACGCCTCTCGATGTTCTCCATGCCCTGACGCAACGCATACGCCAACCCTTCGAGAATCGCCCGGTAAATATGCGCGCGGGTGTGCACGTCGCCGAAGCCGATCATCGCGCCTTTGGCTTCGACACCCGGCTCACGAATCCCCGGCGACCAATACGGTTGCAGCATCAGCCCCATCGACCCCGGCGGTACCGCGTTCACCAGCGCATCGAACAGTTGCTCGGGTTCAATGCCCTGCTCTTTGGCCTGCTGCATCTCACGCAGACCGAACTCGTTCTTGAACCAGCTGACCATCCAGTAACCGCGATAAATCATCACCTCGCAGTTGTACTGATCCGGCACCGCCGAGGGGTACGGCGGGATCAGCGGGACGATTTCCAGATAGCGCGAACGGGTGCTGGTGATCGTCGCGGTGGTGCCGTAGGACAGGCACACCGTGCTCGTATCGACCACGCCGGCACCGACCACTTCGCAGGCCTTGTCAGCGCCCGCGGCAATCAGCGGCAGACCCTCGGGAATCCCCGTGTGACGGCTAGCTTCGGCGCTGATGTAGCCGAGGGTTTCGCCGGGTTTGTGCAAGGTCGGCAATTGCTCCGGACGCACCGCCAGCGCCTGCCATTTCCAGTCGCTGGGCGCGGCCCATTTCAGGCGCTTGAAGTCGAACGGCAGATAGCCGACGCAACAACCCACCGAGTCGACAAAGCGCCCACACAAACGATGGGAGAGAAACCCCGAGAGCAGCAAAAACTTGTCGGTCGCCGCCCAGATTTCCGGTTGATGTCGGGCGATCCAGTTGGCCTCGGCCTGAGCACGAAAGTAATCCACGGTGGCCTGCGCGCCGACCAGTTTGAATAGCCAGCCCCACGGCCCCTTGATCCCGCCCTCGACTTCGCTCTGGCGCTGATCGAGCCACAGAATGGCCGGGCGCAGCGGCTTGCCCTGAGCATCGACGTTGATCACCGTGCCGCGCTGAGTGGTCAGCGACACCCCGGCAATCTGCGAGCGATCAATCCCGGTTTGCGCCCATACCTGCTGGCAAGCCTCGCCGAGTTTCGCCCAGTAATAGTCCGGGTCCTGTTCGGCCCAGCCCGGTTGCGTCGAGTAGTACGCCTGCAACTCGACCTTGCCTTTGCCGAGCAGATTGCCCTGCAAATCGAAGAGCAATGCGCGCACGCTCTGGGTGCCGTTGTCGATCGCCAGCAGGTAGCGCTTGTTCGAGTGGTTATCCATGGCGCTCTCTTCAAGGGGCATCAAGGCGTGGAATCCGGCAGACCGTGATGGCGTTGCCACAACGCCCGGTAACGCTGCAGCTCTTGCTGCCAGTGTGCATCGTCCCAGCCCAGTCTTGGCTGGCAGAGTTGGCGGATGGCAGCGAAATATTCTTCACCACCGCGCGCCAGCAACAGGCCCAGACGGGTACGGCGCAGCAACAGATCATCGAGGTGCAGCACCATTTCCGCTTCGCAGGCAAAGGCCAGCTCTGCCCACAAGGTATCGGTGTTGCCGACCGTTTCGTGGCCCAACTCGGCGATCAGTTGCGCCAGTCGCGGCAGGTCACGACCGTGGCGTCCGGCCAGACGTCGCCACTGTTGCGGGCTGAGTCCGGGGATCGGCCGTGGCACTACGGCGGCAAAAACCGCTGCGCCATCATCTTCGAAATCGCGGCCAAGCATGTCGGCACAGGCCTTGAGCACTTCGACGGCTTGCGGGCGAAACGTCGTCAGTTTGCCGCCGGCCAACGTGACGCAACCCGGCTCCTGCCACAGCACATGCTCACGGGTTTCATTCGACGGTTTGCCTTGCTGCTCACCCGCCGCGCTGCCCACCACCGGACGCACGCCGGACCAGGTCGACAGCACATCGCTCGCCGTCACTTCGGCACCCGGAAATTGTTGCGTGCAGGCCGCCAGCAGATAGTCGAGTTCGTCGGCGCTGATGCTCGCGCTCTGATCCAGATTCTCGCGATGATCGAGATCCGTAGTGCCAACCACCGTCGCCCCTTCCCACGGAAACACGAACACTGGCCGACGGTCGCGCTCATGCAAAAAAGTGAAGGCCTGCGCCACCGGCAAACGCCAGCCCGGCAGCAGCAGATGGCTGCCACGCAGCGGGCGCAATTGCCGCGGAGCCTCGGGCAAACGCAGGCGCTCAGCCCACGCTCCGGTCGCCACCGCCAACACGCCGCAACGCAATTGCAGCGATCCACCCGCTTCGCAGTCCTCGATCTGCACCCCACACACCCGACCGTTTTCGCGCAGCAAATGTTCGACGCGCACCCCGTTGAGCACTACCGCGCCATCGGCTCGCGCTTCGCTTAACACGCGCATCACCAGCCGTGCGTCATCGGTCAGCGCATCGACAAAACAGGTGCCGCCGAGCAGGTAATTTTCCTTCACCCCCGGCGCGAGAAAACGCAGTTGCTGCGCGTCATGAAAACGATGGCTGCGGCGTCCGGCCAACGCGTCGTAAACCGACAACAAGCCACCGAGCACACGCGGCCCGGGAAAGCCGCCGCGATAGTGCGGCATCATGAAACTCATCGGTTCCACCAGTCCCGGCGCTTCGTCGAGCAGACGCTGACGCTCACGCACCGAATCGCGGGTCAGGCGCCACTGGCCCTTGGCGATGTAACGCAAACCGCCGTGAACCATTTTCGACGATCGGCTGGAGGTGCCCCAGGCGAAATCCCGTTGCTCCAGCAGCAGACAACGCCAGCCACGCCGTGCCGCTTCGCGCAGAATTCCAGCACCGCTGATGCCGCCGCCAATCACGATCAGGTCCCAGGTTTCGTCGGTCAATGTCGGCAAGGTTTGCTGGCGCCACGCGGCGTTCCAGTCCGGGGGCATGATCGTCACTCCTGCAACAGCGTGCCGGGGTTGAGGCGCCCGGCCGGATCGAAGTGCCTGCTCAGCGCCTGCAAGGTATCCATCGCCAGCGCGCCTTTTTCGCGCGGCAGGTACGGCGCGTGATCCTTGCCGACCCCATGCTGGTGGCTGATGGTGCCGTGGTTGTCGACGATGGTCTGGCTGGCCGCGTGCTTGAGCGCCTGCCAGCGCGCCAGCGTCGCCGGATAATCCGCCGCCGGGCGAAACACGTAAGTGGTGTAGATGCTCGAGCCTTCGCCGTAAACGTGGGACAGATGGGTGAACACATGCACCCGCTCGCCCTGCGCTGCCAAGGCATCGCGCAGGCTGTTTTCGATCAGGTTGAGCAGATTGTCGACGTTGCTCCAGTCGGTGGCGGTTTCCAGGGTGTCGACCACGTAACCGGCGTTCCACAGGTTCTCGCGCAGGTAGGGAAAACGGAAGCGATTCTGCGCCCACTTCTTGCCAAGCAACGTACCGGTGAACACACCGCCGAAGGCTTTCAGATGCTGGCGCGCCTGGCTCAGCGACAGCGCGTTTTGCCGACGGTTGCCGGTCACGCCGAAGGTTAGCAGGCACTTGCCTTCACCGGCACCGCGCAGGTTCAGATACTTTTCCAGCCAGGCGATCTGCTGCGGATGACCGGCCAGCGCCAGTTGGGTTTCGGTCTCCACCGCGTTCGACAGGCGCAGCATCGACAACGGCACTCGCGCCTGGGCCAATTGGCGGATCGCTTGCAGCGCCTTGCTCCAACTGGGCAGGAACACCCCGTAGAAACGCTCATCGGCGGGCAGCGGACTGACCCGAACTTTGACCTGGGAAATGATCCCGAAGCGGCCCTCGCAACCGAGCACCACTTCGCGCAGATCAGGCCCCGCCGCCGAAGCTGGGAACGTCGGAATTTCCAAGGGCCCGGCGAAAGTTTCCAGGGTGCCGCCAGCGAACAATTGCTCGATGCGCCCGTAGCGCAACGACTGCTGACCACTGGAGCGACTGGCCACCCAACCGCCCAGCGTCGACAACTCCCACGACTGCGGGAAATGCCCCAGCGTATAGCCGCGAGCGCGCAGCTGACTTTCCACCTGCGGGCCACTGGCGCCGGGGCCGAACGTCGCCAGTTGGCTCTGCTCGTCGAGGTCGATCAGGCGATTCATCCGCGCCAGCGACACCGTCACCACCGGCCGCGTCGAATCCGGCGGGTTGATGTGCCCGGCCACTGAGGTGCCACCGCCATAAGGAATCAGGCACAGGTTCTGTTCATGGGCGAGCGCCAGTAATTGACGGATCTGCCCGGCGGTTTCGGGAAACGCCACCGCATCGGGATAGATGCCCAGCGCGCCTTCGCGCAACGCCAGCCAGTCCGGCAGACTCTGGCCCCGGGCGTGCAGCAGACGGTCATGGGCGTCGACGCTGTACAGGGCGTGCGCCGCCAGCCGTGAGAGCGGCACCCGCGCCAATGCCGACTCCAGCGTGGCATCGGGCAACACGTGCCCGGCCCCCAGTCGTTCATGGAGAAAACTCGCGCCCTGGGCCGGCAGTTCGACCACCGTGGTTGCATCTCCCCAGCCGTTCCAGCGTCGCATGCGTGTGTCCTTCTTATGCAGTCTGATCAGTGATGTGGCAGGCCTCCATACTAGTCAGCGGCCGCAAAGTGTCACGGTCGCATCCGGCCAGTTCGAGTAGCCAATTGAGTCAAACGTCGCGCAAGTGCCAGCCATTTACTTTAGTCGGGGTTTCAAATTACCTTTCAGGCATTCATTCGCTCACGCAGGCCTTGATCAAGGGATTCGGATCATGCAATCGCTCGGCTTCACCTCGGTTCCGCCGCTGCTCAAATACGTGCGCCATGCCGAGCAGCTGGGCATGGCCATCGAGCCGGCGCTGGCGGCAGCCGGATTGCAGGCGCAGCAACTGAGCGACAACAGCCTGCGCCTGCCGGGCGAAACCCATGAGCGCCTGCTCGATTATTTCTGCGAGCACTCGGGCGATCCGCTGTTTGGTCTCAACGCGGCAAATTTCGTCCTGCCCAACTCCTGGAGCGTGCTCGGTTACATCACCATGAACTGTGCGACCCTGGGCGATGCCATGAGCCGGATCATGCCGTTCGAAAAACTGGTGGGCGACATGGGCGTCAGCCGTGCCGAAGTACAGGACGGCCACGTACACCTGATCTGGACTTGCCGCTACGAGCGTCCGCGGATTCGCCGGCATCTGGTGGAAAACGTTCTTGGCTCTTGGCTGCAATATGCACGCTGGATTGCCGACACACAGATGTCGCCCGCCGCCGTGTGGCTGGAACATCCGCGCCCACCAGACGCCAGTCAGGCGCAATACGAAGCGTTTTTCGATTGCCCGGTGCTGTTCGAGCAGGCGTATTCGGCGCTGATCGTGCCGCTGGCGTATCTGCAATTACCGCTGCGCCAGGCCGATGCGCAGTTGCTGCGCACCCTGGAAGAACACGCGATGGGCTTGATGGCGACGCTGGAGGATGCGTCGCTGGAACAACGGGTCAAAAGCATCCTGCGCCAGTTGCTCAAGGAAGGTTTGCCGCGCAAGGAACAGGTGGCCGAGCAGCTCGCGGTGTCGGTGCGCACGTTGCAACGCCAGTTGCATCAGGCGGGGACGTCGTATCAGCAGATTCTGGATGACTTGCGTCAGGAGCTGGCGGAGCATTATTTGCTCAACAGCACCTTGCCGATTCAGGACATTGCGCAGTATCTGGGGTTTACCGAGCCGAGGTCGTTTCACCGCACGTTCAAGAGCCGGCGCGGGATGCCGCCGGGGGAGTTTCGGCAGATGCATCGCGGGTGATTGTTCTGGCCTCATCGCGAGCAGGCTCACTCCTACAGTGAGTCGTGCGGAACACAAAATCTGCGTTCACTGAAGATCATTTGTAGGAGTGAGCCTGCTCGCGATGAGGCCAGCCGCCATAACGCAGTAAACACTTTTAGTACAAATGTTTAAAGACACTCAGTGTTACGCCCTACTGCCTACAAATCCTTGCGCCACTGCCTACGGCTACGCCAGAATCCGCCGGCTTGTGCGCCCCGGAGGCCGTCGGTAACTTGAGTCCGTCACTGATTTCCAGTGATCGGGTTTAGTAGCCCGAGGTAATTCGGCTGGTCGTACATTCATCACAGGTGCTGCATACCTGAGCTTGATGGTGGCTGTACGTAGGGCGCTTCGGCGCGCCGGCTTAAGCTGAGTTCCCCGGTCTACTAACCTGCGTACAGCTGCCACCCTTTCGTTTAGTAGCAAAGGGGCTGGCGCTCAATGACGGGAACACAGCCTATGTTCAAAGTTACGCCAAACCCACCGGACACCGGTCCGGCCTCCCCCTACGAATCCCCCGAATCAAGGAAATTCCACGAAGCCGCCGAGCGCGCCCTCGACCACTACCTCGGCCCACCGAGGCCCGCGATCATGGCCACCCCGTACCAGCCCAATCGTCTCTACATGGCCAACCCGGCCAGCGGCACCGAACCGTTGCTGGCCGATGCCTGCGAATCCCTTGGCTCGGCCACCGTGATGCTCAACGACTTCGCCGGCCTGCTTGAAGGCTCACACCGCAAGACCCTGCAAGGCATCGCGCAGGTGGTGATGGTGGCGGAAATCGCCGTCAATCGGGTGCTGGATCAGTTAGTGCCAACCGAGTAACGAAAAAGCCCGCGGCAAAACCTTAGTGGTTTGGCAGCGGGCTTTTTTGTATGGTGTGAATCTTTTTCCCTCACCCCAGCCCTCTCCC
>NZ_JAOTNY010000015.1:0-106511 GCF_036346455.1 Pseudomonas sp. AM14(2022)
TTCAACAATGAGTTGCCTGACACAGCGCTTTCGCGAGCAAGCCCGCTCCCACAGCCATCTGACCGGACTTAGTCGCGGAAGTTGTTGAACTGCAGTGGCATGCCGAATTCCTTGGCGCGCAGAGCCGCGATGGCTTCCTGCAGGTCATCGCGCTTCTTGCCGGTCACCCGCACCTGCTCGCCCTGAATGGCGGCCTGCACCTTGAGCTTGGCGTCCTTGATGTGCGCGACGATTTTCTTCGCCAACTCCTTGTCGATGCCTTCCTTGAGGATCGCGTCCTGCTTCATCAGCTTGCCCGAGGCGTAAGCGTCTTTTACTTCTAGGCACTGCACATCGATCTTGCGCTTGGTCAGGGCCAGCTTGAGGATCTCGATCATCGCTTCCAGCTGGAACCCGGCTTCAGCGGTCAGGTTGACGGTCAGGTCCTTTTCCTTGAACTCGAAGCTGCCTTTGCCTTTCAGGTCATAGCGACGATCAAGTTCCTTCACGGCGTTCTCGACCGCGTTGGTCAGCTCGTGTTTGTCCAGTTCGGATACCACGTCGAACGACGGCATGTAATCTCTCCAATAAAAAGGCGCGCTCGATCAGGAGGGAGCGCGCTTGGCTTGCGGTTAAAATCCGGCTCATTATAACGGGTCTTTTCCCACCGATACGGCGAGCCTTCCATGCCAGTACCTTACCGAGTGAAAAACTGATGTCCACCCCCTGGCACGTTCTTGGCGCCGGCAGCCTCGGCACCCTGTGGGCCACGCGCCTGGCGCGGGCCGGTCTGCCGGTGCGGCTGATCGTGCGGGATGCCGAGCGCTTGCGCAGCTATCAGGCGGCCGGTGGTCTGACGCTGGTCGAACACGGCGCAGCCACGACCTATGCCGTCCCTGCGCAAACGGCGGACGACCCGGAGCCGATCCGCCGCCTGCTGGTCGCCTGCAAAGCCTATGACGCCGAAAACGCCGTCGCCCGCCTCGCCCCGCGCCTGAGCGCAGATGCCGAGCTGATCCTGCTGCAAAACGGCCTCGGCAGTCAGGACGCGGTCGCAGCGGTGGTTCCGCAGGCACGCTGCATCAGCGCCTCCAGCACCGAAGGCGCGTTCCGCGACGGCGACTGGCGCGTGGTGTTTGCCGGCCACGGTTTCACCTGGCTGGGCGATGCCAGCCATCCGGTGGCGCCGATCTGGCTGGACGATCTTGATGCGGCGAAAATCCCCCACGAGTGGAGCACCGACATCCTCACCCGGCTGTGGCGCAAACTGGCGCTCAATTGCGCGATCAATCCGCTGACCGTGCTCCATGATTGCCGTAACGGCGGGCTGGAGCAGCATCAATGCGAAGTCGCCACGCTGTGCAGCGAGCTGGCCGAATTGCTGGAGCGTTGCGGTCAACCGGCCGCAGCGGTCAATCTGAAACAGGAAGTCGAACGGGTGATTCACGCCACGGCGGCCAATTACTCGTCGATGTATCAGGACGTGGCCAACCGCCGCCGCACCGAAATCAGCTACCTGCTGGGCCACGCCTGCAAAGTCGCCACCCGCCATCAACTGAACCTGCCGCACCTCACTCAGTTGCAGCAACGTCTGGTCGGCCATCTGCGCAGCCTTGGATTGCCCAGCGACTGAGCAGCGGCTACGCTGCCCACTTGTTCCTTTGCTGCGATAAACCTGATGCCATTGCGCCAGCGCCTTGAAAACCTGCCGGTCGGCCAGAAACTGCTGGCCGCCCTGCTGGTGTTGTTGACCACCGTCCTGCTGGTCGCCAACCTGACCTTTATCAGCGCCGCCTATTACATCTCTCAGGAAAGCATGGCGCCGCAAGCTTTGCAGACCATCGGCCGGCTGATCTCCAACCCGAGCCTGGTCGCACAAGCCCTCGAGTCGCCGCAGAGCGCCGAACGCCTGCTCAAGGAACTCGACAGCTATTCGCCACTGCGCGCCGCCGCGTTGTATGACGGTAAGGGTGACCGTCTCGCTCAGGTACAGCGTGGCGACAAGCTCAATCTGCCAGAACGCTATCGACACGTCGAAGCCTGGCAACTCACCGAGTTTCGCAGCAACCAGTTGATCACCCTGCCCCGCCCCGGCACCGCGCCCGGGCACTTGCTGCTGGTCGCCAGCAGTGAACTGCCGATGGCGTTCTACACCGGCACCCTGACTGCCAGTCTCGGCATCCTGATTTTCAGTGTGCTGCTGTGGCTGGTGATTGCGCGGCAGATCAAACGCCTGATCACTCGGCCGATCCATGAACTGGAAGAGCTCTCGCGTCAGGTCACCCGTGAAGAGAACTATGCCCTGCGCGCCTCACGCGGCAACCACGATGAAATCGGCAGCCTCGCCGAGGCGTTCAACACCATGCTCTCGCGCATCGAAGCCCGCGAGCAGCAACTCAAGCGCGCCCGCGATGACTCGCAGGCCGCCTACGATCAGGCCCAGGGCCTGGCCGAAGAAACCCGCCACACCAACCGAAAACTGGAGCTGGAAGTCCAGGTTCGGAGCAAGATCGAGAAGAAGCTCACCGGCTTCCAGAACTACCTCAACAGCATCATCGACTCCATGCCCTCGGCGCTGATCGCTCTCGACGAACAGCTCTACGTGACCCAGTGGAACCAGGAGGCCAGCGCCCTCTCCGGCACGCGCCTGGATGAAGCGCTGAACCAGCCGATCTTCCTCGCCTTCGAACCGCTCAAGCCGTTTCTGCCGCAACTCAAGCAGACCGTGGAAGAACACACCGTGGCGAAGATCGAGCGGGTGACCTGGTTCAAGGACGACGAGCCCAAGCACTACGCCCTGACCTTCTACCCACTGATGGGCGGTGCCGGGCGCGGTGTGGTGATCCGTATCGACGACATCACCCAGCGCCTGTCGCTGGAAGAAATGATGGTGCAGTCGGAAAAAATGCTTTCGGTCGGTGGTCTCGCCGCCGGCATGGCCCATGAGATCAACAACCCGCTGGGCGCGATCCTGCACAACGTGCAGAACATTCGCCGGCGGCTGTCGGTGGATCTGCCGAAGAACCTCGAAACCGCCGAACAGCTCGGCATCGAACTGGACACGGTCAACCGTTACCTGCAAAGCCGCGAAGTACCGAAATTGCTCGACGGCATCCAGCAGGCCGGCGCCCGCGCGGCAAAAATCGTCACGCACATGCTCAGTTTCAGCCGGCGCAGCACCCGGCAAATGGCCCCGTGCGATCTGCCCGCGCTGATCGATCAGGCTGTAGAAATTGCTGGCAACGACTTCGATCTGGCGATCGGTTTCGACTTCAAGGGCCAGGCAATCATCCGCCAGTTCGACCCGGCGCTCGGCCCGGTTCCGGGCACCGCCAACGAACTGGAACAAGTGTTGCTCAACCTGCTGAAAAACGCCGCGCAAGCCATTCACCAGCGCGAAGACGACAGCGAGCCGGGGCGGATCATCCTGCGCACCAAACTCAATCCGCCATGGGCCGAGATTCAGGTCGAGGACAATGGCATCGGCATGAGCGAAAACGTGCGCAAACGCACCTTCGAGCCGTTCTTCACCACCAAGGAAATCGGCCAGGGCACAGGGCTGGGGCTGTCGGTGTCGTACTTCATCATCACCAACAACCACAAAGGGCAGATGGAAGTGCAATCGGCGCCGGGCCAGGGCACCTGCTTCACGTTGCGCCTGCCACTGACCCAACCGGCGGCCATCGCCGCCGAAACCAATCAACTACCGAGGTAACCCATGGGCTTTCGCTTGTCGAAGATCTACACCCGCACCGGCGACACCGGCGAAACCGGCCTGGGCGATGGCCGCCGCGTCCCCAAGGATCACCCGCGGATCGAAGCGATTGGCGAAGTCGATACGCTGAACAGTCAGGTCGGCGTGCTGCTGGCCGGGCTGATCGCCGAGCGCGAGGCGTTCCCGGGGCTGAATGAGCTGATCGACGTGCTCGCGCCTTGCCAGCATCGTCTGTTTGACCTCGGCGGAGAGCTGGCGATGCCGGAATATCAGGCGCTGAACACGGCAGAAATCGAGCGCCTGGAAGCGGCGATTGATGTATGGAACGAGGAATTGGGGCCGCTGGAGAATTTCATTCTGCCCGGTGGGTCGATGCTGATTGCCCAGGCCCATGTGTGCCGCAGTCTGGCGCGCAGTACCGAGCGCCGTTGTCAGCATTTGAATGCAATTGAGCCATTGGCCGGCGTTGGTTTGGCGTATATCAATCGGTTGTCGGATCTGTTGTTCGTCGCCGCAAGGTTGATTGCGCGGCGGCAGGGGATTGCGGAGATTTTGTGGCAACCGGCGGCGAAACCTTCAGATATCTAGCGCCTGTAAGGACGCCTTCGCGAGCAAGCCCGCTCCCACAGTTGATTGCATTTCAACTGAGGGAACTCGATCAACTGTGGGAGCGGGCTTGCTCGCGAAGAGGCCAGCAGCCTCTACAGAGAATCGGGCCAGAATGCGCGAATCCCCGCCACACCTTGAGCGCCGACACCCCAAGCCTTTTCACGTTCCGCCGGGCCAACCCCGCCGAGCAAGAACACCGGTTTGCTGAAGCCCTCGATCAACGTCGAAGCCTGCTCCCAGCCCAACGGCTGCGCATCCGGGTGAGTCAGCGTCGGCTGCACCGGCGACAGAGTGACGAAATCCACGCCCATCTGCTCGGCCAGTGCCAGTTCTTCAGCGTTGTGGCACGAAGCCGCCAACCAGCGCTCTGCCGGCAGCGGCCGCCCTGCTGCGGCGTATTTGCGCAGTTGCGCGGACGTGATGTGCCAACCGGCCGACGGGAAATCGCCGAGCCATTCGAACGGCCCCTTGATCATCAACTGCGCCTTGCCGGCACACAGACCGGCTGCATCCACCGCCAGATCGCGGTATTTGGGGTCATAGCCGTTCGGCGCGCGCAGCTGGATCAGTTTGATCCCGCCGGCAATCGCCTTCTGAATGCCGCGCAGCAAGGCCGGAGCTTCCAGATCTTCCGGGGTGATCAGGTAGTCGCCGGGCAGGCGCGCCGCGGCCACGATCGGCTGATTGGCCGCCGGGAATTCGTAGTTCAGCAGATCCTTGGCGGTCACCCAGGCCAGTGGCTGACCTTCGGCACCGTGCGGCTCACCGCTGAAGCTCGACACTTCCCAGACATCCAGCAGTACCTGCTTGTCCGGGTAATCGTGGCGCACCTTGATCAGTGGACGAGCGGCGCCAACGACAATGCCAAGCTCTTCCTGCAGCTCGCGAGCCAAGGCGCTTTCGACCGATTCGTCAGCCTCGACCTTGCCGCCGGGAAATTCCCACAGGCCGCCCTGATGCTGAGTGTCGGCACGACGGGCGATGAGGATTTTGCCGCTGTCGTCACGAATGACGGCAGCCGCGACATGTACGCGTTTCACGGATTTAACTCCTCCAGTCCAGCCTTTTGCCACGCCTTGAAGGCGGGCCATTGGTAGACGGTTTCAACATAGGCTTCATCAACCGTCGGCAACTGCACCTGGTAAGTCCGCAGGCGCACGGCAATCGGGGCGAAGAACGCGTCAGCCAGGCTCACCCGGCCAAACAGATACGGCCCAGGCTCCGTGGCGGCAGCACGGCATTCAGCCCACAGCGCGAGCATGCGTTCGATATCGACCTTCACCTCTGGCGGCACCGGGTTGAGCGGTGCGTCGTGGCTCAGGTTGAACGGCATGTGATTGCGCATGGCGAAAAAGCCACTGTGCATCTGCGCGCAGGCGGATCGCGCCTGGGCACGGGCGAACAGGTCGGTTGGCCAGAGCTGTTCGGACGGGAACTGCTCGGCCAGGTATTCGGCGATCGCCAGAGAGTCGGCGATGGTGCCGCGAGAAGTTTGCAGCAGCGGCACCTTGGCGGTCGGCGAATGCTTGAGCAGCCGCTCGCGGGTGTCGGGCTTGCCGAGTTTGATCAGTTCTTCGCTGTAGGGAGCGCCGGTCAGCTCCAGCGCCAGAGCGGCGCGCAGGGACCAGGAGGAAAGCAGTTTGTCGCCGATGATCAGGTGCAGGGACATGGTGTGGCGCCTTTTCGTCAGTGGAAAGCTTCAAGACTTAGAGTGACTGGGCCGACGCTTTCGCGGGCAAGCCCGCTCCCACAGTAGTTTCGGTCGTGCACAAATCTCGTGTACACCACAGAACCCTGTGGGAGCGGGCTTGCCCGCGAAGAGGCCGGCACATTCAACATTGATGTTGCCTGACACAACGCCATCGCGAGCAGGCTCGCTCCCACATTGGATCGTGTTGTCACAAATCCCCCTGTGGGAGCGAGCCTGCTCGCGAAAGAAGCGACCCGGTCTTGGATCAGGTGCGGTACTCGGCGTTGATCTTCACGTATTCATGCGACAGGTCGGTGGTCCAGATGGTTTCGCTGCAGTCACCGCGACCCAGTTCGATACGGATGGTGATCTCTTCCTGCTGCATCACCGCCGAACCCTGCGCCTCAGTGTAGGTCGCTGCGCGTGCGCCACGGCTGGCGATGCACACGTCGCCGAGGAACACATCGATCTTGCTCACATCCAGATTCGGCACGCCGGCACGGCCGACAGCGGCCAGAATACGGCCCCAGTTCGGGTCGGAAGCAAACAGCGCGGTCTTGATCAGCGGCGAGTGGGCCACGGTGTAACCGACGTCGAGGCATTCCTGATGATTGCCGCCGCCATTGACTTCAACAGTGACGAACTTGGTCGCGCCTTCGCCGTCACGCACGATGGCCTGGGCCACATCCATGCACACTTCGAACACAGCCTGTTTCAGCTTGTTGAACAGCTCGCCTTCGGCGCGAGTGATTTCCGGCAGTGCAGCCTTGCCGGTGGCAATCAGCATGCAGCAGTCGTTGGTCGAAGTGTCGCCGTCGATGGTGATGCGGTTGAACGACTTGTTCGCGCCGTCGAGCATCAGGTTGTGCAGTACGTCGCGGGAAACTTTGGCATCGGTGGCGATGTAGCCGAGCATGGTCGCCATGTTCGGGCGAATCATGCCTGCACCTTTGCTGATGCCGGTGACGGTAATGGTCACGCCATCATGCTCGAACTGGCGGCTGGCACCCTTGGGCAGGGTGTCGGTGGTCATGATGCCAGTGGCGGCAGCTTCCCAGTTGTTTTCCGACAGATCATCCAGTGCGGCCTGCAGCGCGCCTTCGATTTTCTCGACCGGCAGCGGCTCACCGATCACGCCGGTGGAGTACGGCAGGATCTGGCTGGCATCGACACCGGTCAGCTCGGCCAGTTTGGCGGTGGTGCGCTCGGCAGCCGCCAGGCCCGGCTCACCGGTACCGGCGTTGGCATTGCCGGTGTTGGTCAGCAGGTAACGCACGTCGTTGTGCACACGTTTTTTCGCCAGGATCACCGGCGCGGCGCAAAAGGCGTTCAACGTGAACACACCGGCCACGGTCGAACCTTCGGCGCAGCGCATCACTACCACATCCTTGCGCCCGGGGCGCTTGATGCCGGCCGAGGCAATACCGAGTTCAAAACCGGCAACCGGGTGCAACGTTGGCAAAGGACCAAGACCAACAGCCATGAATGCGCTCCTTACTCAATGATGTCAGCACCGCTCACAGGGATGGCGGTGGTGTAAATGGCAAAACGCCGCGACGGCAGGAGCCGGTCGCGGCGCGGGTATTTCAGCGATTGAAACGGGGGTTACTGGATCTGCCCGTGGCAATGCTTGAATTTCTTGCCCGAACCGCAGTAGCACAGTTCGTTGCGACCCAGCTTCTGCTCGTTGCGCACCGGCGCGGTGGCGAGGGCGACATCGACCTCTTCACCCAATACTTCCGGCTGCTCCAGACCAGGGGCCTCGGCGTGTTCGAACTGCATGCGCGCGGCCAGTGCTTCGGCTTCCTCACGCAGGCGTTGCTCTTCGGCTTCCGGATCTTCGCGGCGCACCTGAACGTGCGACAGCACACGGATCGAGTCGCGTTTGATCGAATCCAGCAGCTCGGAGAACAGCGTGAACGACTCGCGCTTGTATTCCTGCTTCGGGTTCTTCTGGGCGTAGCCACGCAGGTGGATGCCGTGACGCAGGTGATCCATGGTCGAAAGGTGGTCTTTCCACAGGTCGTCGAGCACGCGCAGAACGATTTGTTTCTCGAACGAGCGCAGTGCTTCCGCACCGGCCTGATCTTCTTTCTCGTTGTACGCCGCCATCAGCTCGACCATCAGCTTCTCGCGCAGGGTCTCTTCGTACAGGTGATCGTCTTCGTCGAGCCATTGCTGGATCGGCAGTTTCACCCCGAAGTCGCTGGCAATCGACGCTTCCAGACCGGCCACGTCCCACTGCTCTGGCAGCGATTGCGGCGGAATGTGCGCGCTGACGGTGGCGTTGAGCACGTCCTGACGGAAATCGGCGATGGTTTCACCGATGTTGTCGGCGGCCAGCAACGTGTTACGCATGTGATAGATCACTTTACGCTGTTCGTTGTTGACGTCGTCGAACTCGAGCAGTTGTTTACGGATGTCGAAGTTGCGACCTTCCACCTTGCGCTGCGCCTTCTCGATCGCGTTGGTCACCATGCGGTGCTCGATCGCTTCGCCCGGCTGCATGCCCAGGGCTTTCATGAAGTTCTTCACCCGGTCAGAGGCGAAGATGCGCATCAGGCTGTCTTCCAGCGACAGGTAGAAGCGGCTGGAACCGGCATCGCCCTGACGGCCGGCACGGCCACGCAGCTGGTTGTCGATACGACGGGATTCGTGACGCTCGGAGGCAATCACCTGCAGACCGCCGGACTCCAGCACTTGCTGGTGACGCTTCTGCCAGTCAGCCTTGATCTGGGCGATCTGCTCGGGGCTCGGGTTTTCCAGCGCCGCGACTTCCACTTCCCAGTTACCGCCCAACAGGATGTCGGTACCACGACCGGCCATGTTGGTGGCGATGGTCAGGGCGCCCGGACGACCGGCTTGCGCGATGATCTCGGCTTCTTTTTCGTGGAACTTGGCGTTCAGCACCTTGTGTTCGATGCCTTCCTTGTTGAGCAGGTTGGACACATGCTCGGAAGTTTCGATGGTCGCGGTGCCCACCAGGATCGGACGGCCCTGGGCCATGCCTTCCTTGATGTCATTGATGATCGCCGCGTATTTCTCTTCGGCGGTCAGGAACACCAGGTCGTTGAAATCTTTACGCGCCAACGGCTTGTTCGGCGGAATCACCATGACCTGCAAGCCATAGATCTGGTGGAATTCGAACGCTTCGGTGTCGGCGGTACCGGTCATGCCGGACAGCTTGGTGTACAGACGGAAGTAGTTCTGGAACGTGGTCGAAGCCAGAGTCTGGCTCTCGGCCTGAATGTTCAGACCTTCCTTGGCTTCGATGGCCTGGTGCAGGCCTTCGGACAGACGACGACCCGGCATGGTACGACCGGTGTGTTCGTCGACCAGTACGACCTGACCGTCCTGCACGATGTATTCGACGTTGCGGTGGAACAGCTTGTGCGCACGCAGACCCGAATAGACGTGGGTCAGCAGGCCCAGGTTATGCGCCGAGTACAGGCTCTCGCCTTCAGCCAGCAGGCCGACGCCGGTGAGCATTTCTTCGATGTACTGGTGACCGGCTTCGTTGAGTTCGACCTGACGGGTCTTCTCGTCGATGGTGTAGTGACCGGCCTTGGTGACCTGGCCTTCGACTTCTTCGACGTGCAGTTCCAGCTGCGGGATCAGTTTGTTGATCTCCATGTACAGCTTGGAACTGTCCTCGGCCTGACCGGAAATGATCAGCGGGGTACGGGCTTCGTCGATGAGGATGGAGTCGACTTCGTCGATCACGGCAAAATTGAGTTCGCGCTGGAATTTCTCTTCCATGCTGAACGCCATGTTGTCGCGCAGGTAGTCGAACCCGAATTCGTTGTTGGTACCGTAGGTGATGTCGGCAGCGTAGGCGGCGCGCTTTTCTTCCGGCGGCTGGAACGGCGTCACGACGCCGACGGTCAGGCCGAGGAATTCATACAGCGGGCGCATCCAGTTGGCGTCACGGCGGGCCAGGTAGTCGTTCACGGTTACAACGTGCACGCCCTTGCCGGACAGCGCGTTGAGGTAAACGCCCAGGGTCGCTACGAGGGTTTTACCCTCACCGGTACGCATTTCGGCAATCATGCCTTCATGCAGGGTCATGCCGCCGATCAACTGGACGTCGAAGTGGCGCATGCCCATGACGCGCTTGCCGGCTTCACGGGCGACCGCGAAGGCTTCAGGCAACAGCTTGTCGAGGGATTCCCCTTTGGCGATACGGGCCTTGAACTCATTGGTCTTGGCGCGCAATTGATCGTCCGAAAGGGCCACCATTTGCTCTTCGAAGGCATTGACGAGCTGCACCGTCTTGAGCATGCGTTTGACTTCACGCTCGTTCTTGCTTCCAAAAAGTTTCTTTAACAAAGGCGCAAACATATCGGCAGGATCTTCCACACTAAAGGGATGGAGGGCGGCCCCGTGAGTCGCCCGTGCAGCCCTCATGGCCGCATGCGAACGAGCATTCTACCCGGAAACGGTGGTGAGGAAAGTGGCGATATTCCACGATGCTGGCACTGCGCTTTGACGGGGCTCACTTAAAATAAGGGCGTTTTGCTCAACTTCAACCCATCAAGGCAAGAAGTTAGTTGTTGATTTAATGGGTAAAGCAGGGACAAAAGCAATGGGCGAGTGGTTCCGTTGCTTTCTGCTAACATGGCGCTTCTGTTACTTCAGGTGTTCGATCATGGCATTTCGCCCCCTTACAGCCAGAGCGCCCGCCGTTCTGCTACGCGAAGCCAAGCCGCTCAAAGCCATTCTTGGTCATGCCCAACGCCTCGCTCATCTGCAACGCCTGCTTGAAAGCCAGCTGCAACCTGCCGCCCGCGCACATTGTCATGTGGCCAAGTGGCGTGAAGGCGAACTGTCGCTGGTGGTCACCGACGGCCATTGGGCGACACGCCTGCGCTACCAGCAAAAACGCCTGCAACGGCAATTGCAGCTGTTCGAAGAGTTCGCCAACCTGACGCGAATCAAATTCAGCGTGCGACCACCGATCGTCCAGCCTGGGGCTGTCGGGCACACGATGGACCTGTCGAGCAATGCGGCGGCGACCATTCAGTCCACGGCCGACGGGATCAGCGATCCCGCTCTGCGTGCGGCACTTGAGCGCCTGGCGGCACACGCCAAAGACAAATCCTGATCTCAATCCAGAAAACTGCCACTTATCTAATGTGGGAGCGGGCTTGCTCGCGAAGGCGTCCTTTCAGGCAACATTATTGTTGACTGGCAGACCGCTTTCGCGAGCAAGCCCGCTCCCACAGTTTGGATCAACGCCGTTTGCTGCCACCGAGCAACGACCCCATCAAGCCGCGCACCAGTTGTTTACCCAGATTGTTGGCCGCCTGACGCATGGCTGACTTCAACGCCTGCCCCGCCGCCGTGCCCAGAAACTCTCCGGCACGATCAGCCAGGCTCGGCTCTTCGGCTGCCGGCTTACCCGCTGGCGCATCCGCCTCCGGCGCCAGATCCTTGCGGCCCATCAGGATTTCATATGCCGACTCACGATCAATCGGCTTGTCATATCGGCCCTTGAACGGCGACCCGGCGATCAGCATCGTGCGTTCGGTTTCGCTCAACGGCCCGATCCGCGACTGTGGCGGCGCCACCAGCACCCGCTGGACCATCTCCGGCGTGCCTTTTTCCTGCAGCGTCCCGACCAGTGCTTCGCCGATGCCCAGCTCGGTCAGTACCGACAAGGTGTCGAATGCCGGATTTGGCCGGAAGCCATCGGCTACCGCCCGCAGAGATTTCTGTTCCTTGGCGGTGAACGCACGCAAGCCGTGCTGAATCCGCAGGCCAAGTTGCGCCAGCACGTCATCCGGCAGGTCGCCCGGCGACTGGGTGACGAAATACACGCCGACACCTTTCGAGCGGATCAGCCGCACCACCTGTTCCAGACGCTCCTGCAACGCCTTGGGCGTATCGCCGAACAGCAAATGCGCTTCATCAAAAAACAACGCCAGCAGCGGTTTGTCGGCATCCCCGCGCTCCGGCAATTGCTCGAACAGCTCGGCCAGCAGCCACAGCAGGAACGTCGCGTAGACCTTCGGTGCCTCATGCACCAGACGGCTGGCATCGAGCAAATGAATCCGCCCATGACCATCGGCGGCCGGTTGCAGAATGTCTTCGAGTTGCAGCGCCGGTTCGCCGAACAACGCTTCAGCGCCCTGCTGCTCCAGGGTCGCCAGCCGGCGCAACAGTGCCTGGCTGGAACCGGTGGTCATCAGCGCGGCGTCTTCGCCGAGCAACTGCGGGTTGTCCTTGAGGTGATTGAGCAGCGCCTTGAGGTCTTTCAGATCCAGCAGCAACAGACCTTCGCGGTCGGCCACTTTAAAGGCTGCGTACAGCGCCGACTGCTGGCTGTCGGTCAGCTCCAGCAGGCTGCCGATGAGCAGCGGGCCCATTTCACTCAAAGTCGTGCGCAACGGATGACCGGATTCACCGTGAATGTCCCACAGCGTCACCGGATAAGCCTGCGGCTTGTGGTCGAGCCAGGGCATCCCGGCGATGCGCTCGGCGACCTTGCCCTGCGGATTGCCGGCGGCACCGAGGCCGCACAGGTCGCCCTTGATGTCGGCGGCGAACACCGCGACCCCGGCGTCACTGAATGCTTCGGCAAGGCGTTGCAAAGTCACGGTCTTGCCGGTGCCGGTCGCACCGGCGATCAGCCCGTGGCGGTTAGCCAGGCGCATGGCCTGAGCAATCGGTTGCCCCGCCAGATCGGCGCCGATAACGAGTTGCGATGTGTCAGGCATTTTGTCACCTATGGTTAATCTTTAATCCGTTGTGGCCGATAGCTAAGGGCGAGAACCTGACTGAAAAGTCGGTCGGACATTTCCCTAAGGAGAGTCGGAAATATCAGTTGTTTCACCCTTGCCCATTTTGCGCGTCTTTATAAAAGCACGCCCAGGACATTAAGACCTTAGCGGAACCCCAAGCCATGAACAAAAACCTGCGCTTCAGCCATAAAATTTTGCTTGCCGCCGCCCTCATCGTCATCGCCGCTTTCGCCTCGTTTACGCTGTACAACGATTGGCTGCAACGCAACGCGATCCGCGATGACCTGAACAACTATCTCAACGAGATGGGCGAAGTCACCGCCGATAACATCCAGACCTGGCTCAACGGGCGCATTCTGCTGGTCGAGAACGCCGCGCAGAACATCGCCATCAACCCGGACCCGGCCAACGTCGCCAGCCTGCTGGAACAGAAATCCCTGACCTCGACGTTCATGGCCACTTACCTGGGCGATGCCACCGGTCACTTCACCATCCGTCCGGACGTGAAGATGCCGGACGGTTTCGATCCTCGGGTGCGCCCTTGGTATAAAGGGGCCGAGAGCAGCAGCGCGTCGACCCTGACCGAACCGTACATCGACGCCGCCACCGGCCAGTTGATCATCTCCATCGCCACCGCCTCGAAAAAGGCCGGTCAGAGCGTCGGCGTGGTGGGCGGCGACCTGAGCCTGCAAACTCTGGTCGACACCCTGACTGCGCGAGACTTCTCCGGCATGGGCTACGCCTTCCTGGTCAGCGCCGACGGCAAGATCCTGGTGCACCCGGACAAGGCACTGGTGATGAAATCACTGAAAGAAGCCTATCCGCAGGACACCCCGCGCATCAGCAGCGATTTCAGTGAAATCACCGTCGATGGCAAGACTCGCATCGTCAGCTTCGCGCCGATCAAAGGCCTGCCGTCGGTCAACTGGTACATCGGGCTGTCGGTGGACAAGGACAAAGCCTTCTCGATGCTCAGCGAGTTCCGCACCTCGGCGGTGATTGCCACGGTGATTGCGGTGGTGATCATCATCGCGTTGCTGGGCATGCTGATTCGCCTGCTGATCCAGCCGCTGCACGTCATGACCCGCGCCATGGAAGACATCGCCGACGGTGAGGGCGACCTGACCAAGCGCCTGACCATCGTCAATAACGATGAGTTTGGCGTGCTGGGTACCGCATTCAACCGTTTCGTCGAGCGTATTCACGGTTCGATCCGCGAAGTCTCGTCGGCCACCGGGCAAGTCAACGAGGTCGCGCTGCGCGTGGTCGCGGCGTCCAACTCGTCGATGTACAACTCCGACCAGCAAGCCTCGCGCACCAGCAGCGTCGCCGCCGCGATCAATCAACTGGGCGCCGCCGCTCAGGAAATCGCCCGCAACGCCGCGCAAGCCTCGAACCAGGCCAGTGACGCCCGTGGCCTCGCCGAAGACGGCCAGCAAGTGGTGGATCGCAGCATCAAGGCGATGAATCAACTGTCGAGCATGCTCAGCGCCTCCAGCAGCAACATCGAGTCGCTGAACAGCAAAACCGTGAACATCGGGCAGATCCTCGAAGTGATCACCAGCATCTCCCAGCAGACCAACCTGCTGGCGCTCAATGCCGCCATCGAAGCGGCGCGTGCCGGTGAAGCCGGACGCGGTTTTGCCGTGGTCGCCGACGAAGTGCGCAACCTGGCGCACCGCACTCAGGAATCGGCGCAACAGGTGCAGACCATGATCGAGGAGCTGCAGGTCGGCGCCCGTGAATCGGTGAGCACCATGAGCGACAGCCAGCGCCACAGCCAGGACAGCGTGGAAATCGCCAACCTCGCCGGCGAACGCCTCAACAGCGTGACCCAGCGTATCGGCGAAATCGACGGGATGAACCAGTCGGTGGCGACCGCGACCGAGGAACAGACGGCGGTGGTCGAGTCGATCAACGTCGACATCACCGAGATCAACACGTTGAACCAGGAAGGCGTCGAGAACCTGCAAGCGACCTTGCGCGCCTGTTCGGATCTGGAACAGCAGGCTGCGCGTCTGAAGCAGCTGGTCGGCAGTTTCCGCATCTAAGGCGCTGCCACGGGCCTCTTCGCGAGCAGGCTCGCTCCCACATGGGATCTGTGTCGTTTGCAGATCCCATGTGGGAGCGGGCTTGCTCGCGAAGGCGTCCTGTCAAACACCAAACACCTCCCTGACACTCCCACCGCGCAGATCGCCGACATCCCCCCCTGTGCTCCCACATTGGATCTGTGTCGTTCACAGATCCCTGTGGGAGCGGGCTTGCTCGCGAAGGCATCCTGACAAACACCACAACACCTCCCTGACACTCCCACCGCGCAATCCCGACCGAACATCTATTCTGGATAAAGGTCAACCAAGGGAGTGCAACGCAGCGGAGGGTTGATCACCGTGCATATCGCCGACATCACCATGTTCTACGCCCCGGCCAGCGGCGGCGTACGCACCTATCTGGATGCCAAGCATCGCCGGTTGGGGGGCAAAACGGGCATTCGTCATAGTCTGCTGATTCCCGGCGCACATTTCGGTGAAAACGACGGTATCTACACCGTGCCCGCACCCGCCCTACCCTTCGGCAAAGGCTATCGCTTCCCGCTGCGCCTCGCGCCGTGGCGCAATGTCCTGCAGGGTTTGCAGCCGGATCTGATCGAAGTCGGCGACCCGTACCTCACCGCGTGGGCGGCGCTGGACGCGCGACGGCAACTGGACGTGCCGGTGATCGGCTTTTATCACTCGGACCTGCCGCTGCTGGTCGGCAATCGCATGGGCCATTGGGTCACGCCGAACGTCGAGGCGTACGTCACCAAGCTCTATGGCAACTTCGATCGAGTGCTTGCGCCCAGCCAGGTGATGGCCGACAAGCTCACCGGTTTGGGGGTGCGCAATGTATTCGTGCAGCCATTGGGCGTGGATCTGCAAACCTTTCACCCTGACGCCCGCGACAACGGCCTGCGCGCCGAACTGGGAATTGCCGAAGACACGCGCCTGCTGATCTTTGCCGGGCGCGGTTCCAAAGAGAAGAACCTGCCGGTGCTGCTCAAATGCATGCAGCGCCTCGGCCCACGCTATCACCTGCTGCTGGTTGGCTCGTCGATGCCGGCCGTGGTCCCGGACAATGTCAGCGTGATCGACGGGTTCTGCCCGGCGCCCACCGTGGCCCGGTTGATGGCCAGCGCCGATGCCCTGATCCATGCCGGTGACCAGGAAACCTTTGGCCTGGTGATCCTCGAAGCCATGGCCTGCGGGATTCCGGTGGTCGCCGTGGCGGCCGGAGCGTTTGAAGAAATCGTCGCCGAAGACTGTGGCTTGCTCTGTGCGCCGAACAATCCGCAAGCCATGGCCAATGCCGTGCGCGAGCTGTTCAGTCGCGGCTGTGTGAAACTCGGCCAACAGGCGCGGCAACATGTCGAACGGCGTTATTCCTGGGACAGCGTGGTCGACAGCCTGCTCGGCCATTACCACGCGGTGCTCGGTCACTCGCTGCCAAGGGTGGCCAATGGCTGATTCCTTGAATGACCGCGCAGTGCTGCTGGTGCTGCACGACGTGGCACCGTCGACGTGGGCGGATTATCGGCCATTTGTCGAGGCGGTCGACGCAATGGGCGGCGTGCCGATGACCTGGCTGGTCGTTCCGGATTTCCATGGCCACGACGCGCTTGAGGATCATCCCGCGTTTTGCCGAATGCTCGGCGAGCGGCTGGCCCGTGGCGATGAACTGGCCTTGCACGGCTATTACCATGACGACCGCGAGCCAGCGCCAGCCACACCCCGCGACTGGTTCATGCGCCGAATCTACACCCACGAAGGGGAGTTTTATCGCCTATCCCGCGAAGCCGCCCTGGCGCGACTGCGCGACGGCATCGAACTGTTCCGGCGCAATGACTGGCCGTTGCACGGCTTCGTCGCCCCGGCCTGGTTGATGAGCGAGGGCACGCGCCAGGCCCTTCGCGAAACGCCATTGAGCTACACCAGCGACCCGCAACATCTTTATCAATTACCGGATTTCACCGCCATCAACGCCCCGGGTCTGGTGTGGAGTGCGCGCAGCGCCTGGCGCCGGGGTCTGTCAAAACTTGTCAGCGAGCAACGCGAACAGCAGTGGCGCGACGCCGCGGTGATTCGTCTAGGCTTGCACCCGGTAGACATGCGCCACGCTTTCGCGCGTGATTACTGGCTACGAACCCTTGAACGGCTGCTGGCAGAAGGACGCACGCCCATGACCAAAATCGACTGGCTCACCGAGCAACGCGAGCGAATGGAGCGCGCTGCATGAGTCGCGGCATTGTGTTGTTGATCGGCCTGCTCGCTGCTGTACTGATCCCGGTGTTGCTCGGCGGCGGCGAGATCGGTGCGCGCCTGCAAAATTTCCCCCTGCAATGGCTGCTGATCATGTTCGGCATGATTCTGCTCTGCTGGGGCATCAACACCCTGCGTCTGCGCCTGCTGCTAGGTGATCAGCGCGATCAGGTAACGCCGCTGAAAAGTCTCGGCGTGGTCATGGCCGCCGAGTTCGCCTACTGCGCCACTCCCGGCGGCAGTGGCGGACCGCTGACGATCATGGCGTTGCTGGCGCGCTCCGGCGTACGCCCGGCCCGTGGCAGCGCAGTGTTTGCCATGGATCAGTTGAGCGATCTGCTGTTCTTTCTCTGCGCCCTGAGCGGCATCCTGATTTACGCCTTGTTTCAGCATCTCAGTGACCGCCTGGAGTGGTTGCTGATGGTCAGCGCCGTGTCGCTGTTCGGTGGGCTGTTCAGTTGCGTGCTGCTGGCGCGCTACCACCGCCGCCTGATCCTTCTGAGTGGACGCCTGCTTGCCCGCCTCAACGTGCAACCGGCCACGCGTCGGCGCTGGGCGCGCAAGCTGCTGCATTTTCTCGACGCGTTTATCGACACCCTCAAGTTGCCGTGGCAAACCCTGGTCAAGGTGTTCGCCCTGACCTGCATGCACTGGCTGCTACGCTACAGCGTGCTGTACTTGGCCTTGCGCGGACTGGGCGCGGATCTGCAGTGGGCCTGGAGTTTTCTGGTGCAGATGCTATCGCTGGGGGCTGGTCAAATGAGCCTGTTGCCCGGTGGTGCGGGCGCCGCAGAGCTGACCTCGGCGGCGCTGCTGGCGCCGATGGTCGGCAAATCCACTGCGGCGGCAGCGATTCTGATCTGGCGGGTGGTGACGTTCTATTTCTATCTGGTGGTGGGCGGCCCGGTGTTTCTATTGATGCTCGGGCGGCCGCTGCTCAAGAAGCTGTTGAAGATCAGGCAGGCTTCTCAGATTCGTCCGCCTGCTCCTTGAGCTGCTGCCACAGCTCGGCGGCGCCGGGAAACTCGGTGCCGTCTTCCGGGCTCAGGTCATCCGGGTCGTAGCGGCTCAAACAGCCCTCCCCCAGGGTGGCCGGCGCTTTCGAAGTGGCTTTGTCCAATGGGTCGCTCACGGGCAGTTCCTCAAGGGCTGAAACGAAAAAAGGGCCTGGGACGATTGAACGCCCAGGCCCTTCTTTATTCAAGTACGCGCAGGTTCGATCAGAACACCACGGTCTTGTTGCCGTGCACCAGCACACGGTCTTCGAGGTGATAACGCAAGCCTCGGGCCAACACCATCTTCTCGACGTCACGGCCGAAACGCACCATGTCTTCGATGCTGTCGCTGTGGCTGACACGCACCACGTCCTGCTCGATGATCGGGCCGGCGTCCAGCTCTTCGGTCACGTAGTGGCAAGTCGCGCCGATCAGCTTCACGCCGCGCAGCGACGCCTGATGGTACGGCTTGGCGCCGACGAACGACGGCAGGAAGCTGTGGTGAATGTTGATCACCTTGTGCGCGTATTCGCGGCACAGGGCCGGCGGCAGGATCTGCATGTAGCGCGCCAGCACCACCACTTCGGCATCGTGCTGTTTGACCAGACGCGAGACTTCGGCGAACGCCGGCTCCTTGTCCTGCGGATTGACCGGGACATGGTAATAAGGAATGCCGTGCCACTCGACCATGCTGCGCAGGTCATTGTGGTTGGAAATCACGCAGGAGATTTCGCAATCGAGCTCGTCGCTGTGCCAGCGGTGCAGCAAGTCGGCCAGGCAGTGGGATTCGCGGCTGGCCATCAGCACCACGCGTTTCTTCTGCTCGGTGTCGGTGATGCGCCAGTCCATCGAGAACTCTTCGGCGATCGGCGCAAACTTCTCGCGCAGCACTTCAATACCGAACGGCAGCGAATCGGCGCGGATCTCGTGACGCATGAAGAACCAGCCGTTCTGATTATCCGAGTGGTGGCTCGCTTCGGTGATCCAGCCGTTGTGGGATGCCAGAAAGTTACTGACTTTGGCAACGATGCCAACGCGGTCAGGGCAGGAAATCACCAACCGAAAGGTGCGCATGGGGGGAAAACTCCAGAACTTCGCAAAGGCGGCCATTCTAGCGACTGTGCGCGGAAACTGCAGTATTGATGACCACATGTCCGCAGGCAGGCCCGATTAGCGACGCCTGACGCCACGCGCGGCGAAACGCTAGTCCTGCAGTGAAGCTGTTCGGCCAGATAATTGTGAATATTCGTGATGACTGCATCACATTATTTAAATGACCATTCAATTTACCGGTTATTCCTTGCAACTAATTCAAATAAAAAAACCGGTTAAATGTTTACTTGATGAAACAGCCTGACTATTATTGCGGCACTGTCCCCTGCCATTCAACACATCTGCATAAGGTAGTTACCATGTCCTTGATCAACGAATATCGCGCCACCGAAGAAGCAATCAAAGAGCTGCAAGCGCGTTTGAAGAACCTGTCGCAAGACGACAAACTGCAAGCCGAGCTGGAATTCGAAGGCAAACTGCGCACCCTCATGGGCGAATACTCCAAGTCCCTGCGCGACATCATCGCCCTGCTGGATCCGGAATCGAAAACCAAAGGCACCCGTGGCGCCGCAGTAAAAACTACCGGCACCAAGCGCGCGCGCAAAGTTAAACAATACAAAAACCCGCATAACGGCGAAGTCATCGAAACCAAAGGTGGCAACCACAAGACTCTGAAAGAGTGGAAAGCCAAGTGGGGCGGTGACGTGGTTGAAGGCTGGGCTACCCTGCTGGGCTAAGCCGCAACGCCTGTCGCAGACTGATTCTGCGGCCCATGAAAAACGCCAGCTTACGCTGGCGTTTTTTTATGCCCGGCATTTCATGGGCACACTATGTTCGATTTCAAAGATTCAAACGTTTGCGCAATGCCTGGACATAATTCTGCCACTCATTGAGCACTTGATTCTGTATCGGCGTAGCACTAAGCGCCCATTGCTGCGCGGCCTCGGCAAAAGATTGCAGGGTATTAGGCGCGCCCATTTGCGGCTCGGACAAACGCTGCTGACAGAATATTCTCCAGCGTTCTTGCTCCTCGAAATTCAACGTGTCGGGAAAGTTGCGTGCGCGATATCGAAAGAGTAATTCCGGCAGACGTTCATCATCGAACGGCCAGTGCTCTTGCGCTAATTGCGCCGGATCCGCCGTTCTCACTTGCTCGCATAGACGCCGATCGCGATCACCGATAAATCCATCGTACAACTGCTGTTCCGGATCTTCGCTGGGCGTGAAGTCTTCGCTGGCGTAAATCGCCGCGACTTTATCTTTCCAAACTTGTTGTGCGTCACTTAGCCGCAGTGCACGTGCCTGATACAGCGCCATGTCCAGGCCCAGACGCTGCTGATCGTCGGCACGCAACACCGACAACGGCGCCACCACCGGGCAGCGATTGATGTGAATCAGTTTCAGCGGCACCGGCAGTTCACCCTCGGCGAGGTCGTCGCGGCGGGTGTACAGGCGCCGGCGCAGGGTTTCGGCGTCCAGGTCCAGCAAGCCTTGCGGATCAAGGTGCAGGTCACAGACGATCAGCGCATTGCGATTGCGCGGATGCCAGGCCAATGGCAGCACCACACCGACATAGTGCCGCGCCGCCGAGAAGCGTCCGGAGATATGCACCAGCGGTTGCAGCAGGCGAATCTGATCCATGACCTTCTGTTTGCTGCGCAATTGAAACAGCCAGTCATACAACTTCGGCTGTTTCTCGCGGATCAACCGCGCCAGCGCAATGGTGGCGCGCACGTCCGAGAGCGCTTCGTGCGCATGCCCATGGTCGATGTGGTTGGCCGCCGTCAGGCGTTCGAGCTTGAGGGTGACCTTGCCTTCGTCGTCGGTCGGCCAGACCAAGCCATCCGGGCGCAACGCATACGCGGCGCGCACCACATCGATCAGGTCCCAGCGACTGTTGCCGCCTTGCCATTCACGGGCGTACGGGTCGAAAAAATTGCGGTACAGGCTGTAGCGGGTCATCTCGTCGTCGAAACGCAAGGTGTTGTAACCCGCACCGCAAGTGCCGGGCGCCGCCAGTTGCGCGTGCACGCGGGTCATGAAGTCGGCTTCGCTCAAACCCTGTTCGGCGAGACAACTCGGGGTGATACCGGTAATGGCGCACGCCGCCGGGTGCGGCAGGATGTCTTCGCTGGGCTGGCAGTAGAGGTTGACCGGTTCGTCGATTTCATTGAGGTCGTGGTCGGTGCGAATCCCGGCGACCTGCAGCGGACGGTCGTTGCGCGGATTGATGCCGGTGGTCTCGTAGTCGTACCAGAAGATTGAAGTCACGGGCGGTTCCTGAACTGAAGATCGGCAAAGTCTAGGCGTTGAACCGCCATCGCGGCCAGCGCTGTGTCATTCAACCCGCGTGCGCCACACGCGGTGCAATACATAGTTATGTCGTTTTCCCCCAAGAGGCTGCTAGCATCGAACGAACTTCGCATCCCGATCCGGCCCCATCAGGTAGCCCATGCTCGAGAACACAGCACTGCCACGGAAAGCACCGCTGACCCCGCCACTCGATACCCGCTATCAAGTGGAAACCCCTGAGGGCATCGACCTGCCTCTGCGCCCGGCCGGTCTGATGGTACGCAGCCTCGCTTTCGGCATCGACCTGGGCATTCGCGGGGCCATCCTCGGCGTGCTGTTTCTGGTGCTGGCGTTTCTCGGTCAGCTCGGTATGGGCCTGGGCTCGTTGCTGCTGTTTGCCGTCAGCTGGTGGTACATGGTGCTGTTCGAAGTGTTGCGTCAGGGCCGTTCGCCGGGCAAGCAATGGATGGGCCTGCGGGTGATCCACGATGACGGCACACCGATCGGCTGGTCGGCCTCGCTGCTGCGTAACCTGCTGCGTTTTGTCGATCTGCTGCCGTTCGGCTATTTCCTCGGCGCCATCAGTTGCCTGCAACACCCGACCTTCAAACGCCTGGGCGACATCGCAGCCGGCACGCTGGTGGTCTACAGCGAACGCGCCCTGCTCCGCCCGCAGTTACCTGACGCCCAGCCACGCAGCTCGCCCGTGCCGCTCAACCTCGGCGAACAACGCGCCTTGCTCGCCTTCGCCGAACGTCAGGCTGAACTGTCGCCGGCGCGGGTCAATGAGCTGGCCGCGCTGCTCGCCCAACCGCTGCACATCTCGGCGCCCAAAGCGGTCAGCGAACTCAATGGCATCGCCCGCGGCTTGTTGGGTCCGACATGAAGCAGAGTCTTTTCGAAGCTCGTCACAAGGCCGAATGGGAGCGCTTCACCCTGGCCCTCGAACGCCTCGAACATGGCAAGGACACCTCGCAGGCAGCCAGTTTCCCCAAGGCTTATCGACGCCTCTGCCAGCATCTGGCGCTGGCGCAGGAGCGCGGTTACAGCAGTTTTCTGATCGACTCGCTGCAACAACTGGTGTTGCGCGGCCACCAGCAGCTGTATCGGCACCGCAGTCGTTTCGGCGCCAACCTGCTGGGTTTCATCCTCGCTGACTTCCCGCGACTGGTGCGCGCCGAATGGCCGTTTGTGCTGGCCGCTGGTCTGATGTTTTTCGGCAGCCTGATCGGCTTTGCCTTGCTGGTGTATGCCCTTCCCGAACTGATCTACAACCTGATCCCCGCCGAACAGGTGCGCGACATGCAGAGCATGTACGACCCGGTGGCCGGGCACCTCGGGCGCTCGGCCGAACGGGCGGCCAGCGAAGACTGGGTGATGTTCGGCTATTACGTGATGCACAACATTGGCATCGCCTTTCAGACTTTCGCCAGCGGTTTGCTGATGGGCGTCGGTAGCGCGTTCTTCCTGTTCTATAACGGCTTGATCATCGGCGCGGTGGCCGGGCACCTGACCGAAATCGGTTTTGGCCAGACGTTCTGGTCGTTCGTGATCGGCCACGGCGCCTTCGAGCTGAGCGCCATTGCCCTGGCGGGCGCGGCGGGGCTAAAGCTCGGCTGGGCAGTGATTGCACCGGGGCGGCTGACCCGTGGTGAAGCACTGGTGGAGGCGGCGCGCAAAAGCGTGCTGCTGGTGTGTGGGGTCATGCTGTTCCTGCTGATCGCAGCGTTCATCGAAGCGTATTGGTCGTCGAAGACCGGGGTCACACCGCCGATCAAATATGCGGTCGGTGCCGCATTGTGGCTCGCAGTAGCGGCCTATCTGCTGTTCGCCGGAAGGACACGCCATGCGCCTGAGTGATGCCACCGTGGCGATCCGTCCGCGCAGCACCTGGGAAGCCATGGACCTTGGCGTGCTCATGAGCCAGCAGCATCGACGCCTGCTGATGACCAGTTGGGCCATCGTCACCCTGCCGCTGTTCGCGGTGCTGACGTTGTTGCTATGGGATTCGCCGTCGCTGGCGGTATTCATTTTCTGGTGGCTGAAACCGGCGTACGAACGCCTGCCGCTGTACATCCTGTCCAAAGCCCTGTTCGGCGAAACACCGACACTGAAACAGGCTCTGCGCGAATTTCCTCGACTGCTCAAACCACAATGGCTGGCCAGCCTGACCTGGCGCCGGCTGAGCCTGAGTCGCAGCTTCCTGCTGCCGGTGGTGCAACTCGAAGGTCTCGACGGCACCGCTCGCCAGCAACGCTTGCAGGTGTTGCTGCAACGCAATGCCGGCGCCGCGCAATGGCTGACGATCATCGGCATGCATCTGGAGACCGCACTGTGGATCGGCCTGATGGTGCTGTTCTATATGCTGCTGCCACAGCAGATCGAAACCGACTGGGACTGGCAATCGCTGATCCTCGACGCCGATCACCACTGGCGTTGGCTGGAGCACCTGACCAACGCCTTCTACGCCTTGGTGCTGGTGGTCTGGGAACCGATTTATGTCGCCTGCGGTTTCAGCCTGTATTTGAACCGGCGCACCGCACTGGAGGCGTGGGACATCGAGCTGGTGTTCCGCCGTTTGCGCCAGCGCCTGAACAGCAGCGCTCTGGGTTTGCTGTTGGCGGTCTGTCTGTGGCTGCCGGCGGTGCCACCCGTATGGGCGGATGCCCCAGCCAACGCCCCGGAGGCGCCCCGCCTGCTGCACCAACCGCTGACCAGTCAGGCTTCGCACGACAGCATCAAGGCGCTGCTCGAACAACCGCCATTCAAGAACAAGGAAAGCGTGACCCGCTACCGCTTTGGCGACGACCCTGCCACCCCGGCCGAGGGCAAACCCGGCGAGGCACCGCAATGGCTGAAAACCCTGCTCGGCTGGCTGGACAGTCAGCGCTTCAATGCGCTGGCCGGCCTGATTGAAGTGTTGTTGTGGGGAGCGTTGATCGCCGCTGTGGGCTGGCTGGTCTGGCGCTACCGGGAATTCCTGAGCACCTTCGTCAGTCGCCGGCCGAAGCTGCCCGCCCGCATCAGGCCACCTGCACCGCAGCAAGCATTTGGCCTGGACCTGAGCCCGCAAACCCTGCCTGACGACATCGCCGCCAGCGCCGAACAACTCTGGCAGACCCAGCCGCGCGCGGCGCTGGGCTTGCTCTATCGCGGGTTGCTCAGCCGTCTGCTGCACGATTTTGCCCTGACCTTGAAACCCGCCGACACCGAGCATCAAGTGCTATTGCGGGTCGAGCAACTGCAGCGCCCTGAACTGCTGGCGTTCAGTCGCAGCCTGACACAGCACTGGCAGAACATGGCCTACGGGCACCGCGTACCGGCGGCACATCTGCAACAGGAACTGTGTGACGGCTGGCGCGCCCTGTTCGGCTCGGGAGCGCGCGCTTGAACCGGCGCAACGCGTGGCTGCTCGGCGGGCTGATCGTCGCCCTGCTCGCGGCGTTGAGCGTTTATCTGTACCTCAAGGCGCGGCCCTATCAGGAAGTAATCGATCACGGCCCTTCGCCCCAGGCGCAGGCCAATCCTTATCTGGCGGCAGAACTGTTTTTGCGCGAGCGCGGCCTCAACGTCAGCCACGCCGAAACGCTGGCGATGCTGCCCGAGATCGATCCGCGTCGGCACACTCTGCTGTTGTTCGGCGAGCGCTCGCGCATGACCCCGCGGCAGGTCGATCAGGTGTTGAACTGGGCCCGCGCCGGTGGGCGCCTGGTGTTCGTGGCCGAAGCGCTGTGGGACAAGCAGGCCAGACAAAGCGATGATCTGTTGCTGGATCGGGTGCAGTTGCACCAGTCACTGAGCAAGGACCTCAAGGAGCCGCCGGCGGAGCTGGCGGATGATCCGTACCCGAATCTGACCAAGCTCTACCTGGAAGACGAGGACGCGCCGGCCTACGCCGGTTTCGACACCGCGTTTCATCTGGAAGACCCGAAAAATCTCGCCCAGGCCTGGGCCAACAGCGCCAAGGCCACGCACATGATGCAACTGCCGTACGGCCTCGGTTCGATCACCGTGGTCACCGATGCCGAACTGTGGAAGACCCCGGCCATCAGCAAGCATGACAACGCCTGGCTGCTCTGGTACCTGAGCGCCGACACCGACGTCACGCTGATTTTCAACACGGCGCACGATGGTCTGCTGACCTTGCTCTGGCGTTACTTCCCCCATGCCATCATCGCCTTGCTGGCGCTGATCGGCGTCGGCCTGTGGCACGTTGCTGTGCGCCATGGGCCACTGCAGGCTCCCGCCCCGAGTGGCCGCCGGCAGTTGCAAGAGCACCTGCGCGCCAGTGCCGATTTCATCCTGCGCCACAACGGTCAGCACACGCTGTTGCAAGCCCTGCAGCAGGACGTGCTGCGCCGCGCCCGAAGACGCCACCCCGGCTTCGACCAATTGAACGTGGCCGAACAATGGCTGGTGCTGTCGCGCCTGACCCGCCAGCCGACCCGCGCCATCAGCCAGGCCCTGAGCCCGGTGCCAAAACAGCGCATGAGCAGCGCTGATTTCAGTCGCCAGGTGGCCCACCTGCAAACCTTGAGGAACACGCTATGAGTGAACAGATCGAGCCCGGCAGCGCCAGCCACGCCGCCCAGCAACGCCAGCGTGCCAGCCAGTTGGCGCAAGCGCTGCGCGGCGAATTGCAGAAGGCCCTGATCGGCCAGAACAGCGTGATCGACGATGTGCTGACCGCGCTGATCGCCGGCGGTCACGTGCTGCTTGAGGGCGTTCCGGGGCTGGGCAAGACCTTGCTGGTGCGGGCGCTGGCGCGCTGCTTCGGCGGCGAGTTCGCGCGCATCCAGTTCACCCCGGACCTGATGCCCAGCGACGTCACCGGCCACGCGGTGTACGACCTGCACACCGAGCAGTTCAAGCTGCGCAAGGGGCCGCTGTTCACCAACCTGCTGCTGGCCGACGAGATCAACCGCGCACCGGCGAAAACCCAGGCGGCGTTGCTCGAAGCGATGCAGGAGCGCCAGGTCACCCTCGAAGGTCGGGCGCTGCCGATCGCCCAGCCGTTCATGGTGCTCGCCACCCAGAATCCGATCGAGCAGGAAGGCACTTATCCACTGCCGGAGGCCGAACTTGACCGCTTCATGCTCAAAGTGCGCATGGACTACCCGGAGGCCGAGCAAGAGCTGAACATGGTGCGTCAGGTCAGCCGCTCGACCCGCGCCGACATGCTCGACGTGCAGCCGTTGCGCACGGTCCTGCAAGCCAAGGACGTGCAGGCCTTGCAACGCATCGCCAGTGACCTGCCGATCGACGATCAGGTGCTCGATTACGCGGTGCGACTGGCGCGCAGCACCCGCTCCTGGCCCGGCCTGACCCTCGGCGCCGGGCCGCGTGCCTCGATTGCGCTGGTGCGCTGCGCCCGCGCCCGTGCCTTGCTGCGCGGCGGCGAGTTCGTGATTCCCGATGACATCAAGGGTTGCGCGCTCTCGGTGCTGCGCCATCGGGTGCGAGTGGCGCCGGAGCTGGACATCGAAGGTCTGCAGGTCGATCAGGTGCTGCAACAATTGCTCGACCAAGTGCCGGCGCCGCGCCTGTGAAACCGTCACGCCTGCTGCTGATCTGGCTCGCGATTCTGCTGGCCGTCGGCACGCTGCTGGGCACGCTGCAAGCCCTCGACATCGACGTGCCCGCCACGCTGTTGTCGATCAACTGGGGCTTGCTCCTGGCCCTGCTGGTGCTGGCGATCATCGATGCACTGCGCCTGAACAACCTGCCCTCGCCGCGCATCCAGCGGCAGATGCCCGGCAGCCTGGCACTCGGCCGTTGGAGCGAGGTGCGGCTGCAGCTCAGCCATGACTTCAATGAGCCGGTCGCGGTGGAGCTTTTCGACCACGTGCCACAGGGCCTGAGCTTCGAAAACCTGCCGCTGGCGATTGAACTGCAACCCGGGCAATTCAGCGCGGTCGGCTATCGCCTGCGCCCGCTCAAGCGCGGGCACTTCAGCTTCGAGCATTGCGAAATCAACCTGCCCAGCCCGTTCGGTCTGTGGACAGGCAAACGCCTGCTCGCCGTGAGCGGCGAGATCCGCGTCTACCCGGACTTCGCAAAGCTCTACGGTGGGCAGTTGCTGGCGGTGGACAACTGGCTCAGCCAGCTCGGCGTGCGCCAGCGCCAGCGTCGCGGGCAGGGTCAGGAGTTTCATCAGTTGCGCGAATTTCGCGAAGGCGACAGCCTGCGCCAGATCGACTGGAAAGCCACCGCCCGTCAGCGCACGCCGATTGTCCGCGAGTATGAAGACGAGCGTGATCAACAGATCATGTTCATGCTCGATTGCGGGCGGCAAATGCGCAGCCAGGATGGCGAGCTGTCGCATTTCGACCATGCGCTTAATGCGTGTCTGCTGCTGAGCCATGTCGCGCTGCGTCAGGGCGATGCCGTGGGGCTGAGCACATTCGCCGTCGCGCAACCGCGTTTTCTCGCGCCGATCAAGGGTGCCAGTCAGCTCAAGGTCCTGCTCAACGCCGTTTATGATCTGGACAGCAGTCAGCGTCCTGCCGACTATTCGACCGCGACCAATCAGCTGTTGGCCCGGCAGAAGCGCCGGGCGCTGATCGTGCTGCTGACCAACTTGCGTGACGAGGACAGCGAAGACCTGCTCGCCAGCGTCAAACGTCTGAGCCAGCAACATCAAGTACTGGTGGTCAGCCTGCGCGAGGAAGCCCTCGACCGCGTGCGCAATGCCCCGGTACAAACACTGCCCGAAGCACTGACCTATTGCGGTACGGTGGATTACCTCAATGCCCGGGCCGAGCTGCATGAGCAGTTGAATGCTCATGCAGTTCAGGTGCTGGATGTGCGCCCTGACGAATTGAGCACAGGGCTGGTTAACCGCTACCTCAACTGGAAGCGCGCTGGGGTCATGTAACAATCCGTACATCGCACTCTGTCGGCTTAGAGGTCGATGCCCCTTTCGTAAAGTCGACTGCTCATACCAATTTCGATCCCCACATAAACTCTGCGACCGCTGACAAAATTGAACACTTTTATGGTTTTGCCATCCGGCCCGGTGATTGTCGGTTCGTATGCAGTATCGTCGAGGCGCCAGAAAACGGTTTTTCGCTCAAGCGGCACCTGCCGGCCATCAGTGATGAACACTTCAAAAAGATCTGGCCGGGGTCTCACGAAATTGCTGATTCGCGGTGCTTCTGGCCCTACGACTTCGATATTGACCGAGCTTGATGGCGGATAACCGGCGACCGAGCACGTTACAGGGAATAATCCCGATTCATGCACACGTATGTTATTCAAAGTGGCCACACCCGCAGGGCTGGTAACAGTCGATCTGATTTCGCCGTTGACATTCCAATCGACGGTCAACCCGCCCCAACCTTGACCGTCGCTCGAACTGACAATTGTCACTTGGCCTGAAACATATTCATTGGGATAAACCACTGCCGGGCCAACTGCAAATCTGTCAATGACCGGCCCGATCTCGACATCCAACGCGAGCAACGCGCTGTCCCATCCACCCAAGCCACCGCGTACCACAGCGGACAAAATCAGCTCGCCTGACCTGGCGAGGTCGAACCGCACAGTCGCCTTGCCCATTGCATCGGTAACCGCCGATGGAAGTGCCACAGCATCAAGGTCCCACATGACTTCGACGCCGCCAAGCGGGTGCCGGTCAATTGCCGACACGACCGTCACTTGGGCTTCCACTTCTGCGCCCGGATAATTGGCAGAGCGAATCATGATCAGTTCAATAATTTCCCGAGGCTCTTGCAAGGTAAACGGCAACTCGACTGACTCCAGATACGCGGCGCCCTCCAACGTAGCCGTGACCACCGCCGCACCCGGGGTCTGGGGTTTGAACCGTACACGGGCCACACCATAAAAGTCGGTCTGGCTGGTAACTGTACCCAAGTCGTTGTTGCGCCAAGTGACGACCACCCCCGAGATGCCCTTACCGGTGATGGACGAAACCACGGTGACCTGCTCGACCAGTTCCTGCCCCCACTCCAGCACATGCTGGAGGCTGCTATTGGCAGCAAATTTCAATACCTGCACACCCTCCCCCAGCGACATCGCGTTGGCCGGTGACAAGCTGGCAAGGCGCTCGGCTCCCAGGCGCAACGCGAAGCCACCGTCTGTCAGGTCGGCGCAACGCAGGAAATAACGCAAACCGATTGCCGAGGGCCGGCGCGATGCGCCGAGCGCAGGTTCGAAACTCAGCCCCAGTTCCGCAGGGCCGGTGCCGGTCAAGCCCAGGGTCAGTTCCTGGTCGAGCAACGGGCTGCCCTCCGGGAGCAGCACTTCGATGGCATGTGAGCCATTGCGTCGCGGAAAGTAGGTGTGACGGCCCCATGGATGTTCATCATGCCCATCGAAACGCACCCGCACCTCTTCCCAAGGGTCACGGGCAAGCGCCGTAAAGGACAGGGCACGCTGCTCTTCGTATCCATCGAACGGGCTGTGCACAATGGCCACGACGTTCTGCTGACCGGGACTGCTCGGCACCAGGCCAAACCCGGACCAGCCCAGTTCGTCGCTGACGACGCTGTCTGAACTGTCAGCGGATTTCCACTGCACCGTCACCTGCGCCACCGCTTGCCCGGTGAATGCCGAAACCACCCTGACCCAGCTCCAGGCTTTATCCTTGCCGATGACGGGGTCAACCGCTGACTCACGCCAGTCTGCGATTCGCAGCTTGTTGTGAGCGAGCTGCATCGGATGGGTGCTCATGGAGCGATCCAGGGCAGACAAGAAAAGCCCGACACTAAAGGCACCGGAGACTTCGCTGGCGGTGAAATCCAGCCACCAGCCAACACCACCGTCACTGATTATTTGAGCTTGATCGAGGGGCGGTTCAATGCTCGCTTCCAGATCATCAGCCGGGGTGCCTTGCCACACCAGCGTTGCCTGCAAACCCACCAGCGGGCTCAAGGCATTGGGCAGATAGCGCAAGGTGTGCCTGGCGCCAATGCACGGGAACAGAGTCTGACTCGCAGCAGTGGCGGTCACTTGATCCAGCATCAGCGTCAATTCATCCGTCAGTTGCGTGGAAATCAACCGACCAAACAATTCCCGGGGCGAAGCAAGCACCGGAGTGCTCAAGGCCAGACTGAACAGGCTGCTGGTGCTCGACGCGATCTGCGAACTGAAGCGCCATTCCAGCCCCAATGGCCCAAGCCTCAACGGCGTGTCGATATCCGAGACGGTCAAGCCGATCCCCGGCGGCTCGCCACGCCATTGCAGCGTGACCATCTCTCCATTCAGCGGACTGCCGGGCGTGATTTCTATCCGCAAGGTGTGCGGCTCACCGCGCCAGCACAGCAAGCCCAATTCGGCCAGGTCAACCTCATTGCCGTCGAACAGAATCTTGATCTTGCCTTTCCAGGGACTGCTCTGCAGCGCCCTTACTGCAAACGGGCGCTCCACCGGCACCGCTTCGTCATGCGCCCGCACGCGGGCGGTCACCACCAGCTCACCGGCGCGGCTCGGTTGATACAACACGCTGGCCCAGCCACCGATCCCCGATCGGGTGGCGATCGTACCTTCGGGCGTCTGCCAGTCAACCCGTGCATTGTTGACCGGATCGCCGTCACCGCTGGCGACCATATGCACCACTTGCACACGCAACAGCACGCTCTCGCCTTCGTCCACCACGGGAAACTTGTTGGCCTCCTGAACATCGCCAATGCGCACCAGATTGCGTGCCAGTGACATCGGTTTTCTGCTGGAGGGCAACAGCAGCTTCGAACACAGCAACTGCAAGTGGAAGCGACCGTCGAGTTTGTCCTGGCAGATCAACTCCCAGTTCAGGTCTGTTGTGCCTACAGGTATCGAGGCTTCCAGCTCCGGGCGCAGTTGCACGCCCAACTGTGCGGCGCTGTCGCCGTCCCAATGCAGTGCCATCGTGGAGCCGCGTAACACGTCAGGCACCCGCGCGCTCAGTTGATAGGTCGAGCCACGATTGGGATAACCGGTCTTCTGCGCCCAGGGCAAGGCGTTGCTTTCTACCACCGCCAGAACGTCCTTCCATGGATCGGTCGCCAGCACACGAACGTCCAGCGTCGTGGTCTCGACCCCGCTGGCGTAGTAAGGGCTCGCCACCGAGGCCTGGATAACCCTGTCGCCTGCAGCATTGGGCAAGTAATCGAAATATGCCCAGCCCTCGGCGTCGGTCGGTGTCGTGCTCAGCAGCCCCAGCCCTTCGGTGGTCCAGGTTACCGTGCGCCCGGCCAGAAACTGACCGGTGTACCAGGAGGCCACTCGCACCCCCAGACGCACCGATTGCGTCAACTCCAGCACCGGGAAATACGCGGCCTCCAGCACCTCACGGAACACCAGCCGGTGATGCCCCAGCGAGACCTGCATCGAATACGGCTCGGCGGTGTACTGGTTCACCAGTTGCACCGTGAACAGGTAAGGATCCTGAGCACCGATCAGCGGGCACTGCAACATCCACGGTGAGTCCAGCGGTTGATCGACGCCCCAGTCAGGCGTTGCGATAACCGCGCCTTGTGGATTGTCATCGCTCACCAATGCAGCTTTGGTGTGCAGCCAGGGGCTGTCGGGGTCGGGTACAAACGCAAGCTGGTGCTGGAAGCTCCCGTCCGCGCCCAGGCAGAGGTGAACCAGCTTGCCGGATGACGATTGCTCCGCGTCTACCTTCACCGTCTGCATTCGCGCGGGCTCAAGTTGCAAGTCCAGGCGAATCCGAGTGATCAAAACCTGAGAGTTATAGTCCTCGGGATCATTACCCGGAGCGACCACTGTGACGCGAATCTTGTCCTGGCGCTGCAACGGTAGATCGAGCTCGGCGTTGTACTTGAGCGGTCTGAATTCCAGCGGCTGCCGACGAGTGACCCGTACCTGGTTCTTTGCAAGGTTACGAGGGCTGCCGGGCGGCAACGGGATTTCTCTAAGGGTGGCTCCACTTTCATCAGTGAATATCATGCGGCCCGCTTCGGTATGCCGCGTTTCATACAGGAAACTCAGCACATACCTGGCTCCGGCGCTCGGCGTTACAGGTACGGTCATGTCCTGAAAGGCAGAGGCAAGGTTTGCTACTGAAAGCATCCTGATCTGTATGCCTTCGTACGGCTCGCCCACGACCGTAACCCAGCGGCTGTTAACCGGCCCCTTTTCCCAATGGCTCAAGGCCTCACGGAAATCACCATTGAGCACCAGACTGTCATTAGCCTGAATGACGGGTTCAACCATGATGGCCTGCTCCTTTGATATTGCCTGACTGGCGGGACGTGATCGCCCGGGTGACCAGGTCTTTGACGGCGAGGGTAAACGTCGGCTCACCGGCCTTGGCCGTGTACCGGACGCGCAGAATGATGTCGGTGAGTGATTTGAGCATCGGCGCCTGCCGCTCGCTCTGGGGCCAGGGAAAGTGCAATTGCCAGCGCGAGATCGCGCCGGTGTTCTCGAACGGGTTGAGCAAGCCTTCATCCGGTTTGCCGGCGTTCATGCCGGTGTCGGCGATCCCCACGGATAAACCGATCTGCTGGCCACTGCGCAGATTGAACAGCACCTCGACCGGCGCCACCTTGCCCGCCGGCTGATGCAGGTACTCGACCGAGCGCGCCGAGGCCTGGGTAGCGGTCATGCTGCCGACCTGCAGCAGCGTCGCCTGTACATCCTGATAAGGTCCGAGCAGTACGGGCAGGTCGACCTCGACCAGATTGAGCAGCCGGCAATACTCGCCCGGGTGATCGCGATCGAATGACAACTGCGTCAGCTGGAACTCCAGCACGCCCTTGTCGATCAATTCGTCCCGAGCCTGGGTCCAGTCGGAGAATCCCGTCTGCGGATCAATCTGGTCATCGAACAGCCGTCGCAACGAGACGGTCTTGACCCGCTCCAGACGGCGCTCATGGCTTTGCAGGTACAGGCGATCCATGCGCAGCAGGTACTCGCGCAAGTGTTCACCGGCGGTCAGCCCGTGACGGTTGTCCAGCCAGACCTGCGGCAAGGCCTCAGCGGTTTCGTAATCACCGGTTTCAGCACTCAACGACGACCGGGCACTCAGGCACAGACTGACCACCGCATCGTAAGCCTGATAGTGCAGGGCCTTGAGCTGGCCCAGCAGCCAGCCGAACAATTCTGCATTGGTCGCGCGTTTTTTCAGGTAGTTGTAGAGCGCCAGCGCCTGACTGTTGGCCCGCAGGGTTTGCTCCAGACTCGTCCTGGCCGCCTCGAGGGCAAATGTCTGCGCGGTGATCTGCTCGGCGATCGCCCCGACTTCGGCCAGTGCCTGATCGCGTTGCAACTCCCACTCTCTGCGGCGCAGGCGGTAGCTTTCGGTGATGGCTTGTTTATCGGCGTCGATCTGCAACAGCATCGCGCCGATTTCCAGACCGAAAACCACGGCATCCGAAATTTTTTCCAAACGATGTCCACCGACGGCCGTGCCGGCAATGTTCGGCGCAGCTGCCACTCCAGCGCCTACAGTCTTGATCGCGTGCAGCCCGGTGTTGATCCCTTTGACCATCGCCAGTTTGTCCATGATCTGGTATTCGGCATCGCTGATGTGTTCGTCGTACCAGGCTTTGTATCGATCGGCCCGTTGCTGGGCCATGGCCTGACTCTGGCCGAGGGCCGTGAGGCTGGCTTCAAGCTGGGCAATGGATTGCTCTTGAACCGTGCGGGCGTAGTCGCCCAGCTCCTTGAGGTGCTCTTGCTGCAGTTCTTCCTGTTCCGCCCGGTCGCGCTGTTCCAGCAGACGCAATACCTGGCTGCCGTACTCCTGCAGTGTCTGCACGGCGCGCAACGCCGCCTCGTAGGTGACGCGCCAGCGAAAGGCGCCCACCACCAGACGCCCGCCCATCGGCCGCGGCAGACCAACCCCACCAGCGGCCAGATCGCGCAACAACTGGTTGGGATCGGTGGGCGGGCTGAACAGCGGAACGTCCAGTGGTTTGCCGTCCAGGGTCAGGTTGTTGCGCAAGTTGTTCAGGCGCTGCCCCGGCCAGTCGAACAGCTCAAGCAACTGCTCATTGATCGGCGGCTTGAACGGTTCATTCGCCAGCAGGCCCATCAACGGTGCCGCTTCGGCGGCCGGAGGAATGTCCGCCAGGGAAAACCGCAGCTCCTGCTCGAAACGCTCGAGCGCCGGGCGGCTCGCGCTCTGGCTCAACAGGGCACCTACCGTCTGCGCTTGCCAGCGGGTGACTGCCCGGGCGGAAGGCGGCTTGCCCATCAGAAACTGCGCCTGCACGTAACACAGTTTTGCCGCCACCAGCGCATCGCGGGTGAGCTGGCGGTAGTACCAGTCGCCCCACGCGACCAGGTTCTTCACGTACTCGGTGAACACCAGAATCTGGTAGTGCTGGGGTGCGGCATAGGCAATCGCATCCGGATCGGTGGGCAGCAAGGCTTCGACGCCCACATTCCCCACACCGGCCAAAGGCCGGCAACGCCAGTATTCAGGCCTCGGTGGCGCATTCCCTGGTTTTTCCGGGTCTCGCGAATCTTGCGGATCGAACACGTAATGCATCCAGTTCTGCGCTTCCAGGTAGCGATCCTCGGCCCGCAGACGGGCCGCCACCAGATGTGGCAGATGGAAAAACAGCTCCCAGAAATACAGACCGTTGGCCCCGTCGAACGCCCCGTTCGGCTCGGCGATCGGGCCCGCGGCTGGAGGCGGTTCCGTCAGGAACTGGGTCTCCCAGTCGAGTACGGCATCCACGGAAATATTGCTCAGTTGCACCAGCACCGGACCGAACAGCGAGTTCAAGCGCGCGCGCTGCAACATGTCGGGCTGCCTGAAACCGATGAATTGCGCCGCATCCAGCGCGTTTTTTTCCAGCGTCGGCGGTACAAAACGGGGGATATTGAGCAGCGAGACTGTAAAGGTCTTGCTGCCTTGGCCCGTGCCGCTCAAGGTAAATTCGGCCAGCCCGGTAAATCCGCCTTTCACGCGTTGCAGTTTCATCCAGTCAGTAGCCCAACCACCCGCGACGAACTGCGGGCTCTTGGTTTCTTTTGGGTCATCTCCGGCCGGATTGTTCAGCTTCAAGGTAAAATCGACCTTCGCACCTCCAACCGGAGACCGCGCCCGGCACAGGCCTCTAACCCACAGAAAGTCGTCTGTTCCTACCTCCGAAAACACCGCCTGCAGCCCGTAATAAGCCGTCAAGTCTCCCGAGGTCTCACTCTTGATCGCGACCACCGGTTGATTTTTCGGCGTCAGTGGATGTTGCAAGGTCAGGATATCGGTGAAGCGATGAGTGGCCAGGTGATCGAGCCAGCTGCCGTCGTCCTCGGCCAACGGACGGAAGAACACATCACGGGTGGTGCTCACCCTCAGACCCGCCGGGCTGATAAGCAATACACCCAGCCGTCCCTTGGGGTGAATGAGGTCATCGGCCAACGTCGTCGCGAGCAACCGGGCACCCGCGCTGTTGTCGCTGTCCTGATCAGCGCTATACAAGCTCAGCGGTGCCGACCATTCTGCGTTCTGGCTCATGAACGCCAGATTGATATCCAGTCTGGGGGCCAAATAGCCCTCGCTCCCCTTGATACCCACCGGGTCGCGCCACTCAGCCCACACCAGACACAAACGCCCGCCCCAAAACAGCGGCCGCATATCCAGAACCCTATTCCCCACCGGAATGTCGACAGGTTGCCATTCACTCCATGCCGCCGGGTTGACCGGATTGCCGGAAGCGGTGAGCTCGATATCGGCCTTGCGCCAGAAATACTGAAACGGCTGCACCCGCTGCCGGCCGACAAAATAGTAAGTGGCTCGGCTTGCCGAATCGCCGTCCAGACAGGCGCTGATGACATCCAGGTTGCAGGTCTGCTCGAATGCCTTGAGGTATTGCTGCAACGCACGCTGCACCGAGTCGCCATTCAGCCGCGTTTGATTCAAGTCATTTTCCAGTGCCTTGAACAGACGGGTCTTGCGCTGCCGCACAAAGGGGTTGATGAAGTTTTCTGGATAGACCGCGATCAACGCCAGCGCCGCCCAGTCGGGGTAATTGCTGTAGAGCTCCCAGAGTTTCAGATGCTCTGTCGGGAAAACAGTGTTTTTGTAACCCGGCTCAAGCTTGCGATAGGCCGCATGAATGAATTGCTGCGCGCAACTGGTCGCCTCGGCGACCCACGAACTTTGCACCGGATAGTTGTCCAGCGGGTCCATGCGCAACAGCTCGAACAGATCCTGCGGCGTTTTCACGAAGGAGTAGTGGGTCCTGGCAGCCTGACCGATGCAGTAATCGACCAGTGCTGCGCGGCGTTTTTCCAACAATGGAGCCAGATTGCGTTGAGTCATGGTCTTGTCCTGCATCCTGAGGTGAACGCTGCGTCAACCAACACGGTCATTGGTGAGTCAGTGCTTCGGTGAAGGTGATAGGGTCAAAAAATGTTTCGCTGTCATTGGCATCGCAACGCACGCTGAAAATGAACTCGCCGCCCGACGGAATCGAAACGTACACCCGTGTAACCCCCTCGAAGTCGGCATGATTCTGCTCGGGACGAATCACCGGCGAGCCGCTGCTGCCACTCACGGGTTCGGCAAACCAGCGCACTAGTCGGTTGCGCCCGGGGTTTTGATAGACGTCGCGCAGCGTGGCGTACAGCTCGACTTCCTGCCCCGCCGGAACCGGCTGCAGCGGCACTTGGGCAGTTAATGGTCCAGGGAAGGACAGCGTCACCGCGTCATCGGAGATATGGATGGTCGGGGCCTGTTGCGCGTCGATCAGGTCAAGCCAGAACAATGGCGTTTCCTGCCCCATGACCTTGCCCGGCAGATACTCGACCGTCACCGTTCCATCGAATTCAGTGGCCTTGGCCACAATCGTACCGAGGCTCACTTGCCAGTACACATTGACGCCACTTAATGGCTGGTCGTCGGCGTCCTTGAGGGTCACGGTCAACAGGACTTTCTCGCCGGTTTTGCCGGCCACCACCTCGGTCTTGTCCACAACACAGGTCATGGTGACCAGCGGTTGCGTCACCTCATCAGCGAAGGTAACCACCGCCTCGCGGGTATCTGAAAGGCTGAGCAGCGCGCGCTCGGCGGCGGTTCGATAAGCGGCCTTGTCAACGTCCTCCGGCAGATTTCCCACGAGAAAAATCGTCAGGGCGTCCATGCCGCTGTGCCGGGCCAACACGCGGATGCGCATCAGCAAATCGAGCTGGGGCAGAGTCTTGAGGATCTTCAGCGCAGGGTCGATGCGGCTGACGCACTCGCGTACCTCCTGCACACTCCAGTCGAAAAACGCCGCCAGCCGCAACGCTGCCGCGTCCTGTGCCAGCCGCAGCGCATGGGATGACAGGGGCGTGGGCAATGCGTTGACCTGACGCAGGTAGTCGAGCAGTTTGCCGGCCGGTTGCTCGCTCAACGCGAAGGCCCGTCCCAGCGCGCTCAGGTAATACAGGGTGCGGATCGACAGCAGGTGCCGATCGTCCTGAGCCATCCAGGCCTTGTGGCCATATCGCAGAAAGTCTTCGAGCAACACCGCAGACAGTTCCAGCTTGCTCGCCACTGCACTGCGACGTCGCACATCAGCCAGCAAGTTCAGCAGCGGGTCGGCTTGCTCTGCGGCGCGTGCAGCGGGACTGGGTGTCTCAGTTGCATCACGATCGGCACGCGCGCTGACCTGCGACAACAACTGATAAACCGTGGACTGCGCCCAGGTCAGCATGAGCAACCCGCGTTCGGTATCAAGGCCGGTGTACACCGCCAGACACTCCCGGGCGACCGAGACCTGCGCCTCCCGCGCCTGCAACAGCACGCCGAGCATGCGCTCGACAAGAACGCCCCGCACACTGGCGTCGTTCTCGCCCAGCCCTTCCCTGATTGCCTGGTCGAACCTTACCCGGGCACGGCTCAGGTAGTCGGTCTCGGGTAACTGCAGGTCGATGACCAGACCCGTCGGGTCGACCAGTTCGGTCAACAATCGCAGCCAGTCCAGCCCTTCCAGTGAGGGAACGCCAGCCATTGACAGCCCTGCATTGTTGAACAGCGCGGCAGGCAGCAGGTTGCGGATCTGCTCGAACAATTGCTGCTCAGCCTGCGTGGCAACCGCCAGGGCCTGCAGCGGTGCCACTTGCTGTAGCATCCACAGCACGGGAATCTCGCGATCCTTGCACCAGGACACGCAGGAGTGCAGTGCATAAACCAGATTGAGCACGTCCGGTGTGGTTTCGCTATTGAGCCGTGCATGTACCTGCGGCAAGCCTGCCAGGCCGTCAACCCAGCTCTCGCCGCCCAACAGCGTCAGCATCAGCACGCCTTCGACCGGGGTAATCCCCAGCAGCCGTGGCAACTTCACCAACCGGTAGAAACTCGATATGACTGCCGTGGTGCGCTCAAGCGTGCCGCTGAACCCGTGCGCCCGTTCGATTGCGACCGCAAGGTAAGCATAAGTCTGCAGATCGATGCCCAATCCGCTGCACAACTGGCTGATCGTCAGCTCCGCGACACCCTGCACCGGCAGCGTCGCAAACGTTGCGCCGTCCAGCAGCAGGGGCTGGCGATAATTGCCCTGGCTGTTGAAAGTGCGATCGAACAGTGACAACACATTGGCACGACCGTAAATCGAGATTTCATCGATAAATGCCGCGAAATCCTCTGCCGAACAGCCATAGCGTTCACGCAGTGACTGAAACAGGCCCAGCGCATGCACCTGATGGGTGGAAATCCACCACGGATTTGCCGGTATCGCATGACGGGCCTCTGCCCTGATCGCCGCCGTCAACAACGCATCCACCTGCTCGCTCGGTAACTCCAGCCATCGATCCAGGCGCAACTTGCGATTCATTCGTTCGTAGCGGTCAATAATTTCCGGGGCTTGCGTAAAACGGTGCAGGAACTCTTTGCCAACCTCCCTGTAATCAATGCTCAGGGCCGGGATGGTCGCGGCGTTTAGATAGACCGAGCCGGATCGCTGGCTCTCGTCAGCGCCCGGTTGCTCGCTGTCATACACGCTGACGTTGGCCGAACGCGTCGGGGCAAATTCGCGAATCGACAGCAACGCCTCGATCTCCCGGGTGTCCAGCCCCGTTCGCTCGCCAAAGAATTTCACCTGATTGAGATTTAGCCAATCGGTCCCAGGCGTTCCAAAGTTGCGTTCGTAGTAGGCATCCCTTGCGTCTGTATCGTCAGGTTCTATCGGAACCTCCGTCAGCAATTCACGCTGATAAGGCCCCAGCCGCGACGCATGGGTAAAGGCGCGCCCGGCATCGTTGTCCCATGCCTCGGGCTGCAGGAAATAGGGATAGGCCAGATCCACCATGTGAGCGATATTGCCCACCGACAGGCCATGTTCACGGGCGACAAAATCAAGCGTGACCCAATGCTGGTAGTACGGCAGGCCGTTGGGGTAACGGGTCTGGATCAATGCCTCTTCGAGGTCTTGCTCACTATCGTTTTCTTCGATAAACGTTTCGAGCACCGGGACGATGATGTCCAGCGCCGACACTGCCTGATGCACGGCATTGAAGTCGACCAACAGCCTTTTCAGGTCCTGACGGCGCACATGCAAATCGAGTTTTTCCTCGCCGCCAATGACGTGGATTTTCTCCTCGATCCAGCGCAATAACTCGATCAGGTAAGCCACCGGAGATGCGATTGACTCCAGGGCCTGCGGTGGGCACAACCCATCGAAATTGGTCGAGAACAAACTCTCGTAGCTCGGCCCCGCGACCATCGACAACAGACCGCTGTCGGGGCGCGTGACCCGGGTCTGCGAACCGCGCAACGAATGTTCAATGAACTGGCGCCGGACAAACACCGCCAGGCTGTTGGCCCTGCGTAAAAAGGCCCGCGCGTCGTCGGGTTTCATCCGGTAATGGCTGACCAGCCCCTGAACGCCTTGCTCGACCAGCGGAAAAATCGAACCGCCGTTTTCGAGGTAATTGCAAAAATCGGTATAGGTTTCGCGCTGTTCATCGCTGAACACTTGCCTCAGCAACTGCTGCACTGGACGGATCACAGGCTCGGTCATGGTCTTGCTCCCGGTGGAATCGAAGTCACCTCGGAACGCTCGCTTTCAACCCAGTCGGAAAGGGTCGAGCCATCCGCAGCGTCGGTGATGGTCTGCTGGAATCGGCACCAGTGGCCGCCAGGGTGCAAGGGGTGCGTCGCCTGGGCGCTCCAAAATCCGGAGCTGACGGCAATGTTTGCGCTCAGAGATATTTCAGGGTTGAACCAGAGCACCACGCGCCCCACGCCCGTGCGGCCCTTACCGACGAAGCGCAGCGGATTTTCGACCCAGCGTCCCGGCGCCGGCTCATCAATCTCGGGCAGGTAAGTGCCGAGTTCCACTGGATGTGCAGCCGAGGGGGCAGACTCGAAGCCATCACACGAGGACACCGCCACCAGCTGCGCAGTGCCACCCGACTGCCCCGTTTCAAGCGTCAGCGACCAGGTACGATCCTCGAGCACCGGAGTGCTTGCGCGCACCGCCCCCTTGCTGCCCGTCAGCGTCACCTGAACCAGGTCGCCCCAAACGCCGAAGCCGGACACAACAACCCGACGACCGACGTGCACACCTCGCCCGGGGCTTTCGATAACCGGCGCGGCAGGCACCACCTTGAAACTGCGCACAAGGCTTTCCTTCGACTCATGATTGTCAAAGAATTGCCGGGCCTTCACCTTGTAGTTGCCGACCGGCAACGTTACGTCGGCAAACCAATCACCCTTGGCGTCTATCGAGACTTTCTCGCGCAGGATTTCGCTCGGACTTTCACGCCAGATCGTCACCTGCCCAAGAGGTTCGCCAGTGCCACGAAGCGTCGAGGTGCGCGCCAGCGATTGATGCTCCTCCGGCACCGTGATGACCGGCGGCACCAGCACCACATAAAAACTGCGCACAGCGCTGGGCAGAGAGGGTCTGCCGGCGATGGTTTGCACGGCATCGATCTGGTATTTGCGGAACTCGAGTTTTTTCAGCTCGATGAACCAGTCGCCATGAGCGGTCAGCCGTTTCGGCTCACCCAGACTCCAGCCGAATTGCGCGTCCCGCAGTTCCAATGTGGCACCGCTATAGCCGTTGATACCACGCACGGTCATGTCGTAGTGGGTGTCTGCGTTTTCCTCCGGGGCGGTGATATCCGGTTTCTCCGGGCTGACCGAGAACGTTTGCGAGGCTGGCGGCGACGGACGCCCGGCGACGGTCTGGATCACCGTCACGGTGTGCTGCTCGTCCGGAGCAAACCCGGCGTCGCGCTTGAAGGTCCATGTGCCACTGCTTCCATCAGGTTTGTGCTCGGTCGCACTGTCGCTGTACTTCAGGCTCAGTGTCGCGCCGGGCCAGCAGGTGCCGGAGATTTGCGGCGAGAGTCCATCGTCTTCAATGGCGGTGATGACAGGAGCCAGCAGCGGCACGGTGATGGTCATTTCCACCGGATCGGAGGCGAAAGCGTCTTTGGACTGCACCACCAAGACGATTCTGGTGGTATTCGGCTCCCAAAGTGTCGCTGCCTCTGCCGTCCAGCCCTGGCCCGTCACGGGCGCGGGTGGTGCAATGGCGGCACCGGTCTGCTTGTCCGTCACTTGCACTGTGGCACCGGCTATCCCTCTGCCAGTGATACGCGGCTTGTAGTCGACCACGGTATAAGTCAGCTCGGTCGGCGGTGGGAACCGGTCAATATTGATGACCAGCTCAACAGCGTCCGACACCGCCGCACCAAGCTTCTGCACCACACGCACGGTGCGGGTCGAACCCGGTGCCCACGCCTCGAAGGCACGGGTCGACCAGCCCTGATTCGTGACCTGCGTCGATGGAGCGAGCGCAGCGCCGGTCGCCTTGTCGGTGACCTCGACAGTTGCCTCTGCAATACCTTCGCCGATGAAGGTCGGAGTGTAGAGGTCGTTGGTGTATCTCACTGCAGAGGGCGGTGGAAGCTTTGATGAGGCCTTGAACAGGTATTCCTGCGAGGGAATCCAGCCGCCGGCGTTATCGGAAACCTTCTGCACGACCTTCAGATCGTAGTCGCCGATGGGCCAGTTCTGTGAAGTCGTTCTCCAACTGCCTGCGGTCACGACAACGGCAGGTGGCGGCGTAGCTCCTGCCGGCCCTCGGACGATCGTGATCTCGACCGTGGCGCCGGTAAAACCTGCGCCGGAAAACTCGACGGTAGTGAGGGTTGGATAGGTGACGCTGACTGCGGTCAGAGTTGGAGGGCGGACTTTGAACGACCGGGCCACACTCACTTCCGAAGTGCCGCCAGATACCGTTTGCCGCGCCACAATCGTAAAGCTGCCCGGCGGCATGTCGCGCGTGAACGTTGTAACTCTCCATCCTCCGTTGGCATCAGCAATGCCCTGGCCGACCTTGAATGAATGTTCGAAATCCTTGAGGACTTCGACGGTCGCACCTGAAACAGCTCTCCTCCCTTCTATCGGACCTCTCGGATCGGTCACCGCTGATTCGGATGGCGTCGTGATTGTCGGCTGCAGAAGCAAGGTGAAGAATTGCGGAGTGGTCCAATCATTCATGTCTCTGTGGCCAGCCGTGATATCGACGCGACCGCCGTCAGGGTAGTTGGACTGGTTGAATGATGCTTCCCACGTATCGTCGGGCTTGACGGTTGTCGTGGCGTGTAACACAGCCCCCCCAGGGGTCATCACGTCGATGACTTTGCCTGGCGTGCCCCGGCCTTTGATCAGCAATCCGCTGGCAGACTTGAACACCGTGCCGTTTGCCGGAGAGTCGATACGTGGTGCCACGTACCTTGGCTTGAGAGTAACGGTATTGGACTTACCGGAGTTCTGGTTGCCAATGATTTGTACGGCGTAGAAATCCAAAACGCCGGGCGGCAACACGATGGAGGTATTCCACCCCCCGTTGTTCCGGACAGTCGCAGTCCCCAATGTAATTTCAGCGTTGTTAGACTGCCGCCTCAAATGAATTGTGCCGGGGACAAGCCCGTTGCTACCGGATACAGTGAACGGCTTCTCGACATCGATCTCGGTTCCGGAAGTGGGAACCTCGATAATCGGTTTCTGTGCTGGATAGATATCAAGGCCCCACCCTTCGTGGGGCTGAACATCGTTGTTGGTTCCGTCGTAGTTAACCCGGATTGCCAGCGACACGCCGAAATCAGGAGGACCGAGCGGGGAGTCGAGAAAAATTTCGTAATCGTGCCATTGGGTGTCCTGAAGCATGGAGTCAGGGGAGTCCTTGCGAACCCAGTTACGAGCTTGAAGACCCACATCTATATTGGCGCGATTCCAGTTCCCGGAGCGCGTGGTCATCTTGTAACGCAAGGTCTTCACATAGATGCGGCCTGATTCGAACTTGTACCGGCACACCATTTGAGTTTGCAGCTGCGGCACTCTGGGGTGTGTCTGGTAAAGCGATGTTTCGACCGCATCCGCCCAGAACACCTCGGAAAACTGCGCTCCGTCGCCCAGTTCCTTGAGTGATCCGTCTGCCAGTTTCGTGACCTGAGCGACAGTGGTCTGAACCTTTTCGGTATCAAGCCAGGCTCGTCCTTTCTCGTCGTCCTCGACGGTTTCGTTCATGTCGGCAATGCTCCGGGCAATGGGTCGCTCACGTTGTGGGATCAACATACGTGTGCTCATTGCACGCGACCACTGTCAGAAATGACAGTCCAAAAGATCCAATTCATCTAAAAAAACATTGCTTGATTACCAGAACAGCTAAGTCGTTCCATGCCCTACTTCGACACGCGCAGCAAACTACAACGCCTTGCGCCTTTGCCTACAGATCCGCCAGAATCCGCCGGCTTGTGCGCTTTGCCGATGCTCCGTAACGTGGTCCGTGCCGCTGCCAATCAGTGGTCGGGTTTAGTCGTCCGGGGGTTTCACCAATGTGCATAAGCGTCATCAAGTCGGGTATTCCCTATCCCCGCACTCGATGGTGGCTGTTCGCAGGGCGCCTTCGGGCGCGCCGGTTTTTGGTGATGGTTTCCCCCGGTCGACTAACCTGCGTTCAGCCGCCACCCTCTCGTTTAGTCGCGAGATCGTGCTGGCATCACTTAAGGGAAAATCACCATGTTCAAACCAACTCCGAATCCACCCGAAACAAATCCTGCCGATACCTCGCCCTACGAATCCCCTGATTCACGAAAGCTCCACGAAGCCGCCGAGCGTGCCCTCGACCACTACCTCAAACCCGATGCGCCCTCGCGCAATTCCGTGGATCGTGGCATGCAGATGTTCCGGGTCGCGCCCGACATCAACCCCGAAGCGATCGCTATCCAGACCTACGAAACCTTTTCGTCGGTGAGCATTCTGCTGCTGGATCTGGCGGACAGCCTGGAAGACAAACCACGGCATCTGGCGATGGCGATTTATCAGTTGAGCGAGATGGGATTATTGCTGGCGGAGAAGACGCTGGACAGTGAGCGGGCGATTGCTGTGGGTTAGCCTTTGGAGAAGCGTTGTCCGGGCTGATGCCTTCGCGGGCAAGCCCGCTCCCACAGGGATTTGTGGTGTGCACAAATGCTTTGATCAACTCCGGACACTGTGGGAGCGGGCTTGCCCGCGATAGCAATCATGCGAGCGCCGCCGAAGTCAGGCAGAGGCCGGCAATGGCTGGAAGCTGAAGTACTGACGCAACGCCTCGACCAGTTGCGCATACTCCGGGGGCGGGCGCTGCAGGCTGAACCCGGCGTCGTAATGCAGGGGCGTCGCGTCTTCGTGGCACCACAGGCAGCACGCCGTGAGGTCGATGACCTGCTGACAGCCGTCGCTGAATGGCAGTTTGAGACGCAGACTGAAATCGACGCCGATCATCATCGGCAACTGGCTGATGAGCATCAGCCCGTCCTCGGACACGTTGCCCAGAAAACCGATGGGTTTGTCGGTGACGCTGTTGTACACCCGCAGGAAGTACGGCAACTGGTGCCGTTCAATTCGACGATCGGTAAACATGCGCAGTACGCCATGCAAGGCTCCATCACAGAGCCGCACCTTTGCTTCGGAACGTGCCTGCCCTGCAGACGCGCTCTCCCCGCTTCCGGTGTGACGGTCGCCAATACGCCATCACCTCAACCTCTACCAGTCGCAGGTGTTGCCCCGGCCCAAAATCAGGCTCTGAACCGGATCACTGGACTATAGCTCAGCTTGTACAGTCGGCCAGCGTTTGTATGACAACCAGCATCAGAAACGTTGCGGACTTGGTGCTGCCGCTGCGCTGCGAGTCGGGTAATGTCCCAGGCTCTGCAGGGTTTCCAGGCGGGCGCGCGCACGGAAGGCGTATTCGCTGTTGGGGTACGAGGCGATGATGAACTGGTAGGTCTGCGCCGCGTCGATGTACATTTTTTGCCGTTCCAGGCACTGGCCACGCATCATCGACACTTCCGGCCACACATACGGACGGGCCCGGCTGGCGCGTTCGACCTTGGACAGTTCGAGCATCACCTGCTCGCAATTGCCCCGGTCGTAGGCGCTGTAGGCGTTGTTCAAATGATGGTTCATCGACCAACGGGTGCAGCCCGTGACGGCGAGGACGCTGAGGGCAAGGGCGGCAATGGGCAACAATCGCATGGTGAGGTTCTCCTGTCTTGAGCTCTGTATCGACCTTGCGCGAAAAATCTTCAATGCCGCCCTCGTCAGCGTGGTATCAGTGCGGGGCGTCCTCGGGCGGGTTGGCATCGCCCTTCGGTGCAGATGGGGTTGACTCCAGATGGATCGTCACTACTGGTGACCTTGGCGAAACCGCGCCGTCCGGGGTTCTTTCAACGACATAAAAACCGAATTTGCTCAGATCCAGGAACGTATTCCATCTCCCGTTGCTACTGATCAATTGGCCAAACAGCGGATTCAATGAATCCCTGGTGCTGTAGGCGATCGAGAAATTTCCGGGTGTTCCTGTTCCCTCCACTCGAAAACGGACACCTGGCTTGTCGCCATCTTTTGGGCTTTCAATCACTGGCGGTTCCAGCGCCTGGTGTGTTTCTTTTTCAGCTGTCATGTTGTAAGCCTCGCAGCCCCGCCACCATTGGCGGGATTCAATCTGTATATCGATCGAAAAACCGCGTGCCACCTGTAAGAAATACCAGTACCGACCAGCGGTAGCGGTTACCGGTCACAGTCGTTGAAAAAAAAACACGTTCAATAAAGAAAACAATAAGTAGTGCAAACGAACAATGACTACACCCCAAGAGCATAGTAGCCTCTGCTAGCGCTTGAACTCAGGAGTCTTTGCATGTCCGTCCGTCGTACCAAAATCGTCGCTACCCTTGGCCCGGCCAGTAACTCGCCGGAAGTTCTCGAACAGCTGATTCTGGCTGGTCTGGACGTCGCCCGTCTGAACTTCTCCCACGGCACCCCCGACGAGCACAAGGCTCGCGCGAAGCTGGTGCGTGACCTCGCCGCCAAGCACGGCCGTTTCGTCGCCCTGCTGGGTGACCTGCAAGGCCCGAAAATCCGTATCGCCAAATTCGCCAACAAGCGCATTGAGCTGAAGATCGGTGACAAGTTCACCTTTTCCACCAGCCATCCGCTGACCGAAGGCAACCAGCAAGTGGTCGGCATCGACTACCCGGATCTGGTGAAAGACTGCGGCGTAGGCGACGAGCTGCTGCTCGACGACGGCCGCGTAGTGATGCGCGTCGAAACCGCCACCGCTACCGAGCTGCACTGCGTCGTGACCATCGGCGGCCCGCTGTCCGACCACAAAGGCATCAACCGTCGCGGTGGCGGCCTGACCGCACCAGCCCTGACCGAAAAAGACAAGGCCGACATCAAGCTCGCCGCCGAAATGGAAGTCGACTACCTCGCGGTGTCCTTCCCGCGTGACGCGGCTGACATGAACTACGCCCGTCAACTGCGCGACGAAGCCGGCGGCACTGCCTGGCTGGTGGCGAAAATCGAACGCGCCGAAGCCGTGGCCGACGACGAAACCCTCGACGGTCTGATCAAGGCGTCTGACGCAGTGATGGTTGCCCGTGGCGACCTCGGTGTGGAAATCGGCGACGCCGAGCTGGTGGGCATTCAGAAGAAGATCATTCTGCACGCACGCCGCCACAACAAAGCGGTGATCGTTGCGACCCAGATGATGGAGTCGATGATCCAGAACCCGATGCCCACCCGCGCCGAAGTGTCCGACGTGGCCAACGCCGTGCTCGACTACACCGACGCCGTGATGCTCTCGGCCGAATCCGCTGCCGGTCTGTACCCGCTGGAAGCCGTGCAGGCGATGGCGCGCATCTGCGTCGGCGCTGAAAAGCACCCGACCAGCAAGACGTCCAGCCACCGTATCGGCAAGGAATTCGAGCGCTGCGACGAAAGCATCGCCCTGGCAACCATGTACACCGCCAACCACTTCCCGGGCGTGAAAGCGATCATCGCTCTGACCGAGAGTGGCTACACCCCGCTGATCATGTCGCGTATCCGTTCCTCGGTGCCGATCTACGCCTTCACCCCGCACCGCGAAGCCCAGGCCCGCGCGGCGATGTTCCGTGGCGTGTACACCGTTCCGTTCGACCCGGCTTCGCTGGCCCCGAACGAAGTCAGCCAGAAAGCGATCGACGAGCTGGTCAAGCGCGGCGTTGTGGAAAAAGGCGACTGGGTCATCCTGACCAAGGGCGACAGCTACCACACCACCGGTGGCACCAACGGCATGAAGATCCTGCACGTGGGTGACCCGCAGGTCTGAGTGATTCGCTGAAAAAACAAAGCCCCGGCATGTGAGTGCCGGGGCTTTTTGTATTCTGATCCTGAAGATGTGTTGGCTGATCCAATGCTATCGCGAGCAGGCTCACTCCTACATTTGAAGTGCGTTCCCCTGTAGGAGTGAGCCTGCTCGCGATGAGGGCAGTACAGCCACCCGAAGACTCAATGCCGTTTGATAAACCCGGTCAACGCCGTCAACGCCTCCGGCGAGCGCAGTCGCTGAGTGAACAACGCGCCCTCCTCCTCGATTACTTTACGGATCAGCTCGCGATCCGGCGCCTTCATCAATTGCTTGCTGATGCGCACTGCATCTACTGGCAGTTCATCGAAACGCAACGCCATCTCCCGCGCCTTGTTCAGCGCCGCTTCGCCACTGCCCAACGCCTCAGTGGCAATGCCCCACTGCGCCGCCTGCTCACCGCTGAATCCTTCGCCGAGCAGCAACAGCTCCGCCGCTTTCGCGTGTCCGAGCAAACGCGGCAGGATCAGGCTGGAACCGAACTCCGGGCACAGCCCGAGGTTGACGAACGGCATGCGCAACCGGGCATCGCGGCTGACGTAGACCAGATCGCAATGCAGCAACAACGTGGTACCGATGCCCACCGCTGCGCCGGCCACAGCGGCGATCACCGGTTTGCGGCATTCGAGCAGGTTGAGCATGAAGTGGAACACCGGGCTGTCGAGGTCGCTCGGCGGTTGCTGGATGAAGTCGGCGATGTCGTTGCCGGCGGTGAAGCACTCGGCGCTGCCGGTGATCAGCACAGCATTGATCTCAGGATCGTTGTCGGCCTGCTTCAGGGCCTCGGCGAGGCGGCTGTACATCGCGCGGGTCAGGGCGTTTTTCTTGTCCGGACGGTTGAGCCGCAGGGTGAGCAAACCGCGTTCGCGTTCGAGCAGGATGGCTTCGGTCATCAGCGTTACTCAACATTTAAAAGGGCTGACAAAGTTCTTTTGGTGAGGCAAAACTTCTGTGGTGAGGGGATTTATCCCCGATTGAGTGCGCAGCACTCACAAAATCCCGGGGCCGCTGCGCAGCCCATCGGGGATAAATCCCCTCGCCACAGGAGTTCACCTTCACACGAGATTCAGCGCTTAACTGCGGGACAGAAACACATCGGCCAGCAGTTGATTGCGCGGCAGTCCGGCCAGGTACAGACGCTTGGCAAACGCATCGACGCTGGCGCTTGAGCCGCAGACTAAGGCCAGGGTTTGCCGGGAAACAAGGCGCAGTTGCGCCAAAGCGGCGGCTGACTCGGCCGCCGTCCACAGCTCGACGCTGAGGTTTTCGCGTTGTGCGGCAAGCGCCGCCAGGGGTTTGGCCAGATAGTGCTCGCGCGCGTCATGGGCCAGGTGAATGACGCGGATGGCGCCCTGATGATCCTGGCGCAAGGCTTCGCGCAGCACGCCGAACAATGGGCCCTGCCCGGTGCCGGACGCCAGCAGCCACAGCGGGCGCGAGTGCCAGTCCGGATCGTAATGCAGCGCGCCGCCACGCAGTTCGCCGAGGCGGATCGGGTCGCCGATCTGCAGGCGCCGCGCCGCATCGCTGAATTCGCCGGGCTGGCGACAATCGAGGTGAAATTCGAGAAAACGGTCTTCCTGCGGCAGGCTCGCCAGCGAATACGGCCGGGCGATATGGTTGATCCACAGCACCAGATGCTGCCCGGCGCTGTAGCGCAGCGGTCGCTGCGGGGTCAGGCGCAAACGCAGGACGTTATCGCTGAGCCAGTCCAGCGCCTCGACCACCGCCGGGCGCCCGTCGGTGACGGGGTCGAAGGTGTGTACCTGCAAATCTTCGATCACCTGACACTGACAAGCCAGCCGCCAGCCTTGCTGGCGCTGTTCGGCGCTCAAGGCATCCGGGCGACTGTCTACGGGCGAACCCTGAACACACTGCACCAGACAGGCATGGCAACTGCCGGCGCGGCAGCTGTAAGGCACCGCGACGCCGTGCTGATTCAGCGCGTCGAGCAAATTGCTGCCCGCCGCCACCGACCATTGCCGATCACCGACGCGAAGTTCAGGCATCCACATTCTCCCATGCCGCTGCACAACGATTGCGCCCGTCGCGCTTGGCCCGGTACAGCGCCTGATCGGCACGCTGCAAGGCGTCGTCGAGATCATCACCCAGTTCCAGCAGGGTCATGCCTGCCGACAGGCTCAGGCTGCGCACATTCAGGCCCACCAGTTCGACGTCGGTGAACGCGATGCGCAGACGTTCACAACAGGCGGTCAGGCGTTCGGCATCGCAGTCGGGCAGCAACACTACGAATTCCTCGCCACCGTATCGCGCCAGCACGTCGCCGTCACGCAGGCAGGCACCCGCCACGCCGGCGAACGCCTGCAACACTTGATCGCCGGCGGCATGGCCATGCAGGTCGTTGATGCGCTTGAAGTGGTCGAGGTCGATCAGCGCCAGACCATGCACCACGCCCGGCTCCATCTCCGCCAGTTCCCGTGAGGCCAGGCGCAGAAAATGCCGGCGATTGAACAGTCCGGTCAGTTCATCGGTGGCCACCAGATCTTCGAGTTGGCGCATCATCCCGCGCAGGGTGTCCTGATGCGCCTGCAAGGCAAACCGGCGCTGGCGCATGCGCTGCCGTGAAACCTGGACGAAGCGTGCGTAAATCACCAGCCACGCCAGCACCATCGCCAGAATGCACACCTGCAACGCCGCCAGCGCCGGATCCGGCAGACGGAAGTGGTAGCCGTCCCAGAGGGTGATCGCACAGAAACTGAAGAACACCAGCAGCGCGCAACGAATGAACGCACGCCGGGTTAAATGAAACAGGCCGAACAGCAGGATCAGCACGTAGAACACCAGAAACGCGCCACGTGCTTCATCCAGATGAGCGATCAGCCAGGTCTGCCAGCCGAGCCCGAGCAGCACTTGCGCTTCGGTCAGGCTGGGGTCGGCAAAGCGCTGGTTGCGCCCGGACCAGAACAGCGTAAACAACGTGGCCTGGCAGATCACCACCAGCGCGCTGCCGATGGCCACGCCGTTCAATGATTGCGGGTAATGCCCGGTGAAAAACGCCAGCCACAGCAGCAGCAAAGCCAATCCATAGGTGGCTGCGGCGAGGGCAAAGCGCTTGAGCAAAAGACGTTGAATGGCGTTATGGGTCAATCGTTGACTCACCGTGCGATAGGAGGCTGACCGAGTGTCCTACTCTACAGACCGGATGCCACTTTAGAGGGGCGGTCGATAAATGACCACCGATTTTCGGCGCCAAAAATTGACGTCAAATGCATGACCCATCAATGCCCCATGAAGACCTGTGGTGAGGGGATTTATCCCCGATGGGGCGCGAAGCGGCGCCCTGCAATCCTTCAGACAAACCGGGTGCACGGGCTTTACGGCTGCTGCGCAGCCGATCGGGGATAAATCCCCTCGCCACAATGTTTATCCGACCAAAAGCCAATGTGTGCCCACCACCGAGGCGCGGTATACTGCCGCGCCTTTTTAGCGTCGCGCCAGCAGCCCCGGCGTGCCTTGAAAGGTGCTTGCGACCGACCGATGCACCCAAGCCGCAGGCACCTTATTGAATGTTCCCGTCTTTTAGAGGAGCGCGACTCATGACCGTGATCAAGCAAGACGACCTGATTCAGAGCGTTGCCGACGCCCTGCAGTTCATTTCCTATTACCACCCCGTGGATTTCATCCAGGCGATGCACGAAGCCTACCTGCGCGAAGAATCGCCAGCGGCCCGTGATTCGATCGCGCAGATCCTGATCAACTCGCGCATGTGCGCCACTGGCCACCGGCCGATCTGCCAGGACACCGGCATCGTCACCGTGTTCGTGCGTGTGGGCATGGACGTACGTTGGGATGGCGCGACCATGAGCCTGGACGACATGATCAACGAAGGCGTGCGCCGCGCCTACAACCTGCCGGAAAACGTCCTGCGTGCCTCGATCCTCGCCGACCCGGCGGGCGCTCGTAAAAACACCAAGGACAACACCCCGGCAGTCATCCACTACTCCATCGTTCCGGGTAACACCGTGGAAGTGGACGTAGCGGCCAAGGGCGGCGGTTCCGAGAACAAGTCGAAAATGGCCATGCTCAACCCGTCCGACTCGATCGTTGACTGGGTGCTCAAGACCGTTCCGACCATGGGCGCCGGCTGGTGCCCACCGGGCATGCTGGGCATCGGCATCGGCGGCACCGCCGAGAAAGCCGCGGTCATGGCCAAGGAAGTGTTGATGGAATCCATCGACATCCATGAGCTGAAAGCCCGTGGCCCACAGAACCGTATCGAAGAGATCCGTCTGGAGCTGTTCGAGAAGGTCAACCAACTGGGCATCGGCGCCCAGGGCCTCGGTGGCCTGACCACCGTGCTCGACGTGAAGATCATGGACTACCCGACCCACGCCGCCTCGCTGCCGGTGTGCATGATCCCGAACTGCGCCGCCACCCGTCACGCGCACTTCGTGCTCGACGGTTCTGGCCCGGCCTCGCTGGAAGCGCCATCGCTGGATGCCTACCCGGAAATCGTCTGGGAAGCCGGCCCGTCGGCCCGTCGCGTCAACCTCGACACCCTGACCCCGGAAGAAGTGCAGAGCTGGAAGCCGGGCGAAACCGTCCTGCTCAACGGCAAGATGCTCACCGGTCGCGACGCGGCGCACAAGCGCATGGTCGAGATGCTGAACAAGGGTGAAACCCTGCCGGTGGATCTGAAAGGCCGCTTTATCTACTACGTCGGCCCGGTTGATCCGGTCGGTGACGAAGTGGTTGGCCCGGCTGGCCCGACCACCGCGACGCGGATGGACAAGTTCACCCGTCAGATCCTTGAGCAGACCGGCCTGCTGGGCATGATCGGCAAGTCCGAACGTGGCCCGACCGCGATCGAAGCGATCAAGGACAACAAGGCCGTGTACCTGATGGCCGTGGGCGGCGCCGCTTACCTGGTGGCCCAGGCCATCAAGAAGTCCAAGGTGCTGGCCTTTGCCGAGCTGGGCATGGAAGCGATCTACGAGTTCGAGGTCAAGGACATGCCGGTCACCGTCGCGGTGGACAGCAACGGTGAGTCGGTACACATCACCGGCCCGGCGATCTGGCAACAGAAGATCGCCGAAAGCCTGGCGGTAGAAGTGCAGTAAGCGTTTCGCCTGCTGAAAAAGGCCGGGCCATCGCAAGATGACCCGGCCTTTTTTTGTCTGCTCATTTGCTCTTCGCAATAAAAACCATCGTCAGCAATCTTTTTTGATCTAAAAAATCGAGCATACCTGTCAGATCTGACAGGTCATCTGCGGCCCGCTACTTGGTAGCGTTACTCAACCCTCACCTGTGCGGAACGGATGGACCGATGGCCGATAAAGAACTGAATGTTCCCACCCCCTCTATTGCCACGCACTCTTCGTTCACGATGACTGGCCAGGGTTCAACAACGTGGGGCCCACGGGTGGAGCATCGTTTCAATTGCCAATCCCCGTTTCCGGCGGCCGCGGTGCCGATCCGAAGTTGGCACTGACTTACAACAGCCAGTCGGGCAACGGTCCGCTCGGTCTGGGCTGGAGCATGGGCCACGGCCAAATCAGCCGTCGAACCAACAAAGGCACGCCGCGCTACGACGACGATGACGAAATCATCGGTCACGACCAACAGATCTGTACCAAGGAGCGCAATGTCGATGGCTCGTTGAAAAGCCGAATCGAAACGACGTTCAACGGCAAGGAAATCGGCCGACACACCGTGGTGCGCTACACGCCCGAGGTCGAAAGCGATTTCAGCCTCAGAGAACGCTGGGAGCCGATGCACCCGACAGATCCGACAATAAAACTGCCGACCTTCTGGTTGGTCTCTGGCCCCGATGGCTCTTTGCACATGTACGGCAAAACCGCTGATTCACGCGTGGCGGACCCGCAAAACCCGCTTCGCGTGGCGACGTGGTTGCTCTGTGAAACCATGACTGCCCATGGCGAACACATCTATTACCAATACAAACTCGACGACAAAGATCCGGACAACTTCCGCGATTACCGGTCACAGCGCTATTTGCACCGGTTGCTTTACGGCAATTTCAGCGCCAGTCAGGATCTGTACTGCTGGACCCTGGAAAACCCCGGCGAGCTGGACTGGCACTTTCATCTGCTGTTTGACTATGGCGAACGCAGCACATCATTGAGCGTGAAACCGGACTATGAGGTCCCAGGCACGCAGCCTTGGCCGGTTCGCCCCGATGCCAGCTCGGCGTTTGGCCACGGCTTCGAAATCGCCACACGCAGACGCTGCGAACAAGTGTTGATGTTTCACTATTTCCCCACCGAAACGGGTGACGACCCGGTGCTGGTCCGGCGCTTGCTGCTCAAGTACAACGAGCACATAGCCGATTGGAGCTACAGCCTGCTCACCTCGGCTTACTACCAGGCCTGGGGGCCCGGTGGCGATGACGATGTGGAACTCTCCCCCCCCGTACAGTTCGAGTACGCGCCGCTGGAACTCGATCAAACGCCAACGTCCTTGTTTGTCGAGGAGAACATGCCGGGCATTGATGGGGGCCAGCATTATCACTGCGTTGATCTGTATGGCGAGGGCGTACCGGGTTTTCTCTGCCGCTATGACCAGGCCTGGTATTACCGCGAGCCGGTTCGTGGAAAATCGGGGCCCGATGACATCGCCTACGGACCATGGTCGGTGCTGGACAACCTCCCGGTAATCAACAGTAAAAAACCGGTGATGCAGATACTCACCACCCTGTCGGGCAGCGGACGCTTTGACTGGCTCACGGCGCAACCCGGATTTGCGGGGATACGCTCAATGAACCCGGATCGAACCTGGTCCGAATTCAAGGAATTCGATCAAACCCCCACAGAACTGTTCGGCGCATTCGCACAGTTCGGCGACCTGGCCAACGAAGGCCTGATGTCGGTCGCCTTGATCGGGCCTCGCTCCGTGCGTTTTTATCGCAGCAATGTTGAGGAGGGCTTTGCGCAAGCGGAAGAAGTCCTGCATGACCCCGACGATGATCGCCTGCCGTTGTTCAGCGATGTCCGCAGCGAGCTGGTGCTGTTCGGCAATCTGCTTGCCAGCGATACCACCGAGCTGTGTCGCATCCGCCACGACGAAATCAAATGCTGGCCGAATCTGGGCTTGGGCAAGTTCGGCAAGGGTCGCGTGCTCAGCGGTCCGGTCTTCGACTACCACACCTTTGACGCCTCGCGAATACGCATTGCCGACCTTGGCGGTTCCGGTGCGCCGGCGCTGATTTACCTGAATGCCAAAACCTTCGATATCTACCTCAATCATGGCGGCAGCAGTCTGGCAACCGTTCCGATCCGCGTACCGTGGCCTGAGGGTGTGCAGTTTGAACGAACCTGCGAGGTGACATTTGCCGACTTGCAAGGCTTGGGCTGTTCCAGCCTGATCCTGAGCGTGCCGCACATGAAACCGTGCCACTGGCGTTACGATTTTGTTGCGGCCAAACCCTACCTGATGAGGTCGAGCAACAACAACACGGGCTGCAGCGCCAGCATCGTCTATCGCAGTTCCGCGCAGGAATGGCTGGACGAAAAGCAGCAATGGCTTGCCGCCAATCCCGAGGGTGTACCGTCATGCTATTTGCCGCTCAATGTTCAGGTGGTGAAGCAACAGTTCCAGCTGGACGAAATCACCGGCAATTGCCTGAGCCAGAGTTTCAGCTACCGCGAGGGTTACTACGACCCCTTGGCTCGCGAATACCGGGGTTTCGGTTACCTGGAACAAACCGACAGCGAGAGCCTGTCGGGGACCGAGGACACCAGCTTCACCGCGCCGATTCGTGCCTGCAGTTGGTACATCATCGGCCAGTACATGAACCGGCCCCGGGACGGTTATTTCGCCAGCGACCGCGAAGCCGTGCCGCTGGGCGCGACCGTCATCACGCGATATGACGCGGAGCTGGAGCGCGATATTCCTTTCACCCCGAAGCCGGACAGCGCTCTACCGTATGAAATCGCACGGGGCATGTCCGGCACGCTCATGCGCACCGAAATCTACAACGCCGAAGATCCTCCACTGACGGCAAAACCTTACACTGTCGAGGAATATCGCTACCTGGTGCGCGAGGTTCGGCCCAAGGGGGATTACTATCCCGACGCAATTATCCTGCCCCTGTCACTGGAAAAAATCAGCTACCAATATGAGCAGTTCATCGACGATCCCTTGTGCAGGCATGAACTCAATCTGCGCTGGAGCGCATACGGCGCGCCCACCCATTCGCTGCTCGTCAGCTACGCACGCCGCCGGACCGCTGCGGACACCCCGCCCTTCGAGGACGAGGATGAACAGCGCTGGTGGATCGACGCTCACGACGAAGCTCAGAAGCCGTATCACATAAGCGAGAGTCGGGCGCGATTCATCGACCTGGATAGCGATGCACAACATCGCCAACTGGGGCTGGCGTGGCAGGCGCGCAGCGATGCCCTGGTCTTGCCCAAAGGCACTCTTCCGAACGGGCTCAACCCTGGCGAGGTGTCTTTCGAGCAATTGACCCCGCACCTGGATTCAACTCAATGGAATGCGCTGCGCGTGCTGACGCAACAGTCTGAACAGCGCTATCTGAAAACCCTGGATCAGTCCTTGCTGGACAGTGGCAAGGCCGAATACGAAGCGCTGGCCGGCCCCATGGAAATCGCGCAGATTGACAAGACCGCCCTGCAAGCTTACGACGTGCTGCCACCACCCTTTGACATTCGTGCAACGTTGCGCGAAATCGGTTATTTGCCGATGAAGTTCTTTTTCGAAACATCGCTGCCCAGCGAAGAAGAAAACCTGTGGTCAAGCACCTACAACTTCGCCAGATACGCCGACCTCGCCGGTTTTTTCAAAGTGCGGGAGTACAACGAAACGCCCAGCCACGGCGTGACAAAAACCCAGTACGACGATTACCGACTCAGGGTCCGGAGTGTCGAATTGCCGGACGGCTGCACGACCTCGGTCACGTACGACTACCACACGCTATTGCCCTCCAGCATCCTCGATGCTAACGAAAATATCCAAGAGGTCATGTATGACGCTGCAGGCCAGCCGCTTGCGCTGAGCTTTCACGGCACCGAAAACGGTGTTGCCGCCGGTTTCCATGCGCTGAGCGATTTCGTACGGCCCGACAATCTTCTGCCAGGGCCCGCCATTGAAGATCCGGTCGGGGCTGTGCAAGGTGCCGCCAGCACCCTGCGCAAGGATCTGTTCAGCTGGATGGGGTCGTTACCTGCGGACATCAGCGCCGAATTGCTCGCCACCTGGATTGCCAGCGGCGATGTACTGCCCAGCGGCCACATCTGCGCCAGTGCCCGTCAACGCCTGCGGCAACGAGGGGCGCTGACTGCTGCGGATCAAGCCCTGAGCGAAGTGATTGCCAGTGTCCCGAGAGAGCCACCGCACAGCGTTGTCCTCAGCGCTGACCGCTACCCCGGCGACAAGATTGCAGCGCAGATACATATCAGCAAAACCTGCGTCGATGGTTTTGGCCGCACGCTGCAAACGCAGCAATTGGTCGAACCCGGCATCGCCTATGCGGTGGGTGATGACGGCGCACTGATCGTCGATCGCGGACAGCTGCGCGAGGAGCATGCCGAGTCGCGCTGGCGGGTCAGTGCACGGGTCGAGTACAACAACAAAGGGCTGGCGGTGCGGCAGTTCCGGCCGTTTTTTGCCGACACCCATGGCTACGTCGATGATCAATCCCTGCGGCGGTACGGCTATTTCGATCAACTGTTCTATGACCCGCTCGGGCGTCCGGTCAAGCTGATCAACGCCAAGGGCTATTTTTCCCGCGAGACCTATCATCCGTGGTATCAGGCCAGCGAAGACTTCAACGACACCGATGAATCCGCTGAGCAGGAATCGACATCACCACGGACGCTGCACTGATGAGCGCCAACCTTCATCGGCGCACACCGTCGCTCGTCGTGACCGACAGTCGCGGCCTGCCGCTGCGTCAGGTCGCCTATCTGCGCGTGCTGGCCAATGAGGCTGCCGAGGCCTTGGTGACTCGCCAACAGCACGACATTGCCGGGCGTCTGGTGGCGCAGTTCGATCCGCGCCTGAGCGCTCCGAGCGTTATCAGCATTCATGACCTCAATGGCCAGCCACTCAAGGTCAGCAGCGTCGATGCCGGCTGGCGCCTGAGCCTGCCGGGGCTGGCCGGGCAAACCTTGCAGCGCTGGGACGCGCGCGGCGTGCACTGGAGCAGCCGCTACGATGAGCTGCTGCGCCTGGTGGCGATCAGCAACAGCGTCGACCCGCTCAGCGACACCTTCACCTATGCCGATGCCAGTGCCCCGCCCGATCACAACCAGCGCGGTCAATTACTGGAACAGTTCGACCCGTCCGGCAGCCTGCACCTGGACAGCTACAGCCTGGCCGGGCAGCCACTGCGCGAAAGCCGCACCTTCGCCGACGCCCGGGTGTTTGTCAGCCAGCGCATTTTCAGCCCGTTGGGCGCGATGCTGGAGCAGACCGACGCCGGCGGCCACCGCCAGCAATCGCGCTACGACGTCGCCGGTCAGCTCAAGCAGTTGCAACTGCTGCTGGCCGGCGACCACGACTGGCAGGACGTGTTGCTCGACACGCACTTCAACGCCGTCGGACAAATCATCGAACAACAGACCGGCAATGGCATTGCCAGCTACTGGGACTACGAACCAACCACTGGGCGCCTGCAGCGGCAGTGGGCGCAAAAAGGTGCGCAGCCGCCCCTGCAGGACATCAGCTATGAATACGATCCGGTCGGCAACCCGACACGCATCCTCGACAACACGTTCACGCCCAGCCACTTCGCCAACCAGCGGGTCGACGGCGAACGTGCGTTTCGTTACGACTCGCTGTATCGGCTGATCAGCGCCAGCGGTTACGACGACGCGGCCCCCAGCGACCTCCCCGGACGACCGCAGCCGAGCGACCCCAACGACCGACGCAATTACCTGCAGACCTACCGCTACGATCACGGCGGCAACCTGACGCAACTGTGCCATGTGCGCGACGGCGCCTGTCAGACCCGCCAGATGCGTATCGACCCTGCAAGCAATCGCGGTGTGCGCTGGAAACAAGGTGATCCCGCACCGGATTTCGATCAGCTATTCGACCGCCACGGCAACCTGATGGCCCTGCAACCGGGACAGGCACTGCGCTGGGACGCCCGCGATCAACTGGCCTCGGTGACTCTGGTTCAACGCGAAAACGGCCTGGATGACGCCGAGTGCTATCACTACAGCCAGGGCGCGCGCGTCTACAAACGCCATGACACCTACAGCGGTTCCAACCGGCATTTCCACGAGGTGCGCTACCTGCCCGGACTGGAGATCCGCAGCAAGGACAACGGTGAGGAGCTGCACGTCATCAGCCTCGCCGCCGGCGCAGGCCATGTCAGTTGCCTGCATTGGCTCAGCGGCAAACCGGCGGGCATTGCCGACAACCAGTTGCGTTACACCCTCGATGACCACCTGGGTTCATGCGTGATGGAACTGGACCAGCAGGCACGCCTGATCAGTCACGAAGGCTATTACCCGTTCGGCGCGACCGCGTGGATGAGCGCCGACTCGGCTGTCGAGGTTGACTACAAGACGCTGCGTTATTCAGGCAAGGAAATGGATGTCAGCGGTTTGTATTACTACGGTGCTCGGTATTACGCGCCATGGTTGCAACGCTGGGTCAGTGCGGATCCGGCGTGGGATGTGGACGGGCTGAATCTGTATGGGTTTGTGGGAAACAGCCCACTGAGCTATTTCGATGACAGCGGAGAACAACGAACACCTGCCGAATTGAGAGCGGTCATCCATGAGTACTCAAACCTGCTGAATAGCGTCGATGCCGTAATGAACAAGCAGATGTACCAGTTCTACAACATGACCCGTACAAGGGACATCAACAAAGTAGGCTTTAAAAAGCTCCTGTTCACAATTACCAAGGTTTCTGCCTCAGCGACCATGGCGGCGGCGGCAGGTATGGGTGGGGCGCTTGTCGGCTCCGTGGCCGGGCCCGCCGGCGCGGCAATACTCGGGCCTGTAGCAGGAATCGTAGCGGCAGATATCACAGGAAACGAGATGGACAAGATCGCGAAGAAGTCTTCTTTCGGGTATGCGTTCGTACCAGAGACCGACGATCTCGATCTGGCCAGCATCATTGACGACGCGAACCCCAAACCTTTTAGCGTACGCAAGGAAATGAAAAACCTTGCAGCCAAATACGACCCGAGAACCGACGCGGGTATGAAAGAATCGGCGTTGGCGACAGGAGTCGCCTTTGCCGATAGTGCCACGTTGTACGGTTCCCATCTGGAGAAAGTCGTCGAATTCTATCGTTTGGGCAAAGTGTGGCTCGATGCATTGAGTGGCAGCTTTGGGCAGGAAGACCTGGACTGGATAGACGAACAATTCGAAGTTCTGAGTGACTACCTGAATACTCAGAAAGATCGGACTGATGAAGCCTTGAAGGAACTTGAGAACTCTGCGCCCGCCCCCGGGTTTAAAGGAGAAGTCGCGGGAACACGCGTGCGCCTAGGTAAAGCGGAAAGGGTCGTGAAAGCAAAAATGGAACATACGATGGACCTGAAATACCGTGTATCTCAATACTATCGGGAAAAAAATGCGGCCTGAAACCACCGCTCAATCCTATGAACAGCTCTATTTCTCGCCGAACGCCAGATCTTTCTGTCAACGACAATCGGGGCTTGCCTGTCAGGCAGGTGGCGTACTGGCGCAAGAAAGCTGGCGATGAGGCCCAAGCGCTGATTACCCGTCAGAACCATGACTCTGCCGGACGTCTCATCGAACAGTGGGATCCTCAATTGTTCGGTACTGCGCCCATACCCAATCTTGCTACGGTCTACACCCTGAGCGGCAAACCACTGAAAATCGACAGCGTCGATTCCGGCTGGCGCGTAAACCTGCCCGGTCTGGCCGGTGAGGTGTTGCAACGCCACGACCAACGCGGCAAGCAATGGCGCAATCGCTACGATCCGATGATGCGGTTGATCGCGGTCACTGAAAATGCGCAAGTCGATGTCGAGCGTTATCTCTATGCCGACCACAATGCCGACCCCGGGCATAACCTGCGCGGTGAGCTGAGCGAAAGCGCCGACCCGGGCGCCACGGTGGTGGTCGACGGCTACAGCCTGCAGGGCAAGGCAGTGAGTGAAGCCCTTACGCTGTCTGGCGAGACGGCGGCTTTCATCACTCGTACGGATTTCGACGCGCACGGCAATGTGGTGCAAGTCACCGACGCCGGTGGTCACCGGCGACGGTCTAGCTACGATGTCGCCGGCCAGTTACGTCAGGTATCGCTGTGGATAGCCGGGGCTGACGCGGCACAACCGGTGGTCGACGCTGCCACGTACAACGCCTCCGGCCAATTGCTCGAACAACGGGCCGGCAATGGTGTGCGCAGCCGCCGCGTGTACGATCCCGCTGACGGTCGCCTGCTGAATCTGCTGGCCTGCAAGGATCAGGAAAAACCGCTACAGGATTTGCACTACACCTACGACCCGGTCGGCAATGTTCTACGTATCGAGGACCGCACTCTGGCCACGGTGTATTTCGCCAATCAGCGCGTCGATGGTGATCGTCACTTTGTCTACGACTCGCTGTATCGGCTGAGCGAAAGTCGCGGCTTCGAGGGCCAGATCCCGCAGCAGTCACCAGGTTTGCCGCAACCGATCGAACCCATCGACCCGGGGCGGCGTTTCAACTACAGCGAGCAATATCACTACGACGCGGGAAATAACCTCGTCGAACTGGTGCATGTGCGCAAGGGCCATAACTTCACGCAACAGATGAAAATTGCCCCTGACAGCAATCGGGGGCTGCGCTGCCAACCCGCTGACCCCGAACCGGTGTTCGGCGACTACTTTGACCGCCACGGCAACCAGCTGAAACTGCAGCACGGCGGCCTGCCACTGGAGTGGGACAGTTACGATCAACTGGCCCGCGTCACCCTGCTGCAACACAGCAACGGCCTGCCCGACGACGATGAGATCTATCGCTACAGCCAGGGTCAGCGCGTGTACAAATGCACGCTGAGGCATACGCCGTCGATCACCCATCGCCGCGAGGTGCGTTACCTGCCAGGTCTGGAAATCCACAGCCGCAGCGATGGCCAGCAACTGCATGTCATCGTGCTGCCCGGCGCCCGTTGCCTGCATTGGCTCAGTGGCCGACCGCCCGGCATCGAAGCCGACCAACTGCGCTACAGCCTTGATGACCATCTCGGATCTTGCGCACTGGAGCTGGATCGGCATGCTGGCGTGATCAGCCTGGAGCATTACTACGCGTTCGGTGGAACAGCCTGGCTGGCGACTCGTTCGGCGCTGGAAGTCAGCTACAAAACCATCCGCTACTCAGGCCGGGAAATGGACAGCAGCGGCCTTTATTACTACGGCGCACGCTATTACGCAGCGTGGTTGCAGCGCTGGATCTGCGCTGACCCGGCAATGGATATCGACGGGTTGAATCTGTACGCGTTTGTCGCCAACAATCCGATTGGCCACATCGACACTGACGGCCAGAGCTGGGACAGCTTTCTCGAAACACCCGCTCAGCGCGATCAGAGAAAGGCACAGAGCGCAGAGAAAGAGCGACGTTACCGGGCTCGGGATAACCTGTCACAACAGGTCGGACGTCACCTGAACATTCTGGCGCTGTCGCTGCGCCGTGGTCTGGATGCCCAGCAACAGGTACTCAATCAGCGCTCGCCAGCGCAATTGACAGGTGCCGCCCTGCGCCGCACCGGTGTGCATGTGACAGGACAAATTGTGGCCTACGGTGGCGGCATTCTGGTCGGCATGGGCGCTCAGGCGCTGGGCGCCGTCGCTCCCGGCGCAGGCAACGTCGTTGGGGTCGCGATGGGTATTGGCGCGAAGAAACTGATCAGTGGATTGTGGGATTACGCCGCCGAGCGCACCGGCGCCAGTGCCTCTATCAAATTCAAGGCCAGCCGCCTGTCCAAGGAAAAAATTGTCGGGAAAGCCGAATATAAAACCATGGCACCGATCGATTACCTGCAGCAAAAGTACGCAAAGATGATCCCCGATACGCAGAAGGGAGCGCTCAAGGCCTCCAAGGAAGCGACGTCCACCCTGATCAGTGTCGGTGCCAAGGAAATACTGCCGCAAGCCGCCGCCGAAATCAGCGCCACGGCAAGTGCACTTTTGGGTGCAGTTGAAATAGCCCATGAATTCGCCGGAGCCAGCCAAGAGCTAAGTGCTGAAAAAACTGCCAAGGGCATCGCCAATGTGAGTGGGTTGATCGATTATTTGTCCGCCAACATGCTCGACATTGAAAACGCCTTCGAAGCCGGTGGCTTCACGGCAATAAATACCTATGGGCTATTGGGCCGAAACGAAGGCGATACACCGCAAAATCTATGGCATGCCACGGCGGCCGTGATCAACGAGCTGGAATACACGCGAACCATGCTGCGTTCCAGATCCAGTCAGTTCACTGCAGTCTGATCCTGAGGCGTGAAGCGAACAGCATCGCCGGCCTCCATGCTATCGTGCCCGCCCGTCCCCTTATCCATTAGCCCAGCATGCTGCCGACTTCCCGTAACCTGCGTTTGTCGTTGTACACCCTGCTGATCATTGCCGGTGCCGCCATCGCCGCGACCCTTGCCATCCGCCACGCCGAACGTCAGGCGCTGGAGGAAGACGCCACTCGCGCCAGCCAGCAATTGGCGCTGTATGCCAACTCGTTGCACACCCTGATCGACCGCTATCGCGCCCTGCCCGCCGTGCTGGCGCTGGACCCGCAATTGCGCAGCGCGCTGGCCGGGCCGGTGGGCGCGGAACAACAGAACGCGCTGAATCTGAAGCTGGAGCAGATCAACGGTGCGGCGCAGTCCTCGACCCTTGAACTGCTCGATCACACTGGCCTCGCGGTGGCCGCCAGCAACTGGCGCCTGCCGAGCAGTTACGTCGGCCACAACTACGGATTCCGGCCGTACTTCAGCCAGACCCGCACGCAGGGCAGCGGACGCTTTTATGCGGTGGGCGTGACCAGCGGCATTCCCGGTTATTTTCTGTCCAGCGCAGTGCTGGGTGACAACGCCGAGTTTCTTGGGGCGATGGTGGTGAAGCTGGAGTTTCCCGAACTTGAGCGCGAATGGAGCCAGGGCAGCGACACGCTGCTGGTCAGCGATGCACGCGGGATCATCTTCATCGCCAACCAAGCAGGCTGGCGCTATCGCTCGTTGCGGCCACTGGACAGCCGCGACATGGACGAGATCAAGCGCACGCGCCAGTACGACAAACAATCGCTGATCCCGCTGACGCATTTGTCCCTGCGTCACTTCGACGACAACAGCGACCTGCGCCGGGTCGAAGGCCCGGACGGAACGGCGGACTACTTGTGGGAATCGCTGCCGCTGGCCACCGAAGGCTGGACCCTGCACCTGCTGCGCCGCCCGCAAGTAGCCTTCGAAGACTTGCGCAACGCCGGGCTGGCCGCTGCGGGTGTATGGCTGGCGTTGGTGTTTTTGCTGCTGTTCCTCAATCAGCGCTGGCGCCTGTCGAAAGTCCGTCAGCGCAACCGCGAAGAACTCGAACAACTGGTCGAAGAACGCACCCGCGATCTGCGCACCGCGCAGGACGGTCTGGTGCAATCGGCCAAGCTCGCGGCGCTGGGGCAGATGTCCGCCGCACTGGCCCACGAGATCAATCAGCCGCTGACCGCGCAACGCATGCAGTTGGCGACGCTGCGCCTGCTGCTCGAACATGGCCGCGTCGATGATGCGTACAAGGCGCTCAAACCGGTGGACGACATGCTCACGCGCATGGCATCGCTCACCGGTCACCTGAAAACCTTCGCCCGCAAAAGCCCCAGCGGCCTGCGCGAACGGCTGGACCTGGCGACCGTGGTCGATCAGTCGCTGCAACTGCTCGATGCGCGCCTACGCGACGAACAGGTCAGTCTGGTGCTGCACCTGACGCGTCCGGCCTGGGTGCGTGGTGATGCAATACGCCTCGAACAGGTGCTGATCAATCTGCTGCGCAATGCCCTCGATGCAATGCAAGGCAAACCGTGCAAGCGCCTGGAAATTCGCCTGGAAGTGGACGAACAACTGTGGCGCCTGAGCGTGATCGACAATGGCGGCGGGATTGCCGAACAGCACTTGAACCAGGTGTTTGACCCGTTCTTCACCACCAAACCGGTGGGCGACGGTCTGGGCCTGGGGCTGGCGGTATCCTTTGCCATCGTGCATGAATCCGGCGGGCGTCTGAGCGTGGAAAATGGCGAGGCCGGCGCGGTGTTCAGCCTGACCCTGCCGATCGATCTGGAGGCACACATCTGATGCTCAACTCGGTGATGGTGGTCGATGACGAAAGCAGCATTCGCAGCGCTGTGGAGCAATGGCTGAGCCTGTCGGGGTTCGAGGTGCAGCTGTTCAGCCGCGCCGAGGATTGCCTGGCTGCACTGCCCGCGCACTTCCCCGGGGTGATCCTCAGCGATGTGCGCATGCCCGGGCTCAGTGGTTTGCAGTTGTTGGCCGAAGTGCAGCGCCGTGACAGCGATTTGCCGGTGATACTGCTGACCGGTCACGGCGATGTGCCGATGGCGGTCGAAGCCATGCGTGACGGCGCCTACGACTTTCTGGAAAAGCCGTTCAGCCCGGAAACCCTGCTCGGCAGCCTGCGCCGGGCACTCGACAAGCGGCGACTGGTATTGGAAAACCGTGCCCTGCACGAGCAAGCCGACCACCGCGCCAGACTCGATGCGACGCTGCTCGGCGTGTCCCGTGGCATTCAGACCTTGCGTCGACAGGTGCTGGATCTGGCGGCGCTGCCGGTCAACGTGTTGATCCGTGGCGAAACCGGCAGCGGCAAGGAACTGATCGCCCGCTGCCTGCATGATTTCGGCCCGCGCGCCGCCAAGCCCTTCGTGGCGCTGAACTGCGCGGCGATCCCCGAGCAGTTGTTCGAAGCCGAGCTGTTCGGTCATGAAAGTGGCGCGTTCACCGGCGCTTCCGGCAAGCGCATCGGCAAACTGGAATATGCCGATGGCGGCACGTTGTTCCTCGATGAAATCGAAAGTATGCCGCTGGCGCAGCAAGTGAAATTGCTGCGGGTGTTGCAGGAGCAGAAGCTGGAGCGGCTGGGATCGAACCAGAGCATTCGCGTCGATCTGCGGATCGTCGCCGCGACCAAGCCTGATCTGCTGGATGAGGCCCGGGCCGGACGTTTTCGCGAAGACCTGGCGTATCGCCTGAACGTCGCCGAGCTGCGCCTGCCGCCGCTGCGCGATCGCCGCGAAGACATTCCGCTGCTGTTCGAATCGTTCGTCTTCAGCGCCGCCCAGCGTCTGGGCCGCACTTTCCCGCCGTTGAGCGGAGCGCAATTGAGTCACCTGCTCAGCCACGACTGGCCGGGCAACGTGCGGGAACTGGCGAACGTCGCCGAGCGGCAGGTACTGGGGCTGGATGAGCCGGTGCAGGGCATCGATCCGGGCCAGTCCCTCGCGGCGCAGCAGGAAGCCTTTGAGGCGCAGTGCCTGCGCGCGGCGCTGACCCGGCACAAGGGCGATGTGAAAGCGGTGCTGGAAGAGTTGCAACTGCCGCGCCGGACCTTCAATGAAAAGCTGCAGCGGCATGGGTTGAGTCGGGAGATGTTTGTTCCGGGCAGCTGAGTTTTGCAGTGTTTGATCGGGCCTCTTCGCGAGCAAGCCCGCTCCCACAGGGTTTTGTGCTGAACACAGAATGTGTGAACACCACCGACCACTGTGGGAGCGGGCTTGCCCGCGAAGAGGCCCGCAAAGGCAACATTTATCCATCAGCCTGAATGAGCAATTTTCCGCTCACCACAATCCAGCCATAAGCGGATTTCCGCTCATTCAATCTTTCCGCCCCCTCTAAACCGGCCCTCCCCCCGTTGGCACAGCTCCTGCTATAGCCCCAGCAGGCTGCGTTCCAACGCGCTCCACAAAAACAATTAAACGAAGGATCCTTCAATGGATAACTCCAACGCCCTGCCCCTTGGGTCGGCTGCCGCGCCCGCCAAAGAAAGAACCACCGCCAGCCGGATCAAATCGATCTTCAGCGGCTCGGTCGGCAACATGGTCGAGTGGTACGACTGGTACGTCTACGCCGCTTTCTCGCTGTACTTCGCCAAGACCTTCTTCCCCGCCGGTTCCACCACCGCGCAACTGATGAACACCGCCGCGATCTTCGCCGTGGGCTTCCTGATGCGTCCGATCGGTGGCTGGCTGATGGGCCTGTACGCCGACAAGGTCGGTCGCAAGAAAGCCCTGATGGCCTCGGTCTACCTGATGTGTTTCGGCTCCTTGCTGATCGCTCTCAGCCCCAACTACGAAACCATCGGCATCGGCGCGCCGATCCTGCTGGTCTTCGCGCGCTTGCTGCAAGGCCTGTCAGTCGGCGGCGAGTACGGCACCTCGGCCACCTACCTGTCGGAGATGGCGACCAGGGAGCGTCGCGGCTTCTTCTCCAGCTTCCAGTACGTGACCCTGATCTCCGGCCAGCTGATCGCGCTGGGCGTGCTGATCGTGCTGCAGAACATGCTGACCACCGAACAGCTGTACGCGTGGGGCTGGCGTATTCCGTTCGCCATCGGCGCACTGTGCGCGATCGTTGCCTTGTACCTGCGTCGCGGCATGGAAGAAACCGAATCGTTCACCAAGAAAGAGAAGTCCAAGGAAAGCGCGATGCGCACCTTGATGCGCCACCCGAAAGAACTGCTGACCGTGGTCGGCCTGACCATGGGCGGTACGCTGGCGTTCTACACCTACACCACCTACATGCAGAAATACCTGGTGAATACCGTCGGCATGAGCATCTCCGACTCGACCACCATTTCTGCCGCCACGCTGTTCCTGTTCATGTGCCTGCAACCGATCATCGGTGGTTTGTCCGATAAAATCGGTCGTCGTCCGATCCTGATCGCTTTCGGCGTACTCGGGACGATCTTCACCGTGCCGATCCTGATGACCCTGCACACCATCCAGACCTGGTGGGGCGCGTTCTTCCTGATCATGGCGGCACTGATCATCGTCAGCGGCTACACCTCGATCAACGCCGTGGTGAAAGCCGAACTGTTCCCGACCGAAATCCGCGCGCTGGGCGTCGGCCTGCCGTACGCCTTGACCGTGTCGATCTTCGGCGGTACCGCCGAATACATCGCACTGTGGTTCAAGAGCATCGGCATGGAAACCGGTTACTACTGGTACGTGACCGCGTGCATCGCGGTGTCGCTGCTGGTGTACATCACCATGAAAGACACGCAGAAACACTCGCGGATCGTGACTGACTGAGGAATGAGACAGTTCAGCCATTGTGATGGTGGCTGTTATGGCCTCATCGCGAGCAGGCTCACTCCTACATTGATTGGTGTACGCCGCCCTTTGTAGGAGTGAGCCTGCTCGCGATTGGGGCGACTCGGTATCAGCTCAACTCGGCAACCGGCGGCTTGCCATAACGCTTCTGCGCATACGACGCGCCGACAATCATCACCAGCAGAATCCCCGCCAGCACCGCCGACGAGCCGATGGTGCCGAAGTCCAGACCGCCCTTTTCATGGGGCTTGGTCATCAAATCGCCCAGGGTCGCACCGAACGGCCGGGTCAGCACGAACGCCACCCAGAACAACAGCACCGACGAAATCTTCGTGAAGTATTTGAGCGCCACGACCACGGCAATGGTCGAGCCGATCAGCAGCGCGCCACCGGCAAAACCCAGGCCCGAATCATCGGCCAGGTAGTCACCGAGCGCCGTGCCCAGGGTGTTGGAAAACAGAATCGCCATCCAGTAGAACATCTCGCCACGGAAGGTCTGCACCTTGCTGACGTTCAACGAGTCGCCGCTCAGGCGCCAGGCGGTAAAGATCGCCAACAGAATCGCAATCAGGATCATCGACCCGGTGGCGTAGCCCAGTTCAAGGGTGCGGTCCATGAAGTCGGACATGGTGGTGCCGGCGGTGCTGGTCGACAGAATCACGATCCAGTACAGCAGCGGCTTGTAGGTCTTGGCCATCAGTTGGCTGATCAGGGTCAGCACGAATACGCTGATCAGGATCAGCGAGCTGAGGGCGTACCCGACGTTGAGGGTCATCGACAGCAAGTCCCCCGCGGTTTCCCCCAGGGTCGTCGCGCAGATTTTCATGACCCAGAACGCCAGGGTGATTTGAGGCAGTTTGTTCATCGCAAGCAAAGCTCCAGTGTGGGACGGCCGGTTCTTGGTTTTCTGGCCGTGGGCAGACTGGCGTCGCACCGGTGAAAAACCGGTCGGCAACAGATGAAAAATCCGTCATATCGCGAAAATCAGCGATTAATCCCCCATTAATGCTGCCCCGGCATCCTGCCACTACCTGATCGATGACCCGCGCGGCGTTCGCTCCCGACAGTGGAAGCCCATTCAATGCGCCGCCCTTAATATCAAGTTAATCGATTGTTTTTAGCATTTATTTGCGCTTTTTTATCAATTTAGTTGGCGTAGCATTAAACCCATGCAAGACACACCCGCCAACGAATCTGGAGTCACTCACATGAAAACCAAACTGATCCTCGCCCTGACCCTGTCCGTACTGGCCGCCAACACCTTCGCTGCCGATGGCTCGGACAAAACCAAATCGGCCGACTTCATCTCCGGCGGCACCGCTGCCATCGAAAACAGCCACTCGGGCACTTACGCCGCTGACGGTTTCGATAAAACCAACATCGGCAAAACCGTGGCCGCCGATGGTTTCGACAAGACCGGTACTGCTGCAGCCATCAGCTGATTATCAGCAGCGCTTCCACAGCCCGGCTCCGGCCGGGCTTAGTCATTTCTGAAATCCACACAATTCCCCTGTAGGAGCTGCCACAGGCTGCGATCTTTTGATCTTGATCTTGATCTTGAAAAACAGAATCAAAAGATCGCAGCCTGCGGCAGCTCCTACAGAGGAATCAGCGTCTGGCTGGAAATATGCGGGGCGTCCTTGCACTATGGCTGCAACCAAACGCAGCCTCAGGAACTCATTCACCATGTCCGACGACATCCACTTCTACGAACCCGCCCACGGCCACGGCCTGCCCCACGATCCGTTCAACGCCATCGTCGGCCCGCGTCCCATCGGCTGGATTTCTTCGCAGGATGCCGACGGCCAGCTGAATCTTGCGCCTTACAGTTTCTTCAACGCGTTCAACTACATTCCGCCGATCATTGGTTTTTCCAGCATCGGGCGCAAAGACAGCCTGAACAACATCGAGCAGACCGGCGAGTTCGCCTGGAACCTCGCCACTCGCCCGTTGGCCGAGCAGATGAACCAGAGCTGCGCGATGGTCGCGCCTGAGGTCAACGAGTTTGAATTGGCCGGGCTGACGCCGGTGGCGTCGAAGGTGATTGCGGTACCACGGGTAGCCGAAAGCCCGGTGTCCTTCGAGTGCAAGGTCACGCAGATCATCCAGTTGCAGCGCGCCGATGGCGAAACCGTGCCGAGCTGGCTAGTGCTGGGCGAAGTTGTCGCGGTGCATATCGCCAAATGGCTGTTGAAGGACGGGATCTACGACACCGCCGCGGCAGAACCGATTCTGCGCGGCGGCGGGCCGGCGGATTATTTCCAGTTGGGGCCTGAAGCCCTGTTCAAGATGTGGCGCCCGGGGGCGGGCAAGTAAGCGCAGTTACCAGATCAGCTCGGCGTCATCAGTGACGCCCTTGAGGCGGTCCAGCTCATTGATGGCAGCCTCATCGGCAGCGATGGCGCCGGGGAACACCTGATCACCCAGCAGTTTGTGGAAGCGTGGCGCACCGCCATCGACCAGGGCCTTGACCGCGATTGCCGCGTGGTAACCCTTGTTGCCGCCCAACTCGACGGGGACGACTGCAGAGACTGCTTCGAAGTGTTCAAACTCTTTACGTGCCATGGCACACATCCTGGCTCAGATGAATAAGCCGGACATTAAACCCTCAACCGGCGAGTTTGTGTATCGGTGCCGGGCATTGTCCGAGCGCCTGCGCCGCCGACACTTCTTTGAAGGTGTGGAAATCCAGGCTGTTGACCACCAGATCCTGAACCAATTCGGCAAAGATCTGCATCGACGGGCTGTTGAAATACGCGGTCATTGCCTGTTGATGGCTCCAGAAACCGGAGACCAGCCACAGGTCCGGATCGCATTGCGAATGCTGCAGGGCGAAGTTCAGGCAACCGGGGGCGTTGCGTGACGGTTCGATCAAGGCACTGAGGCGTACACCCAGTTCGGCGGAGCGTCCGGCGCGCGCTCGAACGAAGGCCATATGACTGACGGGAATCTGCTTGGACATGTTCAACCCTCCCAGGGAGTCGCGTGGCAGCCGGGGGACGGGCTGCGACAGGATCAAAGGTTAAGGGCCGGGCGCAAGGTGCCGTTAGTCGATTCCTGCCGCTGCCTTGCACAATCCTGCGAGACTGCACACAAAGCTCGTAACAACCTGCAAAACAGCGTCACACCACTGTCATACGGCGTTTCAAGCAAGTTTTCCGCCCTGCATCCTGCTATGACTGGGCACGCCGGCAATGCAATGCAGAATCAGGCAAGCATTTGACAGGATGTGTCTACCGCTGGCGCTTGCACAAACATATGCTCTGCCCCATTCCAGATTCCTTGCCGAGGATGCCGTGCATGACGTCATTCGATCGTTTCCAGTCTCCGCCCGATGCCGACATGGAAAAACAGCGTGCAGAACTCGCGGCGATCATCCGCCGCAATACCACCGACGACGGCAGTTATCAGACCGCCATCGGCTCGCTGTTCATGTCGCGCCATACCCAGTCCCATGACTTCGCCCCGGTACTTGCGCAACCGGCGCTATGCATCATGGCCCAGGGCCGCAAAGAGGTGCGCCTGGCGGATGAGTTCTTCAATTACGACCCGCTGAATTACCTGGTGGTCTCGGTCTCGATGCCGCTCAGCGGGCGGGTAGTGAATGTCTCGCCGGAGGATCCGATTCTCGCCGTGCGCCTGGACATCGACCCGGCGGAAATCACCGCACTGATCGCCGACGCGGGGCCGATGGGCGTGCCGACCCGACCGACCGGGCGCGGCCTGTATGTGGAAAAGATCGACAGCGCGATGCTCGACGCGGTGTTGCGTCTGGCGCGACTGCTGGATGCGCCGAAAGACATCGCCATGCTCGCGCCACTGATTCGCCGGGAGATTCTCTATCGCCTGCTGCGCAGTCCGCAGGGCCATCGCTTGTATGAAATCGCGATTGCCAACAGCCAGAGCCATCGCATCAGCCAGGCGATCAAATGGCTCAACGGCAACTTCGAACAGCCGCTGCGCATCGATGATCTGGCGAAAGAGGTGAACCTCAGCGTCTCGACCTTGCATCACCGTTTCAAGGCGATGACCGCGATGAGTCCGCTGCAATATCAGAAGCAATTGCGCCTGCAGGAAGCGCGGCGCCTGATGCTGGCCGAAGGGCTGGAAGCGTCGGCGGCGGGCTATCGCGTGGGCTATGAAAGCCCGTCGCAGTTCAGCCGCGAGTACAGCCGCTTGTTTGGTGCGCCGCCGTTAAGGGATCTGGCGCGGTTGCGGCAGTCGGTCTGATCCGGCATCTGCGGTGAGGCTTATGGCCCTATCGCGAGCAGGCTCACTCCTACAGTTGGAATGCGTTCACCTGTAGGAGTGAGCCTGCTCGCGATGGCATCGGCAAGATCACCATCAAATCCTGATCAAGCCCCCAACACCCGACACGCCTCACTCGGCAACGTCACCGACACCGGATGCCCGATCCCCAAACCGATCCCCTGACACGGCGTACTCAACGCGGTGAACGTCACCCCGGAACACTCCACCGTGGTCTCGATGGTCGCGCCGATATCGCGCACGAACGTCACCTTGCCGAGCAAGCGATTGCCCGCCGTGGCTTGTGGCGCGGACAGTTGGAGGTCCTCCGGGCGAATCAGCATCTTCACCTTCTGCCCCGCTTCGATGCTGCTGCAGATCGGCACTTGCAGCGCATCACCGCCCGGCAAACTGACCTTGCCGTCACCCAGCGCCGTGGCCGGAAAAATGTTGCCCGAACCGATGAAGTCGGCGACGAACTCGTTGGCCGGGTGCCGGTAGATTTCGATCGGCGTGCCCACCTGCTGCACCTTGTGCTCGCCCAGCACCACGACGATGTCGGCCATGGTCATGGCTTCGCGCTGATCGTGGGTGACCATGATCGTGGTGATGTTCAAGCGCTGTTGCAACTGGCGGATTTCCACCTGCATCGACTCGCGGAGCTTGGCGTCCAGCGCCGACAGCGGTTCGTCGAGCAGGAGGATTTTCGGCCGCGAGGCGATGGCCCGGGCAATCGCCACCCGCTGCCGTTGCCCGCCGGAGAGTTTCGCCACCGGCCGGTCGATCATCGCCTGCAACTGGATCAACTCCAGCAATTCCACCACCCGCGCCAGTTGCTCGGCCTTGCTCACGCCGCGCAGTTTCAGCGGGTAGGCGATGTTCTCGCCGACAGTCATGTGCGGGAACAGCGCCAGCGACTGGAACACCATGCCGAAGTTGCGCAGGTGCGCCGGGGTGTGGCCGATGTTCTCGCCATCCAGGCGAATCTCGCCGCCGGTGAGAGTTTCCAGCCCGGCGATCATCCGCAGCAAGGTGGTTTTGCCGCAGCCCGAGGGGCCGAGAAAACACACCAGTTTGCCTTCCGGCAAATGCAGATTGACCTCCTGTACCGCGCAAGCCGAGCCGTAGAATTTCTCGACGTTTTCCAGAATCAGACCAGTCATGTTGCACCTCAAATCAAAAGGAAACGCCGCCCTCGCCCACCAGCTTCTCCAGCGCCCAGATCAGGACGAAGTCGATCAGCACGATCAGCACGGCAAACGAGAACACGGTAGGGTCGAGCGATGACACGGTGCGGCTGTACATCCAGATCGGCACGGTCATGACGTCGATGGTGTAGAGGAAATAGGTCACGGTGAATTCGTTGAACGAGACGATGAACGCCAGCAGCATCCCCGCCAGAATCCCCGACTTCATCAGCGGCACCACCACGTCGACAATCGCCCGCAGCGGTGAGGCGCCGAGCATCCGCGCCGCCTCTTCGACTTCACTGCCGATGGAGAGCATGGCGGCGGTGCAGTTTTTCACCACGAACGGCAGCGCCAGAATCACGTGGGCAATCACTAGCCGCGAAGTGGTCAGGTGGAACGGCAGGCTGTCGAACACCAGCAGCAAGGCCAGGCCCAACACCACCATCGGGAACACCAGCGGCAGCGACATCAGTTGCAGCGCCACGGCTTTGCCACGGAACTCGCAGCGGGTCAGCGCATAGGCGGCGGGCACCGCGATCAGCGTGGCAAAAACCATGGTCAGGCACGACACCAGCAGGCTGGTGGCCATCGCCTGGCCGAGGCTCAGCACGTCGCTGGCGTCCGGCGAGACGAAGGTGTGCCAGGCCGCCTTGTACCACTGCAGGCTGTAGCTGCTCGGCGGGAAGTCGAGGTTCGACGCACCGCTGAACGACATGACGATCATGGTCAGGATCGGCAACACCGCCAGCAGCAGAATGAACCCGGAGAGGATCCCGGCGAACTTGCCGGTGTCGCCGGGCAGCAGCGCCATGCGCTTGTTGATCAGGGTACTCATTGCGATGCCTCCAGCAGACGCCGACGACGGCCGGTGATGTATTCAGACAGGGTCATGATCGCCAGCGTGGTGACGATCAGCACCACCCCGGCAGCGGACGCGGCAGGCCAGTTCATCAGCGGCGCGATCTGGTCATGCACCATCACCGCGAGCATCGGCACACGGCGGCCACCGAGCAGCAACGGCACGACAAAACTGCTGGCGTTGTAGGCGAACACCAGCGTCGCCCCGGTGATGATCCCCGGCAGACTCATCGGCAACACCACCTGACGGAACACCTGAAAACGACTGGCGCCCAGTGTCGCCGCCGCCTCTTCGTAGGTACGCGCAACACCACGCATGGCGCTGGCAATCGGCAGCACGGCCAAAGGAAACGCGGTCTGCACCAGGCCCATCAGCACGCCGTTCTGGTTGTACAGCAGCATGATCGGACGCTTGATCAGGCCCAGGCCCATCAGCGTCTGGTTGAGCATCCCGCCCGGGCCAAGAATCACCAGCCAGCCGTAGCTTTGCAGCAGGAGGTTGACCAGCAGCGGCAGCAACACTGCGGCAAGGAAGATCCGCCGCACGAACGGCGAGGTCAGCCGTGACATGGTGTACGCCACCGGGATCGCCAGCAGCACCGCGATCACTGCACTGATCAGCGCCAGACGCAGGGTCAGCAGCAGGGACTTGAGATAATAGGGTTCGAGCAATTGCGCGTAGCTGGCGAGGCTGAACCCGCTCCATTCCGCGCCCTTAGTGCCGACGCTCATGCGCAGCACCAGCAGGCTGGCGGCGATCAGCACGCCGAGAAACAGCATCGACGGCGTGAGGAAAAACCACGCCCGGGCGGTCGGCGATATACCACGCGCCGGGCGCACGTCAGCGGCGCCGACCGGTTGGGTCAGGGATTGATGTTCCATAGCAATGATCTCGTCAATGGAAAGCTAATCTCGCAAATACCTCAATCTCCTGTGGGAGCGGGCTTGCTCGCGAAAGCGGTGGTTCAGTCAGCAACAATGTCGACTGACAGATTGCATTCGCGAGCAAGCCCGCTCCCACATTTGATTTGTGGCACTCTCAGGGCCTGTGCTCGGCTCTCGGTCAGGAAGAAAAAATTTCCGTATAGCGACGAATCCATTGGTCATGCACGGTCGCCAGGAAGGCGTTGTCGTGCATGATCGCCTTCTCGGCAATCTGCTCCGGCGTAAGGATGTACGGGCTCTTGCGCGCTTCCGCGGAGATGATCGCCTTGGCGTTGACCGGGCCGTTGAAGATGTCTTCGGCCATCTTGCCCTGCACCAGCGGGTCGAGAGAGTGGTCGATGAAGGCGTAGGCCAGGTCGGTGTCGCCCGGACGGTTCTTCGGCATCACCGAGAGCATCAGGTCAGTGTAGAAACCTTCCTTCATGCCGAACGTGGCACCGAGACCGTAGTTCGGATCGCGGATCTGCTTGGGGAAGAATGCCGGGGCGTACAAGCCGCCCATGTCCAGGGAACCGGTGCGGAACAGCTCGGCGATCTGGTTCGGGTTTTCGCCGAGGGTCACCACGCGATCCTTCAGCTCGGCGAGTTTCTTGAAGCCCGGTTCGATGTTGTGTTCGTCACCGCCGGCCAGTTTCGCGGCGATGATGATCAGGTCCATGGCCTCGGTCCAGTTCGGCGGCGGTAGGAAAATGTTCGGCGCCAGATCGGCGTCCCACAGCGCGGCATAACTGTCCGGTGCCTGTTTGAGGGTGCGGGTGCTGTAGACCAGACTGTTGCACCACAGCAGGTAACCGATGCCGTGCCCGTTGGCGCCGGTGCGGTATTTTTCCGGTACGTCGATCAGGTTGGGAATCCGGTTGAGGTCGGGCTTTTCCAGCAGTCCGGCGGCGGCCAGACCTTCGGCGCCGACCCCGGCCAGGGTGATGATGTCGTACTGCGGACGGTCACCGCCGGCCTTGAGCTTGGCGACCATTTCCGAGGTGCTGCCGGTGCGGTCGGCGATGACCTTGGCGCCGGTCTTGGCCTCGAAGGTGGCGGCAATGTTGCGCAGTGCGGCGAGGCCGGTGTCATCCGACCAGGTCAGCAAACGCAGAGTCTTGCCGGCGAACCGAGTGTCGCTGGCGCTGGCCCGGATGAAGGGCATGCTCAGGGCCGCCGCCGCTACCGAAGCGACGCCCACGGTTTTAATGAATTGACGCCTGTTCAGATCATGCTCGCCCATGAAGGACTCCCTTTGTTCTTTTAAGTATGAGGTTGGTCGCAACCGTTGCATCCGCGCGGCCGGATCCGCTGCAGGCCTTGTATTAAAAGGCCTGCAGCGCTGCCGACGGGTTCATCCTGAGGTCGTGCAATACACCTGACTATCGATAAAAACTCATCGAAGCCATGACACCGACGCATGCCTCGTTGCGAGGCATGCACTCACCATTTTCGGGCGTTCAGAGCGCCCGGATCACGTGTTTGATTTCTTGAAACGCAGCCAGGCCCCACGGCCCCAATTCACGACCGATGCTGCTCTGCTTGTAGCCGCCCCACGCCGTCTGCGGGAAGATCACTTGCGGCGCGTTGAGCCATACAAGCCCCGCCTGCAGGGCGTTGGCGACGCGGTCGGCGGTCTCGGCGTTACGCGTCACCACACTGGCGACCAGCCCGAACTGGCTGTCGTTGGCCAGGGCAATCGCCTCGGCTTCGCTGCTGAAACTGCGCACGCAGAGCACCGGGCCGAAAATCTCTTCACACCACAACGCACTGTCGAGGGGCACGTCGGTGAACACCGTCGGCTGCAAAAAATAGCCGCGCGGCAGATGCGCCGGACGATTGCCGCCGCACACCAGCTTCGCCCCGGCACTCAAACCGCGGTCGATGTGGCCGAGCACGCGCTGGTATTGCGCCTGATTGACCAGCGCGCCCATCTCCACGTCCGGGTCGAACGGGTCGGCCACGCGAATCGCTTGCGCGCGTTTTTGCAAACGCTCAAGAAATTCATCGGCCAGCTCATCGGCAACCAGCACCCGACTGGTGGCCGAACACATTTGCCCGGCATTGAAGAAACCGCCGCCGCAGGCCAGTTCCACCGCCAGTTCCAAATCGGCATCTTCAAGCACCAGCAGCGAAGATTTGCCGCCCAATTCCAGGCTCACGCCCTTCACCGTTTCGGCGGCGCGCTGCATCACCTGCACGCCGACGGCATTGCTGCCGGTGAAGGAAATCTTGGCGATGCGCGGGTCCGCCGACAGCGGTGCACCGACCGCCAGACCGGTGCCGCAAACCAGGTTGAACACACCGTCGGGCAAGCCGGACTCGGCAATGATCGCCGCCAGTTCCAGCTCCGGCAGCGGCGTGACTTCCGACGGTTTGAGCACCACGCAGCAACCGGCGGCCAAGGCCGGGGCGAGCTTCCACGCGGTGGTGACCATCGGGAAATTCCACGGCACGATCAGCCCGACCACACCGCACGGTTCACGACGCAGACGCGCGCTGAAGTCATCGCTGGGCAGCGCCACGTTGCTGTCGAGTTGTGCGTCGAGGCCTTCGGCCAATTCGGCGTAATACTCGAAAGTGGCGATCACATCATCGACATCGATCGCCGCTTCGAATTGCGGTTTGCCGTTGTTGCTCGACTGCAACTTCATCAAGTGGTCACGACCGTTGCGCACGCCGTTGGCGATGTTGCGCAGAATCGCGCCACGCTCGGCCCCAGTGGTTTTCGACCAGCGCTTGAACGCTTCAGTGGCGGCGCTGACGGCCAGATCAACCGCGCGTTCATCGCCGCCATTGACCGTGGTCAGCAGCGCTTCGGTGGCCGGGTTGATCACCCGCAGATGCTCACGTCCGGCCGACCATTGACCGTTGATGTACAGACCATCGAGTGTGGTTGGGAAATTGATCATTGGGCCACCGCCTGCATCCACTGGGTCTGGTCGATTTCGATCAGGGTCGGGCCCTGACGATCGGTGGCGGCACGCAGCGCGCCGCGCAGCTGTTCAACCGAACTGATCGCTTCGGCGGCGCAGCCCAGGGCCTTGGCGACGCCGATGAAATCCGGGGTGTAGATATCGACGCCGACCGGTTCGATGGCGCGGTTGACCATGTATTTTTTGATCTCTTCGTAGCCCTGGTTATTCCACAGCAGGATGATCACCAGCGTACGCGCTTCAACCGCGCTGGCCAGTTCCGGCAGGGTGAACTGCAAGCCACCGTCGCCGATCAGGCACACCACTGGCGGACGAGCACCGTCCTCGACGCTACCGCCGAGCCACGCGCCAATCGCCGCCGGCAGGGCGTAACCGAGGGTGCCGTAACCGGTGGACGAGTTGAACCAGCGCCGTGGACGTTCCGGGTTGAACGTGAGGTTGCCGGTGTACACCGGTTGCGTGGAGTCGCCGACGAATACTGCGTCCGGCAACTCGTGCAGCACGGTTTCCAGAAAACGGGTCTGGGCCAGGGTTGGCGCATCCCAGATCGCGGCCAGCTCATCGCGCAGACGTGCTGCCCGCACCTGACCCCAATCATTGCGCCGCTCGGCCAGCGCCTGCTGCGACAGTGCGCCGAGCAGCCCTTGTGCGGCGTTGCGCGAGTCGGCGACCAAGGCCACGTGCGGCGGATAGTTGCGCACGGTCTGATCGGCGTCGATGTCGATGCGCAGCAACTTGCCGGGGATTTCAAAGCCGCCGGCGAAGGTCACGTCGTAATCGGTTTCGGCCAGTTCGGTACCGATCGCCAGCACCACGTCGGCATCGGCCACCAGTGCGCGAGTGGCGACCAGGCTTTGCGTCGAGCCGATCAGCAGCGGATGGCTGGAGGGCAACATGCCTTTGGCGTTGATGGTCAGCGCCACCGGGGCGTCGAGCAGCTCGGCCAGCTCAGTCAGTTCGGCGGCGGCATCAATGGCACCGCCACCGGCGAGAATCAGCGGACGCCGAGCGCCGGCCAGCAACTCAGCCATGCGCCGTACTGCAGCCGGTGCAGCCCCGGCGCGGTCGATGTGCACCGGAACGCTGGCGAGCAGCTCATCAGCCTCTTCTACCAAAACATCCAGCGGAATCTCGATGTGCACCGGACGCGGACGCCCGGCCTGAAACAGTGCGAAAGCACGGGCCAGCACGCCGGGCAATTCCGCCGCCGACATCAGGGTGTGGGAGAACGCAGCGACGCCACCGACCAGCGCGCTCTGGTTCGGCAACTCATGGAGTTTGCCGCGACCGCCACCCAACTGGCTGCGGGTCTGCACGCTGGAGATCACCAGCATCGGGATCGAGTCGGCGTAGGCCTGGCCCATCGCGGTGGTGATGTTGGTCATGCCTGGGCCGGTAATAATGAAGCACACACCCGGTTTGCCGCTGGTGCGCGCATAGCCGTCAGCCATGAATCCGGCGCCCTGCTCGTGCCGTGGAGTGACGTGGTTGATGCTCGAACGGGCCAGCCCGCGATACAGTTCCACGGTGTGCACCCCGGGAATGCCGAACACCTGCTCGACCCCGTAATCCTCGAGTAACTTGACCAGTACTTCGCCACACGTCGCCATGTCGATTGCCCTTCTTGTTCGTTTGAGACACCGAGCTCCTGGTGGGAGCGGGCTTGCTCGCGAAGGCGGTGTGTCAGCCAACATCAATGGGGATGACACACCGCATTCGCGAGCAAGCCCGCTCCCACAAGAGACCGTGGAATGGGCTCATTGAACGGGCGGCAGGTAGCGGCAACAATCGATTAAAAGTCATACTAGCCATGTCCTCACGTCATACCTTGGATCCACATGAAACGACTGCCTCCCCTGCCCGCCCTGCACACGTTTCTGATTACTGCGCAGTGCTGCAACTTCACCCGGGCGGCCGAGCAGTTGCACATCACTCAGGGCGCGGTGAGCCGGCAGATTGCCGGGCTGGAAGCTCATCTGGGGTATGAGTTGTTCATCCGTCTGGCCCGAGGCCTGGAGCTGACCGCCGAAGGACGTGAATGGCTGCCACGGGTGGAAAAGATCTTCGGCCTGATCAGCGAGGCCACCGAGCAGATCGGTCGCAAGCGGCAAACCCTGCAACTCAAGGCGCCCAGCTGCGTGATGCGCTGGCTGGTGCCGCGCCTGCTGCAATGGCAAAAGGAACGCCCGGACGTGCCGGTCAAACTGACCACTACACTGGCCCATGGCGTCGACTTTCAGCGCGAGCAATTCGATGCGGCGGTGATCTACGGCACGCCGCCGGACAACTCCTCGACCGCGCTGCATCTGTTTGATGAACAGCTGACACCGGTCTGCTCGCCAGCTTTATTGAAAGGCCCACCGGCGCTGAGCGAACCGGCCGACCTGCAACAGCATCTGCTGCTGCACCCGACCCGCGATACCCAGGACTGGACGGTGTGGCTGACCGCCGCCGAATTGCAGTTGAGCAACGTCAACATGGGGCAGCATTTCGAGACGCTGGATCAGGCGATGTCGATGGCGTCGCATGGGACGGGGGTGGCGATTGGCGACTGGTCGCTGATCGGCGATGACCTGCGCGCGGGGCGGCTGGTGATGCCGTTTGATCTGAAGGTGAAGACGGGGCTGGGCTACTACGTGGTGATGCCGCAGGGCGGGGAAGCGTCGCCGCAGCTGGAGGAGTTGATGATCTGGCTGGTGGAGCAGGCGCATACCCGCTGAAGTACACAGATCCCCCTGTGGGAGCGGGCTTGCTCGCGAAAGCGGAGTGTCAGCGACATTTTAAGTGACTGACACACTGCATTCGCGAGCAAGCCCGCTCCCACATTGGGTCTGCGTCGTTGCTTAATACCCGACGGTAAACCGCTGACGCGAATGCTTCGGCGTTTCCACTTCGTCAATCAGCGCAATTGCGTAATCGGCGAAGGTGATCCAGCTGCGACCTTCAGCACTGAACAGCAAATGATCCTTGCCAACGCGGAAGGTGCCGGTGCGCTCACCTTCGACGAACTCTGCCGATGGCGAGAGGAAAGTCCAGTCCAGATCCTTCTCCTGACGCAAGGCATCAAGAAACGCCGCGCCAGCGCTGGCCTCGGTTTTGTACTCAGCGGGGAAACCGGCGCTGTCGATCACTCGGGTTTCGTCCGGCAGCAACAGCGAACCGGCACCGCCAACCACCAGCAGACGCTTCACACCCGCCTGCTTCACCGGGCCGACCACGGCACTGGCCGGTACCGTGGCGAAATGCGCAGCGCTGATCACCACGTCGTGACCGGCCACTGCGGCTTGCAGCGCCGCCGAATCCAGCACATCGACATTCTTGCTGACCACACCGGCACGCGCGCCGATCTTCGAGGTATCACGGGCGATGGCAGTGACGCTATGCCCGCGACGCAGGGCTTCTTCCAGCAGTTGGCTACCGGCACGGCCGGTGGCACCAATGATTGCGATCTTGCTCATGACATTCTCCAGTTGGCTTGAGAGTGCTGCGTTTTCAGAATCGGGTTACCACTTTATCTCGCCCTTGGCGACTTTGGCGCTCAGTTCCAGCGAGCTTTCTTCGCCGAGTTTCGGGTAGCGCTTGTGCATGGCCTTGATCAGTGCGGCGGAATCCTTGGCCTTGGCGGTTTCTTCGTCGAAAGCCTTAATGTAGTCGGCGGTGAATTTCACGCTGGCCAGCGAGCGGCTGCTCTCGCCCAGGTAGTGACCCGGCACCACGGTTTTCGGCTTCAGGGTTTCGATCGAGTGCAGGGTTTGCAGCCAGTCGGCGTGGGATTGCGCGGTCTGGGTATCGGCCATCCACACATGAATATTCTCGGCGACCACAACGCCACCGACCACGGCCTTGAGCGACGGAATCCACACGAAGCTGCGATCCGGTTGTTTGCCTTCAAGACCGACCACCTGCAATTTCTGTCCTTCGAGCATCAGGCTGTCGCCCTTGAGCACGCCCGGCACGATGGTTTTGGCCGGTACGTCGGCGCCCATTTTCGGACCCCAGAAGGCGAGTTTGCCGGCGACGGTTTTGTTGATGTGATCCACGGTCGGCTGCGAGGCCAGCACTTCGGCGTCGGGGAAAGCCTGGGTCAGGGTGTCGAGGCCGAAGTAGTAATCCGGGTCACCGTGGCTGATGTAAATGGTGGTCAGGTGCTTGCCGCTGGCGCGGATCTTCTCCACCACCTGCTCGGCCTGAGCCTTGCCGAATTGTGCATCGACCAGAATCGCGTCTTTCTCGCCGCTGACCAGCACCGAAGTCACCGGGAAAATCGCGTGGGTGCCCGGGTTGTAGACATCCAGGGACAGGTTGGCGGCAGCGGCGTGGGCCGCGAAACCGAGGGTGGCGGTGGCCAGCAAAACGCGCTTGAGGGTAGTGAAGCCGATCATCTGTTGCTCCGTGATCCGAATGCCGTGTTTGGCGATGGGACAGAGCTTAGTTGCCTGACTCGGTACAAAAAATGCGATGCTTGGACATAGTTTGTTTCTGAAAGCGGGCAAATCATGGATCGTCTTCAAGCAATGCGCGTGTTTGTCACAGTGGTCGATCTGGGCAGCCAGTCGGCGGCGGCCGATCATCTGGACCTGTCACGGCCAGTGGTGTCGCGTTATCTGGCGGAGCTGGAAGACTGGGTCGGCGCGCGACTGATGCACCGCACCACACGCAAATTGAGCCTGACTGCCGCCGGCAGCGAAATCCTGCCGCGCTGTCGGCAGATGCTCGAACTCTCGACCGACATGCAGGCGGCAGTCAGTGAACCACACGATGCACCGCGAGGATTGCTGCGTATCAGCGTCAGTACCTCGTTCGGCCAGGCGCAACTGGCCGATGCGATGGCGGCGTACGTCAAACGTTACCCCGGGGTCAGCATCGATCTGCAGATGCTCGACCGCACGGTGAATCTGGTGGATGAGCGCATCGATCTGGCGATCCGCACCAGCAATGACCTCGATCCGAACCTGATCGCCCGGCGCCTGACCGTGTGCCGCTCGGTGGTCTGCGCCGCACCGACTTATTTGCGCGACAACCCGCCACCGCAACGGGTCGAGGACCTGAGCCGACACAACTGCCTGACCCACTCCTACTTCGGCAAGAGCCTGTGGCATTTCGAGGAGGACGGCGAGCCCGTGTCGGTGCCGGTGCAGGGCAACATCAGCGCCAACGAGGCCAGCACGTTGTTGCGCGCGACGCTGGCCGGTGCGGGCGTGGCGATGCTGCCGACCTATCAGGCCGGGGTGCATGTGCATGCCGGTGAACTGGTGCGCCTGCTGCCGGATGCCGAGCCGCGGCAGATGAACATCTACGCGGTGTACGCCTCACGCAAGCACATGCCGGCGGCGTTGCGCAGCATGCTGGATTTTCTCGTCGAACGATTCCCGGAAAATCCCGAATGGGATATGGGCCTGTAAATCCGATGCCCCTGTGGGAGCGGGCTTGCTCGCGAAGGCGGTGTATCAGTCTGGATCGTCATCGACTGACACCACGCCTTCGCGAGCAAGCCCGCTCCCACAGGGGGGATGTCACATAGGCCGGGTTTGTGGCTGGCAACTCTATGCCGCTGACCTATGCTGAAAGTAATACCGCAGGGTATGCGTTCAGAGGTCTACGCCATGAACATCAGAACAAGAAGGTACTTCGCGATTTTCATCACCTGCGCCGCCACGCTGGCGCTGTACGGCACCGCGGCCTGGCGGGTCGAGCAACTGCGACAACTGCCGCGCGAATACGCCAGCTGCAATTTCGAGCGCTGTATTCCGCACAATGCGACGCTTAATGCGCTGCGCTGAATGATCTGAGCTGGCCTGCAATCCTGTGGGAGGGGGCTTGCTCCCGAAAGCGGTGTCTCAGTGTGCATCAATGCTGAATGGCACACCGCATTCGGGAGCAAGCCCCCTCCCACAGGATATCGCCAGGTTTACAGGATCACTGATCGGCCTTCAGCCGGTCACGAAACGCCTTTGGCGAAATGCCCACCCGGCGCCGGAACAGGCGCGTGAAGTTGGTCGGATCGGAAAACCCCAACAACTCCGACATCTCGTAAATGGTCATGCTGGTGTAGGTCAGCAAACGTTTGGCTTCCAGCAACTGGCGTTCGTGCATGATCTGCAGCGCCGGCTGCCCAGCCAGTTCGCGGCAGGTGCCGTTGAGGTGTGATACCGAAATCCCCAGGCGATGGGCGAGGTCTTCGACCTTCACATGCTGGCGGTACGTCTCCTCCACCAATTGAATGAACCCGTTGAGGTATTCGCGCTGGCGTTGCGGCCGCTGGCTGGCGTTATGGCGCACGAGCGCCTGACGGCTGACCCAGACCATGATCACGCTGACCAGCGAATGCATGAGCATTTCCCGCGCGGGTTGATGGCCGTTGTACTCGGCCTGCAACGCTGAAAACAGACTGTTCAGGTACTCCGCATCCTTGCCCGCCGGGTAGTGCTCGGCCTGGGCCAGTGCGTGCACCGAACTGCCCAGTTGCGCCTGCAGGTGATTGATCAGCGGATTGGCGAGGGTGACGACGAATCCTTCGACGTCCTCGGAAAAGCGAAAGCCATGCACCGACAACGGTGGCAGGACTTGAATCGCGGGTTGGTTGAGTTGCGTGCGTTGACCTTCGATTTCAAGCTCTGCCTGACCTTTGAAGACGAAGAGCAACTGGCACAAATCGGCGTGGCGGTGGGGTTTGATTTCCCATTGATGTTCGCGGCTGCGTTTGGAAATGGTTTCACAGTGCAGCAAGTCAGGGGTCGGCCAGTCCAGGCTTTCACCGTAGAGCTTGAACACCGGAATCGAAGGCAGGGCAGGCTTGTTCATCACTTCAATCCAGGCCTCGAAGTTGCGGGCGATAATCGCACCGATTGGCAGAATGTACAGGTATCGGCTCAGTTTTCACCTTCAATTGACAGACCCGCAAGGGAAAAATGCAAGCACTCGATCCATAAAAATCATTCACCGCCTTCTGTCGCGTGAAGCTTGCGAGTCATAAAAACAATGAAAACCCTGAAAACCCAAGTCGCCATCATTGGCGCCGGTCCGTCCGGATTGCTCCTCGGTCAGTTGCTGCACAACGCCGGCATCGACACCCTGATTCTCGAACGCCAGACACCCGGCTATGTCCTCGGACGAATTCGCGCCGGCGTGCTTGAACAAGGCATGGTAGAGCTGTTGCGCCAGGCCGGCGTAGGCGCGCGCATGGATGCCGAAGGGCTGGTGCACGCCGGCTTCGATCTGGCACTGGATGGGCGTCTGGCCCACATCGATCTGCAGGGTTTGACCGGCGGCAAAACCGTCATGGTCTACGGTCAGACCGAAGTCACGCGCGACCTGATGGCCGCTCGTCGGGAGGCTGGCGCACTGTCGTTTTATGAAGTGAGCGATGTCGTTCCTCACGGCATGAAAAGCGACGAGGCGTTTGTCACCTTCGAAAAGGACGGCGAAACCTGGCGCGTCGATTGCGATTACATCGCCGGTTGCGACGGCTTTCATGGCGTGGCCCGGCAGTCGATTCCCGAGGACTGCCTGAAGATCTTCGAACGGGTCTATCCGTTCGGCTGGCTGGGGATTCTCGCCGACACCCCGCCGGTGCACGAAGAGCTGGTCTATGCCCGCCATGAACGTGGCTTCGCCCTGTGTAGCATGCGTTCGGCCACCCGCACCCGTTATTACCTGCAAGTGCCGGCCGAGGAAAACGTCGCCGACTGGTCCGACGAGCGCTTTTGGGCTGAGCTGAAAACCCGTCTGCCCGCCGCGCTTGCCGAGAAACTGGTGACTGGCCCGTCGATTGAAAAAAGCATCGCGCCGCTGCGCAGTTTTGTCGTCGAGCCGATGCAGTACGGACGGATGTTTCTGCTCGGCGATGCCGCGCACATTGTGCCGCCCACCGGCGCAAAGGGCTTGAATCTGGCCGCCAGCGATGTCAGTACGCTGTTCAACATTCTGCTGAAGGTTTATCGCGAAGGGCGCACAGATCTGCTGGAGAAATACTCGGAAATCTGCCTGCGCCGGGTATGGAAAGCCGAACGTTTCTCCTGGTGGATGACCTCGATGCTGCATCGCTTCGACGAGCATGATGATTTCAGCCAGCGCATAAGCGCCTCGGAACTGGACTACTTTGTCAGTTCAGAAGCCGGTCGAAAAACCATTGCAGAAAATTACGTCGGACTTCCGTACGAGGCTATCGAATAGCCTGCTATCGACTTACACTGGCGAGCATCCACCCGCGCGCAATGGCCGTGCGGGTCCATCACTGCCCGCAGGCTCGCCCGTGACCAATCTCAATCACCCTGAAACGCCCAAACCGGCCATTCGCAGCGTGCTGGTCGCGTTGATGATGGCGATTTTTCTCGGCGCGCTGGACCAGACCATCGTCGCCGTCTCGATGCCCGCCATCTCCGCACAGTTCAAGGACGTCAGCCTGCTGGCCTGGGTGATTTCCGGGTACATGGTGGCAATGACCGTGGCCGTGCCGATCTACGGCAAACTCGGCGATTTGTACGGGCGACGCAAACTGATGCTGTTCGGCATGGGCCTGTTCACCCTCGCCTCGCTGTTCTGCGGCATGGCGCAAAGCATGGAACAACTGGTGCTGGCGCGGATTCTCCAGGGCATCGGTGCCGGCGGGATGATTTCGGTCAGTCAGGCAATCATCGGCGACATCGTCCCGCCGCGCGAACGCGGGCGTTATCAGGGTTACTTCAGCAGCATGTACGCGGTGGCCAGCGTCGCCGGGCCAGTGCTCGGCGGCTACATGACCGAATACCTGTCGTGGCGCTGGGTGTTCCTGATCAATCTGCCACTGGGACTGGGCGCCTGGTGGGTTGCCAATCGCAATCTGCGCGGGCTGCCGATTCCGCAGCGCAAACCGATCATCGACTACCTCGGCACGCTGTTGATGATCATCGGTTTGACCGCCCTGCTGCTGGCCATCACCCAAGTCGGTCAGGGTCATTCGTGGCGCAGCAGTGAAGTGCTCGGTTTGTTCGCCTGCGCGGTGCTGGTGCTGGCGGTGTTCGTGTGGCATGAACGCCGGGCGCGTGAGCCGCTGCTGCCGATGCACTTGTTCACCAACCGCAACGCGTTGCTGTGCTGGTGCACGATTTTCTTCACCAGTTTTCAGGCAATCTCGCTGATCGTGTTGATGCCGCTGCGCTTCCAGAGCGTTACCGGCGCCGGGGCCGACGCGGCGGCGTTGCACTTGCTGCCGCTGGCGATGGGCCTGCCGATTGGCGCTTATTTCGCCGGACGCCGTACTTCGGTGACCGGTCGCTACAAACCACAGATTCTGACCGGCGCGCTGCTGATGCCGATCTCGATTCTCGGCATGGCGTTCAGCCCACCCGATGCGACGCTGGTCAGCAGCCTGTTCATGCTGCTCAGCGGGATTGCCGGCGGCATGCACTTCCCGACTTCACTGGTGGGTACGCAGAACTCGGTGGAGCAACGCGACATCGGCGTCGCCACCAGCACCACCAATCTGTTCCGTTCGCTGGGCGGCGCAGTGGGTGTGGCGTTGATGTCGGCGCTGTTGCTGGCGTTGTTGCAGGATTCGAGTTTTGCCCACCTGGCGAGCAACTCGCTGATCAGCGAGGGGCATTCGGGCAATGTGCTGCTCGACGGTTTGAACGCCGCGCCGGGCGATGCGCAGAACGCCTTGCGCGCCGAGCTTTCGGTGACGTTCCGGCATCTGCTGTGGGTGAGTACCGCGGTGTCATTGCTGGGGCTGGCAGCGGCAATTGCGATGCCGAACAAGTTGCTGCGCGGGCGCGAGCACGGCGCCGAATAACAGCAACACCTTAAAACCCTGTGGGAGGGGGCTTGCTCCCGAAAGCGGTGGATCAGCCAACATCTTTGTTGAATGACATACCGCTTTCGGGAGCAAGCCCCCTCCCACAGTAGCGAATGTTTCAATCAGGGGCTGTAGTAACCCACCGCCACCAGAAAATGCCCGACCTTCTTCAGGTAGGCATGCTTGTCCTCGACCTTGCCGGTCACCGGGTTTTTCCAGCGATATTCGTATTCGCCGTCATCCTGTTTGGCGATCAGCGCCAGAATCGGCTCGCCCACCGGTTTGCCTTCCGGGTCCTTGATCTTGCTGAAATCGGTGTTGATCAAGCGCAGGTTGGTTCCGTGGGCAACGTAGCGTTGGGTGTCCAGATCGACCACGAACACATACAGGTCATCCTGCAGATAACCGCCCTTGAGCGAGTTGATGGCCGTCAGCGTGCCCTTCTCGTTTTTTCCCAGATCGGTTGCAGCCTTGTCGAGAAGTGCCTTGGCCTGCTCGGCTGAAGCACGCGGCAGGTAATAACCGACGGCCAGAATCCGCTGGCCGATGCGCTGATAGTAGACATGCTTGCGCTCGACCTTGCCGTCCGCCCAGTTCTGCCAGCGGTATTCGGCCTGTTGAATGCCGTTGCCTTCCGGCACCAGCAAGGCGTCCTTGAAGGCTTTCTGCAAATCCGGCGCAAGCACTTCGCTGACGTCACGGCCGATCAAGGCTGAGGACGGCCCGCCGCTGGCGAGCATCACGCCTTTGGTGTCGACCACGAACACGTAGCGATCCTTGTCGACGAACTCGCCCTGACGGCTGAACGCGGCGAAGGCCTTGTCGCCATTGTCGTGGTAATAGGCCAGCGCCTTTTCCAGCAAAGCGATGGCAGCCTTGCTGTCGTCCTTTTGTGTAGTGGCGGCGTTGACCTGCCCTGCCCCTACAAAAAGCATCACCCCGAGCCACGCCACTTTATGCAAAAACCCCATAACGCATCCCTCGTTCTTGTTGGTGTTTCAAGAGCGTAGACGGCTTGGGGTCGGACGGAGGTCGAAGATGAATCCAGAAGTTGCCGCATTCCCTGTGGCGAGGGAGCTTGCTCCCGCTCGGCTGCGAAGCAGTCGCAAAACCTGCAAATGCGCTCTACCTGAACGAAAGCAGGGGAGCGCTTCGCACTCCAGCGGGAGCAAGCTCCCTCGCCACAAGATATCCTGACTCAGGCCCTACGGCCGGGCATTGATCTGCTGTTGCAGGTTCTGGATCTGCGCCTGCAGGGTGTTGAGGTTGCGGGTCATCTGCCCGCGGAATGCGTCGAACTCGGCGGTATTGCCGCCACCCTGCGCAGCGGCCGGACGGTTGTCCTGTTCACTCTTGAGAACGACGATTTCCTGCTCCAGACGCTCGATCGCCGCGCTCGGATTGCCTTGCTTTTTCAGCGCGGTGATATCAGCGCCGAGGCTTTTCAGCTGCGCGTCATAACTCTTGAGCTGCGCATCGACCTTGCCGGTGTCGGCCGGGGCGCTCTTCAGGGTCGCCAGTTCGGCGCTCAAGGCTTTGACCTGAGCCTGCAACTGGGTATTGGCGTTCTGTTGTTCGGTGGTCTGCGCGGTCATCTGCGCCAGACGCTTGTCCAGATCGCTGGCCTGACCGACCACGCCTTGCTGCTGTTTGCTCTGATCCAGCAACTGAGTTTCCAGCTGTTTGATCTGCTGCTTCAGGGCTTCACTGTCGCTATTGACGTTGCTCTGACTGGCGACGACCTTGCCGGAAATGTCCTGCAGGCGCCCTGCCGCTTCCTCGCTGATGCGTGCAAAGCTTTCCTGGGTCGCGACCAATTGCTGCTCCATCAGCGAAATCTGCTGGAAGCTCCACCAGGCCAGGCCGATGAAGGCAAAGAACAACGCGCCGACCAGTGCCCACAGCGGCCCGGTACTCGCAGCCTTGACCTTGACCACCGGCGGCGTGCGCGAGTGCACCGAGGTGCGAGCGGAGGGCGGAATGTCATCGTCGTCAAAGGTGTCGGCCCGCAGGCTCGGTACATCGTCGAAATCGTCGTTGGCATCGTTACGCATGGACATTGAGGCAACCTTTGTGGAACGCGGTGATGGCTAAATGCTGCGAAGTATAACCGCCGCAGCCGCAGGGATTGACCCTCAAGCGGCAGTGCGGTTCATTGCCGGCCGACCGACTTGTATCAACGGATGTCCTGAGCTTTCCACCAGCCACAGAACTCGTCGAGAGCCGACCACAGGCTGACTTTCGGATCGTAGTCCAGATAATGCCGGGCGCGGCTGATGTCGAGGGTGAAATTTTTCTTCATGACTTGCATGCCCAATCGCGACAGGGTCGGCTCCGGGCGTCCCGGCCAGAGTTTGCACACGCCTTCGTTGAGCGCAGCAACGCTGTAGGCCAGACCGTACGAGCGGTATTTGCTGACCTGCGGCACTTCCATTTTGCGCATCACATAATTGACCACATCCCACAGCGGCACCGGCGCGCCATTGCTGATGTTGTAGGCCTTGCCCAACGCGGAACCGGCCGCCAGCAGGCTGCTGAGCAGCGCTTCGTTGAGGTTCTGCACGCTGGTGAAGTCGACCTTGTTCAGACCGTCGCCAATGATCGCCAGACGCCCCTTGCGCTGCATGTTCAGCAGGCGCGGGAAGATGCTCATGTCGCCGGCACCAGTGACGAAACGCGGGCGCAGGGCAATGGTTTCCAGACCGAATTCCTGCGCGCCAAAGACCTTTTGCTCGGCCAGGTATTTGGTCGCCGCGTAGTGATGCTTGAAGCGCTTGGGCACTTGCTCTTCGGTCAGGCCGAGGTGATCGCGGCCATCGAAATAGATCGACGGCGACGACAGATGCACCAGTCGCCGCACGCGCTGCTTGAGGCAGGCTTCGACGACGTTTTCGGTGACCTGCACGTTGCCCTGATGAAAGTCCTGATAGCGCCCCCACAAGCCGACGGCGCCGGCGCAGTGCACCACGGCTTCGACGTCGGCGCAGAGTTCGCGCACCAGATCCGCATCGGTGAGATCGCCCGGGACGAACTCGGCGCCACGGCGCACCAGATGCTCGACACTTTCGGCCCGGCGACCGTTGACCCGCACGTCCAGGCCCTGCTCCAAAGCGAAACGCGCAAAGCGTCCGCCAATGAAGCCGCTTGCGCCGGTGACCAGAATTTTCATGTAACGCTCCGATGTCTTTCGTTTACCTGATACGTCTGTCTTGACGCTGACCATCAGCCCAAGGGCACCAGCCAGCGCGGTGAAGAACGTAGCAATTGCTCTGTCAGCAAGGCCAGCAGCTGACCGCCATTGCGCCAATGATGCCAGTACAACGGCACATCGATCGGTTTATCTGGCAACAGTTCGCGCAATACGCCGCGTTGCAGTTGATCGCGCACTTGCAGTTCCGGCACCAGGCCCCAACCAAACCCGGCTTCGGTCAGACGCACAAAACCTTCGGAGGACGGGCACAAATGATGCTCGAAACCACCATCGACACCGAGCGATGCGAGGTAGCGATGCTGGAGAAAATCGTCCGGGCCGAACACCAGCGCCGGGGTGCGCGGCAGCTGCTCGGCGCGCACCCCGTCGGGGAAATGCCGCTCGATAAACGCCGGACTGGCCAGCGCCCGATAGCGCATCGCCCCGAGCAACACGCTACGCGCACCGGCCACCGGGCGCTCGCTGGCACAGACACACGCCGCCACTTCCCCGGCACGCATGCGCTTGAGGCCGACGGTCTGATCTTCCACCACCAGATCCAGCAATAAATGCTGCTCGGCGCAGAAATCGCCCACGGCCTCGGCCCACCAGGTGGCGAGGCTGTCGGCGTTGATGGCGATGCGCAAACGCTCCGGCAGGCCTTCTTCGTCGAGCGCCGGCACCAGGGTCTGCAAGTCACGTTCGAGCAGGCGCACCTGCTGCACATGGTTGAGCAGTCGCCGGCCGATCTCGGTGGGTGACGGGGGGGTGCCGCGTACCAACACCGGTTGGCCGACCCGCGCTTCCAGCAGTTTGATCCGCTGGGAAATCGCCGATTGCGACAAGCCCAGCACCTGCGCAGCGCGCTCGAATCCAGCCTGCTCGACCACGGCGGCCAGAGCGGAAAGCAATTTGTAGTCGAACATCAGTTTTCCTAATGAGCGATCAGCACTATTGGTTTTTCTTATACCGCTTTCGACCGGAGAATAGCCAGCAAGCACTCTTTATCAAGGAACACGGCAATGGCTGGCGAAACCTCACTCACAACTCTGCTGCGCAGCATGAGCCCGCAGCTCAATGCCGGCGAGTACGTATTCTGCACCCTGCGTGACGGCCAGTTGCCGAGCGGTGTGGAGATTGTCGGCAGCTTCCGCGAGCAGGAAGGCCTGACCGTGATTCTGGAGCGCTCCCAGGCTGAACGTGCCGGGTTCGCTTTTGATTATGTGGCGGCGTGGATCACCCTCAATGTGCATTCGGCGCTCGAAGCCGTTGGCCTCACGGCCGCGTTCGCCAGCGCGCTGGGCAAGGCCGGAATCAGTTGCAACGTGATCGCCGGTTATTACCACGACCATTTGTTTGTCGGTCAGGCCGACGCCGAGCGTGCCATGCACGTGCTGCGCGATCTGGCAGCCAACGCGGAGTAAATCTTATGTGGCAAAGCTATGTGAACGGCCTGCTGGTGGCCTTGGGGCTGATCATGGCGATCGGCACCCAGAACGCTTTTGTGCTGGCGCAGAGTCTGCGCCGCGAACATCACCTGCCGGTGGCGGCGCTGTGTGTAGCGTGCGATGCGCTGCTGGTGGCGGCCGGGGTGTTTGGCTTGGCCACCGTGTTGGCGCAGAACCCGACATTGCTCGCGGTGGCACGCTGGGGCGGCGCGGTCTTTCTGATCTGGTATGGCAGCCAGGCGCTGCGAAGGGCGTTCTCGAAACAGAGTCTGGATCAGGGTGAAAACCACACCGTACGCTCGTTGCGCGCGGTGATGCTCAGCGCGCTGGCGGTGACGCTGCTCAATCCTCACGTTTATCTGGACACGGTGTTGCTGATCGGCTCGCTGGGGGCGCAGCAGTCGGTGCCGGGCGCTTATGTCGTGGGCGCCGCGAGTGCGTCGCTGCTGTGGTTTTTCACCTTGGCGCTAGGTGCCGCGTGGCTTGCACCATGGCTGGCTCGACCGAGTACCTGGCGGATTCTTGATCTTCTGGTGGCAGTGATGATGTTCACGGTGGCGGGCCAATTGATTATCGCCAACTGATTTATTCCAAAAGGCTCTGGAACCTCTATCCCACACAGTTGTTGCGTGGTTAAGCCTTGACCCCGGTGCTATGATCCGAACCCTGCGCCGCAAAGAGTAAAAACTCGTCGGTGCATTTCTGGCCGCCCGTGATCGGCCTTGCGCTCACCGCAACAGACCTGATTAGGAGAATCATCATGGCTTTCGAATTGCCGCCGCTGCCTTACGCACACGATGCCCTGCAGCCGCACATTTCCAAGGAAACCCTGGAATTTCACCACGACAAGCACCACAACACCTATGTCGTGAACCTGAACAACCTGGTGCCAGGCACCGAGTTCGAAGGCAAGACCCTGGAAGAGATCGTCAAGACTTCCTCGGGCGGCATCTTCAACAACGCCGCTCAGGTCTGGAACCACACTTTCTACTGGAACTGCCTGGCGCCAAACGCCGGCGGTCAACCAACCGGCGCACTGGCTGAAGCGATCAACGCAGCCTTCGGTTCGTTCGACAAGTTCAAGGAAGAGTTCAGCAAAACCTCGATCGGCACCTTCGGTTCCGGCTGGGGCTGGCTGGTGAAAAAGGCTGACGGTTCCCTGGCTCTGGCCAGCACCATCGGCGCCGGCAACCCGCTGACCAGCGGCGACACCCCGCTACTGACCTGCGACGTCTGGGAACACGCTTACTACATCGACTACCGCAACCTGCGTCCGAAGTACGTTGAAGCGTTCTGGAACCTGGTCAACTGGAAGTTCGTCGCTGAGCAGTTCGAAGGCAAAACCTTCACCGCTTAAGCTACGCGCCAGATAAAAAACCCGGCTACGGCCGGGTTTTTTTATGCCTGCTTTTTTTTTCACGATGAACGATGGCTCCGGCCGCTTGCCGGTGCAGCACAGCGGGCTACCATCAAATCAGCGAAAATTTGTTCCAGACTGCTCAAGTTGAGGGCCGAAACTACCGACACAGTACAAATAGAGCTGAGGCTCCAGACAGCAGTATTTCGGTCAAGGCAACGGGCAAATGTTCCGAGGCTTGATTGTCCCTTTGACTGCCAACACGGGATTGCCAATACTCATGGCAACTTGACGCTACCCGCACGGAACAAGGAATAACCCTTTGAAGCTGGAACTCAAGAACAGCTTGTCGGTGAAGTTGCTCCGGGTCGTGCTCCTTTCGGCATTGATCGTCGGCGTGGTCTTGAGCTGTGCCCAGATTGTTTTCGATGCCTATAAAACCCGCCAGGCGGTGGCCGGCGACGCTCAGCGTATCCTCGACATGTTCCGCGACCCATCCACTCAGGCGGTCTACAGCCTGGACCGGGAAATGGGCATGCAGGTGATCGAAGGCCTGTTCCAGGACGACGCCGTGCGCCAGGCCTCCATCGGCCATCCCAACGAAGCGATGCTCGCGCAGAAGTCCCGTGAGTTGCAGCACTCCAACAGTCGCTGGCTGACTGACCTGATTCTCGGTCAGGAACGCACCTTCACCACTCAATTGGTCGGTCGCGGTCCCTACAGCGAGTATTACGGCGACCTGAGCATCACCCTCGACACCGCCACCTATGGCGAGAGTTTCATCGTCAGTTCGGTGATCATTTTCATTTCCGGCGTCTTGCGCGCCCTGGCCATGGGCCTGGTGTTGTATCTGGTTTATCACTGGCTGCTGACCAAGCCGCTGTCGCGGATCATCGAGCACCTGACCGAAATCAATCCCGATCGCCCCAGCGAGCACAAGATTCCACAGCTCAAGGGTCACGAAAAGAATGAACTCGGCATCTGGATCAACACCGCCAACCAGTTGCTCGAATCGATAGAACGCAACACCCACCTGCGCCACGAAGCGGAAAACAGCCTGCTGCGCATGGCCCAGTACGACTTCCTCACCGGCCTGCCGAACCGCCAGCAATTGCAGCAGCAACTGGACAAGATTCTGGTCGACGCCGGCAAGCTGCAACGCCGGGTCGCGGTGTTGTGCGTAGGGCTGGATGATTTCAAAGGGATCAACGAGCAGTTCAGCTACCAGACCGGCGACCAGTTGCTGCTGGCGCTGGCCGACCGCCTGCGCGCCCACAGCGGTCGCCTCGGCGCCCTCGCCCGTCTGGGTGGCGACCAGTTCGCGCTGGTGCAGGCCGATATTGAGCAACCTTACGAAGCGGCGGAGCTGGCGCAAAGCATCCTCGATGATCTGGAAGCGGCGTTCGCCCTCGACCATCAGGAAATCCGCCTGCGCGCGACCATCGGCATCACCCTGTTCCCCGAGGACGGCGACAGCACCGAGAAGCTGTTGCAGAAGGCCGAGCAGACCATGACGCTGGCCAAGACCCGCTCGCGCAACCGCTATCAGTTCTACATCGCCAGCGTCGACAGCGAGATGCGCCGCCGTCGCGAACTGGAAAAAGACCTGCGCGACGCACTGATTCGCGACCAGTTCTACCTCGTCTATCAGCCGCAGATCAGCTACCGCGATCACCGCGTGGTCGGGGTCGAAGCGCTGATTCGCTGGCAGCATCCGGAACACGGTCTGGTGCCGCCGGACCTGTTCATTCCGCTGGCCGAACAGAACGGCACGATCATCGCCATCGGCGAATGGGTGCTGGATCAGGCCTGCAAGCAATTGCGCGAATGGCACGATCAGGGCTTCGTCGATCTGCGCATGGCGGTCAACCTGTCCACCGTGCAACTGCACCACGCCGAGTTGCCGCGGGTGGTCAACAACCTGCTGCAGATCTACCGCCTGCCGCCGCGCAGCCTCGAACTGGAAGTCACCGAAACCGGCCTGATGGAAGACATCAGCACCGCCGCCCAGCATCTGCTGAGCCTGCGTCGTTCCGGGGCGCTGATCGCCATCGACGACTTCGGCACCGGCTACTCATCGCTGAGTTACCTGAAAAGTCTGCCGCTGGACAAGATCAAGATCGACAAGAGCTTCGTCCAGGATCTGCTGGATGACGACGATGATGCGACCATCGTTCGCGCGATCATCCAGTTGGGCAAGAGCCTGGGCATGCAGGTGATCGCCGAAGGTGTGGAAACCGCCGAGCAAGAGTCCTACATCATCTCCGAAGGCTGCCACGAAGGTCAGGGTTACCACTACAGCAAGCCGCTGCCTGCCCGGGAGCTGACGGCGTACCTCAAGCAGGCGCAGCGTAGCAACGCGGCGATCCTTTGATGCCGCGCATAACAACCGGCTAAACAAGAAATATTTCCAGCCACAGCCCTTTACACATAATGCGAAAGATTTGCATTATGTCGCAGCTTTGCGCACCCCCGCGCCCTGTCCATTCCATTACCGAAGCAGGATGTTCGCCATGATTCGTATGCCTCTGGCTACCGCCAGTCTGCTGGCCATCGCTATTTCCCTCGCCGGTTGCGGCGAAGGCAAAGACAAGGCTGCCGCCCCGGCCGCGCCGACGCCGGCCGCCAGCACCGCCGCCGCTCCAGCACCTGCCGCTGCCGGTAAAGTCGATGAAGCCGCCGCCAAGGCTGTGGTCGCGCATTACGCCGACATGGTCTTCGCCGTCTACAGCGATGCCGAATCCACTGCGAAAACCCTGCAAACCGCGGTCGACGCGTTCCTCGCCAAACCGAACGCCGACACCCTGAAAGCCGCCAAGGCTGCCTGGGTCGCTGCGCGCGTGCCTTACCTGCAGAGCGAAGTGTTCCGCTTCGGCAACACCATCATCGACGACTGGGAAGGTCAGGTGAACGCCTGGCCGCTGGACGAAGGCCTGATCGACTACGTCGACAAATCCTACGAGCACGCGCTGGGCAACCCGGGCGCCACCGCCAACATCATCGCCAACACCGAAGTGCAGGTCGGCGAAGACAAGGTCGATGTGAAAGACATCACCCCGGAAAAACTCGCCAGCCTCAACGAGCTGGGCGGTTCCGAAGCCAACGTTGCCACCGGCTACCACGCCATCGAATTCCTGCTCTGGGGCCAGGACCTGAACGGTACCGGCCCGGGCGCCGGCAACCGTCCGGCGTCGGACTACCTGGAAGGCGCAGGCGCCACCGGTGGTCACAACGATCGTCGCCGTGCGTACCTCAAAGCCGTGACCCAACTGCTGGTCAGCGACCTGGAAGAAATGGTCGGCAACTGGAAGCCGAACGTGGCTGACAACTACCGCGCCACTCTGGAAGCCGAGCCTGCCGAATCCGGTCTGCGCAAAATGCTGTTCGGCATGGGCAGCCTGTCCCTGGGTGAACTGGCGGGCGAGCGCATGAAGGTTTCGCTGGAAGCCAACTCGCCGGAAGACGAACAGGATTGCTTCAGCGACAACACTCACAACTCGCACTTCTACGATGCCAAAGGCATTCGTAACGTGTACCTGGGCGAATACACCCGCACCGACGGCACCAAGATGACCGGCGCCAGCCTGTCGTCGCTGGTGGCCAAGGCCGACCCGGCTGCCGACACCGCGCTGAAAGCCGATCTGGCCGCTACCGAAGCGAAAATCCAGGTCATGGTCGATCACGCCAACAAGGGTGAGCACTACGACCAGTTGATCGCTGCGGGCAACACCGCCGGCAACCAGATCGTGCGTGACGCCATCGCCGCACTGGTCAAGCAGACCGGCTCGATCGAAGCCGCCGCCGGCAAGCTGGGCATCAGCGACCTGAACCCGGACAACGCTGATCACGAGTTCTGATCAACGCTGACTGCACAAGAAGGCGACCTCCGGGTCGCCTTTTTCATGCCTGCCGTACACAAAACCCTGCTCCATGGTGTGTTCGATATCAGGTACACCACCAAATCCTGTGGGAGCGAGCCTGCTCGCGAAGGCGTCATCTGGCGCAACATCGTCAGCGCGGCGGACACCGCTTTCGCGAGCAGGCTCGCTCCCACAGGGTTTGCATGAGTTTCAAGGCTTGCGCCATATCAAGCAAACGATAATTCCTCTTATTCAAACTCACTCGCCCTGTTAGACTTTGCGCCTTTGTTTTCGCCCGTCCGCAGGATGTCTGATGCCCTCGCTGCCGCTTCGCTTGTCCGCACTGTTTCTGGCCCTGGGCCTGAGTGCCTGCGATGACGCCCCGCGTTTTACCAAGGCTGAGCCCGGTGAAGCGCGTTCGGGCGGGGCGGCGACTGTGCGCAAGACCGATCAGAATGCGTTCTCGTTGCCTTCGGCCAATCTGCCGCCGTCGCGCCGGGTCGACTTCAGTGTCGGCAACAGCTTCTTCCGCAGTCCGTGGGTGATCGCCCCGTCAACCACCACCGCCCGCGATGGCCTCGGCCCGCTGTTCAACACCAACGCCTGCCAGAACTGCCACATAAAGGACGGTCGCGGACACCCGCCAGCGCCGGATGCGACGAACGCGGTGTCGATGCTGGTGCGTCTGTCGATCCCTGATTCACCGGCCTATGCCAAAGTCATCGAGCAACTCGGCGTGGTGCCCGAGCCGGTCTACGGCGGCCAGTTCCAGGACATGGCCGTGCCCGGGGTCACGCCCGAAGGCAAGGTGCGCGTCGAGTACACCCCGGTGCCGATCCGTTTCAAGGACGGCACCGAAGTCGAGCTGCGCAAACCGGTTCTGCAATTCACTCAGTTGGGCTACGGCCCGATGCACCCGGACACGCGTTTCTCGGCCCGCGTCGCACCGCCGATGATCGGCCTCGGCCTGCTCGAAGCTATTCCCGAAGAAGCGATCCTCGCCAACGCCGCCGCGCAGGCCAAAGAGAACAACGGCATTAACGGCCGACCGAATCAGGTCTGGGATGACGCGCAGCAAAAAACTGTCATGGGTCGATTCGGCTGGAAAGCCGGACAACCGAATCTCAATCAGCAGAATGTCCACGCGTTTTCCGGAGACATGGGCCTGACCACCAGCCTGAGACCCTTCGATGACTGCACCGACGCGCAAACCGCGTGCAAGCAGGCGCCGAACGGCAATGGCCCGGACGGCGAGCCGGAAGTCAGCGACAACATCCTGCGTCTGGTGCTGTTCTACACACGCAACCTCGCAGTGCCGGCACGTCGTGGCGTCAACGACCAACAAGTGCTGGCCGGCAAGAACCTGTTCTTCCAGGCTGGCTGCCAGTCCTGCCACACACCGAAATACACCACCGCCGCCAACGCCGCCGAACCTGAACTGGCCAATCAAGTGATTCGCCCGTACAGCGATCTGCTGCTGCACGACATGGGCGACGGTCTGGCCGACAACCGCACTGAATTCCAGGCCTCCGGCCGCGACTGGCGCACCCCGCCGTTGTGGGGCATTGGCCTGACGCAGGCAGTCAGTGGTCACACCCAGTTTCTGCATGACGGCCGCGCCCGCAACTTGCTCGAAGCCGTGCTCTGGCATGGCGGCGAAGCGGAGAAGGCGCAGCAACAGGTTTTGTCTTTCAACGCCGAGCAGCGTGCCGCGCTGCTGGCGTTCTTGAACTCACTTTAAACACTTAAAAGAATCGGGAGCCCGACATGTTCCGTCCCAAGTTGTTGTTCACCAGCCTTGCCGCACTCGCCCTCGGCGCCTGCTCGCCGCAGGACCCGCAAGCGGTCACGTCGGCGGCCATCGCCAAATCGGTGATCCTGCCGACCTACACCCGTTGGGTCGAAGCCGACAAGCAACTGGCGGTCAGCGCCCTCGCCTACTGCCAAGGCAAGGAAACCCTGGAAACCGCCCGCGCCGACTTCCTGCACGCGCAGAAAGCCTGGGCCGAGCTGCAACCGTTGCTGATCGGGCCGTTGGCCGAGGGCAACCGTTCGTGGCAGGTGCAGTTCTGGCCGGACAAGAAGAACCTCGTTGGCCGTCAGGTCGAGCAACTGGTGGTCGCGCAACCGCAGATCGACGCCGCCGCACTGGCCAAATCCAGCGTGGTGGTGCAGGGCCTGTCGGCTTACGAATACATCCTGTTCGATGAAAAACCGGACGTCGCCAACGCCGAGCAGAAAGCCAAATACTGCCCACTGTTGATCGCCATCGGCGAGCGCCAGAAGCAACTGGCCGAAGAGATTCTGCAGAGCTGGAACAACACCGACGGCATGCTCGCGCAAATGAGCAAATTCCCTAACCAACGCTACGCTGACTCCCACGAAGCAATCGCCGATCTGCTGCGTGTGCAAGTCACCGCCCTCGACACCTTGAAGAAAAAACTCGGCACGCCGATGGGCCGTCAGAGCAAAGGCGTGCCGCAACCGTTCCAGGCCGATGCGTGGCGCAGCCAGTCGTCGCTGACCGCGCTGGAAGCCAGCCTCGCTGCAGCCAAAACCGTCTGGGAAGGCGTCGACAACAAAGGCCTGCGCGGTCTGCTGCCGGCCGAGCAGAAACCGTTGGCGGACAAGATCGACGCCGCTTACGCCGCGTCGCTGAAACTGTTCGACAGCAGCCAGCGCTCGCTGACCGAAATGCTCCAGGACGACGCCGGTCGTCAACAACTCAACGATCTTTACGACAGCCTCAACGTCGTCCATCGCCTGCACGAAGGCGAACTGGCCAAGGCGCTGGGCATCCAACTGGGCTTCAACGCCAACGACGGTGACTGATGAGGGCAAGTGCCATGCTGCGACGCCAGGCTCTGACTTTAGGTAGTTTGCTGCTGGGAGCAGTGACACTGGGCGGCTGGACGCTGTTCAAGCGCAAGGATCAGAGCCCGTTGTTGCTCTCGGCGCGCGACGACACCGACGGCAAGCATTACGCCGTCGGTTATCGGCTGGACGGTACGCGGGTGTTCGCCACCGAGGTCGGCCAGCGCTGCCACGACATCATCAACCACCCGACGCTGCCGATCGCGCTGTTCGTCGCCCGCCGCCCGGGCACCGAGAGCTACCTGATCGATCTGCGCGACGGGACGTTGCTGCAAACCGTGACGTCGCAGCCGAACCGGCATTTCTACGGCCACGCCGTGGTGCACAAGGACGGCGAATACCTGTACGCCACCGAGAACGACACCACGGATCCGGGGCGTGGCCTGCTCGGGGTGTACAAGTTCGAAGGCGAGCGGCTGGTGCACAGCGGCGAGATTTCCACCCATGGCCTCGGCCCGCATCAGGTGTCGTGGATGCCCGATGGCGAAACCCTGGTGGTGGCCAACGGCGGGATCCGCACCGAGGCCGAAAGCCGCGTCGACATGAACCTCAACGCTATGGAACCGAGCCTGGTGCTGATGCAGCGCGACGGCACCCTGCTGAGCAAGGAAACCCTTTCCCAGCAGATGAACAGCGTGCGTCACCTGGGCATTGCCAGCGACGGCACCATCGTCGCCGGCCAGCAGTTCATGGGCGCCTCGCATGAGCGCTCCGAGCTGTTGGCGATCAAGCGTCCGGGCCAGCCCTTCGTGGCATTCCCGGTGCCAGAGCATCAGTTGCAGTCGATGGGGCATTACACCGCCAGCGTCGCAGTGCACAGCGAACTGCGGCTGGTGGCGCTGACCGCGCCGCGCGGCAACCGCTTCTTCATCTGGGACCTGGACAGCGGCGAAGTGCGCCTCGACGCGCCGCTGCCCGATTGCGCCGGTGTTGGTGCGGTGCAGGACGGATTCGTCGTGACCTCGGGTCAGGGCCGTTGCCGCTACTACGATTGCCGCCAGGATGAGCTGCTGGCCAAGCCGCTGGAATTGCCAGCGGGGCTCTGGGATAACCATCTGCACCTGATGGCCTGAATCAACGCTGTAACTGTGGCGAGGGAGCTTGCTCCCGCTGGGGCGCGAAGCGGACCCGCTTTTTCACTCAAAAGCATGGGACTGCTGCGCAGTCCAGCGGGAGCAAGCTCCCTCGCCACAGGGGTTTTATTCGTCCTCACTGTAATAACTGCCAGTTGGAATCCCCACCTGACTCGGAGTAATGTGCCCGCCTGTCTCACCTGATTTATCCAAGGAACTGGAAATATGCTGCGTCGCCGCATGCTGATCATGTTGGGTGTTGTCTTGCTGGTCGTCCTGGTATTGGGCGGGTACAAAGCCTTTTCGATCTACACCATGATCCAGGGCTTCTCCAAACCGAAACCGCCGATCAGTGTCGCCGTGGCCCGCGCCAGCGAACAGCCGTGGCAGATGCGTTTGCCCACCGTCGGCTCGCTGAAGGCCTTGCAAGGCGTCGAGCTGAGTCTGGAAGTCGCCGGCACCGTCACCGAACTCAAATTCGAATCCGGACAGAAGGTCAAGGCCGGGCAACCGCTGCTGCAACTCGACAGCGCGGTCGAGACCGCCCTGCTGGAAACCGCCAAGGCTGACCTGGGACTGGCGCAACTGGATTTCGGTCGTGGCAGTCAACTGGTCGATAGCCGCGCGATCTCCAAAGGCGAGTACGACCGTCTCTCCGCCGTGTTGCAAAAGAACAAGGCCACGGTCAATCAGCTCAACGCTTCGCTGGCGAAAAAACGCATCCTTGCGCCGTTCAGCGGCACCATCGGCATCCGTCAGGTGGATGTCGGCGACTACCTCGCCAGCGGCACTAAAATCGCCACCCTGCAGGATCTGAGCAGCCTCTACGCCGACTTCTATGTGCCGGAGCAATCGGTGCCGAAACTGGCCATCGGTCAACCGGTGCAGATCGGCGTCGCGGCCTATCCCGGGCAGAACTTCCCCGGCGCCATCAGCGCGATCAACCCGATTGTCGAAAGCACCACGCGCAATATTCTGGTGCGCGCAACCCTGGCCAACCCCGACGGCAAATTGCTGCCGGGCATGTTCGCCAGCCTTGAGGTGTTGCTGCCCGATCCGCAGAAACACATCGTGGTCCCGGAAAGCGCGATCACCTACACCCTGTACGGCAACTCGCTGTACGTGGTCGGGCAGAAAAAGGCCGAGGACGGCAGCGTCGAAAAAGATGACAAGGGCCAGCCAGTGCTGATCGCCGAACGCCGCTTCATCGAGACCGGTGAGCGCCGCGATGGCCTGGTGATGATCAACAAGGGCGTGCAGAGCGGCGAACAAGTGGTGACTGCCGGCCAGATCAAACTGGACAACGGCGCACACATTGCCATCAGCGACGACAAGACCCTCGGCGAGCAGAACAGTCCGCCTCGCGCCGACTGATCAAGGAATCCCCATGGCTTTTACCGATCCGTTCATCCGCCGCCCGGTGCTCGCCACCGTGGTCAGCCTGCTGATTGTGCTGCTGGGTTTCCAGGCCTGGAGCAAACTGCCGCTGCGCCAGTACCCGCAAATGGAAAACGCCCTGATCACGGTGACCACCGCCTACCCCGGGGCCAACGCCGAGACCATTCAGGGCTACATCACCCAGCCGATGCAGCAAAGCCTGGCCAGCGCCGAGGGCATCGACTACATGACCTCGGTCAGCCGCCAGAACTTCTCGGTGATCTCGATCTACGCGCGCATCGGTTCCAACACCGACCGTCTGTTCACCGAACTGCTGGCCAAGGCCAACGAGGTCAAGAACAAGCTGCCACAGGACGCCGAAGACCCGGTGCTGAGCAAGGAATCGGCCGACGCCTCGGCGCTGATGTACATCAGTTTCTTCAGCAAGGACTTGAGCAACCCGCAGATCACCGACTACCTGTCGCGGGTGATCCAGCCGAAACTGGCGACCCTGCCGGGTATGGCCGAAGCGGAGATTCTCGGTAATCAGGTATTCGCCATGCGCCTGTGGCTCGACCCGGTGAAGCTCGCCGGTTTCGGCCTCAGCGCCAGCGACGTGACCAACGCGGTGCGCCAGTACAACTTCCTCTCCGCCGCCGGCGAGGTGAAGGGCGAGTACGTGGTCACCAGCATCAACGCAAACACCGAACTGAAATCCGCCGAAGCCTTCGCGGCGATTCCGCTCAAGGTCAGTGGCGACAGCCGCGTGCTGCTCAGCGATGTCGCGCGGGTCGAGATGGGCGCGGAAAACTACGATTCGATCAGCTCGTTCGGTGGCACGCCGTCGGTGTACATCGGCATCAAGGCCACGCCCGGGGCCAACCCGCTGGACGTGATCCGCGAAGTACGCAAGCTGATGCCGGAGCTGGAAGCGCAATTGCCGCCCAACCTCAAAAGCGAGATTGCCTACGACGCCACCCAGTTCATCCAGGCCTCGATCGACGAAGTGGTGAAAACCCTGTTCGAAGCGGTGCTGATCGTGATCGTGGTGGTGTTCCTGTTCCTCGGCGCGTTGCGCTCGGTGGTGATCCCGGTGGTGACCATCCCGCTGTCGATGATCGGCGTGATGTTCTTCATGCAGATGATGGGCTACTCGATCAACCTCCTGACCCTGCTGGCGATGGTGCTGGCCATCGGTCTGGTGGTAGATGACGCGATTGTGGTGGTGGAGAACATTCACCGACACATCGAGGAAGGCAAGACGCCGCTGGAGGCCGCACTGGAAGGTGCGCGGGAAATCGCCATGCCGGTGGTGTCGATGACCATCACCCTGGCGGCGGTGTATGCGCCGATCGGCTTCCTTACCGGGCTGACCGGGGCCTTGTTCAAGGAGTTCGCCCTGACCCTGGCCGGCGCCGTGGTGATCTCCGGGATCGTCGCCCTGACCCTGTCGCCGATGATGTGCGCCCTGCTGTTGCGCCACGAAGAAAACCCCAGTGGCCTGGCGCACCGCCTCGACCGCATTTTCGACGGTCTCAAGCGCCGCTACCAGAGCATGCTCCACGGCACATTGAACACGCGGCCGGTGGTGCTGGTGTTCGCGGTGATCGTGTTGTGCCTGATCCCGGTGTTTCTCAAGTTCACCAAGTCGGAACTGGCGCCGGACGAGGATCAGGGCATCATCTTCATGATGGCCACGGCCCCCCAGCCGACCAACCTCGATTACCTGAGCACTTACACCGACGAATTCATCAAGATCTTCAAGGAGTTTCCGGAGTACTACTCCTCGTTCCAGATCAACGGCTACAACGGCGTGCAGGCGGGCATCGGTGGCTTCCTGCTCAAGCCGTGGAACGAGCGCAGCCGCACGCAGATGCAGATCCTGCCCGAGGTGCAAGGCAAACTGGCGAGTATCCCCGGCCTGCAGATTTTCGGTTTCAACCTGCCCTCCTTGCCCGGCACCGGTGAAGGTTTGCCGTTCGAATTCGTGGTCAATACCGCCAACGACTACGAATTGCTGCTGCAAGTGGCCGACCGGATCAAGAAACGTGCGATGGAGTCGGGCAAGTTCGCCTTCGTCGACCTCGACCTGGCGTTCGACAAGCCGGAAGTGGTGGTCGATATCGACCGTGCCAAAGCCGCGCAGATGGGCGTGTCGATGCAGGATCTGGGCGGCACCCTGGCGACGCTGCTGGGTGAGGCGGAAATCAACCGTTTCACCATCGAAGGCCGCAGCTACAAGGTGATTGCCCAGGTCGAGCGACCGTACCGCGAAAACCCCGGCTGGCTGAACAACTACTACGTGAAGAACACCCAAGGCGAGCTGCTGCCGCTGTCGACCCTGATCAAGGTCAGCGACCGGGCGCGACCGCGCCAGCTTAACCAGTTCCAGCAACTCAACGCGGCGAAGATTTCCGGATTCCCGTTAGTCAGCATGGGCGAGGCCATCGACACCGTGCTGCAGATCGCCCGGGAAGAAGCGCCAGCCGGGTTTGCCTTCGACTATGGCGGCGCCTCGCGCCAGTACGTGCAGGAAGGCAGCGCACTGTGGGTAACCTTCGCCCTGGCGCTGGCGATCATTTTCCTGGTGCTGGCGGCGCAGTTCGAGAGCTTCCGTGATCCGCTGGTGATTCTGGTGACGGTGCCGCTGTCGATCTGTGGTGCGTTGATTCCGCTGTTCCTTGGCTGGTCGAGCATGAACATCTACACCCAGGTCGGACTGGTGACCCTGATCGGGCTGATCAGCAAGCACGGGATCCTGATCGTCGAGTTCGCCAACCAGCTGCGCAAGGACAAGGGCCTGACCGCGCGCGAAGCGGTCGAGGAAGCGGCGGCAATCCGCTTGCGCCCGGTGTTGATGACCACGGCGGCGATGGTGTTCGGCATGGTGCCGTTGATTCTGGCGACCGGTGCGGGCGCCGTGAGCCGGTTTGATATCGGCACCGTGATTGCAACGGGGATGTCGATCGGCACCCTGTTTACGCTGTTTGTGCTGCCGTGCATCTACACCCTATTGGCGAAACCCGATCCGAAATAACAGCGATTTACCCTTGTGGGAGCGGGCTTGCTCGCGAAAGCGTCAGGTCAGTCAACAGCAATGCTGAATGTGCCGGCCCCTTCGTGAGCAAGCCCACTCCCACCCTTGATCGCGGCAAGCCCCCCAATCCTTCATCCACCACAGTCCCCTGTGGGAGCGGGCATGCTCGCGAAAGCGTCA
>NZ_JAOTNY010000016.1:0-101788 GCF_036346455.1 Pseudomonas sp. AM14(2022)
ACGCAGGGTGCCCCAGCCCTGATGCTCGGTGATCAGCCGATCCTGCAGGTCGTATTCGAAGGCCAGTGGATGTTGCTGGCCGTCATCAACCCCGGTCAAACGACCCAGGCGGTCGTAGGTGTAAGCCACCTCAACCCCGTCGGGCAGGGTTTTCAGCAGCAAGCGCCCGGCCGCATCACGCGCGTAGGCGGTGACCAGCGTCGAGCCGTCATCGCCGAACTCGGTCTTTTCCAGCAGGTGCCCGTTGCGGTCGTAGGCGTAAGCGGTGCGCCGACCATCGACGCCGGTTTCCTGTCGGATCAATCCGGTTGGCGTGTAGTCCAGCCGGTACTTTTCCCCGGATTCGTTCTCGATTTCCGTGAGCAACAACTGCGCATGGTCGTAGCGGTACTGCACCCGCGTGCCGTCGGGGTTGATCTTGCGCGAGACCAGATGCAGGTCGTCGTCATACTCGTAGCGGGTGATGCGCCCGAGTTCGTCGCGTTCGGCAGTGACTTGGCCGTAAGCGCCATAGCTGTAGGCGCGAGTGGCGCCTGTAGGAAATGTCGTTTGAACCAGTCGGCCAACCGCATCCCACTGCTGACGGGTGATCGCGCCGTATTCGTCGCAAGTGGTCGTCCGTCGCCCCCGCTCGTCGTAGGAAAAGCGCCGCACACCACCGTCGGGCAGGGTTTCCTCGATCAGTTGCCCGAGGTCGTTCCACGACAACTTGTGCCGGCTGCTGTCCGGATAGCGGATCGACAGCAACTGCCCGCGCGTGTCGTAGTAGTAATGGGTGACCTGACCGTCGGGATCGACCGCCTCGGTGACATCGCCCTCGGCGTTGCGCCGAAACGTCCACACCGCCTCGCCGCGAGAACGGCTGTGCAGGAAACCGTTGCGGTACTCGTAGGACGTTGGCTCATCGTCCGGCGGAAGCAGCGCGATCAGCCGTCCGATGTCGTCGTAGCGGTATTCGGTGACCGCGCCCAGCGGATCCTGCTCGGCGATCAGCCGGCCCTGATCGTCATAAGCCTTGAGGTGCTCACCGCCATCGGCCTCGACCTTGCGCACCAGCCGTGCGCTGTCGTCGTGGACGTAGGTTTCTTCGCTGCCATCGACGTAGTGCACCGCGACGCTGCCGTCATCGGCCCAGACGTAACGGGTGTCCATCTGCGCGAACGACGCCCAGTGCCGCACGCAACGCGCTTCTTTGCCGGAACGCTCCCATTCCCAGAAAAAGCTCGCGCCGCCGGTCAGTTGCCGCTGCAGGATGACGTGCTGATCGTCGTAGTCGTAACGCTCGCTGTCACCGACCGCGTTGGTCGCAGCCAACAACCGCTGACGCGCGTCGTAGCAATAACTGACCAGCGTCTGCTCGGTGCGCCAGCCATCAGCCTCCAACACCTGGTAATCAACCGCGACCAGATGCGCCCGGTCGTAGCGCAACAACAACGACTGACCCGCGCCATTGTCCAGGCGGACAATCCGCTGCTGATGATCGCGAGAAACGATCAGACGATTGCCATACGCATCACTGATCGCCACCAGCCGCCCGGCACGAAAGTGATAAAACCGCGCCGCATCCCCGGCCAGCGCGAGGATCAGTTCCTCCGGTTCATCCCCGAGAAAAATCGCTGCCCGCGACAGGCTGTTGTGAATCGCCGGGCGCTCCACACTGGGCAACGGAAACCGCGTGCGGCGGTTCTCGTGATCGACCCAGATCACCCCCTCGCCATCGAACTCCAGCCGATGCGCCAGCGAGTGACTCCAGCCAAACCCCAGCCCGACATCGATCTCCACCGCGCTGGTGCGGTACAGCCGGGTGAATTCGAACGGCAGCAAGCCATCGAGCGTGCCGTCGGTCAGGGTCAGCAGTTCTTCGCCGGTGACCATCGACACCGGACAGCCGTTGGTGCAGGTCAGCGGCGCGCAGTCGGCGCTGTCGCCGTTGGGGTTTTTGGCCTGGTTCGAAGCATCGTCGCGGGGTTCGTGACGATCCATCCGGGTGGTGTTCCGCGACTTTTCCCGCGCCATCGGCGCCGGATTCGGAACACTCAGCACGACCGAGTCGGCCTGGCGAATGTTCAGAGGGATCGCTGGTGTCGGCTTCAAAGACACATTGCGTGCATTGACCATCAATGGCTTCAACGCACCCGCATGCTTGTTCAGATCTGCAGGGGAAGTCAGTTCGCTCAGGCGCAACGCCGATGCGGCCAGCCATTGCCGCGCCCGGGGCGACTTGATCTTGCTCAGCACCTTGCTGCTTAGTCGCACGGGCACGCCAACGCCGCCGCAAACGCGCATCAGCAAAAAGCTGATCAACAACTCGACCCGGACTTCAGCCACCACTTCCGCCAGGTACTGCGGCGGCAGCATCTTCAACCAACTGCTAAACGCCGCCAGATGGATAAACAGCAACGGCTCGTCACTGAGGATCAGCAAGCCATTGGCGATGGCCTCGCCGGAGGCTTCGAGCAGCGCTTGCAACTCGACATCGCTCAAATACTGCAGGAGTTTTTCACTGTTGGCCTGCAGGTCGGCGAGCAGGGCAAACAGCTGTTTAACGTCATCCCAGATGTCGTGCAGGGCTTTCTCGAAACCGCGCCAGTCGGCCTGTTGCAGCTGCTGGTAACGATCAGCCAAACCGGCGCCGGAAAACTCCGCCCACAGCGGCTGAAACCCGTCCCACTCCTGGCGAAGCCAGACCTCCAGCCCGTCCAGAATCTCTTCATAGGAGGCGTACAGCGCTTGGATATGGGCGCTGGACACATCAGGAAAGAAGGTGATGCGATAACGCTGGCCCCGGTCGCAGTCGCGCACTTCCAGAATGCCGCTCGGGCCGATGGTATGGCGCAGCGGTTCACCGAAACTCAATACCCCGTCGACTTCGCCGATCACCGGTTCGAGCAACACCGGGGTATCGCCGATCGGTACGAAGCGCGCCGCCTCGAACAGGTGCACCAAGGTCAACGGGCCGCTGGCGGGGCACATGACCACCGGGGTCTGGATCGGCTGGCGGGATTTGACCGGAGCGCTGAGGTGCACGTCGTCGCCGACCTTGAACACCTGCTCGACATCCAGTGCCGTACCCGTCCAGAACTGCTCGGCCCAGGCCTCGTAGTTGTTCAGGCACAGGCGAAACTCGCGGATCAGCGTTTCGAAGTCCGGGTGTTGCGGGTTCAGGGCGGCAACCACCAGCAGGCCGATGCTGTTGTTCAGGGCCAGGAGCCGATCGGTTTGGAACATTCGCAAGCACTCGCGCACATGAAAGAGGTGCGCGGACTTTGCGGGGGATCAACATGGAAAGAAGTCGGGAAAGTAGGCGTTATCTGTAGGGCATTTCGCTAAATGTCAGCGAGTCATTCCACCGCCCGTAAACATTGCCCGTTGCTCAATGTCCGCTGGCCTCGCTATGCTGCTGAACCCATTAATCAGATCCGCGTAGCGGCGCCGGCTGGGCCGCCCGGGATGTTTTTGATAACGGATCCGATGATGAATGCACCGATGAAGACGTTTGGCCCGATCAAGGCCGTGATTTTCGACATGGACGGTTTGCTGCTGGACACCGAAGGCATCTACACCGAGGTCACCTCGCTCATTGCCGAGCGTTACGGGCGGACCTTCGACTGGAGCGTTAAACAGAACATCATCGGTCGTGGCGCCAATGATCTGGCGAACTACGTGGTGCAGGCGCTGGATCTGCCGATCAGCGCCGAAGAGTTTCTGCTGATCCGCGAACCGCTGATGCGCGAACGCTTCCCCAAGGCCCAGGCGATGCCCGGCGCGGAGGAGCTGATTCGCCACCTCAAGGCGCACAACATTCCGATCGCCGTGGGCACCAGTTCGTCGCGGCAGTCGTTCGGCCAGAAAACCACCTTGCATCGAGACTGGTTTGCGCTGTTCGATTTCATCGTCACCGCCGATGACCCGGAAGTCGGTGCGGCGAAACCGGCGCCGGACATCTTCCTCACCGCCGCCCGGCGTCTGGGCGTCGCGCCTGAGGATTGTCTGGTGTTCGAGGATTCGCCGTTTGGCGTCACCGCCGCGAAAGCGGCGGGGATGACGGCCATCGCGATTCCCGACGCGGCCATGGCCGATGAAAAATACGCGCATGCCGACGGGATTTTGCGCACGCTCAAGGCGTTCACCCCGAGTGCCTGCGGTTTGCCGGCGCTGGAATGGGCTTGATCAGCCAATAAGCGCCGATAAAAAAACGCCGCCCTCTGTAAGGAGGCGCGGCGTTTTTTGTATCCGGGATTCAGCGCAATCAGGCGCCAAAACCACCGTCGATGGTCAGGCTGGCACCGGTGATGTAACCGGCTTCCGGGCCGACCAGATAAGCGACGAAACCGGCGATTTCATCGGCGGTGCCGTAACGACCGACAGCCATCAGCGGGATCAGGCTCTCGGCGAAATCGCCATGGGCCGGGTTCATGTCAGTGTCGACCGGGCCGGGCTGCACGTTGTTGATGGTGATGCCGCGCGGGCCCAGATCACGGGCCAGGCCTTTGGTCAGGCCGACCAGCGCCGATTTGCTCATCGCGTACACCCCGCCACCGCCGAAGGGCATGCGGTCGGCGTTGGTGCTGCCGATGTTGACGATGCGCGAGCCTTCGCCCATGTGTTTAGCGGCTTCCTGAGACGCGATGAACACGCTGCGTACGTTGATCGCCAGGGTCTGGTCGAAGTCTTCCAGTTTGAAGTCTTCCAGCGGCGCGATGGCCAGGACGCCGGCGTTGTTCACCAGAATATCCAGGCGGCCAAAGGCTTCGACGGTGGCGCTGACAGCATTGCGGATTGCGGCTTCATCGGCGCTGTCGGCCTTGATCGCCAAGGCTTTGTCGCCGCTGGCGTTGATGCTGTTCTGCAACTCTTCGGCCTTGGCGGTGGAGCTGACGTAGGTGAATGCGACAGCGGCGCCTTCGGCGGCCAGGCGTTTGACGATGGCGGCGCCGATACCACGGGAACCGCCTTGAATCAGAGCGACTTTGCCGCTGAGGTGTTGAGTGGTCATGTTCGATCTCCAGAGAATTCAAGGCGGGGTGCCTTGTTGTTGGAGCCGAGTATCGGCCTCGCATCGACAACCGTGTAGACCATGATTGCTATAGTCTGTGTAAACCAGAAGTTTATAGTGGCGATCATGGAAACTTTCAGCAGTATCGAATGCTTCGTGCGCAGCGCCGAAGTCGGCAGCTTTGCCGAAGCCGCCCGGCGCTTGAGCCTGACCCCGGCCGCCGTCGGCAAGAGTGTGGCGAAGCTCGAGGTGCGGCTCGGTGTACGGCTGTTCCAGCGTAGTACACGCAGCCTGACCCTGACCGAGGCCGGCAAGCTGTTTTTGAGTCAGGTCAGTGGCAGTCTGACGACGATTCAGAATGCGGTGGCCAATCTATCGAGTGTGGAAGGACTGCCGGCGGGGACGTTGAAAGTCAGCATGGGCACGGTATTCGGGCGTTTGTACATCGTGCCGTTGCTGCAAGAGTTTTTACGTCGGTTTCCGGCGATCAACCCTGACTGGCATTTTGATAACCGTCAGGTCGATTTGATTGGGCAGGGTTTCGATGCGGCGATTGGCGGCGGCTTTGAATTGCCCCAAGGCGTGGTCGCACGCAAGTTGACACCCGCACATCGCGTGTTGGTGGCGTCTGCTGACTATCTGCAAAGGCACGAAGCCATCGCCGAACCGGATGACCTGCAACGTCACGATGGCATCCTGATTCGTTCGCCGCAGACCGGTCGAGTGCGCTCCTGGCAGTTGATCAGTGGCCGCAGTCAGCTCTGTCAGCCCTTGACCCTCAAGACGCGAATGACCATGAGCGACTCCGAAGCCGCCTGCGCTACGGCAGCACAAGGGCTGGGCATCGCGCTGGTCAGCATGCCGTTTGCCGTGGGTTATCTCGAGGCGGGCACATTACAACGCGTGCTGCCGGACTGGTACATCGATGACGGCAACATTTCGATCTATTACGCCGAGCATAAATTGTTGCCGGGCAAGACTCGGGCGTTTGTCGATTTTGTGATTGAGCAGTTTGCCGAGCGGGGGTTGGCTCGGCGGTTCAGTGCTGTCTGAGTTTGGCTTTTGACCGAGTTGCGGCCATCGCGAGCAGGCTCACTCCTACAGGAACAGTGTTGTGCCCGAAATCTGTGGGCAACACCGATCACTGTAGGAGCGAGCCTGCTCGCGAAGAGCGATAACCCGGTCTACCGGGCAAACCGCTCGGCCCAGCCAATGATCTGCTTCGGCCGTGGCGTCGCGTAAGTCCGCACCTTGGACGTCGACAACCCCAGCCGCACCAGCGATTCAGCAATGGTCACCGCCGCCGTCACGCCATCCACCACCGGCACCCCGGTGCGACGACGAATCTGTTCATCCAGCCCGGCCATGCCGCCGCAACCCAGGCAAATCACCTCGGCCTTGTCCTGAGTCACCGCCAGTTCAGCTTGTTGCACGATGGCTTCCAGCGCGCGCTGTGGTTCGTGTTCCAGCTCCAGCACCGCCAGGCCGCTGGCCCGCACCGATGCACAGCGATCCCACAGGCCCGAGAGTTTCAGCCGATCCTCGATCAGCGGCACGGTGCGATCCAGCGTGGTCACCACCGAATAGGCGTGGCCGAGGAACATCGCGGTACTGGCAGCCGCGTCGGTGATGTCCACCACCGGCACGTTGAGCAGTTCCTGCAAACCTTCGCGACCGTGTTCGCCGTAGCCGGCCTGAATCACCGCGTCGAATGGTTGGTCGTAGGACATCACCCGGTCCATCACGGCGATGGCTGCCAGGTAACTTTCGAAATTGCCTTCCACCGAGTCGGCGCCGAAGAACGGTGTCAGGCCGACGATCTCCGTACCGGGAGACGCGACGGCCTGCGCCGAGCGGGCGATGGCCTGGGTGATGGATTCGGTGGTGTTGACGTTGACCACAAGAATACGCATGGGAAGTCCTTATTGCGGGCAGTTCAGCGGCCCAAATCCGGGCCGCGAGGAAGTTAATGGCTGACGTTGTCGACGGCGATCGATTCGCCGCTGATGTCGGCGTAGTGCGGCTGACGTTTGGCGATGATCAGGTAGAGCATCGCGGCAATGCCGGCGCCCACCAGCCAGGAGAACGGCGAGATGCTGTGGAAGCCCGGCACCAGCGCCAGGACGATGGCGATCAACGCTGCCGGAATGAACGCCGCCACCGCGCGGAAATTCACTCCACGGCTGTAGTAATAGGCGCCGTTGGGGTCTTCGCTGTACAACTGCGGGACGTTGATCCGGCCTCTGCGGATCAGCCAGTAGTCGACCATGATCACCCCGTACAGCGGGCCGAGCAGGGCGCCGAGGCCGGAGAGGAAGTACACGATCACCAGCGGGCTGTTGTAGAGGTTCCACGGCAGGATCAGCACGGCGATGGTCGCGCTGATCAGCCCGGCGCGGCGGAAGGTCAGGTACTTCGGCGCCAGGTTGCTGAGGACGAAGGCCGGGGCGACGAAGTTGGCCATGATGTTCACCGCCACGGTGACGATCAGGAACGCCAGGCAACCGAGCACCAGAAAGAACGTATTGGGAATCGAGGCGATGATTTCGGTCGGGCTTTCGATGATCCGTCCGTTGATCTGAAATTGCGCACCGCAGAGCAGGACGGTGATAGCGGCGAACACCAGAATGTTCACCGGCAGGCCCCAGAAATTGCCGACCTTGATGGTCTTGCGGCACGGCGAAGAACGGGCGAAGTCGCAGAAATTCAGGATCAGCGTGCCGTAGATCGCCAGCCACAAGGCGCCGCCGGCAAAGATGTTGCGCCACATTTCGCCACCGCTCAGCGGTTCGCGGATCGACCAGGCAATCGTGGCGTTGGCCTGGGTGTACATCCACACGGCGAGGGCGGCGACGGTCAGCAGAATCACCGGGCCGGCAAACGCCTCGTAACGGCGGACCATTTCCATGCCGTAGGCGAGAATCGCCAGTTGTACGAACCAGATCGCCACGAAACACACCCAGCCCAGGGTCGACAGGCCGAGAATCGAGTTGTGGTCGTAATCGGCGAACCCGGGGTGAATCGCCGTCAGCAACACGCGAAACACCACCGACGCCAGATACGTCTGAATGCCGAACCAGGCGATGGCGATCACCGCGCGAATCAACGCCGGAATCTGCGCGCCGTGGATGCCGAAACTGATCCGGCTGATCACCGGAAACGGCACCCCGGTTTTCTGCCCCATGTAGCCGGACAGGTTCATGAAGAAGTACACCAGCGCCGCGCCGATCCCCAGCGACAGCAGAATCTGCCAGCCCCCCAGGCCCAACGCATACAGCCCGATGGCGAACGAGTAGTTGGCGATGTTGTGCACATCGTTGGTCCACAGGGCAAAGATGCTGTATTTGCCCCAGCGCCGACCTTCGGCCCGGGTCGGTGCCAGGTCGCTGTTGTGCAGGCGCGGGCTCAGTTGTAACGGTTCGGCCAGACCCGCGTTGGGCAATGGCTGGTCGAGTGCAGAGGCGGGCAGATTCAGCGCGATGTTGTTGGAGAGACTTGTACGCATTCCGGCAGGCTCCTGATGGGCGGGGCCGCGATGACTGTGCATGAGCTCAGGGCTCGACAAATCTTCGTCGCGGCCAGCAGGCATCACTGGTTACGGGGCATCTGCAGCCTGTACGGGATAGGGCGCTTCAGGCTTGCGGATCGAAAGTGTGGATTGATGTTTTGCAGTTTTGTATACAAAACATGTATGCACCAAAGCCAGATCTGTGCCAGTCAGCGATCTATGCAGCGCTGCGCTCATTTCGAAAAGTTATCGATGAGCGCTAAGTGTTTGAAAATGATTGGTTATAAATTGACCGATTGAACAGGTATTTATTTTTTGCGAGGGATTTTGCGGAGGAGGCAGAGCGCAGGGGAATTCAGCAGGGATGTAACTTTTCAGGGCGTGAAAGCAAAAAGTGCACACATAAATGGCACCGATGGTGACATTCTTGTGTACACATTTTTTCATGGCACCACGAAGCAAATGTGGGAGCGGGCTTGCTCGCGAAGGCGTCTTTCCAGTCAACAAATCCGCTGACTGACAGACCGCTTTCGCGAGCAAGCCCGCTCCCACAGGGGTGGACATCATTGGGGCGAGATTTACGCCTTGCTGATGATATTCCCCGCATGCAGCCCGCACTCTTTCTGCGTCGCTTCTTCCCACCACCAGCGGCCTTCGCGCTCGTGCTGGTTCGGCAGCACCGGGCGGGTGCATGGTTCGCAGCCGATGCTGATGAAGCCGCGTTCATGCAGGCTGTTGTACGGCAGTTCGAGCATGCGGATGTAACCCCAGATCTCTTCGCTGGTCATCTGCGCCAGCGGGTTGAACTTGTACAGGGTGCGCTCGGGCGTGGAGAACGCGGTGTCGATCTCCAGCACCGCCACGGCGCTGCGGGTGCCCGGGCTCTGGTCGCGGCGCTGGCCGGTGGCCCAGGCTTTGACGCCGGACAGTTTGCGCCGCAGCGGTTCGATCTTGCGGATGCCGCAGCATTCGCCATGGCCGTCCTTGTAGAAACTGAACAGGCCTTTTTCCTTCACGAACGGTTCCAGCTTCGTGTAGTCCGGTGACACCAGTTCGATATCGATCTTGTAGTGCTCGCGCACCTGATCGATGAAGCGATAGGTTTCCGGATGCAGGCGGCCGGTGTCGAGGCTGAACACCTTGACGTTCTTGTTCAGCTTCCAGGCCATGTCCACCAGCACCACATCCTCGGCACCACTGAAAGATATCCACAGCTCGTCACCGAACTCGGCGAACGCGAGTTTCAGGATGTCTTGGGCGGATTTGTTGGCATAGGTCGTGGCGAGTTCCACGACATCGAACGTTGGGCTCATCAGGGCGGCTTCCTACAGGTCGGTGGCGCTGGGCGCTCTATATGGCGGCGATGGTAACAAAAAGCGGCGGAGTAGGGTGTGCCCGCTGCGTTGCGCGGTGGCGGGGGAGTCGCTAGAGTTCGGGCTCGCTCGACTCAATAATCACTACAAACGGGAGTGTCTTGTGGAAATTGCTTGCCTGGATCTTGAAGGGGTACTGGTGCCGGAAATCTGGATCGCCTTCGCCGAAAAAACCGGAATCGAATCCCTCAAGGCCACCACCCGGGACATTCCCGATTACGACGTGCTGATGAAGCAGCGTCTGCGCATCCTCGACGAGCACGGCCTGAAACTCTCGGACATTCAAGAAGTGATCGCCACCCTCAAGCCGCTGGATGGCGCGGTGGAGTTCGTTGACTGGCTGCGCGAGCGCTTTCAGGTGGTGATTCTCTCGGACACTTTCTACGAATTCTCCCAGCCGCTGATGCGGCAACTGAGCTTCCCGACCTTGCTCTGCCATCGCCTGATCACTGACGACAGCGGGCGGGTGACCGGCTATCAATTGCGTCAGAAAGATCCCAAGCGTCAGTCGGTGCTGGCATTCAAGAGCCTGTACTACCGGGTAATTGCGGCGGGGGATTCGTATAACGACACGAGCATGCTGGGTGAGGCGGATGCGGGAATTCTGTTCCATGCGCCGGACAACGTGATTCGCGAGTTCCCGCAGTTTCCGGCGGTGCATACGTTTGCCGAGTTGAAGCAGGAGTTCCTCAAAGCTTCTAACAGAGCGTTGAGTTTGTAGTCGTCTGGAAGGACGCTTTCGCGAGCAGGCTCGCTCCCACAGGGAAATGCATTCCTAATGTGGGAGCGAGCCTGCTCGCGAAGCTTTCAAGCTTTTAAAGGTTTTGCAGGGTTTCGAGGAGGATTCTGACTTTGGTAATCGACTCCTGATACTCCGCCTGCCAGTCCGAATCGGCCACGATCCCGCCGCCACCCCAGCAACACACCTGCCCATCCATGACCAACAGACTGCGAATCGCGATGGAGCTGTCCATCTCGCCGCGCACGTCCAGATAAAGTAACGAACCGCAATACAAACCGCGCCGGGTCGGTTCCAGTTCATCGATGATCTGCATCGCACGGATCTTCGGTGCGCCGGTGATCGAGCCGCCGGGGAAACTGCCGGCAATCAGATCCAGCGCATCGCGATCCTCGGCCAGTTCACCGGTCACGCTGCTGACCAGGTGATGCACATTCGGATAGCTTTCCAGGCTGAACAGCTCCGGCACCCGCACCGAGCCGATGCGGCAGGTGCGGCCGAGGTCGTTGCGCAGCAGGTCGACGATCATCAGGTTTTCCGCGCGATCCTTGGGGCTGGCCAGCAGTTCGGCGGCGTTGGCGGCGTCTTCGGCGGGCGTCAGGCCGCGCGGGCGGGTGCCCTTGATCGGACGGGTTTCCACCTGACGCTGGCTGACTTTGACGAAGCGCTCCGGCGACAGGCTCAACACCGCATCGCCGTCGGGCAGGCTCTGAAACCCGGAAAACGGTGTCGGGCAGGCCTCGCGCAACGCGCAATAGGCCAGCCACGGATCGCCCTGACACGGTGCGCGGAAACGCTGGGCGAAGTTGACCTGATAGCAGTCGCCGGCCTGGATGTATTGATGAATGCGTTCCAGCGCCTGGCGATAGTCATCGGCCGACAGATCGGCGGTCATCGGCGTGTCCAGCTTGAACGGCGTCAGCGGCGCTGAAGTCGGTTGGCTGAACAGCGCGATCAGTCGTTGCCGCTCGCTGTCGGCCAGTGACGGGTGAAACACCAGTTGGCTGGTGGCGGTCTGGTGATCGCTGATCAGCGCCCAGTCGTACAGACCGAACCGCGCGTCGGGCAGTTGCAGATCATCCCGGGCCTGGCTCGGCAGGTGTTCCAGATGCCGGCCAAAGTCGTAGCTCAGGTAGCCGATCAGGCCGCCGGCGAACGGCAGGTCATATTCGCCAGGCAGCTGCGCCTCGCCCAGACGGCTCAGGTTATCGCGCAGGCGTTGCAGGAACAGGCTGCCGCTTTCGTCGGGTAACACCGCCAGTTGTGCCAGCGGCCAGGCGCTGAGCAGGTCATAACGGCCACGGTCAGCACTCGGCCGGCCACTGTCGAGCAGCACGGCGCCGGGCGCATGGCGGATGGCCGCGAAGTAGTCGGCGGGATTGGCGCGGTAGGGTAGCGGGTGTACGGAACAGGTCAACATGGGCGGGGCAGATCGGCCATTGAGGCGGGGTGGGGATTGTAGTCCTCTCAGGGAATTGCTCCTAGAGGGGATGTCGGGGATGAGCAGATTGGGGGCAGGGTTGAGTCTTGTAGTGGCGGTAAGTCCGCTATCGCGAGCAGGCTCACTCCTACAATCTGGAATGCGTTCCCCTGTAGGAGTGAGCCTGCTCGCGATAGCCGCGCCTCAGTGCTGGATCAGCCCTCGACCGCCGGAATATGCCCAAACATCTCCTGAGTAAACGCCACCCGTTCTTCAACTGACTCCGTCACCCCACGCGCCTTCAGGTCTTCCAGATGCGCCTCGACCGCATGCGTACGCTGGGTCAGCCCGCAATCGTTGGCAATCTGGATATTCAGCCCCGGTCGCGCATTCAGCTCGAGAATCAGCGGGCCTTTCTCCTGGTCCAGCACCATGTCCACGCCGATGTAACCCAGCCCGCACAGCTCATAACAGCCGGCGGCGAGTTTCATGAAACCGTCCCAGTAGGGCAGTTGCACGCCGTCCACCGCGTTGGTGGTGTCGGGGTGTTTGTTGATGATGTTGTTCAGCCAGGTACCGCGCAGGGTCAGGCCGGTGGCGAGGTCGACACCGACGCCGATGGCGCCCTGATGCAGGTTGGCCTTGCCGCCGGACTGACGGGTCGGCAGGCGCAGCATGGCCATCACCGGATAGCCCATCAGCACGATGATGCGGATGTCCGGCACGCCTTCGTAGCTGATGCTCTTGAAGATCTGGTCCGGGGTCACCCGGTATTCGATCAGTGCGCGGTCGCGGTGGCCGCCCAGCGAATACAGGCCGGTGAGGATGCTCGAGATGTGGTGTTCGAGTTCTTCATGGGCAAGGATCTTGCCCGAGACCGTGCGATAGCGGCCCTCGAAGCGGTCGGCGATGACGATGATGCCGTCACCGCCCGCACCTTGAGCCGGCTTGATCACGAAGTCGTTGCGCCCGCCGATGATCGCGTCGAGCTTGTCGATTTCCTTCTCCGTGGAGATCACGCCGTACAGTTCCGGCACATGAATGCCGGCCTCGATCGCGCGCTCCTTGGTGATGATCTTGTCATCGACGATCGGGTACAGGCTGCGCTTGTTGTACTTGAGCACGTAGTCGGCGTTACGCCGATTGATGCCCATGATGCCCCGCGCCTCCAGGGCCTTCCAGGTCTTCCAGAAACCGAACATCAGGCGTCAGCCTTCTTCAGGAAAGCCTTGAAGCGCACCAGTTCGGTCAGGCGATAACCGCGATAACGCCCCATCGCCAGCATGAAACCGACCAGAATCAGCAGGATCGCCGGGAAGGTGAACACGAAGTACACCAGCTCGGGCACGGTCATGATCAGGTGTGCCAGCGAGGCGGCGAACAGGGTGCCGATCGCCACTTTCATGGCATGGCTGGCGCCACGTTCTTCCCAGGTGATCGACAGGCGTTCGATGGTCATGGTCAGAATCACCATCGGGAACAGCGCCACCGACAAACCGCGCTCCAGGCCGAGCTTATGGCTGAACAGGCTGATGGCGGCAATCAGCACCACCACGAAGGTCAACACCACCGACAGACGCGGCAGCATCTGCAGCTTCAAATGTTCCAGATACGAGCGTAATGACAGGCCCAGCGCGGTGATCACGGTAAACAGCAGGATGCCGAAGCCCAGTTGCGTTTCGCGGAAGGCCAGGGCGATCAGTACCGGGGTAAAGGTACCAAGGGTCTGCAGGCCGATCAGGTTGCGCAGGATCAGGATCACCAGCACGCCGATCGGGATCATCACCATGATCATGAACGTCTGCTGGGTCTGCAGCGGCAGGCCGTACAGCGAGTATTCGAGGAAGTTGGCGTCGGTGTTTTCGTCGGTCAGCTTGGCCAGACGAATCGCGTTCATCTCGCTGTTGTTCAGGCTGAAGGTCACGTTGGCTTTCTTCGCGCCCTCGATGGTGATCAGGTTTTCATCACCGGTCCACCACAGCAGACGGTCGGTCGGCAGGCCTTGTTCGCCGGTTTCCGGGTTGAAGTACAGCCAGTCGTTGCCGTTGAAACTGCGCAGCCACAGTTCCGGGGTTTGCGGCTGATCGGCGACGAGGCGAATGGTGTGGACTTTTTCCACCGGCACGTGAGCGATGGACAGCAGCAGTTCGACGATCTTCGCCTTGTGCGGCGTCGACGGGTCTCCGGCCAGCAGCAGTTTGACGTTGTCATCGTTGGCGTTGTTGACGCGTTTGATGGCTTCGCCGATGAAGGTCTCGACGTCGGCCGAGTGCTGGCGGATCGGCGCGAGCAAGGCTTCGGCGGCGATTTTTTCCGGGCCTTCGATGGCGATGCTGTCGCGGAAGGTCGGGCCTTTGATCTTGGATTTTTCCGCGGTGTAGCGCTTGGTCAGCACCAGACGGTAATAAAGGGTCTGGTTGCCCTTGGCCCGGCGCGCCGACCAGGTGACCTTGCGGTTGCCGTCGATACGGTTGACCGCCACGCCGTAATTATTGGAGATAAAGCTTTCGTTGAGGCTGACGTAATCGCGGCTCAGGGGCGGCACGAACATCTGGACCTTCACCGGATCCTTGGTGCTGGCGACGAACTCGACTTTGGCGTCGATGTTCCACAGGTCGTCGGTGGCATCTTCGGTCACCGGGATGCCGAGCACGAAAATCTGATAGGCCGTAACCGAAACGCCCAGGAGCACCAGAATGGTGATCAGGATTTTCAGGTGGAAGGTTAGAGAACGCATGGAAATTACTCGGCGGTATGAGCGGCGATGGTGCAGGCAGGTTTGCCGGCAGCGTATTTAAGACTGGGGTCGACCAGCGCGTCGAAGCGTTTCAAGGCTTCGGAGCCGATCAAAAGCGGGTATTGGAACGCACTTCGGTCGGTCAGGTTCACTTCGATGCTGCGCAACGCCGTGCCCATGCAGATATCCAGCTCGATCACCGGGCGCGCGGTGTACTTTTTACCTTCTTCCGGGTCGTAGTCGCCGGCGCGGCGCTTGATCTTGCTGACCCGGGCCAGCGGCCGCTCGATCGGGTGCGAATGCGCTGCGTCGATCGCCAGGTAGAAACGCACCCAGGACTCGCCGTTGCGTTTGAAGCGTTTGATGTCGCGGGCACTCAGTGAGGCGGTCTTGGCGCCAGTGTCGAGTTTGGCCGCGACTTGCAGATTGATGCCGTCAAGCGATGCGTATTCGTTGAGGCCGTACACGGTTTTTTCCCCCGCCGCGGCGAGGCCGGGCAGGCAAAACAGCGCAAAAAATGTGGGGAAGGGCTTGAGTCTCATAAATCCTGGTGCGCAGCGTTCCGTTTTCGGTTCAGGTTCCTGGCAATACTGCGCAAGCTCCTTCGTGTGCCTATCAGCTTTTTATGACAAGCCGTACAAATGGCCAGCAAATGCGGGCGGCATTCTAGCACGGTGGTTTTATGGCGCCAGCGCTCGCGCCGGTCTATACCCCTTGGGTAATCCTGTGGGAGCGAGCCTGCTCGCGAAGGCGGTGCTTCATCCAGGCAGATGCTGGCTGACACTACGCTTTCGCGAGCAGGCTCGCTCCCACAGGGATTAAGTGATCAGCGGGAGATTGCCTAGGGCTATTAGACGATTGTCGACAATATCCATTTATCCTTTGACTGATGCCGGCTAATTGGCTAGTTTTTGCCGCATTGGATTTTAAGGTGTCGACAATCATGCTGGATCAACTCGATCCCCCGGTCATCAGCGGCGACGATTCCGAGACGCTCTCGGAAAACGTCTTCCGGCGCATCCAGGCGGCCATCGTCAAAGGCGAGATCGCCCCAGGCAGCAAGATCTCCGAACCCGAGCTGGCGCGCACCTACGGCATCAGTCGCGGGCCGCTGCGCGAGGCCATCCATCGGCTCGAAGGCCAGCGTCTGCTGGTGCGCGTACCGCATGTCGGCGCGCGGGTGGTGTCGCTCAGCCACGCCGAATTGCTCGAACTCTACGAAATCCGCGAATCCCTTGAAGGCATGGCCTGTCGGCTGGCGGCCGAACGCATGAGCGTCGAAGAAATCGACGAACTGCGCCGGGTGCTGGAAACCCACGAGCGCGACGCGGCGTTCCAGGCCGGGGTCGGCTATTACCAGCAGGAAGGCGATTTCGACTTTCACTACCGGATCATCCAGGGCAGCGGCAACCGCACGCTGACGCAAATGCTTTGCGGCGAGCTCTATCAACTGGTGCGCATGTACCGCATCCAGTTTTCCACCACGCCCAACCGCCCGCGTCAGGCCTTCGCCGAACACCACCGGATTCTCGATGCCATCGCCGACCGTGACGGCGAACTCGCGGAATTGTTGATGCGCCGCCACATCGGCGCCTCGAAACGCAACATCGCCCGTCATTACCAGGACGGCGCCGACAATAAGACAGCCACTGAACGAGGTGAGTCATGAGTTCCAAGCAGAGCACTCCAGGCCAGCGTTTCCGCGATGCGGTCGCCAGCGAGCATCCATTGCAGGTGGTCGGCGCGATCAACGCCAACCACGCGCTGCTGGCCAAGCGCGCCGGTTTCAAGGCGATCTACCTGTCCGGTGGCGGGGTGGCCGCAGGCTCGCTCGGCGTGCCGGACCTGGGCATCACCGGCCTGGATGACGTGCTCACCGACGTGCGGCGCATCACCGACGTCTGCGACCTGCCGCTGCTGGTGGACGTCGACACCGGTTTCGGTTCGTCGGCGTTCAACGTGGCGCGCACCGTGAAGTCGATGATCAAGTTCGGCGCCGCGGCGATTCACATCGAAGACCAGGTCGGCGCCAAGCGTTGCGGCCACCGTCCGAACAAGGAAATCGTCAGCCAGCAGGAAATGGTCGACCGCATCAAAGCCGCCGTCGATGCCCGTACCGACGACAGCTTCGTGATCATGGCGCGGACTGACGCGCTGGCGGTGGAAGGTCTGGAATCAGCGCTTGATCGCGCCGCGGCGTGCATCGAGGCCGGCGCCGACATGATCTTCCCGGAAGCCATTACTGAACTGGAGATGTACAAGCTGTTCGCCAACCGCGTGAAGGCGCCGATCCTCGCCAACATCACCGAGTTCGGCTCGACGCCGCTGTACACCACCGAGCAACTGGCCGGCGCCGACGTGTCGCTGGTGCTGTACCCGCTGTCGGCGTTCCGTGCGATGAACAAGGCAGCGGAAAACGTCTACACCGCGATCCGCCGCGACGGCACCCAGCAGAATGTCATCGACACCATGCAGACGCGCATGGAGCTTTACGATCGTATCGACTATCACACCTTCGAGCAGAAGCTCGATGCGTTGTTTGCACAAAAGAAAGGCTGAACAAGATCCCCTGTGGGAGCGAGCCTGCTCGCGAAAGCGGTGAGTCAGGCAATAACAAAGTGACTGACACGACGCTTTCGCGAGCAGGCTCGCTCCCACACGTTTCCCCTACAAATTCAAGAAAATTGGAGACAGCAATGGCCGAAGCAAAAGTACTCAGTGGCGCCGGGCTCCGGGGCCAGGTTGCCGGGCAAACCGCACTGTCCACCGTGGGCCAGGCCGGTGCCGGGCTGACCTATCGCGGCTACGACGTGCGTGAACTGGCAGCAGACGCGCAGTTCGAAGAGGTGGCTTACCTGCTGCTGTACGGCGAACTGCCGACCCGTGCACAACTCGATGCCTACCAGCAAAAGCTGAGCAAGCTGCGCGACCTGCCGCAAGCACTGAAAGAAGTGCTCGAACGCATCCCCGCCGACGCCCACCCGATGGACGTGATGCGCACCGGTTGCTCGTTCCTCGGCAACCTCGAGCCCGAGAAAGACTTCTCCGAACAGCGCGACAAGACTGACCGTCTGCTCGCCGCATTCCCGGCGATCATGTGCTACTGGTATCGCTTCAGTCACGACGGCAAACGCATCAACTGCGTTAGCGACGAGCCGACTATCGGCGGCCACTTCCTGCACTTGTTGCACGACAAGAAGCCGAGCGAACTGCACGTCAAAGTGATGAACGTGTCGCTGATCCTTTACGCCGAGCACGAATTCAACGCCTCGACGTTTACCGCTCGCGTTTGCGCATCGACCCTGTCCGACCTGTATTCCTGCGTCACGGCGGCTATCGGTTCGCTGCGTGGCCCGCTGCATGGCGGCGCCAACGAGGCGGCAATGGAAATGATCGAGCGCTTCTCGTCGCCGCAAGAGGCGATCAAAGGCACCCTCGGCATGCTCGAGCGCAAGGACAAGATCATGGGCTTCGGCCACGCGATCTATAAGGACAGCGATCCGCGTAATGAGGTGATCAAGGGCTGGTCGAAAAAACTCGCCGACGAAGTCGGTGACAAGGTGCTGTTCCCGGTCTCCGAAGCCATCGACAAGACCATGTGGGAGCAGAAAAAACTGTTCCCCAACGCCGACTTCTACCATGCCTCGGCGTACCACTTCATGGGCATCCCGACCAAGCTGTTCACGCCGATCTTCGTCTGCTCGCGCCTGACCGGCTGGGCCGCGCACGTGTTCGAACAGCGCGCCAACAACCGCATCATCCGTCCAAGCGCCGAGTACATCGGCGTCGAACAGCGCAAGTTCGTGCCAATCGAACGTCGCTGAATGGTGGGCATGCCACACGGGTAACTGGATAAACCGGGAGCCAATGTGGGAGCGGGCTTGCTCGCGAATGCGGTGTGTCAGTCGACAAATCCGTTGATTGACACTCTGCATTCGGGAGCAAGCCCCCTCCCACAGTTGACCGAGCCCATTTCAGTACCAGTGTCGGCCCACCCTTTGAAACTACCGTGACCCGAGTCCTGACCCGATGAACACAGAATTCCGCAAAAACCTGCCCGGCAGTTCCCTGGATTATTTCGACGTCCGTGCGGCGGTCGAGGCGATTCAGCCCGGCAGCTACGACACCCTGCCGTACACCTCCCGCGTGCTGGCGGAAAACCTCGTGCGTCGCTGCGACCCGGCCACGCTCAGCGATTCCCTCAAACAACTGATCGAGCGCAAGCGCGACCTCGACTTCCCGTGGTTTCCGGCGCGTGTGGTGTGCCACGACATTCTCGGCCAGACCGCACTGGTCGACCTCGCCGGCCTGCGTGACGCGATCGCCCTGCAGGGCGGTGACCCGGCGCAGGTCAACCCGGTGGTGCCGACGCAACTGATCGTTGACCACTCGCTGGCGGTGGAAGCGGGCGGTTTCGACAAGCAGGCGTTCGAGAAGAACCGCGCCATCGAAGACCGGCGCAACGAAGACCGTTTCCACTTCATCAACTGGACCAAAAAGGCCTTCAAGAACGTCGACGTGATCCCGCCCGGCAACGGCATCATGCACCAGATCAACCTGGAGAAGATGTCCCCGGTGATTCAGGTGCGCGACGGCGTGGCGTTCCCCGACACCTGCGTCGGCACCGACAGCCACACCCCGCACGTCGATGCGCTGGGCGTGATCGCCATCGGCGTTGGCGGCCTCGAGGCCGAGAGTGTGATGCTCGGCCGCGCCTCGTGGATGCGCCTGCCGGAAAGTGTCGGCGTCGAACTGACCGGCAAGCTGCAACCGGGCATCACCGCCACCGACATGGTGCTGGCGCTGACCGAATACCTGCGCAAACAGAAAGTCGTCGGCGCCTGGCTGGAGTTCTTCGGCGAAGGCGCCTCGGCGCTGACCCTCGGCGACCGCGCGACCATCTCCAACATGGCCCCGGAATACGGTGCCACCGCAGCGATGTTCTACATCGACCAGCAGACCATTGACTACCTGAAACTCACCGGTCGCGAAGACCAGCAAGTGCAACTGGTCGAGCAGTACGCCAAACTCAACGGCCTGTGGGCCGACAGCCTCAAAGGCGCGCAGTACGAGCGTGGCCTGACTTTCGATCTGTCGTCGGTGGTGCGCAACATGGCCGGCCCGAGCAACCCGCACGCCCGTGTGGCGGTAGCGGATCTGGCGGCCAAAGGCATCTCCGGGCAGTGGGATGACGTGCCGGGGCAAATGCCTGACGGCGCGGTGATCATCGCTGCCATCACCAGCTGCACCAACACCAGCAACCCGCGCAACGTGATCGCCGCCGGTCTGCTGGCGCGCAACGCCAACAAGCTCGGCCTGACCCGCAAGCCGTGGGTCAAATCCTCGCTGGCACCGGGGTCGAAAACCGTGGCGCTGTATCTCGATGAGGCGGGGCTGACCACGGAGCTGGAGCAACTCGGTTTCGGCGTCGTCGCGTTTGCCTGCACCACTTGCAACGGCATGTCTGGCGCCCTCGATCCGGTGATCCAGCAAGAGATCATCGACCGCGATCTGTATGCGACTGCCGTGCTCTCCGGCAACCGCAACTTCGACGGCCGCATCCACCCGTACGCCAAGCAGGCGTTCCTCGCGTCGCCGCCGCTGGTGGTCGCTTACGCCATCGCCGGGACCATCCGTTTCGACATTGAAAAAGACGTGCTCGGCGTGGTCGATGGCAAGGAAATCCGCCTGAAAGACATCTGGCCGAGCGACGAAGAAATCGACGCCGTGGTGAAGTCGTCGGTCAAGCCGGAGCAGTTCCGTCAGGTCTACATTCCGATGTTCGCCGTCCACGAAGACACCGGCCCGAAAGTCACGCCGCTGTACGACTGGCGCGAGATGAGTACCTACATCCGCCGTCCGCCGTATTGGGAAGGCGCGCTGGCCGGCGCGCGGCCGCTGAAGGGCATGCGCCCGCTGGCAGTGCTGCCGGACAACATCACCACCGATCACCTGTCGCCCTCCAACGCGATCATGCTCGACAGCGCCGCCGGCGAATACCTGGCGAAAATGGGCCTGCCGGAAGAGGACTTCAACTCGTACGCCACGCACCGTGGCGACCACTTGACCGCGCAGCGTGCAACCTTCGCCAACCCGAAACTGTTCAACGAAATGGTTCAGGAAAACGGCAAGGTCAAACAGGGCTCGCTGGCGCGGGTCGAGCCGGAAGGCCAGGTGATGCGCATGTGGGAAGCCATCGAAACCTACATGGAGCGCAAGCAGCCGCTGATCATCATTGCCGGAGCCGATTACGGTCAGGGTTCGTCCCGCGACTGGGCGGCGAAGGGCGTGCGTCTGGCGGGTGTCGAAGCGATCGTCGCCGAAGGTTTCGAGCGCATCCACCGCACCAACCTGGTGGGCATGGGCGTGTTGCCGCTGGAGTTCAAACCGGGCACCGACCGCCATACCCTGGCCATCGACGGCAGCGAAACCTACGACGTGATCGGCGCCCGCACCCCGCGCGCGGACCTGACGCTAGTGATCCATCGCAAGTCCGGCGAGCGCATTGAAGTGCCGGTGACCTGCCGTCTGGATACCGCTGAAGAAGTGTCGATCTACGAGGCCGGCGGCGTGTTGCAGCGCTTCGCCCAGGACTTCCTCGAAGAGTCGGCGGTTGCCGTATAAATCACGTAGTGCGAGCGCGGGTCGGTTGACCCGCGTTTGCGGGTAAGGAGCACCATGGCTCACGCAGCTCATTTCGCACCGCAGATCAAAATCCCCGCCACCTACATGCGCGGCGGCACCAGCAAAGGCGTGTTCTTCAGCCTCAAGGATCTGCCCGAAGCCGCGCAGGTTCCCGGCCCCGCCCGCGATGCCTTGCTGCTGCGGGTGATCGGCAGCCCCGACCCGTACGACAAACAGATCGACGGCATGGGCGGTGCCACGTCGAGCACCAGCAAAACCGTAATCCTGTCGAAAAGCATCAAGGCTGATCACGACGTCGATTACCTGTTCGGTCAGGTCTCCATCGACAAGCCGTTCGTGGACTGGAGCGGCAATTGCGGCAACCTCTCGGCGGCGGTCGGCTCGTTCGCCATCAGCAACGGTCTGGTGGAGGCCAGCCGCATTCCGCACAACGGCGTGGCGGTGGTGCGCGTGTGGCAGGCCAACATCGGCAAGACCATCATCGCCCACGTGCCGATCACCAACGGCGAAGTGCAGGAAACCGGTGATTTCGAGCTCGACGGCGTGACCTTTCCGGCCGCCGAAGTGCAGGTCGAATTCATGGACCCGGCGGCGGAAGAAGAGGGCGGCGGCGGTTCGATGTTCCCCACCGGCAACCTGATCGATCAGCTTGAGGTGCCGGGTGTCGGCACGTTCCAGGCGACCATGATCAACGCCGGGATCCCGACGATTTTCGTCAACGCCGCAGACATCGGCTACACCGGCACCGAACTGCAAAGCGCGATCAACAGCGACCCGCAAGCCTTGCAGATGTTCGAAACCATCCGCGCCTACGGTGCGTTGCGCATGGGCCTGATTTCGAATCTGGACGAAGCGGCCAAGCGACAGCACACGCCGAAAGTCGCGTTCGTCGCCAAGCCTGCGGATTACATCGCGTCCAGCGGCAAGGCGATTGCTGCCGCTGATGTGGATCTGCTGGTGCGTGCGTTGTCGATGGGCAAGTTGCACCACGCGATGATGGGCACTGCCGCCGTGGCCATCGGCACCGCTGCAGCGATCACCGGTACCCTGGTGAACCTCGCCGCCGGTGGCGTTGAACGCACGGCAGTGCGCTTCGGCCATCCGTCCGGGACCTTGCGTGTCGGAGCCGAGGCCAGTCTGGAAAACGGTGAGTGGGTGGTGAAAAAAGCCATCATGAGCCGCAGTGCCCGCGTCCTCATGGAAGGCTACGTACGCATCCCAGGCGACTCCTTCTGACACTACACCGAACAAAAACTGTGGGAGCGGGCTTGCTCGCGAAAGCGGCGCACCAGGCAAAAATGATGTCGACTGACACTACGTCTTCGCGAGCAAGCCCGCTCCCACATGGATTGCATTTCAACCAGGATAATCAGTCCGCAAAGAAAGCTTTTGTGCCCGGCAATACTTTCTGACACTACACCGAACAAAAACTGTGGGAGCGGGCTTGCTCGCGAAGGCGTAGTGTCAGTCGACATTTTCGCTGGCTGACACACCGTCTTCGCGAGCAAGCCCGCTCCCACAGGGAATTGCATTTCAAATATAAGAAATCAGCCTGAACCGAGGTCCCCTCAACGAACCACTGCCAGAGTGAATCGAACATGAGCGCCAACGTCGACCAGAACAACCGTCCCGACTACGACCGTGTCCTGCAGGACATCGCCGATTACGTCCTCACCTTCAACGTCGAATCTGCCGAAGCCCTCGACACCGCCCGCAACTGCCTGATGGATACCCTCGGCTGTGGCCTGCTGGCGTTGCGTTTTCCCGAATGCACCAAGCACCTTGGCCCCATCGTCGAGGGCACCGTCGTGCCGTTCGGGGCGCGGGTGCCGGGCACTTCCTATCGCCTCGACCCGGTGAAAGCCGCGTGGGACATCGGCTGCATCGTGCGCTGGCTCGATTACAACGACACCTGGCTCGCGGCCGAATGGGGGCATCCGTCGGACAACCTCGGCGGGATTCTCGCGGTGGCCGATCACCTGTCGCAGAAACGTATCGCCAACGGCGAAGCGCCACTGACTGTGCGCGACGTGCTCGAAGCAATGATCATGGCCCACGAGATTCAAGGCGTGATAGCCCTGGAAAATTCCTTCAACCGCGTCGGCCTCGACCATGTGTTGCTGGTGAAAGTCGCCTCCACAGCCGTCACCGCGAAACTGATGGGCGCCAATCGCGAACAACTGCTGTCGGCGTTGTCCCATGCCTTCGCCGATGGTCAGGCGCTGCGCACCTATCGCCATGCGCCGAACGCCGGATCGCGTAAATCCTGGGCGGCGGGTGATGCGACCAGCCGCGGCGTGCGTCTGGCCGACATTGCCCTGCGTGGCGAGATGGGCATTCCCGGAGTGTTGACGGCCAGACAGTGGGGCTTCTATGACGTGTCGTTCAGCCACACCAACAACGATCTGGCGCTCAAGCCCGAAGGCAAACGCGCCTTCAGTTTCGCGCGGCCCTACGGCAGTTACGTGATGGAAAACGTGCTGTTCAAGATCAGCTTCCCCGCCGAGTTCCATGCGCAAACGGCCTGTGAAGCGGCGGTGACCTTGCATCCGTTGGTGCGCAACCGCTTGCATGAAATCGACCGCATCGTCATCACCACCCATGAGTCGGCGATTCGCATCATCTCCAAGGTCGGGCCGCTGGCCAACGCCGCCGATCGCGACCACTGCCTCCAGTACATGACCGCCGTGCCGCTGGCGTTCGGCAATCTGCTGGCCGAGCAGTACGAGGACGACTTTCACGCCGCGCACCCGATCCTCGATGTGCTGCGCGAGAAGATGGTCATCGTCGAAGACCCGCGTTTCACCCGCGAGTATCTGGAGGCCGACAAGCGTTCGATTGCCAACGCGGTGCAGGTGTTTTTCAAGGACGGAACGAGCACCGAGAACGTGGTGGTGGAATACCCGATCGGCCACCGTCGCCGCCGCGCCGATGGCATCCCGTTGCTGGAGGACAAGTTCAAGGCGAATCTGCTGACACGATTCACCGGGCAGCGCAGTGGCGAGATCTTCGCGTTGTGCAAGGATCAGGCGCAGCTTGAAGCGACCCCCGTGAATCGTTTCATCGACCTGTTTGCGATTTGACAACGCGAGCATTGAAGACCCATTGCGGGCGTGAGCCTGCTCACGCTAGCGGTGCGTCAGGCAACATCAATGCTGAATGTGCCGCCGCCTTCGCGGGCAAGCCCGCTCCCACAGGGTTTCAGAGTGTTCATGCATGTTGTGCCAGGCACAAAACCTTGTGGGAGCGAGCTTGCTCGCGAAGGCGCCAAAGCAGACGCCGCAAATCTATTTGAAACGCCGCTCCACACCTTTCTCCACCAGAATCTTCGCCGAAATCTCTTCCACCGAAAAATGCGTGGAGTTGATGTGCGGGATGTTCTCGCGGCGGAACAGGTTTTCCACTTCGCGCACTTCGAATTCGCACTGGGCGTAGCTCGAATAACGGCTGTTGGGCTTGCGCTCGTTACGGATCGCGGTGAGGCGGTCGGGGTCGATGGTCAGGCCGAACAGCTTGTGCTGATGGGCGCGCAGGGCGGTCGGCAGGGTCAGGCGTTCCATGTCGTCTTCGGTCAGCGGATAGTTGGCCGCACGGATGCCGAACTGCATCGCCATGTACAGACACGTCGGCGTCTTACCACAACGCGACACGCCCACTAGTATCAGGTCGGCCTTGTCGTAATAGTGGGTGCGCGCACCGTCGTCGTTGTCGAGGGCGAAGTTCACCGCCTCGATGCGCTCCATGTAATTGGAGTTATGCCCGATCGAGTGCGATTTGCCGACGGTGTAGGAAGAATGCTCGGTCAGTTCCTGTTCGAGCGGGGCGAGGAAGGTCGAGAAGATGTCGATCATGAAACCATTGGACGTTGCGAGAATCTCACGGATGTCCTGATTGACGATGGTGTCGAAGATGATCGGACGGAAGCCGTCGGTTTCGGCGGCTTTGTTGATTTGTTGTACCATGGCCCGCGCTTTGTCCGCGTTGTCGATATACGGCCGCGTGAGCTTGGTGAAGGTAATGTTTTCGAACTGCGCCAGAAGGCTTTGACCCAGGGTTTCGGCGGTAATGCCGGTGCCATCGGAGATAAAGAAAGCAGATCGTTTCATTTGCACCTTGGGCCTTAAGCTAAAGAGTATTTCTGGATATGATAGGCGCGATTTGCCGGCCGCCATTGGCCCGCATTCTCACTTATTTTCCAGGTCCAGGCCATACAGCCGGCCAACGCTCCCCCGAGCCGCCGGTTTCTGAGCTTTTCCAACACAGTTAGTGGAGAGATCACCTTGGTAGAGTACGTAGTTTCCCTCGATAAGCTCGGCAAACACGATGTTGAGCATGTGGGGGGCAAGAACGCATCCCTGGGCGAGATGATCAGCAACCTGGCGGGTGCCGGTGTGTCGGTCCCCGGCGGCTTTGCCACCACCGCGCAGGCCTATCGCGACTTTCTCGAACTGAGCGGCCTCAACGATCAGATCCACAAGGCTCTCGACGCTCTGGACGTCGATGACGTCAACGCGCTGGCCAAGACCGGTGCGCAGATCCGTCAATGGATCATGGAAGCCGAATTCCCAGAAAAACTGAATACCGAGATCCGCACCGCGTTCGCCGCGCTGTCGGCCGGCAACCCTGACGTGGCCGTGGCCGTGCGTTCTTCCGCCACCGCCGAAGACTTGCCGGATGCTTCGTTCGCCGGCCAGCAGGAAACCTTCCTGAACATCCGTGGCGTGGAAAACGTTATCCGCGCCGCCAAAGAGGTGTTCGCTTCGCTGTTCAATGACCGGGCGATTTCCTACCGCGTGCACCAGGGCTTCGACCACAAACTGGTCGCCCTGTCGGCTGGCGTGCAGCGTATGGTGCGTTCGGAAACCGGTACCGCCGGCGTGATGTTCACCCTCGATACCGAATCCGGTTTCCGTGACGTGGTGTTCATCACCGGCGCCTACGGTCTGGGCGAAACCGTTGTTCAAGGCGCGGTGAACCCGGATGAGTTCTATGTGCACAAAGGCACCCTGGAAGCCGGTCGCCCGGCGATCCTGCGCCGCAACCTCGGCAGCAAAGCGATCAAGATGATCTACGGCGACGAGGCCAAGGCCGGTCGTTCGGTGAAGACCGTCGATGTCGACAAGGCCGAACGCGCGCGTTTCTGCCTGACCGACGCCGAAGTCAGCGAGCTGGCCAAGCAGGCGATGATCATCGAGAAGCACTACGGCTGCCCGATGGACATCGAGTGGGCCAAAGACGGTGACGACGGCAAGCTGTACATCGTGCAGGCCCGTCCGGAAACCGTGAAAAGCCGCACCCAGGCCAACGTCATGGAACGTTACCTGTTGAAAGAAACCGGCACCGTGCTGGTTGAAGGTCGGGCCATTGGCCAGCGCATCGGCGCCGGTAAAGTGCGGATCATCAAGGACGTCTCGGAAATGGACAAAGTCCAGGCCGGTGACGTGCTGGTCTCCGACATGACCGACCCGGACTGGGAGCCGGTGATGAAACGCGCCAGCGCCATCGTCACCAACCGTGGCGGCCGTACCTGCCACGCGGCGATCATCGCCCGTGAACTGGGGATTCCAGCGGTCGTGGGCTGCGGCAACGCCACCCAACTGTTGAAAGATGGCCAGGGCGTAACCGTGTCCTGCGCCGAAGGCGACACCGGTTACATCTTCGAAGGCGAGCTGGGCTTCGACGTCAAGAAGAACTCCGTGGACGCCATGCCGGAGTTGCCGTTCAAGATAATGATGAACGTCGGCAATCCGGACCGCGCCTTCGATTTCGCGCAGCTGCCGAACGCCGGTGTGGGCCTGGCCCGTCTGGAATTCATCATCAACCGCATGATCGGCGTGCACCCGAAAGCGCTGCTGAACTACGACGGTCTGCCGCAGGAAATCAAGGACAGCGTCGACAAGCGCATCGCCGGTTACAACGATCCGGTCGGCTTCTACGTCGAAAAACTGGTGGAAGGCATCAGCACCCTCGCTGCTGCGTTCTGGCCGAAGAAGGTCATCGTGCGTCTGTCGGACTTCAAGTCCAACGAATACGCCAACCTGATCGGCGGCAAGCTGTACGAGCCGGAAGAAGAAAACCCGATGCTCGGCTTCCGTGGCGCTTCGCGTTACATCAGCGAATCGTTCCGTGACTGCTTCGAACTCGAATGCCGCGCGTTGAAACGCGTGCGCAACGAGATGGGCCTGACCAACGTCGAAATCATGGTGCCGTTCGTCCGTACCCTCGGCGAAGCCAGTCAAGTGGTCGATCTGCTCGCCGAAAACGGCCTGGCCCGTGGCGACAACGGCCTGCGCGTGATCATGATGTGCGAACTGCCGTCCAACGCGATTCTCGCTGAAGAATTCCTCGAATTCTTTGACGGTTTCTCCATCGGTTCCAACGACCTGACCCAGCTGACCCTGGGCCTGGACCGTGACTCTGGGATCATCGCGCACCTGTTCGACGAGCGTAATCCGGCGGTGAAGAAGCTGCTGGCCAACGCGATTGCCGCGTGCAACAAGGCCGGCAAATACATCGGCATCTGCGGTCAGGGCCCTTCGGACCACCCGGATCTGGCCAAGTGGCTGATGGAGCAGGGCATCGAAAGCGTGTCGCTGAACCCGGATTCCGTACTGGAAACCTGGTTCTTCCTCGCCGAAGGTCAGGCGCAGGCTTGATCCATATGTGAACGGCCATCCTCCCCTGTGGGAGCGGGCTTGCTCGCGAAGACGGAATAAGATCCGCCACAAATGTTGGCTGATACACCGCTTTCGCGAGCAAGCCCGCTCCCACAAAGGTCGGGGGCTTTGAGATTGAAGTAGGGCGGGCTCCTGTAGATGCCGCCCTTTTTTGTGCAAGAGCATTATGCAAAGCAGCAGCAACCTGTTTCCTGTCGCCCTGATCAGCGCCGAACGACGCGGTGATCTGAGCGAAGACGTGTATCGACTCAAACCCGGCAACAGTCCCGACTGGTCCGTGGAAATCGCCGTGACCCGTTTGGGCATGGCCGACGATACGACACCACGCGGCGTGCCGGTGATTTTGCTGCACGGCAGCTTTTCCAACCGGCGTTTCTGGTTTTCCCCCAAAGGCCTGGGGCTGGGCGCGTACCTGACGCGCCTGGGCTTCGACGTGTGGATCCCGGAGATGCGCGGTCACGGCCTGTCGCAGCGCAACGAGGACTACCGGCGCAACCGCGTGGCCGACTACGCCCGTTACGATCTGCCGGCGATTGCCGCGTTCGTCCGCGAGCAGAGCGGGCAGGTGCCGCACTGGATCGGCCATTCGCTGGGCGGCATCACGCTGGCGGCGGCGCTGGGTGGCGAATACCTCGGCGAGCCGGCCGTGGCCTCGGCGGCGTTTTTCGGCACGCAGGTCAGCCGTACGTACTGGCCGCTGAAGATTCCACCGGTGGAGTGGAGCGGGCGCTTCATTCTCAAGCGTTTCGCGCAGTTGTCCGGCTCCCGCCTCAAGCGCGGCCCGGAAGACGAGCCGATCGGGCTGGCGCTGGAAAGCATGCGCTGGTACGGCTTGTTCGGGCGTTTTGGCGACAAGGACAAGGACTGGTGGGCTGGCTTGGCCGAGGTTCAGGTGCCGGTGCTGGCAGTGACCGCGGCGGGCGATCATCAGGATCCGGCATGGGCCTGTCGCAAACTGTTCGAGCAGATCGGCTCCGAGCACAAACAGTTCGTCAATCTGGGGCGCGAGCAGGGTTTCAGCGACAACTTCGGGCATGTCGAGATGTTGGTGAGCAAGGCGGCGCAGGCCGAGGTCTGGCCGCTAGTGGCGCGCTGGCTGAATGATCAGCAGACGCCGTTGCTCGGCGACAAGCCGGATCTTGCCGCTGCGGTCTGAGTCCGAGGCTCTGAAAAGGGCATTTCGTTCAGGTCGGCTTGCGGCTAAGATATGACGCATTGTGCGGTTCTGGTCATATTTGGTGGGTGTTTAGCTATTACGTTTCAGCGTTTGTTCAGGTTCGTTCAGCGACCATTGCATGAACTAAGGTAAACAGCGACCGCCGGGACTCGTTTCAAAAGAGTGCGACATCCTTGATCGTCTTCCTTTTTACAGGAGTTTTTCGATGAACCATTACCTCACGCCTGACCTGTGCGACGCCTATCCGGAGCTGGTGCAGGTGCTGGAACCGATGTTCAGCAATTTCGGCGGCCGTGATTCCTTCGGCGGCGAAATCGTGACCATCAAATGTTTCGAAGACAACTCGCTGGTCAAAGAGCAAGCCGAACTCAAGGGTAACGGCAAGGTGCTGGTGGTCGATGGCGGCGGTTCGCTGCGGCGCGCGCTGCTGGGCGACATGATCGCCGAGAAAGCCGCAAAAAACGGCTGGGAAGGGATGGTCATCTACGGTTGTATCCGTGACGTCGACGTTATTGCCCAGACCGATCTCGGCGTTCAGGCGTTGGCCAGCCATCCGATGAAAACCGAAAAGCGCGGTATCGGCGATCTCAACGTACCGGTGACTTTCGCCGGCGTGACGTTCCATCCGGGCCAATACATCTATGCGGACAACAACGGCGTGATCGTTTCGCCAAGTCCGCTGCAGATGCCTGAATAAGTTTTTCGACAAAGGGATGCGGATGTTCGAGGAAGAAAACGCGCAGTGGGGGCTGGTGCATGCCCTGGTGCTGGACGGTAAAGGCGGTGCGCGTTCGATTGCCCGGACTGAGCTCGACGATCTGCAACTGCAGGCCCATGAGAGCCTGTGGTTGCACTGGGATCGCAGCCATCCGCAAACCCAGACCTGGCTGCGCAAATCCAGCGGCCTGAATGAATTTGCCTGCGACCTGCTGCTGGAAGAAAACACTCGGCCGCGCCTGTTGCCGTTGCCGGATGCCGAACTGTTGCTGTTTCTGCGCGGGGTCAACCTCAACCCCGGCGCCGAGCCGGAAGACATGGTCTCGGTGCGGATTTTCGCGTCGGCGCAACGGGTCATCTCGCTGCGTTTGCGTCCGCTGCGTGCCACCGATGAGCTGCTGGCGCTGCTAAGCGAAGGCAAAGGCCCGAAAACCTCATCTGAACTGATCCTGTATCTGGCGCAATTCCTTACCAACAAGGTGCAGGATCTGGTCACCTGCCTGTCGGAACTGGTCGATGAAGAGGAAGAAAAACTGGATGCCGACGAACGGTATACCCCCGAGCATGGCTCGATTTTGCACATCCGCCGCCGGGCGGCCGGACTGAAGCGTTTTCTGGCACCGCAGCGGGATATTTTCGGACAACTGACCCGGATAAAACTGCCGTGGTTTGTCGACGATGACGCTGACTACTGGAACGAATTGAACAACAGCCTGACGCGCTATCTCGAAGAGCTGGAATTGACCCGAGAGCGCATGGGGCTTGTGCTGGAGGCCGAAGACCGGCGTTTGAACGTGCGCATGAATCGCACGATGTACCGCTTCGGCATCATCACCTGCATCTTTTTGCCGATGAGTTTTCTCACCGGCCTGCTGGGCATCAATGTGGGCGGCATTCCGTTCTCGAGCAGCCCTTATGGTTTCCTGATTGCCTGTCTGACGGTGCTGGCGATGGCCTTCGGTCAATGGTGGTTATTCCGCCGTTTGCGCTGGGTGTGAAGATGCAACATGTGACCCGACCAAATTTGCCCGCGTCTTTCACAGACATCACGAGAGGTGCGTATGCACGATCCGTTTGAACAGTCTTTGCGCGACATGCTCAACGCCTCGCCGTCCAGCCGTGACGACGATGCATGCCTGGGTCGCGTACTCAAAACCGCCAACCGCCAGGTGGGCGCCGGTGATCTGTTCAGCCTGCTGGGCCGCTGGCTGCCCGCGCTGATGATCGCCCTGAATAACGGATCGGCCCACGTCTCGCCGGTTTCCCGTCTTCGTAAAACTACTGCACGCACTGCTGATAAGGCTGATTGAATATGGAACTTGATCTCTGGACTCAGAGCCTCGTCACTGCAATGACTGCGTTGTGGACCAAAGTCGCCAACTTCATCCCGAACCTGTTCGGCGCACTGGTGGTGCTGCTGTTGGGTTTCGTGGTGGCCAAGCTGCTCGATACCTTGCTGTCCAAATTGCTCGCCAAACTGGGCCTTGATCGCCTGATGGGCGGCACCGGTCTGACCAAGTTGATGTCGCGGGCCGGCCTGCAAGTGCCGATCTCAACCTTGATCGGGAAGATTGTTTACTGGTTCGTTCTGCTGATTTTCCTGGTTTCTGCAGCAGAGTCCCTTGGACTTGAGCGAGTTTCAGCTACGCTGGACATGCTGGCGTTGTATTTGCCGAAAGTTTTCGGCGCCGCGCTGGTGTTGCTGGTCGGTGTTTTGCTCGCGCAATTGGCCAACGGCCTGGTGCGCGGAGCGGCAGAAGGCGTAGGGCTGGACTACGCTTCGGGTTTGGGCCGAATCGCCCAGGGGCTGGTGATCATCATCAGTATCTCGGTCGCGATCAGCCAGCTCGAGGTCAAGACTGACCTGCTGAACCATGTGATTGTCATCGTATTGATTACCGTTGGTCTGGCCGTTGCGCTGGCCATGGGTTTGGGAAGCCGGGAAATTGCCGGTCAGATTCTTGCGGGAATCTATGTGCGTGAGTTGTATCAGGTTGGGCAACAAGTGCGTGTTGGCGAGGTCGAAGGCCAGATCGAAGAGATCGGCACGGTTAAAACCACATTGCTGACCGATGAGGGTGAGCTAGTCTCACTCTCCAATCGGATCCTGCTGGAACAGCATGTGAGTAGCCGCTAACCCGGCAAACCCTGCTAATGTATGCCGCCGCAAAATGCCCTGAGAGGGGTGCGGCGGACATTGACCTGACTGTCGGCACGACTTGTTTTGAATAAAGCCCAAACGCTATCCACGCGCTATGACCCCCGTGAGCTCTCTGATGAGGAGTTGGTCGCGCGCTCGCATACCGAGCTGTTTCACGTGACGCGCGCCTATGAAGAGCTGATGCGGCGTTACCAGCGAACATTATTTAACGTTTGTGCGAGATATCTTGGGAACGATCGCGACGCAGACGATGTCTGTCAGGAAGTGATGCTTAAGGTGCTGTACGGCCTGAAGAACTTCGAGGGGAAATCGAAGTTCAAAACCTGGCTCTACAGCATCACGTATAACGAATGCATCACGCAGTATCGGAAGGAACGGCGAAAGCGTCGCTTGATGGACGCCTTGAGTCTGGACCCGCTGGAAGAAGCGTCGGAAGAAAAGGCGCCGAAACCCGAGGAGAAGGGCGGACTCGATCGCTGGCTGGTGTATGTGAACCCGATTGACCGTGAAATTCTGGTGCTACGATTTGTCGCAGAGCTGGAGTTTCAGGAGATCGCAGACATCATGCACATGGGTTTGAGTGCGACAAAAATGCGGTACAAACGTGCTCTAGACAAATTGCGTGAGAAATTTGCAGGCATTGCTGAAACTTAGTTCAGCGCAAATATCTCTTACGTGTAGGCAAGTTCTGATAGACTTGCCGCCGAGTTGTCCCCCGGTTTGCGGGACTGCTTCACAATCACCAGATGGGGATTTAACGGATGAAACTGAAAAACACCTTGGGCTTGGCCATTGGTTCTCTTATTGCCGCTACTTCGTTCGGCGCACTGGCACAAGGCCAAGGCGCAGTTGAAGGCGAGATCAACTACAAGAAGCAGTACAACGACAGCATTGATCATGTCGAAGACGGCTTCAACCCAGGCGCCAAAATCGGTTACTTCCTGACCGACGACGTCTCGATCAACTTCGGCTGGGATCGTAACAACCACACCCGTTCGAACGACGGTACCGGTAGCCAGAAACTGCGCGGTGACAACTTCGGTCTGACCGCTCAGTACCACTTCAACAACGCTGGTGACGCTCTGCGTCCTTACGTTGAAGGTGGTGTCAAGCACGGCAACCTGACCAACGTAGCTGCTGACGGCCACACCGGTCGCGACCAGTCGACTTTCCTGACTGCTGGCGCTGGCGTTAAGTACTACTTCGCTGAAAACTTCTTCGCCCGTGCTGGCGTAGAAGCTGACTACAAACTGGACAACGGCCGTTGGGACTACGCTCCATCGGTTGGTCTGGGTGTGAACTTCGGTGGCGGCGGCAAGCCAGCTGCTGCTCCAGTTCCAGCTCCGGCTGAAGTCTGCTCTGACAGCGACAACGATGGCGTTTGCGACAACGTTGACAAGTGCCCGGACACCCCAGCCAACGTAACTGTTGACGCTGATGGCTGCCCAGCAGTTGCTGAAGTTGTTCGTGTAGAGCTGGACGTGAAGTTCGACTTCGACAAGTCGGTCGTCAAGCCAAACAGCTACGCTGACATCAAGAACCTGGCTGACTTCATGAAGCAGTACCCAGCCACTCACACCACTGTTGAAGGTCACACTGACTCCGTCGGTCCTGACGCTTACAACCAGAAACTGTCCGAGCGTCGTGCAAACGCCGTTAAGCAGGTTCTGACCCAGCAGTACGGTGTTGAGTCGTCCCGCGTTCAGTCGATCGGCTACGGCGAATCCCGCCCAGTTGCTGACAACAAAACTGAAGCTGGCCGTGCTGTTAACCGTCGCGTAGAAGCGCAGGTTGAAGCTCAAGCTAAGTAATTAGCTGCCGCTACGAGAAAAGCCCGGCTCAGGCCGGGCTTTTCTTTGCCTGCGATTTGGCTTTACAGGGCGTACACAGTTCCCATGGGGGAGCTGCCGGAGACTGCGATCCTTTGCTCTGCAATGGCAGCCACTGCGCCGATGACGAGTATGGCCGGGCTCTTGAGCTCAAACCGGCAGGCATCGTCACTCATGCTCATCAGATCACTGCGGCACTCACGCTGTTCTGGCAGAGAGGCATTCTCGATCATCGCCACCGGCGTATCTGCCGTCATCCCGCCGGCCAATAGCTGATCGCGAATCTCGCCAAGCTTGGCCACCCCCATATAAATCACCAGTGTCGTCCCACCTCGCGCCAACGCCTGCCAGTTCAATTGACTGTCATCCTGAGTGTGCGCGGTCACCAGCGTCACCCCGCGCGCCACACCGCGCAACGTCAGCGGAATATCGCATTGCGTCGCGCCGGCGAGTCCGGCGGTAATACCGTTGACCAACTCGACCTCAATCCCACGTTCGCGTAACCACTGCGCCTCTTCGCCGCCACGACCGAAAATGCACGGGTCTCCGCCCTTGAGCCGCACCACGCAGTTGCCTTGGCGCGCATAACGCAACATCAGCCGATGGATGAATGCCTGCGGTGTCGAGCGACAGCCGCCGCGTTTGCCCACGGCAATGATTCGCGCGGTGGGGCAATGCTCCAGCACCGCGGCATTGACCAGATCGTCAATCAACACCACCTGCGCTTCACGCAATGCGCGCACCGCTTTGAGCGTCAGCAGTTCGGGATCACCGGGACCTGCCCCCACCAGCCAGACTTTTGCATTCATGGTGTTTTCCTTATCAGCTGGATACCGGCTGCAGATCGGCCGCCAGCAATCGTTTGATTTCCGGGACGCACGAACCGCATTGCGTGCCGCATCCCAGTTGTTGTTTGAGGCCTTGCAGATCGAGACCCTGGCGAATCCCGGCACATACCGCGCTGTGGCTGACGTTTTGGCAGTTGCATAGGGTTTTTCCCGGATTGGCCTGCAAACCGGCACTGCCCGGCGGCGCGCTCATCGGCGCCAGCAGCCAGCGTCGCAGTTGTTCATCGGCGCGGCCCTCCAGCCATAGCCCCTGCAGCCAATGCCGGGCCAGGGTTTCGCCGGCCAGGCGGATCGCGGTGATGCGGCCGTTTTCGATGCGTACCCGTTTGCCGATGGCTCGACGCGCGTCGTCGTAGGCCAGTACCGGCCCGTCGAGCAGCGCCAGACACTGATCGATATCGCGCAGCAGTTGCGGCTCCGGCGCCGTGGCGTTGGCAGCGCGTATCAGCAGCGCGGGCCGTTCACGTCCGGCAAGGCTGAGGCTGACGTAGGAAAACGCCTCACACAGGGGTCGTAGTGTCTCGAAATGCCGTTGAACATCGCCCTCGATGAGTGCAAACAAGTGCCATGGCAGACTCACCGGTTCCAGACGCACGCCGCTGTGCTTGAGTTCGGGCTGCTTCGACAGCGGGTCGAAGGCCGCCAGGGTCAGGTTGTTTACTCCGCCCTTGAGAAAGCGCTCGCCCCAGTGCATCGGCAAAAAAGCCTGACCCGGACGCACGCCGTCGTCGCTGCCGACAGCCACAATCACCGCACCGCGTCGACTCTTCAGATTGACCAGATCTCCCGGCTGCAAACGATGACGGCGCATTTCGTCCGGATGCAGGCTCAACAGCGCTTCGCTGACATGCCCGAACAATTGCGCTGCGGTGCCGGTGCGGCTCATGCCGTGCCATTGATCGCGCAGACGGCCGGTGATCAGGGTCAGCGGAAACCGTGCATCGCGTTGTTCTTTGGCCGCGCGATAAGGATCGGCAACGAATTGCGCACGACCGTTGGCCGTGGGAAAAATCCCGTCGCCATACAAACGCGCGGTGCCTTGTCGGGCGCCGGTGGGGAAGGGCCACTGCTGCGGTCCCAGTTCATCGATCAATTGATGGCTGATGCCCGACAGGTCCAGATCGCGTCCACGGGTCAGTTGTTTGTATTCGTCGAACAACTGCGCCGGATGCTCGAAAGCAAACAGGCTCGGGCGATGCGGGCGCAGACGTTGCTCCAGCCGTTGTGCGAAATCCACGGTGATCGCCCAGTCCGGCCGCGCTTCGCCCGGTGGGAGAATGGCCTGGCGCACGTGGGAAATGCGCCGTTCGGAGTTGGTCACCGAGCCTTCCTTCTCGCCCCAACTGGCAGCAGGCAACAACAGGTCGGCGAAGGCGGCGGTTTCGGTGGTGCGGAAGGCTTCCTGCAACACCACGAACGGGCAAGCTTGCAGTGCTTCGCGAACCGCGTGTTGATCGGGCATGGACTGCGCGGGGTTGGTGCAGGCAATCCATAGCGCCTTGATCTGGCCGCTGCGCATCCGTTCGAACAGCTCGATGGCGCTCAGGCCGCTGCTTTCAGGCAGTTGATCGACGCCCCAATAGGCTGCCACTTCGGCGCGGTGTTCGGGGTTGGCTGCCTCCCGGTGACCGGGCAGCAAATTGGACAGGCTGCCGGTTTCCCGCCCGCCCATGGCATTTGGCTGACCGGTCAGCGAGAAAGGTCCTGCGCCTGGCCGGCCGATCTGCCCGGTGGCCAGGTGCAGATTGATCAGCGCGCTGTTTTTCGCGCTGCCAGCGGTGGACTGATTCAGGCCCATGCACCAAAGCGACAGGAAACTTGGCGCCGTGCCCACCCATTCCGCGCACTGCTGCAATTGCTCGACACTGATCCCGCACAGTTGCGCGACCATTTGCGGGGTGTAATCGCGCACCCGATTTTTCAGTTCAGGCAAACCGTCGGTGTGCGCCTTGATGAAGTCGCGGTCGATCCAGTCTTCCCACAGCAGCAGATGCAAAATCCCATGGAACAGAGCGACATCGGTGCCGGGCAAAATCGCCAGATGCAGGTCCGCCAACTCACAGGTGTCGGTGCGTCGGGGATCGATGACGATGACCTTCATCTGCGGTCGGCGCGATTTTGCCTCTTCAAGGCGTCGGAAAAGAACCGGGTGGGCGTAGGCCATGTTACTGCCGGCGATCATCACGCAATCGCTGAGCTCCAGATCTTCATAGCTGCACGGCGGCGCATCGGCGCCGAGGCTGCGCTTGTAACCGACCACCGCTGACGACATGCACAGTCGGGAATTGCTGTCGATGTTGTTGGTCCCGACCAGCGCTCGCGCCAATTTGTTGAAGGCGTAATAGTCCTCGGTCAGCAACTGCCCGGAAATGTAAAACGCCACGCTGTCCGGGCCGTGTTCGGCGATGGTCTCGGCAAAAACCTGGGTCGCGTGATCCAGCGCCGTATCCCAGTCGCAACGGCTGCGGGCCAGGCTTTTGCCCAGACGCAGCTCCGGGTACAGCGCCCGGGCGGCCAGGTCGCCGGTCAGGTGCAGGGTCGAGCCTTTGCTGCACAATTTGCCGAAGTTGGCCGGGTGCGCCGGATCGCCGCTGACGCCGAGAATGCGCTCGCCGTCATGCTCGATCAGCACGCCGCAGCCGACCCCGCAATAACAGCAGGTCGAGGCGGTCGTCTGGCGGTTCATCAGACCGCATCCCGCAGTGCCAGCTGCACGCGGCCGTTTTCGACCCGCGCCGGATGATGGTGCGCGCAGCCGATGTCCGGCGCCTGGGCTTCACCGGTTTGCAGGTCGATCTGCCAGTTGTGCAGCGGGCAGGCCACACGTTTGCCGTAGATCAAACCCTGTGACAACGGCCCGCCCTTGTGCGGGCAGCGATCGTCGAGGGCGAAAACTTCGTCGTCGCTTGTACGAAAAATCGCGATGTCGCCTTTCGGCCCGGCAATGATCCGCGTACCGAGGGCATTGATCTCTTCCAGGGCACAGATATCGAGCCAATTCATGCCGGCACCTCCAGGTTTTTCACGGGGATCACCTCGAATTCTTTCTTCAGTTGCGGCTGCGCCAGACGCTCTTTCCACGGGTCCTGTTCGAACGACAGGGAGAACTGCAGACGCTCGTTCAGGGCCTTGCGCCGCTCCGGATCTTCAAGCACGGCCTGCTTGATGTGCTCCATGCCGACCCGTTGCAGGTAGTGCACGGTGCGTTCGAGGTAAAAGGCTTCTTCGCGATACAGCTGCAGGAACGCGCCGTTGTATTCACGAACTTCCTCGGCGGTTTTCAGCTTGACGAAGAACTCGGCGACTTCGGTCTTGATCCCGCCGTTGCCGCCGATGTACATCTCCCAGCCGGAGTCGACACCGATGATTCCTACGTCCTTGATCCCCGCTTCCGAGCAGTTGCGTGGGCATCCGGAGACAGCGAGTTTCACTTTGTGCGGCGACCACATGTTGAACAGGTCGTGCTCAAGCTCAATGCCCAACTGCGTCGAGTTCTGCGTGCCGAAGCGGCAGAACTCGCTGCCGACGCAGGTTTTCACGGTGCGGATGGATTTGCCGTAGGCGTGGCCGGAGGGCATATCGAGGTCTTTCCAGACGCCCGGCAAGTCCTGCTTCTTGATCCCCAGCAGGTCGATGCGCTGACCGCCGGTGACCTTGACCATCGGTACGTTGTACTTGTCAGCCACGTCGGCAATCCGGCGCAATTCCGAGGGATTGGTCACGCCGCCCCACATCCGTGGCACCACCGAATAGGTGCCGTCCTTCTGAATGTTGGCGTGGGCGCGTTCGTTGATCAGGCGCGATTGCGGATCGTCCCTGGCTTCGCCGGGCCAGGTGGAAATCAGGTAGTAGTTCAGCGCCGGCCGGCAGGTGGCACAGCCGTTCGGGGTGCGCCAGTTGAGGTAGCTCATGGTGCCGGCGATGGTCAGCAGATGCTGTTCGCGGATCGCCTGGCGGATCTGCCCGTGGTTGAGGTCGCTGCAACCGCAGATGGCTTTTTCGCTTTTCGGTTTGACGTCCGCCGCGCCGCCAACGGTGTTGATCAGGATCTGCTCGACCAGCCCGGCACAGGAGCCGCAGGAACTGGCAGCCTTGGTGTGCTTTTTCACGTCATCGACGCTGAACAGGCCGTGTTCCTGAATCGCCTTGACGATGGTGCCTTTGCACACGCCGTTGCAGCCGCAGACTTCGGCAGTGTCGGCCATGCTCATGGCTTTGTCCTGGCCCTGATGTCCTACGTCGCCGATAGAATTTTCACCAAACATCAGGTGATCGCGGATCTCGCCGATGGCGTGATTCTCACGAATCTGTCGGAAATACCAACCGCCATCTGCCGTATCGCCGTACAGACAGGCGCCGACCAGCACGTCATCCTTGATCACCAGTTTTTTATACACGCCGCCGATCGGGTCGGAGAGGGTGATGGTTTCGGTGCCTTCGCCGCCCATGAAATCACCGGCGGAAAACAGGTCGATGCCGGTGACTTTCAATTTGGTCGAGGTCACCGAGCCCTGATAGCGGGCGAAACCCAGTTGTGCGAGGTGGTTCGCGCAGACTTTGGCCTGTTCGAACAGCGGTGCCACCAGGCCATAGGCGATGCCGCGATGACTGGCGCACTCGCCGATGGCATAGATGCGCGGATCGTAGGTCTGCAGGGTGTCGTTGACCAGAATCCCGCGATTGCAGGGGATGCCGGCGCGTTCTGCCAGTTCGGTGTTGGGGCGGATGCCAGCGGCCATCACCACCAGATCGGCAGGGATGATCTCGCCGTTCTTGAACTGCACCGAGCCGACCCGGCCATTGCCCGCATCGTGCAGGGCCTGGGTCTGTTCGCACAGGCGAAAATGCAGGCCACGGGCTTCGAGCGCCGTTTGCAGCAGTTGGCCGCTGGTCTTGTCCAGCTGTCGCTCCAGCAGCCATTCGCCGATGTGCACCACGGTGACGTGCATGCCGCGCAGCATCAGGCCGTTGGCGGCTTCGAGGCCGAGCAGGCCGCCGCCGATGACCACCGCGTGTTTGTGGGTTTTGGCGGTGTCGATCATCGCCTGGGTGTCGGCGATGTCGCGGTAACCGATCACACCCTGCAAGGTGTTGCCGGGGATCGGCAGGATGAACGGCGTCGAACCGGTGGCGATCAGCAGGCGATCATACTCAGCCTCGGTGCCGTCCTCGGCTATCACCCGGCGTTTGACCCGGTCGATCTGCACCACCTTGCGGTTGAGCAGCAACTTGATGTGGTTTTCCAGGTACCAGTCGAGGTCGTTGAGCACGATCTCTTCGAAGGTCTGTTCCCCGGCCAGCACCGGCGACAGCAGGATGCGGTTGTAGTTGGTGTGCGGTTCGGCACCGAAGACCGTGATGTCGTAAAGCTCGTTGCTCAACTTGAGCAGTTCTTCCAGGGTGCGAACCCCAGCCATGCCATTGCCGATCATCACCAGTTTGAGTTTTTTCATCAGGTTCTCCGGGGAGCGGTGGCTGGCCTCTTGTGGGCAGTCAGGCCGTGCTCGACAAATGTTGCGCAAACAAAAAAAGGCGTCCCGCTAGTTGCCTAGCGAGGACGCCTTTGTCCTGGTCCCGTTCTCTCGGGAAGCGCAGCCTTCGTCGTTGAAGGCTGGGCTTTATGTATGGTGAAACGGGTAATGCAGTGGTTGTGCCAAGTGGGAGAATGGCGTGTTTATTAGGCGGACGCGGTTATAGACGGGGATTTTTTGCACCGAATCGACGCGGGTTGCTCGTTCGCGGGGCATTCAGGCAGACAGAATTGTTGTGATTGGGCTGGCCTCTTCGCGAGCAGGCTCGCTCCCACAGTGGAACCGAGTCGTTCACAAATCCCCTGTGGGAGCGGGCTTGCTCGCGAAGGGCGCGACGCGGTATCAGCGGTGAAACAACACCACCAGCAGCACCAGATTCCCCAGCAAAGCCAGCAATGCTACCGTCCGCCAGACCGTCAACGGCTCACGCTCCAGCAAAGGCCTGGGTCGCACACTCAAACTGCGCCGCTCACCTTGTTCCAGCACCAGCAACCATTCCTCAGCCGTTTCAAAGCGCTGTTGCGGATCCGCCGCCACGCCACGCTCCAGACTCTGCGCAATCCATTCCGGCACGTCCGGGCGGTAGCGACCAGCACTCACCGGCAGGCCAAATCGCGGCCGCTGGAACGCTTCGACCTCGCCATAGGGAAAATGCCCGGTCAGCAGGAAAAACAGGGTCACGCCCACCGCGTACAGATCCTGTTGCGCACTCGGTGGCTCGCCGCGAAAGGCTTCCGGGGCGATATAGCTGGGCGTTCCCGGCAGCGTTGACGGTGCGTCTTCGGACAGACCGGAGCAGTACGCCAGACCAAAATCCAGCAGGCGCAACTCGCCATCGTCGCCCAGATGCAGGTTTTCCGGCTTGATGTCGCGATGCAGAATCTGCCGCCGATGCAGCAGGCCTACCGCCCGCAGCAAACGCTCGGCAATGTCCTGCCACTGCGCCAACGGCAACGGGTTGCTGTGTTGAAACAGCTGCGCCAGAGTCATCCCGGAATATTCGCCCATCACGTAGTACAAATGCTGACGCTGGGTACCGCTGTGGACCTCAGGAAAATGCCGCCCGGCGACACGCCTGAGGAACCATTCTTCCGACAACAAGGCTTGCGCGGCCTGGTGATCATCGGCCAGCCGCGCCGGCAGGGTTTTCAACAACCAGCCCCGACCTTGGCCATCCAGCACTCGATACAGCAGCGATTGCTGGCTCTGAGCGACAACGCCCTGCACCTGCCAGCCTTCGAACATCTGCCCGGTTTTCAGCGCTGGCGGCAGCGGCCACTGCTGTAAGTGAATCAGCGCATCGCCGATGTTCGCTTCGCCGAGCGCATCGACCCGCACCAGCAGCGCACTGGCATTATCCTGACTGCCGGCCAGATGCGCAGCGTTGACCAACGTGTGTGCGGCGCGGTCGAGATCCGGCTGATCGCGCAGAATCGCCGCGATTGCGGTATCGCCCAGAGTCGACCACACGCCATCGCTGAGCAGCACGAAACATTCGCCCTCGCGTAATTCACCGTCGAGAAAATCCAGCACCAGATGCTGATCCAGCCCCAGCGCGCGTTTGAGCACGTGCTGCATGCCCGGCTGCTCCCAGACATGATCCTGCGAAATCCGCTGCAAAGCGTCGGCCTGCCAGCGATAGACCCGGCAATCACCGACGTGGGCCAGGGTGAAACGCCGACCGCGCAGGACCAGCGCGCTGACCGTGGTCAGCAACGGTTGCCCGCCGCCATTGGCCTGTAACCAGCGATTTTGTGCGAGCAGCAGACGATCCAGCGCCTGCGCCACGCTCCAGGTTTGCGGCGTGGCGTAGTAGTCCAGCGCCAGTGCCTGCAGGGTCGAGCGTGCGGCCAGGCCGCCGTCGGCGCATTGGCTTACGCCGTCGGCAATGGCGACCAGATAGCCTTTGCTGGCGGCCAGCGCCGGGGCGGGCGTCACCAGGCGCAGGGCGTCCTGATTTTCCGCGCGCGGGCCGGTGGCGCTGGCCTGGGCAAAGCTCAGTTGCAGGGGCATCGACGCCTCAGACTCGCGCAGCGGTGACCGCCGCCGAACCCCAGGTGGTTCTCCAGCGACGTTTGACCCCGTGCAGACCGAACCACGCCAACACGCCGAGGCTGGCGAACAACCACAGCGCCAGTTGATAGCTACCGGTGCTTTGCTTGATCGCGCCCATGCCGGCCGCCAGGGCAAAACCACCAATGCCGCCGGCCATGCCGATCAGCCCGGTCATCACGCCGATCTCCAGGCGAAAACGTTGCGGCACCAACTGGAACACCGCGCCGTTGCCGGCACCGAGACCGAGCATGGTGCAGACGAACAGCGCCAGTGCGGCGTAGGAGCTGGGCAGGTTGAAACCGACAGCGGCGATGCAGATTGCCGCCACGGTGTACATCGCCAACAAGGTGCGGATGCCACCGAAGCGATCCGCCAACGCACCGCCGAGCGGACGCATCAGGCTGCCACCGAACACGCAGGCAGCGGTGTAGTAACCCGCCGTGACAGGACTCAGGCCGTATTGGTCGTTGAAGTAGCCGGGCAGGGCGCTGGCCAGGCCGATGAAGCCGCCGAAGGTCACGCTGTAGAAAAACATGAACCACCAACTGTCGCGGTCGCCAAGGGCCTTTAAGTAGTCGGCCATGGCTTTGGCCTTGGGCCGCTGCGGGGCGTTTTTTGCCAGCCAGGCGAACAGCACCAGCGTCAGGATCAATGGAATCAGGGCGAAACCGAAGACGTTGCTCCAGCCGAACGCCGCAGCCAGCACCGGGGCAATCAGTGCGGCAAACACGGTGCCGGAGTTACCGGCGCCGGCGATGCCCATGGCCTTGCCCTGATGCTGCGGCGGATACCATTGCGAGGCCAGCGGCAGGGCCACAGCAAACGAAGCACCGGCCATGCCGAGGAACAGTCCCAGAATCAGCGCCTGTTCATAACTGTGGATGCCGAGTTTCCACGCGCCGAACAACGCGCAGATCACGATCACCTGACCGATCAGGCCAGCGGTTTTCGGCGACAGACGATCGGCCAGCATGCCCATCACAAAGCGCAGCACCGCACCCGCCAGAATCGGCGTCGCCACCACCAGACCACGTTGTTGCGTGGTCAGGTGCAGGTCGGCGGCGATCTGCACCGCTAACGGGCCGAGCAGGTACCAGACCATGAAGCTCAGGTCGAAATACAGGAACGCTGCGAACAGGGTCGGGGTGTGGCCGGATTTCCAGAAGCTTGAATTCATCGCGCACCTCAGCTGAAAAGAGTCTCGAAAGGAGTCACAGCAGGTGGCGCGCCGCCACGGCCGCACCACCGGCCCCGGGCTGTGGGGCCAAAACGCAAAAACGCCGCCACCTGATACGCCGGTTGGGCGAACGGGTGAGCGACGTCTTTGTCGTGGGTGGGGCAACCGCCGTTGGTTACCTGTGCGGAATACTTAGCCAGATTTGTGCCAATGAGTGAAACGGCGTCGCGGCCTTCGCGAGCAAGCCCGCTCCCACAGGGAATGCATTTCAAAGTGGAATCCCGACCTGCTTCACAGGGGAATGCGTTCCAAATGTGGGAGCGGGCTTGCTCGCGAAGGGGCCGGGAAAGCCAGCGCAGGCCTTCAGCCCAGCAACTCACTCATGGCAATGATCTGCTCCGCCACCTGAATCAGCTTCTGCTGGCGACTCATGGCCTGTCGGCGCATCAGGGTGTAGGCCTCTTCTTCGTTGCAGTCCTTCATCTTCATCAGCAGCCCTTTGGCCAGTTCGATGCGTTTGCGCTCCGCCAGTTGCTGGTCGCGGGCCAGCAGTTGCGCACGCAAGGCCTGATCGCTTTCGAAGCGCGCCATTGCCACATCGAGAATCGGCTGCAGGCGCTGGGCGTGAATGCCCTCGACGATGTAGGCACTGACGCCGGACTTGATTGCCTGACGCATCACCCCCGGGTCGTGTTCGTCGGTGAACATCACGATCGGCCGGGGCTGGTCGCGGCTGACCAGCACCACTTGCTCCATGACATCGCGGCTCGGTGACTCGGTATCGATCAGAATCACGTCCGGGCGCACCGTTTCGACGCGGGCCGGCAGGTCGATGGTCAGGCCGGATTCATCGATGACCTCGAAGCCGGCCTCGGTCAGCGCGGCCTTCAAGCGGCCGACTTTTTTCGCGGTGTCGTTGATCAGCAGAATGCGCAGCATATTGGCGGTCTCCTGTCAGCGGCGGGCGAGAAGGGGGGCGCTGTCGCTTAGGGCGTGCAACTTGAAGCTGCGGGCGTAAGCGGCCGGATCGCTGCCGTCCCAGACTTTGCCATCGAGCAACTGGCTGCTGCGCATCTCCTTGCCCCAGGCCGCGACACCGACGGCGGTGGCTGCTTCGCGGTAAATGTCCAGTTGCTGAACCTGACGCGCAACGGCGAGGTAGTCGGGATCTTCGCGCAACAGGCCCCAGCGGCGGAATTGGGTCATGAACCACATGCCGTCGGACAGGTACGGCAGATTCACCTCGCCGTTGCCGTGAAAGCGCAGGGCGTGCGGGTCCTGCCAGCGATTGCCGAGGCCATCGGCGTAATCACCGAGAAAACGCGGCTCGATGCAGGACAGCGGAGCGTCGAGATACTCCGGGGCGCTCAGCATCTGCGCGGTGCTGCGGCGGTTTTCCGGGTTTTGCTCGATGAAGCGGCTGGCCTCGAGGATCGCCATCACCAGCGCCCGGGCGGTGTTGGGGTATTGCTCGACGAACGCGCGGGTGCAGCCAAGGACTTTTTCCGGGTGGTCAGGCCAGATGCTCTGGCTGGTAGCGAGGGTGAACCCCAGATCCTGTTGCACGGCGCTGGCCGCCCACGGTTCACCGACGCAGAAGCCATCGATGCGCCCGGCTTGCAGGTGAGCGACCATTTGCGGCGGCGGCACCACCACGCTGTCGACGTCCTGCAACGGATGAATGCCCTGACTCGCCAGCCAGTAATACAACCACATCGCATGGGTGCCGGTGGGAAAGGTCTGGGCGAAGGTCAGTTTTGCGCGGGTTTGGTGCGCGTGCCGATCCAGCGCTTCAGGACTGGTCACGCCCAGTTGCTGCAAACCGTGAGAGAGGTTGAGGCTCTGGCCGTTCTGGTTCAGGCCCATCAGCACCGCCATGTCGCTCGGGGCGACGCCGCCGATGCCCAGGTGCACCGCGTAAATCAGCCCGTACAGGCTGTGGGCCACATCCAGTTCGCCGCTGACCAGTTTGTCGCGCAAGGTCGCCCAGGACGCCTGGCGCTTGAGGTTGATCGTCAGGCCGTAGGGCTGGGCGAAGCCCTGTGTCGCGGCCACGACCACCGAAGCGCAATCGCTCAGGGCCATGAAGCCGAGGTTGATCACGCTTTTTTCCGGAGCATCACTGCCGTTGACCCAGGCCAGCGGCCCGACGGATGAATCACTCATATAAAGCCACCCTCAAAAAAAACGCCGTCCCAGGCTTTGCTAAGGCAAAACCTGCGAACGACGCCATTGTCCGTGCCCGCACGCCGCCATTGGCCTGTGGGCTGATACCCTGAAAGTGCAAGGCATATGCCAGTCAGGCTGATTTACCTGTGTGCCTCGCGCCGGGGGACGTTGCCCGGCTATAATCGCCGCCTCTTTTCGCCGCCCGAGTCATCGCCGCCCATGTACACCCTGGCCCGTCAGCTGTTGTTCAAACTTTCCCCGGAAACCTCCCACGATCTGTCGCTGGATCTGATCGGCGCGGGTGGGCGTTTGGGCCTCAACGGCATGCTGTGCAAGAAGCCGGCGAATGTGCCGGTGACGGTCATGGGCCTGGACTTCCCGAACCCGGTGGGTCTGGCGGCCGGTCTGGACAAGAACGGCGCGGCCATCGACGGTTTCTCGCAACTGGGTTTCGGTTTCGTCGAAATCGGCACCGTGACCCCGCGTCCCCAGCCGGGCAACCCGAAACCACGGATCTTCCGTCTGCCGGAAGCCGAGGCGATCATCAATCGCATGGGCTTCAACAACCTCGGTGTGGATAACCTGCTGGCGCGGGTCGCGGCGGCCAAATACAAGGGCGTGCTGGGGATCAACATCGGCAAGAACTTCGACACCCCGGTCGAGCACGCGGTGGATGACTACCTGATCTGCCTGGACAAGGTGTATGCCCACGCCAGCTATGTCACGGTCAACGTCAGCTCGCCGAACACCCCGGGCCTGCGCAGCCTGCAGTTCGGTGATTCGCTCAAGCAGTTGCTGGCGGATCTGGCCACGCGCCGCGCCGAACTGGCCCTGCGCCACGGCAAGCACGTACCGCTGGCGATCAAGATCGCTCCGGACATGACCGACGAAGAAACGGCGCAGGTGGCTCAGGCACTGATCGAAACCGGAATGGACGCAGTGATCGCCACCAACACCACCCTGAGTCGCGTCGGCGTCGAAGGCATGGAGCACGGTGACGAGGCGGGCGGTCTGTCCGGCGCTCCGGTGCGTGACAAGAGCACGCATACCGTGAAGGTGTTGGCGGCTGAGCTGGGTGGTCGGTTGCCGATCATCGCGGCCGGTGGCATCACCGAAGGCAAGCATGCGGCCGAGAAGATCACCGCGGGTGCGAGCCTGGTGCAGATTTACTCGGGCTTCATCTATAAGGGCCCGGCGCTGATTCGTGAATCGGTGGACGCGATCGCCGCCTTGCGCTGATACCATTGTGGGAGCGGGCTTGCTCGCGAAAGCGCTGTTTCAGTCAACATTTGCGGTGGCTGACACGACGCTTTCGCGAGCAAGCCCGCTCCCACAGGTTATGTGTGCAGTTCAAATGATTTGCGGGCATAAAAAAGGGCTCCTCGAAGGAGCCCCTGGGCCGTAGCCCGCCGTCCGGGAAGGACGTGCATGGTAAGTCGCTAAAAATTCAGATTGTCGTGTTGCAATAAGTGCCCTGTGTCAGCCGACGGCGTGAAGTTCGTTGAGTCTGTGGATTCCCGCAGTGCCGGTCATACCGTCCCAGTTGTCGCCGCGTCCTTCTCGCCAGCCGTTGATCCAGGCTTGACGTACCGACGGTAGAGTAAATGGGCAAAGCTCGCGGGATTTGCCACCAACGCCATATTGATATCCGCGCAAAAATGCTCTTTCCAACGGATCACGCTTAAGTCTTCTCATAGGGTGTTTCCCTCACTTGTTGACTGTTTTCGTCGCGTTGACCTCAACCGAGGTCTGGCAGAAAAAACTCTGCCGTTGGGCGGCTCGCTGCCGGCGTGGCGAGCCAAGGTGTTGACGCCGTTGCGACGTCAACCTGTGGTCAGTTCTAACCAATGAGTCACACCGAGGGAATGATCGTTTTGTCATAAGGACGTAACGAAAATAGTGCTACAGCCATAAGTAACGACGGGTTTCATGAACGTTTTTTCAGCAAACCCCGGTATGATCGGCCCCGCACTGGATGATGGGGTTAATCCTTTAGTGAGAATGACCCACGTTTACGCTGGGGTAATATTCGACGAAGGGTTGCTTTGAGTCATTTTGCTTCATCAACTTTAATACCTGTCCTTGCATCTAAGCTCTTTTAACCCGAGCAGCGGGGATGGAACGGCACACCTTCGTGCCACGCGGGCGCTCTTTTAGAAAAGCGCCTGATTGAAAACCGGATCGGCAATGCGTTGCCGGTTCACTAGCCAAAGGCTCTGGAAATACCATGTCCGACCGTTTCGAACTCTTCCTCACTTGCCCCAAAGGCCTTGAAGGCCTGCTCATCGAGGAAGCCGTCGGGCTTGGCCTTGAAGACGCCCGCGAGCACACCTCCGCCGTGCGTGGCATGGCGACCATGGAAACCGCTTATCGCCTGTGCCTGTGGTCGCGTCTGGCCAATCGGGTGTTGCTGGTGCTCAAGCGCTTCCCGATGAAAGACGCCGAAGACCTGTACCACGGCGTACTTGACGTCGAGTGGCAGGATCACATGCTCGCCGACGGCACCCTGGCCGTCGAATTCAGCGGCCACGGCTCGGGCATCGACAACACCCACTTCGGTGCGCTGAAAGTCAAAGACGCCATCGTCGACAAACTGCGTACCCCGCAAGGCGACCGTCCGTCGATTGACAAGCTCAACCCGGATCTGCGCATTCACCTGCGCCTGGATCGCGGCGAAGCGATCCTGTCTCTCGACCTTTCCGGTCACAGCCTGCACCAGCGTGGCTACCGTCTGCAGCAGGGCGCGGCACCGCTGAAGGAAAACCTCGCGGCAGCGATTCTGATCCGTTCCGGCTGGCCGCGCATTGCGGCCGAAGGCGGCGCGCTGGCTGACCCGATGTGCGGTGTCGGTACGTTCCTCGTCGAAGCCGGGATGATCGCCGCCGACATGGCGCCGAACCTGCGCCGCGAGCAGTGGGGCTTTACCGCATGGCTCGGCCACGTTCCGGCGCTGTGGAAAAAACTCCATGAAGAAGCGGTCGAACGCGCCGCTGCCGGTCTGGCCAAGCCGCCGCTGTGGATTCGCGGTTACGAAGCCGACCCGCGGCTGATTCAGCCGGGCCGCAATAACGTCGAGCGCGCCGGTCTGAGCGAGTGGATCAAGATCTATCAGGGCGAAGTCGCGACCTTCGAGCCGCGTCCGGACCAGAACCAGAAAGGTCTGGTGATCTGCAACCCGCCGTACGGCGAGCGTCTGGGCGACGAAGCCAGCCTGCTCTATCTCTACCAGAACCTCGGCGAGCGCCTGCGACAGGCCTGCTTGAACTGGGAAGCGGCGGTATTCACCGGCGCCCCGGATCTGGGCAAGCGCATGGGCATTCGCAGCCACAAACAGTATTCGTTCTGGAACGGCGCGCTGCCGTGCAAACTGCTGCTGATCAAGGTGCTGCCGGACCAGTTCGTCACCGGCGAGCGGCGGACTCCGGAACAGCGTCAGGCCGAGCGCGAGCAAGCAGCCTACGATCAGACCCCGAACGAGCCGCAAGAGCGCAAGTTCAACAAGAACGGCAACCCGATCAAACCGACGCCAGCCCCGGCGCCAGTGGTCGAGCAGCCGCGCCTGAGCGAAGGCGGGCAGATGTTTGCCAACCGCCTGCAGAAAAACCTCAAGGCGATGAGCAAGTGGGTCAAGCGCGAAGGCATCGACTGCTACCGCGTCTACGATGCCGACATGCCGGAATACGCCATGGCCATCGACCTGTATCACGACTGGGTGCACGTGCAGGAATACGCCGCGCCGAAGTCGATCGATCCGGAAAAGGCCTCGGCGCGCATGTTCGATGCCCTGGCGGCGATCCCGCAGGCGCTGAACGTCGACAAGAGCCGCGTGGTGGTCAAACGCCGCGAGCGGCAGAGCGGCACCAAGCAATACGAGCGTCAGGCGGCGCAAGGCAAGTTCAATGAGGTCAGCGAAGGTGGCGTCAAGCTGCTGGTGAACCTCACCGACTACCTCGACACCGGGCTGTTCCTCGATCACCGGCCAATGCGCATGCGCATTCAGAAAGAGGCCGCCGGCAAGCGCTTCCTCAATCTGTTCTGCTACACCGCGACCGCCAGTGTGCACGCGGCCAAGGGCGGCGCGCGCAGCACCACCAGCGTCGACCTGTCGAAGACTTACCTCGACTGGGCGCGGCGCAACCTGTCGCTGAACGGCTTCTCCGACAAGAACCGTCTGGAGCAGGGCGACGTGATGGCGTGGCTGGAAAGCAGCCGCGACGAGTACGACCTGATCTTCATCGACCCGCCGACCTTCTCCAACTCCAAGCGCATGGAAGGCATCTTCGACGTGCAGCGTGATCAGGTGCAGTTGATCGACCTGGCCATGGCACGTCTGGCGCCGGGTGGCGTGCTGTATTTCTCCAACAACTTCCGCAAGTTCCAGCTGGAGGAGAACCTGGCCGAACGTTACGCGGTCGAGGAAATCAGCGCGCAGACCATCGATCCGGATTTTGCGCGTAACACCAAGATCCACCGCGCCTGGAAAATCACGGCTCGTTGACGCTTGGGCGGGTTGGATCCACAGAGCCTTGATTTTTAAAGGCTCTTGGATCCGATCAGCGCTAGCCAAATTAATGGCTAATAGCTATAACTCAACTCATGGCCAATGGGGTTTTCCCCCCGAAACAATGGCGTCGTGAGTTGCCCCTATGTCGTTGCACCCCGTGCGCCCAAAGATTCTGGGTTTTATCAGCGAAGACGTCTCGGCCTGGCTGGTCGCGCTGCTGGTATTGCTCGCCGGCGGGATTCTCACGGGGCTGCTCGCCTGGGCCACCCTCAATCAGTTTCACCATCAACTGCGCCAACGCTTCCAGTTGCTGGCCAATGAGCGTTACAGCCGTATCGAAGAGCGTTTCCAGGATCAGGAACAGCGTCTCGACGGCCTGCGCCGTTTCTTCGCCAACTCCGATTCGGTCTCACGTAATGAATTCGACGGCTATGCCAAACCGCTTCTATTACGCACCCAGGCCTATTCCTATGCGCCGCGAGTCAGCCGTGCCGAACGCCCGGCGGTCGAACAGGCCGTGCGTAACGAAGGCTTCAGCACTTTTACCTTTCGTGAACTGAACGCTGACGATCAGTTGCAGACCGCCGCTGATCGCCCCGAATACGTACCGGTGATCTACACCCAGAGCCTCAGCCGCTTGCCCACACCGCTGGGTTACGACTTGCTGGCGCAGCCGCTGCGCCGGGCGACGCTGGAACGCGCCGACCGCACCGGGCACATGGTGGTGTCGCAACCATTGCATCTAGTGGGGATTGATCCGGCGTATGCCCGGGGCGTCTTGCTGCTGGCGCCGGTCACTCGTGAAGGGGCGCCGAAAGGGCCGCCGCAAGGCTATGTGATGGCGGTGATCAGCATGCAGCAGTTGCTGGCCGACGGACTGCCGGAGGAGCACCAGGATTTCCTCAATGTACGCATTCTCGACCTGTCCACCGATGAACAGCATGAAGTGCTCTACGAGTCCGCCAATCAGGCCGGGGCCAGTGATCTGTCCGCCACACGTCTGTTGCGCATGGCCGACCATGACTATCAAGTGGACATGCAGCCCAGCGAAGCGTTTCTGCAGGCCAACCATTCGTCAATCAGCAGCCTGGTGGTGCTGGGGGCGCTGCTGAGTCTGTTGCTCAGCGCACTGCTTTACGTGCTGGTCAGTCAACGCCAGCGCGCCTTGCGCATGGTCGAACTGCGCACCCAGGAACTGCACGCCCGCGAGCAGGAATTGCGCGGCACCCACGGTCAGTTGCGCGGGGTACTGAATGCCGCGACCCAGGTGGCAATCATCGCCACCGACCTGCGCGGGGTGATCAATACCTTCAACCCTGGTGCGGAACAGATGCTCGGCTACAGCAGCGCCGATGTGGTCGGGCACATGACCCTGGAAAACCTGCATCTGCCGCGAGAGCTGGCGGCGCGTTCGGCGGAGTTGAGTGCGCGTTACGGCAAGAGCATTCCGACCTGCCACGCGATGTTGGTCGAGGGCGGCGAGGTCGGCGGTCACGAGGCTCGCGAGTGGACGCTGGTGCGCAGCGACGGCAGTCATCTGCCGGTGAACATGCTCGCCACCCCGGTGCTCGATGAGCAGGGATTGTGGGTCGGGCATCTGGCGATCTGCATCGACATCACCGAGCGCAAGCGCGTGCACGAAGCACTGGCGGCGCGCGATGTATTGCTGAAAAAGCTCAGCGCCCATGTGCCCGGCGGCATCTACCAATTCAAGATGGAGTTCGACGGGCGCTTCAGCGTGATCTACGCCAGCGACGGCATCCGCGAGATCTACGAGCTGGAGCCGGACGTGCTGCTGCTCAATGCCGAGGCGATTTTCACCCGCATCCATCCACAAGACGTCTCGCGAGTGCGCAGCTCGATCCGTGCTTCGGCGGACAGCCTCAGCCCATGGCGCGAGGAATACCGTGTGCAGTTGCCCGAGCGCGGCCTGCGCTGGGTGCGCGGCGAGGCGACGCCGGAAGAGCTGCCGGGCGGCGGCGTGCTGTGGCACGGCTACATCTCGGACATTTCCGATTTGAAACGGGTGGAAGAGGAATTGCGGGCGCTGTCGGTCACCGACTCCCTGACCGGCATCCACAACCGCCGCTACTTCCAGGAACGCCTGACCACCGAAATGGCCCGGGTCGAGCGCGGCGGTGGTGAGCTGTCGGTGATCATGCTCGACATCGACCACTTCAAACGCATCAACGACCAGTACGGCCATGCCGTGGGCGATCGGGTGCTGCAGGCGGTGTGCGAGCGCATCGGCCATCGTTTACGGCGGACTGATGTGTTCTGTCGTCTCGGTGGTGAAGAGTTCATGGTGCTGTGCCCGGACATCGACGGCGAGCATGCGTACATGCTGGCGGTGGAGTTGTGGCAAGGCCTGCGCAGTGCGCCGGTGGACGTGGTCGGGGTGGTGACGGCCAGTTTCGGCATCGCCAGCTGGCGCCCGGGGGAGGGCGCGGATGCGCTGCTGCTGCGGGCGGATTCGGGGGTGTATGCGGCGAAGCAGGGCGGGCGCGATCGGGTCGAGCAGATGAGCTGAGCCGTTACACCAATCCCCTGTGGAACCCTGTTTTGTGGCGAGGGAGCTTGCTCCCGCTTGAGTGCGTAGCGCTCACAAAATCATTGGGGCCGCTGCGCAGCCCAGCGGGAGCAAGCTCCCTCGCCACAGAGAGTTGCATCCACAGGTTCGACGGTGGTTTACAGGGCCGAAGCCGTCTGCGGCAGGCGCGGCTGCTTGTACAGGTCCAGCAGCACCTGATCCAGCACCGACGACGCGCCGAACGGGGCCTTGTCGTTGAGGATCGCCACCACCGCCCAGGTATTGCCGTTGACGTCGCGGCTGAAGCCGGCGATGGCGCGCACGGTGTTCAGGGTGCCGGTCTTGACGTGGGCCTCGCCGCGCATCGCGGTGGTCTTCAGGCGTTTGCGCATGGTGCCGTCGGTGCCGGCAATCGGCAGCGAGCTGATGTACTCGGCGGCGTACGGGCTGTGCCAGGCGGCTTGCAGCATGTTGGCCATCTCGCGGGCGCTGACGCGTTCGGCGCGGGACAACCCGGAGCCGTTCTCCATCACCAGGTGCGGCGCGGTGATGCCTTTCTTCGCCAGCCACTGGCGGACTACGCGTTGTGCGGCCTTGGCGTCGTCACCGTCGGCTTCGTTGCGGTACTTCTGCCCGAGGCTCAGGAACAGCTGCTGAGCCATGGTGTTGTTACTGTATTTGTTGATGTCGCGGATGATTTCCGCCAGATCCGGCGAGTAGGCGCGAGCCAGCAGTTTGGCGCTGCTCGGGGTCGCGGCGAGGCGATCCTTGCCCTGGATGCTGCCGCCCAGTTCTTTCCAGATCGCGCGCACGGCACCGGCGGTGTAGGTCGCATGGTCGAGCAGCGACAGGTAAGTCTGCGAGCTGCAGCCTTCGCCCAGCTGACCGGCGACAGTCACGGTCACGCTGCCATCAGCCTGGGTCACCGGGTTGTAGCGCACGCCACCGGTGCACTGCTTGGAGTTGAGCGCCTTGACCGTGTTTTCGATGCGCACGCTGGCAATCGGCGGCTCCACCGAGATCAGCACCCGGCCCCCGTCATTGCGCGCGACGAAGCGCAGGGCCTTGAGGTTGACCAGCAGCGAGTCCGGTTTGACCAGGAACGGCTTGTTCTCGTCATTGCCGTCGTCGTTGAACTCGGGCAGTTGCGGCTGGATGAAGAAGCTGCGGTCGAGGATCAGGTCGCCGGTGACCTGGGTCACGCCGTTGGCGCGCAGGTCGCGCATCAACAGCCAGAGTTTTTCCATGTTCAGCTTCGGATCGCCGCCACCCTTGAGGTACAGGTTGCCGTTGAGAATGCCGCCACTGAGGTCGCCGTCGGTGTAGAACTCGGTTTTCCACTGATGGTTGGGGCCGAGCATTTCCAGCGAGGCGTAGGTGGTGACCAGTTTCATGGTCGAGGCCGGGTTGACCGAGACGTCGGCGTTATACACGGTCGGATTGCCCGGGCCGTCGAGCGGAATCATCACCAGCGACAGCGCAGTCGGCTGCAGCTTGCTGGCCTTGAGGGCTTTTTCGACGTTAGGGGTGAGGGCGGTGTTGATGGTGGCGGCGGCAACCGGCAGGGCCAGGGGCAGAAGAAGGCCGGCAAGAAAGAGAGGACGCAACGATTTGATCATATGAAATAAAACCCTGCAGAAGAGGGGGAAAATAACGAGGGCATGGATGAAAAAGCCCTCAGTGGTCATGAAAGTGTCGGCATTATGCCCCAAGGTGTAACAGCTTGTGCCTTGCCCGAGGCGGCCATTTCGTTATTTTTTTTACAGGCGGTCGACCACCGCGCCCAGAGAGTCGGGCAATTGACCGCTTAAACTGGTAAAGTGCCGGCCGTTATTACTTAAGAGGATTGTTCCAATGGCGACTAACCGTTCCCAGCGTCTGCGCAAAAAACTGTGCGTTGATGAATTTCAAGAGCTGGGTTTCGAACTGAACCTGGACTTCAAAGAAGACTTGTCCGAAGAAGCCATTGACGCTTTCCTCGAAGCATTCATCAAAGAAGCCATGGAAGCCAACGGTCTGGGTTATGTTGGCGGCGATGACTTCGGTCTGGTTTGCCTGCAGAAGCGTGGCTCGGTCAACGAAGAGCAGCGCGCTGCCGTTGAAGCCTGGCTGAAAAACCGTAGCGAACTGACCGGCATGACCGTCAGCCCGCTGCTGGACGTCTGGTATCCGGAAAAGCCGATCAACGCGGCCAAGTGATACTGAAAAAAACGGCGACCTGAGGGTCGCCGTTTTTTTATGCCTGGGCTTTGCGCCAATTCAAAATCAGTAACGTCAAAACCCCCGCGACAATCCCCCAGAACGCCGAGCCGATGGAAAACAGCGTCAACCCCGACGCCGTGACCATAAAGGTGATCAGCGCCGCCTCGCGTTCCTTCACTTCGGTCATGGCAATGCTCAGGCCGTTGATGATCGAGCCGAACAGCGCCAGCGCGGCAATCGACAGCACCAGTTCTTTTGGCAACGCGGCAAACAGCGCCGCCAACGTTGCGCCGAACACCCCGGCAATCCCGTAGAAAATCCCGCACCAGACCGCAGCGGTGTAGCGCTTGTTGCGATCCTCATGGGCGTGCGGCCCGGTGCAGATCGCAGCGCTGATCGCCGCGAGGTTGATGCCGTGGGAGCCGAATGGCGCCAACAACAGCGAGGCGATGCCGGTGCTGGTGATCAGTGGCGAGGCGGGCACGTTGTAGCCGTCGGCGCGCAGTACGGCGATGCCGGGCATGTTCTGCGAAGTCATCGCCACCACGAACAGCGGGATACCAATGCTGATGGTCGCCGCCAGCGAAAAGTGCGGCGTGGTCCACACCGGCGTCGCCAGTTCCAGATGGAAACCGCTGAAATCCAGCAAACCCATGAAGCCCGACAGCGCGGTGCCGATCAGCAATGCGGCGAGCACCGCGTAACGCGGCGACAGACGTTTTACCAGCAGATAAGTGAAGAACATCCCCAGCACCAGCCCGGTGCGGTGTTGCGCGGCGACGAAGATTTCGCTGCCGATCTTGAACAGAATCCCCGCCAGCAACGCTGCCGCCAGCGACGCGGGGATCTTTTTCACCAGGCGTTCGAAGCTGCCGGTCAGCCCGCAGATGGTCACCAGCACCGCGCAAGTGATGTAGGCGCCAATGGCCTCGCCGTAGCTGACGCCACCGAGGCTGGTGATCAGCAGGGCCGCGCCGGGTGTCGACCAGGCAATGGTGATCGGTGTGCGATAGCGCAGCGACAGACCGATCGAACACACCGCCATGCCGATGGAAATCGCCCAGATCCACGAGGAAATCTGCCCGCTGCTCAGGCCCGCCGCTTGCCCGGCCTGGAACATCAACACCAGCGAACTGGTGTAGCCGGTCATCATCGCGATGAAACCGGCGACGATCGCCGAGGGCGAAGTGTCGGCGAGGGGGCGCAGGCGGGTGTAGGTGGCGTCGTTCATGACGGCGGTGTTCCTTATACAGATGAAGATCCCCGCAATTACCTGAACCCCTGTGGGAGCGGGCTTGCTCGCGAAAGCGGTGGGTCAGTAAAAGCAGATGTGGTCTGACACACCGCTTTCGCGAGCAAGCCCGCTCCCACAGGGGGATTTGTGTTCTGGCTGCGGATTCTGCGATCAAGCCTAAACTCAAACCTGACGGATCGTTGCAATACAGCCGTGGTCACAAACAGCCGTACAGTCGTGTTGCCACCATTCATTGTGTACAATCGCGCTGTTTTTTACGCGATACTTGCCAGCGACCTACTGTGCCGTATTACAGTCACGGTCTATTCGCCGCAGTTCTCCCGACTCGAGTGCCCATGAACGAACAGTTGCAACCCCTCAAGAAACAACCGCGAGCAGGCAAAGCCGGCCGCAGCGGAACCCAGGACGATATTGTCTACGCGCATATCTTCGAGGCCATCCTCGAACAGCGTCTGGCGCCCGGTACAAAATTGAGCGAAGAAGCGCTGGGGGAAATCTTCGGGGTCAGCCGCACCATCATTCGCCGCGCGCTATCGCGTCTGGCCCATGAAGGCGTGGTGCTGTTGCGGCCGAACCGTGGCGCAGTCGTCGCCAGCCCGAGCGTTGAAGAAGCGCGTCAGGTGTTCATGGCCCGGCGTCTGGTAGAGCGCGCGATCACCGAGCTGGCCGTGCAGCACGCCACCGCTGAGCAGATCGCCGAATTGCGTCAGATGGTCAACGACGAGCGCGACAGCTTCTCCCGTGGAGATCGCGGCGCCGGTATCCGTCTGTCGGGCGAATTCCACCTGAAACTGGCCGAAGCGGCAAAAAACGCGCCACTGATCAGCTTCCAGCGCAGCTTGGTCTCGCAGACCTCGCTGATCATCGCCCAGTATGAAAGCGGCAACCGCTCGCATTGCTCCTACGACGAGCACACCCAATTGATCGACGCCATCGAAGCACGCAACGGTGAGCTGGCGGTGGACCTGATGATGCATCACATGGATCACATCGACAGCAAGCTCAACCTCGATGAGGAAAGTGCGTCGGATGATCTGCATGCGGTGTTCTCGCATTTGTTGCAGACCAAGAAGCCTGGGCGTCCAAGCGCCAAGCTTTGAGCTGACACCGAGTCGACCCCATCGCGAGCAGGCTCACTCCTGCATTTGAAATGCGTTCACTTGTAGGAGTGAGCCTGCTCGCGATAGCTTTTTGACAGGCAACAAAAAATCCCCCGGGGTGAACACCACCGGGGGATTTTTTATGCCTTGAGAAAACTCAGCGCTGATGCACCAAAGCCCCCGCCGCATACGTCTGCTGCACCGTGCGGTCATCGCCCAGTGTCATCAGCACAAACAACGTTTCGGCAATGTTGTTAGCCTGTTTCAGACGATAGCTGAGCAGCGGCGTGGCGTTGTAATCCAGCACCAGGAAGTCGGCGTCTGAACCCGGCTGCAGGTTGCCGATCTTGTCTTCCAGGCGCAGTGCCCGCGCACCGCCCAGCGTCGCCAGGTACAGCGACTTGAACGGACTCAGCCGCGCACCCTGCAGTTGCATGACTTTGTAGGCTTCGTTCAGCGTTTGCAGCAGCGAGAAACTGGTGCCGCCGCCGACGTCAGTACCGAGGCCGACGTTCAGTTTGTGCTTCTCGGCCATCGGCAGGTTGAACAGGCCGCTGCCGAGGAAGAAGTTCGAGGTCGGGCAGAACGAGATCGCCGAGCCGGTTTCCGCCAGCCGCGCGCATTCGTCGTCGCACAGGTGCACGCCGTGGGCGAATACCGAGCGCTCGCCGAGCAGCTTGTAGTGATCGTAAACGTCCAGATAGCCCTTGCGCTCCGGGAACAGTTCCTTGACCCACTCGATTTCCTTGAGGTTTTCGCTGATGTGGGTCTGCATGTACAGATCCGGGTATTCGGTCAACAGTTGGCCGGCGAGGGTCAGTTGCTCCGGGGTGCTGGTCGGGGCGAAGCGCGGGGTGACCGCGTAGTGCAGGCGGCCCTTGCCATGCCAGCGTTCGATCAGCGCCTTGCTCTCGACGTAGCTCGATTCGGCGGTGTCGGTCAGGTAGTCCGGCGCGTTGCGGTCCATCATCACCTTGCCGGCGATCATCCGCAGGTCGAGCTTCTCGGCCGCTTCGAAGAACGAGTTCACCGACTGCGGGTGCACGCTGCCGAATACCAGCGCGGTGGTGGTGCCGTTGCGCAGCAGCTCCTTGATAAAGATATCGGCCACGTCGTCGGCGTGGGCCTTGTCACCGAACTGGCTTTCGCACGGGAAGGTGTAGGTGTTGAGCCAGTCCAGCAGTTGCTCGCCGTAGGCCCCGACCATGCCGGTTTGCGGCAGGTGGATGTGGGTGTCGATGAAGCCCGGGGTGATCAGCGCGTCCTGATAGTGGGTGATCTCGATGTCCGCCGGCAGGGTCGGCAGCAGTTCGCTGGCGTGGCCGAGGGCGCTGATCTTGCCGCCATCGACCACCAGCAGGCCGTCCTCGAAATATTCGTAGGAGGCTTCGATCCCGACTTCGGCGGGGTCGGCGATGCTGTGCAGGATGGCGGCGCGGTAGGCTTTGCGAGTCAGAGGCATGAGGGTTCTCTAATCAGTTTGAGGCTTTGAGTTTGGCGGCCTGACTGCGCCGCGAAACCGGCAGCAGTCTGGCAATCGGTTCGGCGCTGGCGCTGTGCTGGCCGAAATTGGCGTTATAGGTGGCGATGATTTCGCCGGCGATGGAGATGGCGATTTCCACAGGCAGTTTGCCTTTGACGTCGCCAATGCCCATCGGGCAGCGCATGCGTTGCACGACGCCGCTGTCGAAGCCGCGATCACGCAGGCGATGTTCGAACTTGGCCCGTTTGGTCTTGGAGCCGATCAGGCCGAAGTAGGCAAAGTCGTTGCGCTTGAGGATCGCGGCAGTGAGTTCCAGGTCGAGTTGATGGTTGTGGGTCATGACGATGCAGTAGCTGCCGGCGGGCAGGTCGTCAATTTCATCCACAGGCTCTTCGGCGACGATTTTACGCACGCCGTGGGGGATCTGTTCGGGGAATTCCTCTTCCCGCGAATCGATCCAGCGCACCCGGCACGGCAGGCTGGCGAGCAACGGTACCAGCGCGCGGCCGACATGCCCGGCGCCGAACACAGCGATCTGCGCCTGCACCTGGCCCATCGGTTCGAACAGCAGCACGGTGGCGCCGCCGCAGCACTGGCCGAGGCTGGCACCCAGGCTGAAGCGCTCCAGATGGGTGTCCTGCTTGCCGCTGGCAAGCATTTCGCGGGCGATCTGCATGGCTTTGTATTCCAGATGCCCGCCACCGATGGTGTCGAAGGTCTGTTTCGCGCTGACGACCATTTTCGAGCCGGCATTGCGCGGAGTCGAGCCGAGTTCTTCGATGATCGTCACCAGAACACAGGGTTCGCCCTGGTTCTGCAGGTCGGCGAGGGCGTCGATCCAGTTGTACATGTTCACCTCGACATCTGTCGTTGTCTGTTCGGGCCTCTTCGCGAGCAAGCCCGCTCCCACATTTGGAATGCATTCTCCCTGTGGGAGCGAGCCTGCTCGCGAAGGTCGCACCTCGGTCCTAGAGCGGAGCCAACTCGGTTTCAGCTTCGACCGCTTTCACAGTCTTGAGCTGGCGCATCTGCTCACAGCCCCACAACACCCGCTCCGGGGTCGCCGGCGCATCGATCTGCGGTTGATGCTTGTAATCACCGAGGCTCGCCACCGCGTCCTTGATCGCGCACCACGCGGCAATCCCGAGCATGAACGGCGGCTCACCCACAGCCTTGGAATGGAACACCGTGTCTTCCGGGTTCTTGCGGTTCTCCACCAGCTTCACCCGCAGGTCCAGCGGCATGTCCGCCACGGCCGGGATCTTGTAGCTGGCCGGGCCGTTGGTCATCAGCTTGCCCTTGTTGTTCCAGACCAGCTCCTCCATGGTCAGCCAGCCCATGCCCTGGACGAAACCGCCCTCGACCTGACCGATGTCGATCGCCGGGTTCAGCGAGGCGCCGACGTCGTGGAGGATGTCGGTACGGAGCATCTTGTACTCGCCGGTCAGGGTGTCGACGATCACTTCGCAGCACGCCGCGCCGAAGGCGAAGTAGTAAAACGGCCGACCACGGGCCTGGCTGCGGTCGTAGTAGATTTTCGGGGTCTTGTAGAAGCCGGTGCTCGACAGCGAGACCTGATTGAAATACGCCAGTTGAATCAGCGCCTCGAAGGTCATGATGTGGTCACGCACGCGCACATGGCCGTTGTGGAATTCCACGTCTTCTTCGCTGACCTTGTAGTGCCGCGCGGCGAATTCCACCAGACGCTGCTTGATGATCTCGGCGGCGTTCTGCGCGGCCTTGCCGTTGAGGTCAGCGCCGCTGGAGGCCGCAGTCGGCGAGGTGTTCGGCACTTTGTCGGTGTTGGTCGCGGTGATCTGCACCCGATCCATTTCCACCTGGAACACTTCGGCCACCACCTGCGCGACTTTGGTGTTGAGACCCTGGCCCATTTCCGTGCCGCCGTGGTTCAGGTGGATGCTGCCGTCGGTGTAGACGTGGATCAGCGCGCCGGCCTGATTGAGGAAACTGGCGGTGAAGGAGATACCGAATTTCACCGGGGTCAGCGCCAGGCCTTTTTTCAGGATCGGGCTGTTGGCGTTGTAGCGACGGATCGCTTCGCGGCGCTCGGCGTACTGGCTGCTTTCTTCCAGTTCGGCGGTCATCTCTTCGAGCATGTTGTGCTCGACGGTCTGGTAGTAGTGAGTGACGTTGCGCTCGGTCTTGCCATAGTAGTTGGCCTTGCGCACGGCCAATGGATCGAGGTTGAGGTGACGGGCAATCGCGTCCATCACTTCTTCGATGGCGACCATCCCTTGCGGGCCGCCGAAACCACGGTAGGCAGTGTTCGACGCGGTGTTGGTCTTGCAGCGGTGACCATTGATGGTCGCGTCCCCAAGGTAGTACGAGTTGTCCGAGTGGAACATCGCCCGGTCAACGATCGACGCCGACAGGTCCGGCGAACAGCCGCAGTTGCCAGCCAGGTCCATATTGATCCCGTGCAGACGCCCGGTGCTGTCGAAGCCGACGTCGTACTCGACGTAGAACGGGTGACGCTTGCCGGTCATCAGCATGTCTTCGACCCGTGGCAGACGCATCTTGGTCGGCTGGCCGGTGAGGTGCGCGATCACCGCGCACAGGCACGCCGGGCTGGCGGCCTGGGTTTCCTTGCCGCCGAAACCACCGCCCATGCGGCGCATGTCGACGACGATCTTGTTCATCGACACGTCGAGCACTTCGGCCACCAGTTTCTGCACTTCGGTGGGGTTCTGCGTCGAGCAGTAGACGATCATGCCGCCGTCTTCGGTGGGCATGACCGAGGAGATCTGGGTTTCCAGATAAAAGTGTTCCTGGCCGCCGATGTGCAGCGTGCCTTGAATGCGGTGTTCGGCGGTGGCCAATGCCGAGGCCGAATCGCCGCGCTGATGGGTGTGGCTGTCGAGCACGAAGTGGCGTTTGCGCAAGGCTTCGACCACGTCCAGCACCGGCTCGAGATCTTCGTATTCGATGATCGCCGCCATCGCCGCTTTGCGTGCGGTTTCCAGGTCTTTCGCGGCCACGGCCAGCACCGGTTGCCCGACGAACTGCACGTCATCGATGGCCAGCAGCGGATCGCCCGGCAGCAACGGGCCGATGTCTTTCAGGCCCGGCACGTCTTCGTGGGTGATCGCAATGCGCACGCCTTCGAAGGCGTAGCAGGGCTTGGTGTCGATGCTGATGATCTTCGCGTGGGCGCGGTCCGACAGCCGTGCGTACACGTGCAGCTGATTGGGGAATTCCAGCCGATCATCGATGTACTGCGCTTCACCGGACACATGCTTGGCGGCGCTGTCATGCTTGACGCTGCGGCCGACGCCGGTGGTCAGATCCTTGGCGAACAGTTCCGCCAGTTCGGCTTGAGTCTTCTCTACGGCGTGATGGTTAGACATAAGCGGTCACCCGAGTCTCGATGTGCGGTGTTTGCAGTTCGATGAAGTATTTGCGCAGCAGGTTCTGTGCGCTGAGCAGGCGATATTCCTTGCTGGCGCGGAAGTCCGAGAGCGGCGTGAAGTCTTCGGCCAGCGCAGCGCAGGCGCGTTCGATCACAGCGTTGTTGAACGGCTGGCCGAGCAGCACGGCTTCGCAATGGGCGGCGCGTTTCGGAATTGCGGCCATGCCGCCGAAAGCCATGCGCGCATCAGTGATCACGCCGTTTTCCACGCGCAGGTTGAATGCGGCGCAGACGGCGGAGATGTCATCGTCCAGACGCTTGGAAACCTTGTAGGCGCGGAAACGCTGTTCGGCGGTGGCGCGCGGGACGACGATTTTTTCGATGAACTCGCTTTCCTGACGCGCGGTGACCTTGTAGTCGATGAAGTAATCTTCCAGGTTCAGCGTGCGCCGGGTTTCGCCTTTGCACAGCACCACCTGCGCGCCGAGGGCGATCAGCAGCGGTGGCGAGTCACCGATCGGCGAGGCGTTGCCGATGTTGCCGCCGAGGGTGCCCTGGTTGCGGATCTGCAGCGAGGCGAAGCGGTGCAGCAGTTCGCCGAAGTCCGGGTACTCGGCAGTGAGCGCTTCGTAGCAGTCGGAGAGGGCGGTGGCGGCGCCGATTTCGATGCGGTCATCGAAGGTTTCGATGCGCTTCATTTCGGCGACGTTGCCGACGTAGATCATCACCGGCAGGGTGCGATGGAACTGGGTGACTTCCAGCGCCAGATCGGTGCCGCCGGCCAGCAGCCGCGCTTGTGGGTAAGCGTCATACAGATCGGCCAGATCGGCGACGGTCAGCGGCACCAGGCAGCGCTTGTCGCCACTGTTGAGTTCGCCGATATCGGTCGGGGCGATGGCTTTGAGGCGGGCGATGGTCTCGGCTTCGCGGGCATCGAACTGGTCCGGCTGTTTGCCGCAGCAGGATTGCTCGGCGGCGGCGAGGATCGGCCGGTAGCCGGTGCAGCGGCAGAGGTTGCCGGCCAGCGCTTCGTGCGCCTTGGCCTGATCCGGTGCATCGCTGTTCTTTTGCAGGGCGAACAGCGACATGACGAAGCCGGGGGTGCAGAAGCCGCACTGCGAGCCGTGGCACTCGACCATGGCTTGCTGCACGCTGTGCAGTTCGCCCTGGTGCTTGAGGTCTTCGACGCTGATCAGTTGTTTGCCGTGCAGCGACGAAACAAAGGTCAGGCACGAGTTGAGGCTGCGATAGCGAATGTGTTCGCGGCCGGCGTCATCCGTTTGCAACTCGCCGACCACCACGGTGCAGGCGCCACAGTCGCCGCTGGCGCAGCCTTCTTTGGTGCCGGATTTGCCCACGTGTTCGCGCAGGTAATTGAGCACGGTCAGATTAGGGTCCAGGGCGTGCTCGCTACGGAGTTCCTGGTTAAGTAAAAACTGGATCACGGAAGGCCTCGCAGACTCATTATTGTTGTTAACCGACTTGAGCCGAATTTAGCAGGTCTGACTTTTCGGTCAATGGTTTTCTGACTTAAGGGTCAGGAAAAACGGTTTTGTCGATTAACGCGTGCTCTATTGAGTATTGACCCTGAGCGGATTCACTGCCTTTTTGCTTGAATCGTGCCAAAAAGCGCCGTGCGGGCACTCCGCCATGCACCTGCATTTGCGCTACACTGCGCCGCTTGTGCAGATCGAAGAGTTTGAAGGACAACCATGACGTTCAAGGCGCCGGACAGCCTCGCCGAGCAAATTGCTCACCACCTCGCCGAACGCATCATTCGCGGCGAAATGAAGCCGGGAGAGCGCATTCAGGAACAGAAGGTCACGCTGGCCCTCAATGTCAGCCGCGGATCGGTCCGCGAAGCCCTGCTGATCCTCGAACGCCGTCACCTGATCGCGATCCTGCCGCGACGTGGCGCCCATGTCACCGAACTCACCGCACACAAGGTGCAGAGCCTGTGCACGTTGATGAGCGAGCTGTACATCCTGCTCGGCAATGCGGTCGCCAATGGCTGGCAGACCCAGGCCGACATGGCGCCCTTCGTGCAGATCCAGCAGCGCCTGACCGCCAGCTACGAGCGTCAGGACATCCGCACCTTCGTCGACGACAGCTTCGCCGTGATGCGCGCTGCGTACCCGTTCGCCAACAATCCGTACCTGCAAGAGACCGTCGAGAACCTGCAGCCGGCCATGAGCCGCGCCTACTTCCTCGCCCTCGAACAGCGCAAGGCCGAAATGAGCGAGTTCCTCGAACTGTTCGAGCGCCTGCTGGCCGCTGTGCTCGCCCGTGATTTGCCGCAGATCCGCATCGTGCTGACGGCTTACGCCCAGCGCAGCTGCGATCTGGTGGTCTCCGCCCTGACGGTTGCCTGAGCGTGCGGCTGAAGTGCATCAAACTGGCGGGGTTCAAGTCCTTCGTCGACCCGACCACGGTGAACTTCCCCAGTAACATGGCGGCGGTCGTCGGGCCGAACGGTTGCGGCAAGTCGAACATCATCGACGCCGTACGCTGGGTGATGGGCGAGAGTTCGGCGAAGAACCTGCGTGGCGAGTCGATGACCGACGTCATCTTCAACGGCTCGACCAGCCGTAAACCGGTGAGCCAGGCGAGCATTGAACTGGTGTTCGACAACTCCGACGGCACGCTGGTCGGCGAGTATGCGGCTTATGCCGAGATCTCCATTCGCCGCAAAGTCACCCGCGACAGCCAGAACAGCTATTTCCTCAACGGCGCCAAGTGCCGTCGTCGCGACATTACCGACATCTTCCTCGGCACCGGCCTCGGTCCGCGCAGCTACTCGATCATCGAGCAGGGGATGATCTCCAAGCTGATCGAAGCCAAACCCGAAGACCTGCGCAACTTCATCGAAGAAGCGGCAGGCATCTCCAAGTACAAGGAGCGCCGGCGCGAGACCGAAAACCGCATCCGCCGCACCCACGAAAACCTTGCGCGTCTGACCGACCTGCGTGAAGAGCTTGAGCGTCAGCTCGAACGACTGCACCGTCAGGCCGAGTCCGCGAAGAAGTATCAGGAATACAAATCCGAAGAGCGCCAGCTCAAGGCGCAACTGTCGGCCCTGCGCTGGCAGGATCTGAACGATCAAGTCGGCCAACGCGAATCGATCATCGGCAACCAGGAAGTCAGTTTCGAAGCACTGGTCGCCGAGCAGCGCAATGCCGATGCGGCTATCGAGCGGCTGCGCGACGGGCACCATGAACTGTCCGAGCGCTTCAATCTGGTGCAGGGGCGCTTCTATTCGGTCGGCGGCGACATCGCCCGGGTCGAGCAGAGCATCCAGCACGGCCAGCAGCGCTTGCGCCAGTTGCAGGACGATCTGAAAGAAGCCGAGCGCGCGCGTCTGGAAACCGAATCGCACCTGGGCCACGACCGCACGCTGCTGCTGACCCTCGGCGAAGAGCTGGACATGCTCACCCCCGAGCAGGAAGTCACCAGCGCCGCCGCCGAAGAAGCCGCCGCTGCGCTGGAAGATTCCGAAAGCGTCATGCACGGCTGGCAGGAGCAGTGGGACACTTTCAACCTGACCGCTGCCGAACCACGGCGCCAGGCCGAAGTGCAGCAGTCGCGGATCCAGCAGCTGGAAACCAGCATGGAGCGTCTGGCCGATCGGCAAAAGCGTCTCGCCGAAGAGCGCGATCTGCTTTCCGCCGACCCGGAGGACGCGGCGATCATGGCGCTCAACGAGCAGCTCGCCGAATCCGAAGCGACCCTCGAAGATTTGCAGACCAGCGAAGAAGCGCAGGTCGAAAAACTTGAACAACTGCGTCAGGAATTGCAGCAGGCACTGACCGCGCAGCAGCAGGCGCAGGGCGATTTGCAGCGGCTCAACGGGCGCTTGGCCTCGCTGGAAGCCTTGCAGCAAGCCGCGCTCGACCCGGGCACCGGCACCGCCGAATGGCTGAAGGAACAGAACCTCGCCGAACGGCCGCGTCTGGCCGAAGGCTTGAAGGTCGAGGCCGGTTGGGAGCTGGCGGTGGAAACCGTGCTCGGCGCCGATCTGCAAGCGGTGCTGGTGGACGACTTCAACGGTTTCGATCTGTCCGGCTTCACCCAAGGCGATCTGCGCCTGCTCAGCCCCGCCAGCGATGGTGTGCGGGTAGCGGGCAGCCTGCTGGATAAAGTCGAGGCGCAGATCGATCTGTCGCCGTGGCTCGGCCAGGTCAAACCGGTCGACAGCCTTGAGCAGGCCTTGGCCCTGCGCGGCCAGTTGAGTGCCGGGCAGAGCCTGATCAGTCGCGACGGTTACTGGGTCGGCCGACACTTTCTGCGGGTGCGTCGCGCCAGTGAAGCTGAGAGCGGCATGCTCGCCCGTGGTCAGGAAATCGAGGCGCTGCAGGCCGAACGCGAAGAGCGCGAAGCCACGGTCGAAGCCATGGAAACCCGTTTGCAAACCCTGCGGGCGCAACAGCGTCAGCAGGAAAACGGCCGCGAACACTTGCGTCGTTTGCTGCAGGACGAAGCCCGCTCCCAAGGTGAATTGAAAGCCCAGTTGTCCGCCGGTAAAGCCAAGGCTGAACAGCTGACGCTGCGCCGCACCCGCCTCGATGAGGAGCTGATCGAACTCGGCGAGCAACGCGAACTGGAACACGAACAGATCGGCGAAGCGCGCATGCAATTGCAGGAAGCGCTCGATGCCATGGCGCTGGACACCGAGCAGCGCGAGTTGCTGCTGGCTCAGCGTGACAGCCTGCGCGAACGCCTTGATCGCGTGCGCCAGGAAGCCCGTCAGCACAAGGATCACGCCCATCAACTGGCGGTGCGTCTCGGTTCGTTGCGCGCGCAGCACGATTCTACGCGCCAGGCATTGGAACGTCTGGAGATGCAGGCCGAGCGCCTGACCGAAAAGCGTGAGCAGTTGAGTCTGAATCTGGAGGAGGGCGAGGCACCGCTGGAAGAGCTGCGCCTGAAACTCGAAGAGCTGCTCGACAAACGCATGACCGTCGACGAAGAACTGAAGACTGCGCAGATTGCGCTGGAAGACGCCGACCGCGAACTGCGCGAGGCGGAAAAGCGCCGGACCCAGGCCGAGCAGCAATCGCAATTGATCCGTGGCCAGCTCGAACAGCAGCGCATGGAATGGCAAGCACTGACCGTGCGGCGCAAGGCGTTGCAGGATCAATTGCTCGAAGACGGCTACGATCTCAATGGCGTGCTCGCGACCTTGACGCCTGAGGCCAGTGAACGCGCCGCCGAAGAAGAACTCGAACGGATCAATGCGCGGATTCAGCGCCTGGGTGCGATCAACCTCGCGGCCATCGACGAATACACGCAACAATCCGAGCGTAAACGTTATCTGGATGCGCAGGACGCCGATCTGGTCGAAGCATTGGAGACCCTGGAAAACGTCATTCGCAAGATCGACAAGGAAACCCGTAACCGCTTCAAAGATACCTTTGATCAGATCAATGGCGGTTTACAGGCGCTTTTTCCGAAAGTTTTCGGTGGTGGCAGCGCGTATTTGGAACTGACGGGCGAAGATCTACTCGATACAGGGGTGACGATCATGGCGCGGCCGCCAGGAAAGAAGAACAGCACCATCCATTTGCTCTCTGGCGGGGAAAAAGCCCTGACCGCACTGGCACTGGTTTTTGCGATCTTCAAATTGAATCCGGCGCCGTTCTGCATGCTCGATGAAGTTGACGCGCCACTGGATGACGCTAACGTTGGACGCTACGCACGATTGGTTAAAGAGATGTCGCAGACCGTGCAGTTCATCTATATCACCCACAACAAGATCGCCATGGAAATGGCTGATCAACTGATGGGCGTAACGATGCACGAGCCGGGTTGTTCGCGATTGGTTGCAGTGGATGTCGAGGAGGCGATGGCGATGGTGGACGCCTGAGTCAGCGTGGTGTCGGAAGGGTATGAGTAGTCTGTAGGACTTTTTTACCGACTTCGACTTGCTGGCCAATCGACATATTCGCGCAAGCCAATGTGACAGACGGTGTAAAGTTGTCTTTGGTCGTGCTAGTTTAATGTCAATTTTTCGTATACGTGGGCAAAACGCCTGTCAGAACATAGAGTTGGCGCCACGTTTTAAAGCGGTTTGCACAATGTAAACCCCTTATTTTTCAGCATTTTTTATAGAGGCACGGGATTACATGGAAATCGGTCTGCGCGAGTGGCTGATCGTCATCGGCATCATTGTGATAGCCGGTATTCTTTTCGATGGCTGGCGCCGTATGCGCGGCGGCAAGGGAAAACTGAAATTCCGTCTTGACCGAAGTCTGTCCAACCTGCCGGACGAGGACACCAGTGCTGAGCTGTTGGGCCCGGCCCGCGTGCTAGATACGCATAAAGAGCCGCAACTGGACGAACACGATCTGCCGTCGGTGAGCATGCCGGCCCGCGAAGCACGCGAGCCTCGCGAATCCGCTTCGAAACGTGGCAAGCGCGGCAGCAATGGTCCGGCCCAGGGCGACCTGAACCTCGATCTGGATCTGGACGGCGGCCCGAGCTTCAGCAGCCGTGATGATGACTTCGTCGACGACAGCAAGCCTGCGCCAGCGGTGGCCGACAAGGATCAGCCGCAAGCCGAAGAAGTCCTGGTGATCAGCGTGATCTGCCGCGACGCCGCCGGCTTCAAAGGCCCGGCCCTGCTGCAGAACATTTTGGAAAGCGGTCTGCGTTTCGGCGAGATGGATATTTTCCACCGCCACGAAAGCATGGCCGGCAACGGTGAAGTGCTGTTCTCCATGGCCAATGCGGTCAAGCCGGGTATCTTCGATCTGGACGACATCGACCATTTCAGCACCCCGGCGGTGAGCTTCTTCCTCGGCCTGCCAGGCCCGCGTCATCCGAAGCAGGCCTTCGACGTGATGGTGGCGGCAGCGCGCAAGCTGTCCCAAGAGCTGAACGGCGAGCTGAAAGATGACCAGCGCAGCGTGCTGACCGCGCAAACCATCGAGCATTACCGTCAGCGCATCGTCGAATTCGAACGCCGCGCCCTGACCCAGAAGCGCTAAGGCCAGAGCGCAGTTGTGGCGAGGGAGCTTGCTCCCGCTCGGTGGCGAAGCCGCCGTGATTTTGGGGCTGCTGCGCAGCCCGGCGGGAGCAAGCTCCCTCGCCACAATGTCCATAGCCTTGAGCTATTGTGATTTAGAAGATTGAGCAGCCTCGGCTGCTCTTTTGCTTTATGAGAGAACACCCATGACCGCCGCCAAAAACCGCATTCTAGAGCTGCGCGCTGAACTCGATCAGCACAACTACCGTTACCACGTCCTCGACGAACCGAGCATTCCGGACGCCGAGTACGACCGGTTGTTCCACGAGCTCAAGGCGCTGGAAGCGGCCAATCCGGAACTGATCACCAGCGACTCGCCGACCCAGCGTGTCGGCAGTGTGGCGCTGACCGCGTTCACCCAGGTGCGTCACGAAGTGCCGATGCTCAGCCTCGGCAACGCCTTCGAAGAAGCCGACATGCGCGAGTTCGACCGCCGGGTAACCGAAGGTCTGGATCTGCCGGCCGGTGATCTGTTCGGTGGCGGCGCGGCGGTGGAGTACAGCTGCGAGCCGAAACTCGATGGCCTGGCGGTCAGCCTGCTGTATCAGGACGGCGTGCTGGTGCGCGGCGCCACTCGCGGCGACGGCACCACCGGTGAAGACATCAGCGTCAACGTGCGCACCGTGCGCAACATTCCGCTGAAGCTGCATGGCGAAGGCTGGCCGGCGACCCTCGAAGTGCGCGGGGAAGTGTTCATGTCCAAGGCCGGTTTCGAGCGCCTCAACGCCTCGCAACTGGAAGTCGGCGGCAAGACCTTCGCCAACCCGCGCAACGCCGCTGCCGGCAGCCTGCGTCAGCTGGATTCGAAGATCACCGCCAATCGCCCGCTGGAATTCTGCTGCTACGGCATCGGTCAGGTCTCCCACGATATCTCCGATACTCACATCGGCAACCTCAAGCAATTGCAGAAGTGGGGCATGCCGATCAGCCACGAGCTGAAGCTGGCCAAAGGCATCGGCGAGTGCCTGGATTACTACCGCGACATCGGTGAGCGGCGTAACGCGCTGGCCTACGAAATCGACGGCGTGGTGTTCAAGGTCAACAGCATCGCCGATCAGCGCGAGCTGGGCTTCCGTGCCCGCGAACCGCGCTGGGCGATCGCGCACAAATTCCCCGCCATGGAAGAACTCACCGAACTGCTCGACGTGGAATTCCAGGTTGGCCGTACCGGCGCCGTCACTCCGGTGGCACGACTGAAACCGGTCAAGGTCGCCGGCGTCACCGTCGCCAACGCGACCCTGCACAACATGGATGAAGTGGCGCGCCTGGGCCTGATGATCGGCGACACCGTGATCATCCGCCGCGCCGGTGATGTGATCCCGCAGGTGGTGCAAGTGGTCACCGAACGTCGCCCGGAGAATGCCCGTCCTGTAGCGATTCCAGAGAATTGCCCGGTCTGCGGCTCCCATGTCGAGCGCACGCAACTGGTCAAGCGCAGCAAAGGCAAGGAAACCATCAGTGAAGGTGCGGTGTATCGCTGCGTTGGCCGTCTGGCCTGTGGCGCGCAACTGAAGCAGGCGATCATTCACTTCGTCTCGCGCCGGGCGATGGACATCGAAGGCCTTGGCGACAAGAGCGTCGAGCAACTGGTCGATGAAGGTTTGGTCAGTTCGCCGGCCGATCTGTACGCGTTGAAGTTCGACGACATTGTCGATCTGGAAGGCTTCGCCGAGGTCTCCAGCAACAAGCTGCTGGCGGCGATTGAAGACAGCAAGCAACCGGGACTGGCGCGGTTCATTTATGCGCTGGGCATTCCCGGTGTCGGTGAGGAAACGGCCAAGGTGTTGGCGCGCTCGCTCGGTTCGCTGGAGCGCGTGCAGCAGGCGCTGCCGCAAGTGCTGACCTACCTGCCGGACATCGGCCTGGAAGTGGCCCACGAGATTCACAGCTTCTTTGAAGATGCGCACAACCAGCAAGTGATCGCCGAGTTGTTGGGGCATGGCCTGCAGATTCAGGATCAGAGCGAACTGGGCGCCGAGTTCGCCGCCAGCACCACCCTCGGCGGTCTGCTCGACAAGCTGCACATTCCCTTTGTCGGCCCGGGCGGCGCGCAGAAACTGGCGGACAAATTCGGTTCGCTGGAAGCGGTGATGAATGCCGACTGGCTGGACATGCGTCAGGCGCTACCGGAGAAGCAGGCCAATTCGGTGCGCGAGTTTTTTGCTGTGCCCGAGCATCGGCAGATCGCCGAGGCCGCCGAGAAACAGTTGCGGGATTTCGGCATGCACTGGCTGAGCGAGAAGAAAATCGTTGAGGGCCTGCCGCTGTCCGGCGAAACCTGGGTGCTGACCGGCAAGGTCGAGTTGATGAGCCGCGATGTGGCTAAAGAGCATTTGGAAAGCCTCGGCGCCAAGGTCGCCGGCTCGGTATCTGCGAAAACTCATTGTGTGGTCGCAGGGCCGGGTGCTGGTTCGAAACTGACCAAGGCCAATGAGCTGGGGGTGAAGGTGATGGATGAAGAGGCGTTTATCGCGTTCCTCAAAATCCATGGCATTTCTGCCTGATACAGTTTTGTTCGGCAGTCTGCTTTTGTGGCGAGGGAGCTTGCTCCCGCTCGGCGACGAAGTCGTCGCAAAACCACCATCCTCGGTATTTCAGGGTAAATGAGGTCGCATGGTTTTGGGGGCTGCTTCGCAACCCAGCGGGAGCAAGCTCCCTCGCCACATCGGCAGTGTCACTCAGTAGCTGCGTTGTATTCGGGAACATTGTTGACTTCAGGATGATCTAGTCTTGGCAAGTCCCAGGGAGAGATCGCCATGTACCGCTTTTTCGAGCAGCTCAGTTCTCGCATTGTCGCGCCGTTCATGGGCGAATCTTCACGCAACAGCAAAATCTGGCCGTGCCGCTGCGGCCAGTCGCTGTTCTTTCGCAACAGTCAGTGTCTGGCTTGCAGCGCCATGTTGGGCTATCAGCCTGAAGAAAGTCGCCTGACCTCGTTGCAACCCGGGCCACAGGACGGCAGTTGGACACTCGATGCCGATCCCGACGCCGGGCTGTTTCGCCGCTGCGCCAACCTCGACACTCCCGCCGCGTGCAACTGGCTGCTGCCGGATAACGGCCACGACAGCCTGTGCATCGCCTGCAGCCTCAACCGCACCATCCCCGACCTCTCAGTGCCGGAAAACCCCGAACGCTGGCGCAAAGTCGAAATCGCCAAGCGTCGGCTGGTGGCGCAACTGATCACCCTCGGCCTGCCGGTCATCCCGAAAATCGTGGATGAGGCCACCGGTCTGGCCTTCGACTTCATCGGCGTCGATCTCGAAGGCAACGCGCCAATGACCGGCCACGCCAACGGTCTGATCACCCTAGATATCAAAGAAGCCGACGACGCCCATCGCGAGCAGGTGCGGGCGGCAATGCATGAACCCTATCGCACGCTGCTCGGGCATTTCCGGCATGAGGTCGGGCATTATTATTGGGATCGTCTGATCGCCAATGGGCCGTGGCTTGAACCTTTCCGCAACCTGTTCGGCGACGAGCGCGCCAGTTACGCCGAAGCGCTCGACCGTCATTATCAACAGGGCGCACCGCTGGACTGGCCGCAACACTACGTCAGCGCCTACGCGACCATGCACCCATGGGAAGACTGGGCCGAAACCTGGGCGCATTACCTGCACATGATGGATGCGGTGGATACCGCGCTGGGTTTCGGCATGAGCGCGCGGGAAATGGACTTCGACTACCAGCCGTTCCCGTCCAGCACGCTGTACGACCCGGAGCACCCCGGCGGCGCGGCGTTCCTATCGTTCGTCAATGCGTGGATCGAACTGGCGGGCATGCTCAACGAGCTGTCACGCAGTATGGGCCAGCCGGATTTCTACCCGTTCGTGCTGCCGGCGGCGGCGATTGCCAAGTTGCACTTCATCCATCTGGTGATCCAGCAGGCGGGCGGCAAGGCGGACGAGGTGTTGCAGGCGCAATAGCAAGTGCTTGAAGCCCTTCATGTTTTTAATCTGAAACCAACGGTTGTAACTTCGCTTCAGATAGGTACAATGGCGCGGCTCGCCGACAGGTGAGTGTCGTTATGGTGACCCCATCGGTCCCCCCGCAACGATTACCCGTGAACCTGGTCAGAGCCGGAAGGCAGCAGCCACAGCGGGAACATTGTGTGCCGGGGTGTGGCTGGTGGGGTTACCACCTTAACGAACGAAGAACGCTTCAACAGAACTGCATGGGTTTCGCCCACTGCGGTTTTTTTATGCCCGCGATTTGGGCTTTCACGCCAGCCCCTGTGGGAGCGAGCCTGCTCGCGAAGGCTGCCCCCCGATGCCTGTTCAGTCACCAAGGTTGAACAGTGGCATACTCCACCGTCTTGCTGCGCGCGTCGTTGACAAGTTCGCGCCCTAGCTACGAGGTTGTATGCACCCGGAACATCACGATTTATCCACCGCCGTGTACTTGCCCGTGACGGATGAGACCTGCGCCAGCCTGTTGCAGCCCGATGGCGCAAAAAACCTCGGCGAGTTGACGGATGCGCAGCTGGCCGCCGTGCTGGTCATCCAGAATCTGGCTCAGGCCACCGAAAAGGATCTCACCGCCGCAGCGGCGGAGAAGGTGCTGGCGCGCCTGATCGCCTGGGCGGTCGATGGCGGGGCAGGGCTGCTGTCCGAGGCGCAACGGCTGTTCGACCCGCGCCAGTTGTACTTCGGCCTGAACGCCATCAGGGGATTGAACCTGCGATTGCTGTTGGCCGAAGAGGTGGCGGCGCAGGATTACCTGCTGCTCGATGGCAAGTGGGATGACGAGTTCAAGACGCGCCACCACGCGATCAACAATCCGTTCAGCCAGCAGATGATCAGCCCCGCGCACCGCGAGCGCTGGCTCAGCGCCGCGCAGGACAAACTGGTCAGAACCTTCCGCGCCAACCTCGATGAAGACCTGCACGTGCAAGGCTATGCCGGGATCGGCAAGAGCCACCTGGTCGGTGCCTTGACCGAGTGCCTGGACCCCGGGAAAACCCTGTTGCTGGCACGCACCCCGGAAAAACTTGCGACCCTGTGCCAGCGCATGGGCGTTGCCAGTGAACGCAAGCCCGGCATCACCTTTGAGGCGTTCGCGCGCGGGCTGATTTATGGGCGCAAGCCACAGCCGGCAAGCGCCGCCGGCCGAGTCGCGAGCAAACAGAGTCTGGCGCAGGAGCTGAACATCCTCGGCTTTCGCGAGCATGACGCGCAACGCACCCTGAACTTCTGCCTGGAAACCCTCGAGCGCTATTGCCACTCCCGGGACTACAGCCTGTCGGCGCATCATCTGCCGTATTTCAAACTGTCCTTGTCCGGTCTTGAGTCCAAAGTGCTGCTGGAGTATTCGAGCCGCGTCTGGACTTACCTTGAGGCCAATCCGGCGTGGGGCCGGCAGAGCGGCTTTGAAGCCTTGTTGCTGATCAAGCGTGCAAGCCTTGCGGGCTGCGTGGTGCCGCCGCGTTATACCCACGTGCTGATTGACGAGAGTCAGGACATTCCCGCTTCGCTGCTGCAGATAATCGAGCGTGGCCGACAGGTGCTGATCACGCTGGGCGATGAGTACCAGCACGCCGAGCGCGATCTGGTGAAAAGAAAGCGTGAAGTGCGTCAGAGCGATATCACCTACTCGGTGCGTTCGGGACGAAACGTCGAGCGTCTGGTCAATCCGCTGATTTCCCGGCACTCGGAAAAGAGCAAGGTGCCCTTCGAAGGTGCGCGTGAGGCGGACGTCGGCATCGAGTTTTATCCACAGGGCTTTGTCCCGCCGGAAGGTTGCGTGGTGCTGACGGCGTCCCCTTGGGACACCATGAAGTGGGCCATGCAACTGCACGATGCCAATTGCCTGTTCAGCTTTGCCGACATGACAGCGCAGCGCGACCTCGAGCACTTCATGACCAGCGCCATCGAGTTGTTCAAGGTCGATTACTACAGTTCCACGCACAGCGAGAAGGGCCCGCATCGCTATTTCAGCGATCTGCCCAAGTGGCAGCAGGTGCGCGATGCCAACCAGTTCGACGAAGCGTTTTTGTGGGTCGAGGCCGAGCTGGAGAAAGGCTTCAAGGTCGCTGATCTGACCCGGCTCAACCGGATGATCGGCGGCCCCGGCAAAAGCTGCCTGCTGATGCAGGCGCACGAGGCGGGCGGCATGGAGTTCGACCGCGTTCTGCTGACGCCCGAGCTGCTGACCAACGTGCAGTTCAAGGACGCCTACGCGTTCGATCAGCGGATCTGCGCCGTGTACATCGCCATCTCCCGCGCCCGGCAGCAGCTTTACCTGCCGTACGATGTGGTCGAATGGATCGAATTTCACGACTACCAGAAATTCCGTGAGTCGCACGGCTACTGAATAATTCTCTGTCGGAAATGTCCCCCTGAGGGAGCGGGCTTGCTCGCGAAGGCGGTGTGCCAGTTAACGAATCAGGTGACTGACACACCGTCTTTACGAGCAAGCCCGTTCCCACAATGGGTTATGGGGTGGCTTCAGCGGACCCGGTATACAACCGGATGATGTCATCAATCTCCCCCGACATTTTCATCCGCAACAACGTGCGCAAGATCCGCTGCACCGGCACCTGAGGGTCATTCCTCACGTAGCAGCCTACATGCTGCTCCTGCAGCACCGCGACGCCGTGCAGTTGCTGCCCGGGCAGCAGGCGCTGATTGAACCAGTCGAGTGTCCATTGATTGCTCACCGCATAGCGGTAGCGGCCGGCCAGGAGTTTTTCCAGCACTTGTTCCTGATTACGCGCGTCCTCGCGTTGCAGGCGATCGGCGTCGAACAGCGGTTGCAGGGTCGGATAGGTATAGCCGAGCACGGTGCCGATCGATTGGCGGGGCAGGTCGGCAGGGTCGACGCGGGGCGGCTGAGCGTCGCGGCTGATCAGCAAATCGCGCTGGAACAGCAGCGGAAGGCTCCAGATATAGTCCCCGGACTGATTCGGCAGCCACGATTGTGCGGCATAGCAGCGCACGTCGACTTCGCCGTGCTCCATGGCGTTCTGCACCCGGGCGCGCGGCAGGACGTGGAATTCGGCCGGCACGCCGACCTGCGTCGCAAGGCTGAGCATGATGTCGTGGAGGATGCCCTGGGTCGGGCGGCCGTGGTCGATCTGCACCATCGGCATCGCCCAGCTGTCGGCCACGACGAAGCGCAGCGGCGGTTCGGCCGCGCTCACGCTCAGACTGATCCCCAACAAAGCTCCCAAGGCCCAACGCATAAATGCTCCGATGAGTCCCGATCACGAGCGAAATTTCCCCGCCAACAGCAGCTTAGCCAGATTAGACGAGCACACCGGATGCAATTTTGCCCTTGCTCCGCTAGCATTAGCCGCTTCAGCTTCCTTCGTTGCGACGGTTTTCGATGAGTTATCAGGTTCTTGCACGTAAATGGCGTCCGCGCTCGTTCCGCGAAATGGTCGGCCAGACCCATGTGCTCAAGGCTCTGATCAATGCCTTGGACAGCCAGCGGCTGCACCACGCGTACCTGTTCACCGGTACGCGCGGGGTCGGTAAGACCACCATTGCGCGGATCATTGCCAAATGCCTGAACTGTGAAACAGGTATCACTTCCAGCCCTTGCGGCGAGTGTTCGGTGTGCCGCGAGATCGACGAAGGCCGCTTCGTCGACCTGATCGAGATCGACGCCGCGAGCCGGACCAAGGTCGAAGACACCCGCGAGCTGCTCGACAACGTGCAGTACGCGCCGAGCCGCGGGCGCTTCAAGGTCTACCTGATCGACGAAGTGCACATGCTCTCCAGCCATTCCTTCAATGCGCTGCTGAAAACCCTCGAAGAGCCGCCGCCGTACGTCAAGTTCATCCTGGCGACGACGGATCCGCAGAAACTTCCGGCAACGATTTTGTCGCGTTGCCTGCAGTTCTCGCTGAAGAACATGACGCCCGAGCGCGTGGTTGAGCATTTGACCCACGTGCTCGGCGCCGAAAACGTGCCGTTTGAAGACGACGCGCTGTGGTTGCTGGGCCGCGCCGCTGACGGCTCGATGCGTGACGCCATGAGCCTGACCGACCAGGCCATCGCCTTCGGTGAAGGCAAGGTATTGGCCGCCGATGTGCGGGCGATGCTCGGCACGCTGGATCACGGCCAGGTCTTCGACGTGCTGCACGCGCTGATCGAAGGCGACGCCAAGGCGTTGCTCGAAGCCGTGCGCCACCTGGCCGAGCAAGGCCCGGACTGGAACGGCGTGCTCTCGGAAATTCTCAACGTGCTGCACCGCGTCGCCATCGCCCAGGCCTTGCCTGAAGGTGTCGACAACGGTCATGGCGACCGTGACCGCGTATTGGCATTGGCTCAGGCGCTGCCGGCCGAAGACGTGCAGTTCTATTACCAGATGGGCCTGATCGGTCGCCGCGACTTGCCGCTGGCGCCGGATCCCCGTGGTGGTTTCGAAATGGTCCTGCTGCGGATGCTGGCCTTCCGGCCGGCGGATACGGCGGACGCCCCGAGGCACCCGCTAAAGCCAGTGGGGATCAGCCAGGCCACAGTTGATTCCGCAAACTCAGTGGCTGCCGCGCCCAAGCCTGCGCCGGTAGTCGCTGCGGCTGTTGCGCCTGCACCGGTGGTTGCGCCAGCGCCAGCTCCAGCGCCTGTGGTGGTGGCTGCGCCGGCACCCGCGCCAGAAGCAGAACCTGAACCGGTCGTCGCCGAAGCGCTGGTCGACCTGCCGTGGAACGACCCGGTCGAACCCGAGCCAGAACCTGAGCCGGTGCAGCAACCAGCCGTCGAGCCGGTACTGGAAACCGCCAGCGAGCAGCCCGAGTTGCCGCCGATGCCGCTGCCGACCCCGGACAGCGTGGTGCCGGATGCACCGGAGTGGGCCGCTGCGCCGATTCCCGAGCCGTCGGTCGCTGACGTCGATGCCGCCACACCGGGCATGGACCTCGACGATGAGCCGCCGTTGGACGAAGACTACATCGAGCCGGACATGGATTCGGCCTACAGCTACCTCGACGATCTGGCCAGCGAACACACCGCCGAGCCGGCCCCGGAACCCGAGCCGGAGCCTGCGGCCGCGCCGGCCACCGGTCTGGCGTTGCAATGGCTGGAGCTGTTCCCGCAACTGCCGATCTCCGGCATGACCGGCAGCATCGCCGCCAACTGCACGCTGATCGCAATCGATGGCGACCACTGGCTGATGCACCTGGACCCGGCGCACAGCGCGCTGTTCAACGCCACACAACAGCGGCGCCTGAACGATGCGTTGAACCAGTTCCACGGTCGCACGCTGACCCTGACCATCGAGTTGATCAAGCCCGAGCAGGAAACCCCGGCGCAGGCCGCGTCCCGTCGCCGGGCCAACCGTCAGCGCGAGGCGGAGGAATCGATCCACGGGGATCCGTTCATCCAGCAGATGGTCCAGCAGTTCGGTGCAGTGGTGCGACACGATACTATTGAACCTGTCGACGCCTTGGTCGCCCAAGGCTAATAACTGAGGGCGTTCGGCGTTAAGTGCCGGGCGCTGTTTTGATCCAAGTACTTTTGAGGTGATTCCCATGATGAAAGGTGGCATGGCCGGCCTGATGAAGCAGGCACAGCAGATGCAGGAAAAAATGGCCAAGATGCAGGAAGAACTGGCCAACGCCGAAGTCACCGGCAAGGCCGGTGGCGATATGGTCACCGTGGTGATGACCGGTCGTCACGACGTGAAAAGCGTCAGCATCGACCCAAGCCTGGTTGAAGGCCTGAGCGAAGACGACAAGGAAATGCTCGAAGCCGTGGTCGCCGCGGCCGTCAACGACGCCGTGCGCAAGATCGAAGCCAACAGCCAGGAAAAAATGGGCAGCATGACCGCCGGCATGAACCTGCCAGCAGGTATGAAACTGCCATTCTGATTCGCCATCGCGAGTTGGATGAGCTACACAAAATGCCAGGCATCGCGCCTGGCATTTTTGTTTTTGCCTGAGTGTCATGTGTTGGCAGAGCTGACGCTTTCGCGAGCAAGCCCGCTCCCACATTTGGAATGCGTTCTTCCTGTGGGAGCGGGCTTGCTCGCGAAGGCGTCGGCTCGGACCAACTGAAGAAACATCGAACCCACCACCGCCGCCAAAGGTCTGCTCCCTATACCGCCGAATTCATCATTCACAGGAGACGCTGACATGTCCGACCCTCTGACCCTCAACCAACGCTTCGTCCTCGCCTCGCGCCCTGTCGGTGCGCCGACTCCGGAAAACTTCCGTCTGGAGCGCGAAGCGTTGCCGGATCTCGAAGACGGCCAGGTGCTGCTGAAAACCCTGTACCTGTCGCTGGACCCGTACATGCGCGGGCGCATGAGCGATGCACCGTCCTACGCCGCGCCGGTACAAATCGGCGAAGTGATGACCGGTGGCGCTGTCAGCCGTGTCGAGAATTCCCGTCATCCGAAATTCCACCAGGGCGATCTGGTGGTCGGCCTCACTGGCTGGCAGAGCCACAGCATCAGTGACGGTCGTAACATCATGCCGATTCCGTCCGGCCTGCCGAGCCCGTCGATGGCGCTCGGCGTGTTGGGCATGCCGGGGATGACCGCGTACATGGGGCTGATCGACATCGGTCAGCCGAAAGAAGGCGAAACCCTGGTGGTGGCTGCAGCGTCCGGTGCGGTCGGTTCAGTGGTCGGTCAGGTGGCGAAGATCAAGGGCCTGCGCGCCGTGGGTGTGGCCGGTGGAGCCGACAAATGCAAATACGTGGTCGAGGAACTGGGGTTTGATGCCTGCATCGATCACAAGGCGCCGGACTTTGCCGAACAATTGGCCAAGGCCTGCCCGAACGGCATCGACATCTATTACGAAAACGTTGGCGGGCATGTGTTCGATGCCGTGGTGCCGTTGCTCAATCCCAGGGCGCGAATCCCGCTGTGCGGGCTGATTGCCGGTTACAACGCCACGGAAGCGCCGCAAGGCCCGGATCGTCTGCCGATGCTGCAGCGTACGTTGCTGACCAAGCGCGTGCGGATTCAGGGCTTCATCGTGTTTGATGACTACGGCGACCGTCAGCCGGAATTCATCAGCCACATGGTGCCGTGGGTGCGCGACGGCAAGGTCAAATTCCGCGAAGACGTGGTGGAAGGTCTGGAGCAGGCACCCGAGGCGTTCATCGGTCTGCTGGAGGGACGCAACTTCGGCAAACTGGTGGTGAAGGTTGCCCAGGACTGAGCATTTGACGCTGGCCAGAGGCGCGGGTATAAACCGCGTCTCGTTGTTTTGTCGGACTTTTTACCCATGAGCTTCAGCCCTTTGATTCGCCAACTGATCGACGCCCTGCGCACTTTGCCGGGCGTGGGTCAGAAAACCGCCCAGCGCATGGCGTTGCAGTTGCTCGAGCGTGATCGCAGCGGCGGCACGCGCCTGGCCCAGGCCCTGAGCCAGGCCATGGAAGGGGTGGGTCACTGCCGTCAGTGCCGCACGCTGACCGAAGACGATCTGTGCCCGCAATGCGCCGACACGCGCCGCGACGACACGCTGCTGTGCGTGGTGGAAGGGCCGATGGACGTGTATGCGGTGGAGCAGACCGGTTTCCGTGGGCGTTACTTCGTGCTCAAAGGCCACCTGTCGCCGCTCGACGGTCTGGGGCCGGAAGCTATCGGTATTCCGCAGTTGATGGCGCGCATTGAAGAGGCGGGCACGTTTACCGAAGTCATCCTCGCCACCAACCCGACGGTGGAGGGGGAGGCGACCGCGCATTACATTGCCCAACTGCTCAGCAACAAAGGCCTGATCGCTTCGCGGATTGCCCACGGTGTGCCGCTGGGTGGGGAGCTGGAGTTGGTGGATGGTGGGACACTGGCGCATTCGTTTGCCGGGCGTAAACCCATCTCTCTTTAAGTGATGCAGTGTCTGATTTGACGCCTTCGCGAGCAGGCTCGCTCCCACATTGGCTTTGTGCCATTCACAAATCCCCTGTGGGAGCGAGCCTGCTCGCGAATGGCGCACCTCGGTCTGACTGATTCACACAAACTTATTGAAAACCAAGCAAGCGCTCGGTTAACGTCGGCCAACCCTTCGATGGAGTTCGCCGATGCCTGCTTTCCAGGATTACTTCGACCCCAGCCACCAAATGGTCCGCGACAGCGTCAGACGTTTCGTCGAGCGCGAGATCCTGCCGGACATCAATGCGTGGGAAGAGGCCGAAAGCTTTCCCCGTGAGCTGTACCTGAAGGCCGGGGCAGCGGGGATTCTCGGTATCGGTTATCCCGAAGCGCTGGGCGGCAGCCACGAAGGTGATGTGTTCGCCAAGGTCGCCGCCAGCGAAGAACTGATGCGCTGCGGCTCCGGTGGTCTGGTCGCGGGCCTCGGTTCGCTGGATATCGGTCTGCCACCGATCGTCAAATGGGCCCGGCCCGAGGTGCGCGAGCGCGTCGTGCCGCAAGTGCTCAGCGGCGAGAAGATCTGCGCGTTGGCGATTACCGAACCCGGCGGCGGTTCCGACGTCGCCAACCTGCAAACCCGCGCCGTGCGTGACGGCGAATTCTACCGGGTCAGCGGCAGCAAAACCTTTATCACCAGCGGCGTGCGTGCCGATTTCTACACCGTCGCGGTGCGCACCGGAGCGCCGGGTTTCGGCGGCATCAGCCTGCTGTTGATCGAGAAGGGCACCCCAGGCTTCACCGTAGGCCGCCAGCTGAAGAAAATGGGCTGGTGGGCCTCGGACACCGCTGAGCTGTTCTTCGACGATTGCAGGGTGCCCGTGGGCAATCTGATCGGCGCCAAGAACATGGGCTTCGCCTGCATCATGGGCAATTTCCAGAGTGAACGGCTGGCGCTGGCGCTGATGGCCAACATGACCTCGCAGCTCGCCCTCGAAGAGGCGCTGAAGTGGGCGCGCGAGCGTGAGGCGTTTGGTAAACCGATCGGCAAGTTCCAGGTGATCAAGCATCGGCTGGCCGAAATGGCCACCGCACTGGAAGTATCGCGCGAGTTCACCTACCGCCAGGCGGCGAAGATGGCGGCGGGGCAGAGCGTGATCAAGGAGATTTCCATGGCCAAGAACGTTGCCACGGACACCTCGGATCGAATCACCAGCGAAGCGGTGCAGATTCTTGGCGGCCTGGGTTACATGCGCGAGAGTCTGGTGGAGCGGCTGTATCGGGATAACCGCATTCTGTCGATTGGCGGCGGGACGCGGGAGGTGATGAACGAAATCATCAGCAAGCAGATGGGGCTTTAGGTTCTGCGTTGAGGCGGCCGACGCCTTCGCGAGCAGGCTCGCTCCCACAGGAGAATGCATTCCAAATGTGGGAGCGAGCCTGCTCGCGAAAGCGGTCTGACAGGCGCTACTTACTTATCAGTCAGGGCAAACTGCGTCAGGCAGAAGGTAGGGATGCCCATATCTTCCAGACGCTGCGAACCCCCCAGCTCCGGCAGATCGATAATCGCCGCCGCTTCATGCACCCGCGCGCCCATGCGGCGGATCAGGTTGGCCGCGGCGATCAGCGTGCCACCGGTGGCAATCAGGTCATCGAACATCACCACCGAATCGCCTTCGCACAGGCTGTCGGCGTGGACTTCGAGGAACGCTTCGCCGTACTCGGTTGCGTAACCTTCGGCCAGCACGTCCGCGGGCAGTTTGCCTTGCTTGCGGAACAGCACCAGCGGCTTGTTCAGTTGGTAGGCCAGCACCGAACCGATCAGGAAACCGCGCGCATCCATCGCGCCGATGTGGGTGAAATCGGCTTCCACATAACGGTGGGCGAAGCTGTCCATCACCAGGCGCAGGGCCTTGGGCGACTGGAACAGCGGGGTGATGTCGCGAAAGATCACGCCCGGTTTCGGGAAGTCGATCACGGGGCGGATCAGGGATTTGATGTCGAAGGAGTCGAAGACCATCGTCGAGGTGTCCTGGCAGGGCTGCAAACGGCGCAGTATACCCGCGGCTGAAACGCTTCGCTCAACCGCGGATCGAGATCAGCCTTCGAGCGAGCCGCCGGCCAGGGCGCAGAGCTGGATCGGGTCGAGGATGTGGATCTCTTTGCCCTCGGCGGCGATCAGTTCGTTCTGCTGGAAGCGGGTGAACACCCGTGACACGGTTTCCACCGCCAGGCCCAGGTAATTGCCGATCTCATTGCGCGACATGCTCAGGCGGAACTGGTTGGCCGAGAACCCGCGAGCACGGAAGCGGGCCGACAGATTGACCAGGAACGTGGCGATGCGCTCGTCGGCAGTTTTTTTCGACAACAGCAGCATCATCTGCTGGTCGTCACGGATCTCGCGGCTCATCACCCGCATCAACTGACGGCGCAGCTGCGGCAGTTGCAGGGCCAGTTCATCAAGGCGTTCGAAAGGAATTTCACAGACCGAGGTGGTCTCCAGGGCCTGGGCCGACACCGGGTGTTTCTCGGTGTCCATGCCGGACAGGCCGACCAGTTCGCTCGGCAAGTGGAAACCGGTCAGTTGTTCTTCGCCGCTGTCGCTCAGGCTGAAGGTCTTCAGGGCGCCGGAGCGTACTGCATAAACGGAATCGAAGGTGTCGCCCTGACGGAACAGGAACTCACCCTTTTTCAACGGGCGGCCACGTTTAACGATTTCGTCCAGCGCATCCATGTCTTCCAGATTCAGAGAAAGTGGCAGGCAGAGAGGGGCCAGGCTGCAATCCTTGCAATGGGCCTGGTTGTGAGCGCGCAGTTTGACTGGCTCGGACATTTCTTAAATCCTTGTGGGAAAACACACATAAGCCGTAAGGGTAACCCACGGGAGGACATTCAGGCCAGTCTGCGGCGAGTTTGTCCCACGGGCATAAGGCCGCAGGGCAAACAAAAACACGGGGCGTTCGAGATACATCGGTTTCATAAGCAGGGCGTTTCAGATCACCCGCGAGAAGCGCTGGCGGTTCTGCTGTTCCAGATACGCGTCGAACACCATGCACACCGAACGCACCAGCAGGCGCCCGGCCGGCAACACTTCGATCCGCTCGCGTTCCAGATTGATCAGCCCATCGTTGGCCATGCCTTGCAGTTGCGGCCACAGCGCGCCGAAGTAACCCTGAAAATCGATGTTGAACGCCTGCTCGATTTCGGCGAATTCCAGGCTGAAATTGCAGATCAGTTGCTGGATCACCGCGCGGCGCAGGCGATCGTCGGCATTGCACACCAAGCCCCGGCTGGTTGCCAGTTGCGCGGCGGCGAGGGTGTTCTGGTACTGGTTCAGATCGCTGTTGTTCTGGCAGTAGAGGTCGCCGATCTGGCTGATCGCCGACACCCCAAGACCAATCAGGTCGCAATGGCCGTGAGTGGTGTAGCCCTGAAAGTTGCGCTGCAGGGTCTGTTCTTCCTGGGCAATCGCCAGCTCATCGTCGGGCAGGGCGAAGTGATCCATGCCGATGTAACGGTAGCCGGCGGCGGTCAGTTGTTCGATGGTGCGCTGGAGCATGTCGAGTTTCTGCGCAGGGCTTGGCAGTTCGTGGCTGTTGATCCGCCGCTGCGGCATGAAGCGCTCCGGCAGGTGTGCATAGTTGAACACCGAGAGTCGATCCGGTTGCAGGCTGATGACTTCCTCGACGGTGCGCGCAAAGTTCTCCGGTGTCTGTTTGGGCAGGCCGTAGATCAGGTCGATGTTGATCGAGCGAAATTGCAGGGTGCGCGCCGCATCGATCACCGCGCGGGTTTCTTCCAGGCTTTGCAGGCGATTGACCGCCCGTTGCACCGCCGGATCGAGGTCTTGCAGGCCGATGCTGACCCGGTTGAAGCCGAGTTCGCGCAACAGACCCATGGTCGACCAGTCGGCCTCGCGCGGGTCGATCTCGATGCCGTAATCGCCGGAATCGTCATCCAGCAGATTGAAGTGTTTGCGCAGGTGCGCCATCAACTGGCGCAGTTCGTCGTGGCTGAGAAAGGTCGGGGTGCCGCCGCCGAAGTGCAGTTGCTCGACTTTCTGCGCCGGTTCCAGGTGGCAGGCGATCAACTGGATTTCCTGCTCCAGCCGTTGCAGATACGGCTGCGCTCGCCCGCGATCCTTGGTGATGACCTTGTTGCAGGCGCAGTAGTAGCAAATGTTCGCGCAGAACGGCACGTGCACGTACAGCGACAAGGGGCGCAACGCCTTGCGGCTGTCGCGCAGGGCGTGGAACAGGTCGAAGGTGCCGACCTGGCTGTTGAATTGCACGGCGGTCGGATACGAGGTGTAGCGCGGCCCCGCCAGGTCGTAGCGGCGGATCAGATCAGTGTCCCAACGAATGGCGTCGAGCATGCGGGCATTCCCCCGGATAGGCTGGCAGTGTGGCGAGTCTAGGGGAGGGCGCGGCGGGGCATCTTGATTTGTATCAACGGGGAGGATTCGTATAAGTCACGCGGCCCCATCGCGAGCAGGCTCGCTCCCACAGGAGATTTGTGGCGTACACAAAACCTGTGGGAGCGAGCCTGCTCGCGAAGGCCGCGCCGCCGGTCAGTGGCCCATCAGCCAGTGCTGGTGCGGCCCCGGCAGGGTCCAGATGCCGAACAGGATCACCAGCAGACCGCCGGCCATGCGCACGCTGCGTTTGCGCAGCAGCGCCGTGACCCGCTCGGCGGCGAGGCCGGTGGCCAGCAACACCGGCCAGGTACCCAGCCCGAACGCCAGCATCAACAACGCACTGTCCAGCGCATTGCCCTGGCTCGCCGACCACAGCAGCGTGCTGTAAACCAGTCCGCACGGCAGCCAGCCCCATAGCGCGCCGAGCAATAACGCACGGGGCAGTGTCGACACCGGCAGCAAGCGATTGGCCACCGGCTGAATGTAACGCCACAAACCACGACCCAGGCTTTCGATGCGGGTCAGGCCGCTCCACCAGCCGGCCAGATACAGGCCCATGGCGATCAGCAGCAACCCGGCGAGAATTCGCATGACCATCGCCGCCGGGCTGTTCGCCACCGCCCAACCGGCAAGGCCGATCAGCAAACCGGCGGTCGCGTAACTGAGGATCCGTCCGAGGTTGTACGCCAGCAGCAGACGAAAGCGTCGGCTGCGCTGTTCCTTGGGGATCGCCAGGGTCAGCGCGCCCATCAGGCCGCCGCACATGCCCAGGCAATGCCCGCCACCGAGCAGGCCGAGGATCAGCGCGGAAACCAGCAGCGGCGCCAGCTCAAGCATGGGGTGGCGCCTTGTCCTGCGGTTTGTCGGCTTTGGCTTCGTCCACGGCGGCGGTGTGGTTCGGGTCCTGATCATCGAACAGGATGCTGTGGGCCGGACCATCGAGGTCGTCGTACTGCCCGCTGTCCACCGCCCAGAAGAAGATATACACGGCGATGGCCACGATCAGCAGGGCGGCCGGGATCATCACGTAAAGAGCTGGCATCGGTACTCCTGGCCCGCGCGGCTCAGGCCGGCAACGGGCGGGTTTCTGAACGGGTGCCGGCGACCGGCGCGCTCGGCAGGCGAGTCAGGCGCAGGGCGTTGAGCACCACGGTCAACGAACTGATCGACATGCCGACCGCAGCCCACACCGGGGTGATCCAGCCGAGGGCGGCGAACGGCAACATGAGGCCATTGTACAGCGCCGCCCACAGCAGGTTCTCGATGATTACCCGACGGGTTCTGCGCGCTAAGGTAAAGGCTTGCACCAGCGCGTCGAGGCGGTTGGACAGCAGCACCGCGTCGGCGCTGGTTTTCGCCAGATCGGTGGCCGACCCCATGGCCACGCTGATGTCGGCAGCAGCCAGCACCGGCACGTCGTTCACACCATCGCCGAGCATCAAGACCTTGCGTCCTTCTTGATGAAGCTGTTGCAGCACCTGCAATTTGTCGTCCGGACGCAGACCGCCTCGGGCCTCGTCGATACCCAGTTCGGCGGCGACGCTGGCGACCATCGGCGAGCTGTCGCCGGACAACAGCAGCGTGCGCCAGCCACGGGCCTTGCAGGCGGCGAGCAGGGCGGGCGCATCGTCGCGCAGGCGGTCGTCGAGAACGAACCACGCCAGCGCTGCCGAGTCATCGCCGAGCAGCAGCCACTGACCCGGTTCATCCGGCATCGCCGGCAGCGGCGAACCGCTGAGGGCGCAGACAAATTCTGCCTGACCGATGCGCAAACGCTGTGTGCCAACCAGCCCTTCGAGGCCGAGTCCCGGCGTGCTGTGCACTTCTTCAGCCGCCAGTGGCGCACGACCGAAGGCGCGGGCAATCGGGTGTTCCGAACGATTTTCCAATGCGGCGGCAAGGCTCAGGCACTGGTCGCTGTTCAGCGTGCCCAGTGGACGGATCGAACGCAAAACCAGCCGCCCCTCGGTGAGGGTGCCGGTCTTGTCGAAGATCACCGTGTCGATCTGGTTCAGGCCTTCCAGCACATGGCCGCGCGTCAGCAACAGACCGAGTTTGTGCAGGGTGCCAGTGGCGGCGGTCAACGCCGTCGGGGTTGCCAGCGACAGCGCGCAAGGGCAGGTCGCGACCAGCATCGCCAAGACGATCCAGAACGCCCGCGACGAATCCAGCTGCCACCACAACAGGCCGATCGCTGCGGCCGCAATCAGCGACAACAGCAGGAACCACTGCGCAGCGCGGTCGGCGATTTCCGCCAATCGCGGTTTCTCGGCCTGGGCGCGATCAAGCAGACGGACGATGGCCGACAGGCGCGTGTCCTGACCCAGTGCCAGTACCTCGACGGTGAGTGCGCCTTCGACATTCAGCGTGCCAGCGGTGACCGCATCGCCCAGCGTGCGCGGTTGCGGCAGGTATTCGCCGGTCAGCAGCGATTCGTCGATGCTCGACTGGCCGTCGAGGATCTTGCCGTCCGCCGGCAGGATCGAACCCGGTTGCACCAGTACCCGATCGCCAAGGCGCAATTCGCTGAGCAGAATGCGTTCGCTCTGGCCGTCGGCGTCGAGGCGCAGGCACGAGGCCGGCAACAGGTTCACAAGCTGCGCGGTGGCCGCGGCGGTGCGCTCGCGGGCGCGGCGTTCCAGATAGCGGCCGGCGAGCAGGAACAGCGCGAACATCCCGACCGCATCGAAATACAGCTCACCGACGCCGGTGATCGAGGTCCAGATCCCGGCAATGTAGGCGCTGCCGATCGCCAGCGACACCGAGACGTCCATGGTCAGGTGCCGGGTGCGCAGGTCGCGCATGGCGCCTTTGAAGAATGGCGCGCAGCTGTAGAACACGATTGGTGTGGTGAGGAACAGCGCGACCCAGCGCAGGATCGTGTGCAGTTCGGGGCTGAGGTCGATGTTGAATTCCGGCCAGGTCGCCATGGTCGCCATCATTGCCTGGAACCACAGCAGCCCGGCGACGCCGAGCTGGCGCAGGGCGAGTCGATTCTCGCTGGCCAGTTGCTCGCTGGCGCGGTCGGCCTGATACGGGTGGGCGGCGTAACCGATGTGGCGCAGCTCGGCGAGGATCTGGCTCAGCGGCAATTGCGCGTCGGCCCATTGCACATGCAAGCGATGGTTGGACAGATTGAGCCGCGCTTCGGCCACTGCCGGCAGGGTGCGCAGATGTTTCTCGATCAGCCAGCCGCAGGCGGCGCAACTGATGCCTTCCATCAACAGCGTGGTTTCGGCGAGTTCGCCCTCGTGACGGACGAAGGGTTTTTGCACGTCGGCGCGGTCGTACAGCGCCAGTTCATCGGTCAATTGCACCGGCAAGGCTTCGGGGTTGGCCGAGGCTTCGCTGCGATGCTGGTAATAGCTTTCCAGACCACCGGCGACGATGGCTTCGGCCACGGCCTGACAGCCGGGGCAGCAGAACTCGCGGGACTCCCCGAGCACGACGGCGGTGAAGCGGCTGCTCGACGGGACGGGCAGAGCGCAGTGGTAGCAGGGGAGTGGGGTGGTCATGGCATCGTTGAGGGGGTAAGCCCTTGCATTGGGGTTGTCCGCTTGCCCTCACCCCAGCCCTCTCCCGGAGGGAGAGGGAGCCGATTGATGGAGGCCGGAAAAGAGGTGCATCCACGGATATCGTCACTGCCATACACAAGGTATGCGAGCGGCCGAAATCAGTCCCCTCTCCCTCCGGGAGAGGGTTAGGGTGAGGGGCTTCTGCAGTTTATTTATTTATCCAGGTCTTCGGCGCCCTGCAGCGGTTCGTCACCGAGCAACAGATCCTTGTCGTGGCTGACCTGTTCCTCTTCGAACATGCGCCACACGTGGTCGTCCTGCGTGCCCAGCAATTCGACAAAACGCCGGCCTTCGACCTTGTCGCCCAACTGACCGATGTAACGGCCGGTTTCGGTTTCGCTGCGGGTCAGGACGATCTTGCGATCCTTCTCCGGTTGGGTCGGCGAGATCAGGTTCAGTTCCAGGGTTTTCGGCTGGCTGTCGCCGCTCAGGCGCAGGTCAACTTCGCCGGTCAGGTCATCCAGATGCACGCTGGCGCGCATCTTCAGCTCCTGCGCCAGCAGCTCGCGATCCAGCGAGCGGTTGATGCCTTTGCCGGCCTCGTAATAGTTGTCGTTGACCAGGTTGTCCGGGTTGTTCACCGCGATGGTCACCATCGACAGGGTCAAGGTCACCGAACAGGCCAGAATCCCGATGATGATCCATGGCCAAAGGTGCTTGTACCAAGGACTGGCGGCGTTTGCTGCGGGCATGTTCAGTTCTCTCAACGGGTTTGTGGGCCGATGAATCGGCTCTTGGCTTCAACGTGGACGCTATCATCGTCGGCATCCTTGAGGATGAATTTCACCTCGTTGGTGCTCGACGGCAATTGTTCCGGTGCGCTCGACAACTCCACCGGCATGCTGAAGATTTCGCCGGCCGGCACCTTGATCTCGCGTTTGCCTTGCAGGCGCAGATCCGGCAGACCGGCGGCTTCCAGCACGTAGGTGTGGTCGCGCTGATCCTTGTTCATGATCTTCAGGCTGTAGACGTTTTCGATCCGGCCTTCGGCGTTTTCGCGGTACAGCACGCGGTCCTTGCTGACGTCGAAACCGACCAGCGAGCGCATGAAGAACGCGGTCACCAGCAGGCTGATCATCGCCAGCAGCACCACCGCGTAGCCAATCAGGCGTGGCCGCAGTTTATGGGTTTTCTGGCCGGAGAGGTTGTGTTCGGTGGTGTAGCTGATGAGGCCGCGCGGGTAGTCCATCTTGTCCATGATCGCGTCGCAGGCGTCGATACACGCGGCGCAACCGATGCACTCGATCTGCAGGCCGTCACGGATGTCGATACCGGTCGGGCACACCTGAACGCACATGGTGCAATCGATGCAGTCGCCCAGACCCATGGCCTTGTAGTCGACACCTTTCTTGCGCGGGCCACGGCTTTCGCCGCGACGCGGGTCGTAGGAAACAATCAGGGTGTCCTTGTCGAACATCACGCTCTGGAAACGTGCGTAGGGGCACATATAGATGCACACCTGCTCGCGCAGCCAGCCGGCGTTGCCGTAGGTGGCGAGGGTGAAGAAACCGACCCAGAAATACGACCAGCCATCGGCCTGACCGGTGAAGAATTCGAACACCAGTTCGCGGATTGGCGAGAAGTAGCCGACGAAGGTCATGCCGGTGACGAAGCCGATCAGCAGCCATAATGAATGCTTGGCGAGCTTGCGCAGAAATTTGTTGCCGCTCATCGGCGCTTTATCGAGCTTGATCCGCTGATTGCGGTCGCCTTCGGTGACCTTCTCGCACCACATGAAAATCCACGTCCACACGCTTTGCGGACAGGTGTAGCCGCACCAGACGCGGCCGGCGTAAACGGTGATGAAGAACAGGCCGAACGCCGCAATGATCAGCAGCCCCGACAGCAGGATGAAGTCCTGCGGCCAGAAGGTCGCACCAAAGATGAAGAACTTGCGTTCCGGCAGGTTCCACCACACCGCCTGATGCCCGCCCCAGTTCAGCCACACCGTACCGAAATACAACAGGAACAGCGCAGCGCCGCCGATCATCCGCAGATTGCGGAACAGGCCGGTGAAAGCACGGGTGTAGATTTTTTCTCGAGAGGCGTAAAGATCGACGCTGTTGTTCGCGTTTTTGCTCGGTGGTGTGACGTCGTGTACCGGAATCTGGTTGCTCATCATTGCATCCCACGGCAGTGGACAAATGCCTCGGTCGATACGTGCCGACCGCGGTCAGAAAGGGGTGTGGCAGTGGCGCAATGATACGCCTGTCGCTCTAACTCAAGGGTGCGACCTTTGGTCGCGTTGGGGAAAAAGCATTATTGGTGTAGCGAATGCAGAAAAGCCTGATGCAGATCAATTGACTTGTTGAGTATGGACGGTTTTGGAGTGGCGGCTAATTCAATGTTCCCACGGGTTGATCAGGGCGACGCCGCTCGAGCGGAAATCACCGACATTGCGCGTGACCACTGTGAGTCCATGCACCAGGGCCGTGGCAGCTATCAATGCATCGCTTTCATTGGCCTGGTCGGGTACATGCAGGCTGGCACAACGCAGTGCCACCGCGGCATCGACCGGCAGGATTCGGGCTTCGAAGGCCGGCATGACGTGACGCGTCAGCCAGCTGCGCAACAGCTTTCCTTGAGCAGGATCACGCCGTTCCATTCGTAGTACCCCGGTTTCCAGTTCTTTCAAGGTAATGGCCGAGATGTACAGGCGCGGTGCGATGACGCTTTTGGCCCAACTGACGACATTGGCATCGGCTTGCGGCTTGCGAAGTTCGGAAATCACATTGGTGTCGAGTAAATACATCAGGACAGATCCACGGGACGATGAATGATGACTGCGCGCTCGGTTTCGAAATCGATGTCGGCAGCCTCCGGCATGACCAACAAATCGACAATGCTCGTGTTTGCGCCGCTCAGTTTCTGATATTCCTCAATGCTCAACAGGACATGAGAGGCCTTGCCACGGTCGGTGATGATCACTGGACCCAGACGCGCAGCCTTTTTGGCGCTGCTGGTGTCCTGATTGAATTCACGGCTGGAGATGGTGGTGATTGCCATCATGGTTGACCTCTCGCAATACAGATGTAGCAACGTTACTACTTCGCCTTGGGGGCGGCAATCAAGGAAGACAGAACTCAGCCGTCCGTGGGTCGGTCCGTGGCTGGCATAGTCGAGCCAGCCTCGCAAAAGGCGCAGGCCGGCTCGGATTGATTCAGACGTGGCTTCAATACTCAGGGAAGTCTGCCGCCGCCCAGGCTCTCGAGACTGCCGGTATTTCTGTGGGGCTTTGTGGTGCTTCTGGAGTCGGGTTGCAACGGATTACCCAGTGTCACGGCAATCGATTCCACGGGGTGGTTCGATGGATCGATTGTCTGATCGTTGTCTGTGAGTTTCTGATCAACCGGGAGAGGGTTTTTGCTGTCATTCAACATAGCGGCTTCATCCTTGAAGTGGCTCCGATGAGGGTCAACGGGCTGTGGACGACCCTACAGAGCATAGCGAATCGAGTCCATCAGGCATGTGTCTCAAAGTATTAATTTCGAAGGCGATTTTAATGTTCCAGAAATATCATTAGTTAATTGATGGGTTTTGTTTTCTTGTTTTTTTCGAATAGCTTATTGGCTGTTCTGCAGCGTGCTAGTTGCATGTTCATGTTTTGAAATTTAACGGAATAATGGAGTGTTATGAAAATCAAGGAAGTTAAAAAGCTTTTCGCTTGTCTGTGTCTGGTGTCCCTGACTTCTCTCGCCAGTGCCAATGAAGGTATGCCGCAGCACATCGTATTTGCATCAGACCCGCAATACCCGTGGACAGAAAAGTCGGACAGTGGCGAGGATGAATCGAGCGCGGATTTCGAAAAACGCGCGAAATGGCTGGTGGAAACCCAGTTCGCGAGCATTGCCCAGTTCCGCACCGAGATGGGCGGGCAGGCTGCCGTGCCATTGATGATCAACGGTGACATGACCGCGTTTGGCCACGGCTGGCAGCGCTCTTTCATCGGTTCGATGCTGAAGAAACACTTTGGCGATCACGTGCTCTACGGATTGGGCAATCACGACTACCAGAACAACGTGAATGACTGTTTCAGTGAAAGTTGCGCAGCGGGCAGTATTGTTGATTACCGTGATCATCATGTCGGTAAAGTCGATGAATTTGATCTGGAAGTCACCGGCAGCTTTGTGAATAAACACTATCTGGGTAGTCTGGCTTATTCAAAGAATATGGGTGAAGTGCATCTGGTGCAGTTGAACAATGAACCCACTTATGCGGTGAAGATTTCTCACGCGTTGAATCCGACCACATTCGATATCACGGCGTCGCTGGACTGGCTGGAAAATGATTTGCGAATAGCGCGAGCGCAGGGTTACGCGATCATTATCAACATGCACAAGCCCTATGAGTGGAAAGGCAGTTGGGATCAAGAGAAGCGCTTTCGCGAAATGATTGAAAAGTATCAGGTAACGGCGATGTTCGCCGGCCACTTCCACGACGAAGGTGGTAGCCATACCTATATGGGGAGCGTGCCGATGTTTCTCAGCGGTTCAGCTTCTCAGCAGACGTACCTGACCGCCACTTTTTCCAAGGATCGCAAGCAATTGGAGGTGAGTCTGGTCGAGGACAATCAGTGGCGCAAACGTACGCCGGTGGCCACCGTGCCGGTGAAGTCGATCTGGGCCAGTAACCCATAAAAAAATCCCCCGCCAGAGCACTGGCGGGGGATTCTTCATTACATCAAGCCCTGGCCTTATTGCGCCTCGGCCTCCGGCGCTTTTTCACCGTGGGACAGGCTGTACACGTACGCTGCCAGCAGGTGCACCTTGTCGTTGCCTTGCAGTTGTTCCTGCGCCGGCATCTGGCCCTGACGGCCGTAACGGATGGTCTGCTGCAGTTGGGCGAAGCTCGAACCGTAGATGAACGCGGCCGGGTGGGTCAGGTCAGGCGCGCCCATGGCCGGGGTGCCTTTGCCTGCTGGACCGTGGCAGGCCACGCAGTTGGCGGCGAACAGTTTCTGGCCGTTGGCCGGGTCAGCTTTGGTGCCTTCCGGCAGTTTGCGGCCATCGAGCTGGGTCACCACGAAGGCTGCGACATCGGCTACGCCTTGTTCGCCAATGACTTCGGCCCAGGCCGGCATCACCGCGTGTCGACCGCCCATGATGGTGGTCTTGATGGTTTCCGGCTCGCCGCCCCAGCGCCAGTCGGCGTCGGTCAGGTTCGGGAAGCCATAGGCGCCCTTGGCGTCGGAACCGTGGCATACCGAACAGTTGGAGGCGAACAGACGGCCGCCCATCTTCAGTGCTTGCGGATCCTTGGCCACTTCTTCGATTGGCATCGCCGCGAACTTGGCGAAGATCGGACCGAACTTGGCGTCCGAGCGGGCCATTTCCTTTTCCCACTCATGCACGCCGGTCCAGCCGGTCTGGCCGTTGGCGAACGCGGTCTGCTTGTCGTTATCGAGGTAGTTGTAGCCCGGCAGCAGGCCTTTCCAGTTGCCCAGGCCCGGGTACAGCACCAGATAACCCAGGGCGAACACGATGGTGCCCACGAACAGCATGAACCACCATTTCGGCAGTGGGTTGTCGTACTCCTCGATCCCGTCGAAGGAGTGGCCGACCGTTTCGTCCGTCTGTTCGCTGCGCTGGCCCTTGCGGGTCGACAGCAGCAGCCAGGTCAGGGCGAAGATCGTACCGAGACTGAGGACTGTGACGTACAGACTCCAGAATGTAGTCATTCTTTGTTACTCCTAGAAGCTTGCTCGACGTGCTTGATGGCTTCGGGATCATCCGCAAAAGGCAGCAAGGTTGCGTCTTCAAACTCCGACTTGCGCTTGGGGCTGAATACCCACAACGCCAAACCGATGAAGGCCACCATCACGACGACGGTGCCCAGGCCGCGAATCATCCCGATATCCATGAAGAATCACCGTTTGCTTTTGATGATGGTGCCCAGGCCCTGAAGGTAGGCCACCAGCGCGTCCATTTCGGTTTTGCCCTTCACGGCATCTTTTGCACCGGCGATGTCTTCGTCGGTGTAAGGGACGCCGAGCGTGCGCAACACTTCCATTTTCTTGGCCGTGTCTTTGCCGTCGAGCTTGTTTTCCACGAGGAACGGGTAAGCCGGCATTTTCGACTCAGGCACCACGTTGCGCGGGTTGTACAGGTGCGCACGTTGCCAGTCATCGGAGTAACGACCGCCCACGCGAGCCAGATCCGGGCCGGTACGTTTGGAACCCCACAGGAACGGGTGGTCCCAGACGCTTTCACCGGCGACCGAGTAGTGGCCGTAGCGTTCGGTTTCAGCGCGGAACGGACGGATCATCTGCGAGTGGCAGCCGACACAACCGTTGGCGATATAGACGTCGCGGCCTTCCAGTTCCAGCGCCGAACGCGGCTTCATGCCTTCGACCGGCTTGTTGGTGACGTCCTGGAAGAACAGCGGAACGATCTGGGTCAGGCCGCCAATGCTGACGGCGATGACCATGAAGAAGGCCAGCAGGCCAATATTCTTCTCGACAGCTTCATGCTTCATCAGTGAGCTCCAACAACAGCGATCTGGGCGGCGGCTTCGGCTTCAGCCGCATTCGAGGCGCGCACGGTGCGCCAGACGTTGTAAGCCATCAGGAACATGCCGCTGGCGAAGAAAGCACCGCCCAGGGCACGGACGATGTAGCCCGGGTGGCTGGCCTGCAGCGCTTCGACGAACGAGTAGGTGAGGGTGCCGTCATCGTTGATTGCACGCCACATCAGACCCTGAGTGATGCCGTTGACCCACATCGAGGCGATGTACAGCACAGTACCGATGGTCGCGAGCCAGAAGTGCGCGTTGATCAGGCCGACGCTGTGCATCTGCGCACGACCGAACAGTTTCGGGATCATGTGGTAGATCGCACCGATCGAAATCATCGCTACCCAGCCCAGAGCACCGGCGTGAACGTGGCCGATGGTCCAGTCGGTGTAGTGCGAGAGCGAGTTGACGGTCTTGATCGCCATCATCGGACCTTCGAAGGTCGACATGCCGTAGAACGCCAGCGACACCACGAGGAAGCGCAGGATCGGGTCGGTGCGCAGCTTATGCCAGGCGCCCGAAAGGGTCATCATGCCGTTGATCATGCCGCCCCAGCTTGGCGCCAGCAGGATGATCGACATCGCCATGCCCAGCGACTGTGCCCAGTCCGGCAGTGCGGTGTAGTGCAGGTGGTGCGGACCGGCCCAGATGTACAGGGTGATCAGTGCCCAGAAGTGCACGATCGACAGGCGATACGAGTAGATCGGACGCTCGGCCTGCTTCGGCACGAAGTAGTACATCATCCCGAGGAAGCCGGTGGTCAGGAAGAAGCCCACGGCGTTGTGGCCGTACCACCACTGGATCATCGCGTCGGTCGCGCCCGAATAGGCGGAGTAGGACTTGAAGAAACTCACCGGCAGGGAGGCGTGGTTGACGATGTGCAGCATCGCGGTCACGACGATGAACGCGCCGTAGAACCAGTTACCGACATAGATGTGTTTGGTCTTGCGCTTGGTGATGGTGCCGAAGAACACCAGCCCGTAGGAGACCCAGACAATGGCCAGCAGAATGGCGAGCGGCCATTCCAGTTCGGCGTATTCCTTGGTGGTGGTGTAACCCAGCGGCAAGGTAATGATGGCGCCGACGATGACCGCCTGCCAGCCCCAGAAGGTGAAGGCGGCAAGGCTGTCGGAGATCAGTCGCGTCTGGCAGGTTCGCTGCACGACATAGTAGGAAGTGGCAAACAGTGCACAACCACCGAAGGCGAAAATCACCAGGTTTGTGTGCAACGGGCGCAGGCGTCCAAAGCTCGTCCACGGCAGACCGAAGTTTAACTCCGGCCAGACCAGTTGCGAGGCGATGAAGACACCGAGCCCCATGCCAAGGATCCCCCAGACCACCGTCATGATGGCGAACTGGCGGACTACCTTATAGTTATAAGCAGTCGGACTGATTGCTGTGCTCATTCTAAGGTTCCACGGTTTGGGTGTTTTATTAGGATTAAAATCGGCCGCAAGTATGCAGAGAGCAGGGGGTCATTGCAACGCGCCATGACCTGGGTCAATGCTTTCCAACGCTGATTCTGCGGCCTTTCCATACGCCGCGTAAGGTCAAAATTGGCCTCGGACAAAATGTCGCAGCGGACGAAAAAAGCGAGGGGATCAGGTCGCTTGTAACGGGGTGTGTTCAAACGCTCAGTTCGGGTGACGGACGGTAAATGGCACGACAGCCGGTATCTACCGGCGTTTGCGGCCACATCAGTCAGCCGGTTCGCAGAACACAGCAGTCAGCGTTGACCTGGAACCAGCACAAGCCAGTCCGCATCGAGCAAGCGTAGACCCGAATCCGGGGAACCGAAAGGAGAGGGTGTGACGGGGTGCGACAATGCGTCGCAAAGGGGCGGGATGCTGCCGCACCGAGAATGGTGCGGCAGAGGTGTGTGCAATGATTACTGTTTGTTGTCTTCAGTAATAAGTTTTTCTGTATTCAATCCATGGCTCAGGCTGTACACATAAGCGGCGAGCAATTGCACTTTATCATTGCCCAAGAGTTCGTTCTGTGCCGGCATGTGACCCTGGCGACCGTGGCGGATGGTCTGCTCAAGCTGCGTCAGACTCGTGCCATAAATAAATCCGGCCGGGTGCGTCAGATTCGGCGCACCCATGGCTTCAGTGCCGTGGCCGGTTGCCCCATGACAGGCTACGCAGGTGGTGCTGAACGCTTGCTGTCCGGCCTGCAGGTCCGCCTTGCTGTCGGTAGGCAGCGGCAGGCCGGCCAGTTCGTGACGCACATACGCCGCGACGTTCTTCACCCCGGCTTCGCCCAGCACTTCGCCCCAGGCCGGCATCGCCGCCATGCGGCCACCCATGATGGTGGTCTTGATGGTTTCGGCGTCGCCGCCCCAGCGCCAGTCCTTGTCGGCCAGGTTAGGGAAGCCGAAAGCGCCCTTGGCGTCGGAACCGTGGCACACCGAGCAGTTGGAGGCGAACAGTCGGCCACCCATTTTCAGCGCCTGCGGATCCTTCGCTACTTCCTCCACCGGCATGGCGGCGAATTTGGCGAAGATCGGCCCGAATTTGGCGTCGGCCTTGTTCATTTCCTTTTCCCACTCGTGGACGCCGGTCCAGCCGTCCTCGTAGCCGGGCAGAATACCTTTCCAGTTGCCCAGGCCCGGATACAGGATCAGATAGCCCACGGAAAACACCAGCGTGCCGGCGAACAGCATGAACCACCACTGCGGCAGCGGGTTGTCGTACTCCTCGATGCCGTCGAAGCTGTGGCCCATGGTCTGGTCGACGCTGCCCTTGGTCTCGCCCCGGCGGGTGCCGATCAGCAGCCAGGTCAGGCCGATCAGGCTGCCGATGGTCAGTACGCAGATCCACGTACTCCAGAAGGTGGTCATGGCCGGGTACTCCTTGGTTCAGATACTGGTTGGGTGTCGGGTTGCGGCTCGTCGGCGAACGGCAGCAGGCGCGCTTCGGCGAACTCCGGCGTGCGCTTGCGGTTGAACACCCAGATCGTCAGGCCGACGAAGGCGACGAACACCACGACGGTGCCGAGGCCGCGAATCAGCCCTGCACTCATTTCAATGATCATCGTGCTCACCTCTTGCTCTTGATCGCAGTGCCGAGCACTTGCAGGTAGGAGACGAGGGCGTCCATTTCGGTCTTGCCCTTGAGGCTGGCGACCGCGCCGCTGATGTCGTCGTCGGTGTACGGCACGCCGAGGGTGCGCATGGTCTTGAGCTTGGTTTCGGTGTGGCTGCTGTCGACCGCTTGCGTCACCAGCCACGGGTAGGCCGGCATTTTCGACTCCGGTACCACGTTGCGCGGGTTGTACAGGTGCGCGCGGTGCCAGTCGTCCGAGTAACGCGCGCCGACCCGCGCCAGGTCCGGCCCGGTACGCTTGGAGCCCCACAGGAACGGGTGATCCCAGACGCTTTCACCGGCCACCGAGTAGTGCCCGTAGCGTTCGGTTTCGGCGCGGAACGGGCGGATCATCTGCGAGTGGCAACCGACGCAGCCTTCGCGGATGTAGATGTCGCGGCCTTCCAGTTGCAGCGCGGTGTAGGGTTTCATGCCTTCCACCGGTTTGTTGGTGACGTCCTGGAAGAACAGCGGGACGATCTGGGTCAGGCCGCCGATGCTCACGGCGAACACCATCAGCAGCATCAGCAGGCCGACGTTCTTTTCAATCGTTTCGTGTTTCATGGCGGACTCCTCAGGCCATCTGCGCGGCAGCAACGACGTCAGCAGGCTGCGAGGCCCGCACGGTGCGCCAGGTGTTGTAAGCCATCAGCAACATGCCGCTGAGGAAGATCGCCCCACCCACCAGACGCACGATGAAGCCTGGGTGGCTGGCCACCAGGGTTTCGACGAAGGAGTAGGTCAGCGTGCCGTCCTCGTTGACTGCGCGCCACATCAGGCCCTGGGCGATGCCGTTGACCCACATCGAGGCGATGTAGAGCACGGTGCCGATGGTCGCGAGCCAGAAGTGCGCGTTGATCAGGCCGATGCTGTGCATCTGCTCTTTGCCGAAGACTTTCGGGATCATGTGGTACAGCGCGCCGATCGAGATCATCGCCACCCAGCCGAGGGCGCCGGCGTGTACGTGGCCGATGGTCCAGTCGGTGTAGTGGGAGAGGGCGTTTACAGTCTTGATCGCCATCATCGGACCTTCGAAGGTCGACATGCCGTAGAACGCCAGCGACACCACGAGGAAGCGCAGGATCGGGTCGCTGCGCAACTTATGCCAGGCGCCCGAGAGGGTCATCATGCCGTTGATCATGCCGCCCCAGCTCGGTGCCAGCAGAATCAGCGACATCACCATCCCCAGCGACTGTGCCCAGTCCGGCAGCGCGGTGTAGTGCAGGTGGTGGGGGCCGGCCCAGATGTACAGGGTGATCAGCGCCCAGAAGTGCACGATCGACAGGCGATACGAATACACCGGACGTTCGGCCTGTTTCGGCACGAAGTAGTACATCATCCCGAGGAAACCGGCGGTGAGGAAAAAGCCCACGGCGTTGTGGCCGTACCACCATTGCACCATCGCGTCGGTTGCACCGGCGTACACCGAGTAGGACTTGGTCAGGCTCACCGGCAACTCAAGGTTGTTGACGATGTGCAGGATCGCCACGGTGATGATGAACGCGCCGAAGAACCAGTTGCCGACGTAGATGTGCTTGGTCTTGCGCTGCATGATCGTGCCGAAGAACACGATGGCGTAGGCGACCCAGACGATGGTGATCAGAATGTCGATCGGCCATTCCAGCTCGGCGTATTCCTTGGAACTGGTGTAACCCAGCGGCAGGCTGATCGCCGCCAATAGAATCACAAGCTGCCAGCCCCAGAAGCAGAACGCGGCGATTTTCGGCGCGAACAATTGCGTCTGGCAGGTGCGTTGCACCGAGTAGAACGAACTGGCGAACAGCGCACAGCCACCGAAGGCGAAGATTACCGCGTTGGTGTGCAGCGGGCGCAGACGGCCGAAACTGGTCCAAGGCAAATTGAAGTTGAGTTCAGGCCAGACCAATTGAGCCGCGAGAAAAACCCCGAGCCCCATGCCGACGATGCCCCACACCACCGTCATAATGGCGAATTGGCGGACCACCTTGTAGTTGTAGGCGGTACTGATAGAAGTGTTCATGGTTCCCCATCCACGGTTCAGCCGAAGTGAGCGCGCGCAGAAAACGCCGCGAATCCTTCGCCTGGAGTTATAGGCAGACTAAAAGCGAGGCAAGCATGGACAAACAGCACAAGGCCAGTATTGACGGGGATCAATGGGCGCAGTGCGTGCGGGATCATGGGTGGTTGTGGGACGCCGCTGTTGGCGAGGCTTCGGCGACGCTCATCCTCGCCCATGGTGCCGGGGCGCCGATGGACAGTGAGTGGATGACGGATATGGCTGGGCGCCTTGCTGCACTTGGGGTGAATGTGTTGCGGTTTGAGTTTCCATATATGGCGCAGCGGCGTATCGACGGTGGCAAGCGTCCGCCGAATCCGGCGCCGAAACTGCTTCAGTGCTGGCGCGAAGTGTTCGCTGAAGTGCGACGTCATGTCGCTGGGATTTTGGCCATCGGCGGTAAGTCCATGGGCGGGCGGATGGCCAGTCTTTTGGCTGACGAGTTGGGCGCCGATGCGCTTGTCTGTCTTGGATATCCGTTTTATGCGGTTGGGAAACCTGAGAAACCGCGGGTTGAGCATTTGGCTGCTTTGCGGACTCGGACGTTGATTGTTCAGGGGGAGCGGGATGCTCTCGGAAATCGGGACGCTGTCGAGGCTTATGATCTATCGCCGAGTATTGAGGTGTTTTGGTTGGCCTCTGGGGATCATGATTTGAAGCCGTTGAAGGTTTCCGGGTTTACGCATTCGGATCATTTGGCCAGTGCTGCGCAGAAGGTTGCTTCGTTTCTTCGATGAAATTTGGGTGTATATCCGTTGCTGCGGTCACGGCGGCTTAGGGTTCCGCCCTTACGGCGGGTCACTTTTTCCAGACGCCGAAAAAGTAACCAAAAAGGCTTGCTCCTACGTCCGGCCCGCTCGCCGGAGCTCGGGGTCCCTTCGCTCCGGGCTCCATCCGGGCGCAGCGCCTACGGTTTGCTTCGCTGCACCTCCTCTCGCTGTGTTTGGCTTCGCCAAACGGTCGCTGCGCTCCCACCCCCGGATGAATCCCTCCACTCAGCCTTCCGATGTCGCCCGTGGATCAAGATCAAGAGCTGCAGCCGAGCTTGCGCTCATCCTGTTGAGTGGTGAGGGGCAAGAGCGGTGCGCGTTCTGCTCTTGCCTTTGTGTGGGAGCCCGCCTGCTGGCGATGGCGGCCTGACAGCCGACCAGTTCCTTGCTGATGCACCCGGCCCCACT
>NZ_JAOTNY010000017.1:0-84468 GCF_036346455.1 Pseudomonas sp. AM14(2022)
TACTTAGGCAGCGAACAATTTTGCACAGTTATTTTCGAATCAGAACACTAGAATAACCCCCATCTTTTTCGGAGCCAGAGCCTTTATGTCAGATCCGGTTGACGCCCAAGGGCTGTCAGATTTACCGCTGGAAGACTTGGTGGCCTGTCATGAGTGCGACCTGCTGATGCGCAAGCCCAAGCTCGCCCATGGCGAGAAAGCACTCTGCCCGCGCTGCGGTTACGAGTTGTACGCCCATCGCCATAATGTGGTGCAGCGCAGCCTTGCCTTGGTGATCGCAGCATTATTGCTGTACATCCCGGCAAACTTTTTACCCATCATGCAACTCAATATCCTCGGACAATCTTCGCAGGATACGGTCTGGAGCGGCGTGCTCGGCTTGTTCAATACGGACATGCAGGGCGTTTCGATCGTTGTATTCCTGTGCAGTATGGCTATTCCGTTGCTGAAGTTGCTGTGCCAGTTATTCGTTTTGCTGACGATTCGATTCAACGTCGGACGCAGTTACGGCTTATTGCTCTACCGCATTTATCACCACCTCAAAGACTGGGGAATGCTCGAGGTCTACCTCATGGGCGTCCTCGTGGCGATCGTCAAACTGGCGGACATGGCGGCCATCACCGTCGGCCTCGGTCTGGCCTGTTTCATCGGCTTGTTATTGGTCCAGGTCTGGCTGGAAGTGGTGATGTCACCGCACCAGATCTGGCAGGCATTATCAGGAGAGGATGCCCATGCGGGCGATTGATGCGGGCATTCTGATCTGTACCGAATGCCATGAATTGAACAAACGGGATGCGGACACCGACGAGCAGACCTGCACCCGCTGCGGTGCGCTGGTTCACGCTCGTCGTCCGAACAGTCTGGCCCGAACCTGGGCCCTGCTGATCACGGCTGCGATTATCTACATCCCGGCCAATGTGTTGCCGATCATGACGGTCAGTTCGCTGGGGCAGGGCGATCCCAGCACCATCATGTCCGGCGTGATCCAGTTGGTGCAGCACGGCATGATCCCGATTGCCGCCGTGGTGTTCATCGCCAGTATTCTGGTGCCGACCTTCAAACTGGTGGGCATCGCACTGCTGCTGTTTTCGGTGCAGCGGCGTCAGCCGTTGTCCGCGCGGCAGCGGATCTGGATGTACCGCTTCATCGAGTTCATCGGTCGTTGGTCGATGCTCGACATCTTTGTGATCGCCATTCTGGTGGCGGTCGTCAACTTCGGCCGGCTTGCCAGTGTCGAAGCCAACCTTGGCGCCATCGCCTTCGCCAGTGTGGTGATTCTGACGATGCTTGCCGCAGTAACTTTCGATCCCCGACTAATTTGGGATAACACGGAGTCGGACGACGACCATGACTGATTTGCCTGTAGCGAAAACCCGACCGGCCTCGAACTGGTCTGCCATTTGGGTACTGCCTCTGATTGCCCTGATCATCGGTGGCTGGCTCGGCTGGCGTGCCTATAACGAAACCGGTATCGAGATTCAGGTGCGTTTCGAAAGCGGTGAAGGCATCCAGGCCAACAAGACCGAAGTGGTCTACAAGGGCATGCCGGTGGGTAAGGTGAAGACGCTCAAACTTGATGACGAGGGCAATTCCAAAGGGGTGATTGCCACCGTCGAGATGAACAAGGACGTCGAGCAATACCTCAAGACCAGCACGCGCTTCTGGCTGGTGAAACCGAGCGTGACCCTGGCCGGCATCACCGGTCTGGAAACCCTGGTTTCAGGTAACTACGTGGCCATCAGTCCCGGTGAAGGCGAGCCGACCCGCAAGTTCAAGGCGCTGGCCGAAGAGCCGCCGCTATCGGACTCCAAGCCCGGCCTGCACCTGACGATCAAGGCCGATCGCCTCGGTTCGCTGAACCGCGGCAGCCCGGTGTTCTACAAGCAGATCAAGGTCGGTCAGATCAAAAGCTACGTGCTGTCTGAAGACCAGAGCACCGTTGAGCTCAAAGTGTTCATCGAGCCGACCTACGCCAAACTGGTGCGCAAACACACACGTTTCTGGAATGCCAGCGGCATCAGCATCGACGCCAACCTGTCCGGGGTGAAGGTACGCAGCGAATCTCTGGCGAGCATCGTAGCCGGGGGTATCGCCTTCGCCACACCAGAGAATCGCAAGGACAGTCCGCCCACCGATCCAAGCCTGCCGTTCCGTCTCTATGAGGACTTCGACGCCGCCGCTGCCGGTATTCGGGTCAAGGTCAAACTCAGTGACTTCGAAGGCTTGCAGGCCGGCCGTACGCCGGTGATGTACAAGGGCATTCAGGTCGGCAACATGAAAGCGTTGAAAATCGATCCGGATCTGAACAGCGCCACCGCCGAGCTGACGCTCGATCCTCTGGCCGAAGACTATCTGGTCGAAGGCACGCAGTTCTGGGTGGTCAAACCGTCGATTTCCCTGGCCGGTATCACCGGACTCGAAGCGTTGGTGAAAGGTAACTACATTGCCGTGCGTCCGGGCGACAAAGGTGCCGCGCCGAAACGCGAATTCGAGGCGCGGCCAAAAGCGCCGCCGCTGGATCTGCGTTCGCCGGGTCTGCACCTGGTGCTGTTCACCGATGTTCTCGGTTCGATCGAAGTCGGCAGTCCGATTCTGTACAAACAGGTCAAGGTCGGTTCGGTACAGAGCTATCAGTTCTCCAAGACCAAAAAGCAAATCGTCATCGGCGTGCATATCGAGAAGGAGTACGAAAACCTGGTCAACGCGTCGACACGCTTCTGGAATGTCAGCGGCATCACCCTCACCGGTGGTCTGACAGGTGGTATTCAAGTGAAGAGCGAGTCTTTGCAGACATTGATGGCCGGCGGTATTGCTTTCGAAACACCGCAAGCCAAGGCGCCGCTGCAAAAGCGTATTCCACGCTTCCGTCTGTTCGCCAACCATGATGAAGCCAACCAGAAAGGCACGCTGGTGACGATCAAGGTCGACCGCGCCGATGGTTTGCGTCCGGGCACACCGATTCGTTTCAAAGGCCTGGATGTCGGCAAGATTGAAGACGTCGATCTGACCGACGATTTGCAAGCCGTGATGATTACCGCGCGGATCACCGAAGTACCGGAGCGCATTGCGCGGGTCGGCAGTCAGTTCTGGGTGGTCAAGCCGGAGTTGGGGCTGATCAAGACCCAGAATCTGGAAACCCTGGTCACCGGGCAATATGTGGAAGTGCAGCCGGCGGCGAAAAATCTCGGCCCGCAGAAGAACTTCGTTGCGCTGGCCAGTCCGCCGGAACTGAGCAAGCAGGAGGCTGGCTTGAGTCTGGTGTTGAGCGCCGCGCGCCGTGGCTCGCTGAAACCGGGCGTACCCGTGACCTACCGCGAAATCACCGTGGGCAAGGTCACCGGTTATGAACTGGGCCAGACTGCTGATCGCGTGTTGGTGCATATTTTGATCGAGCCGAAATACGCGCCGTTGGTGCGCAGTGGCAGCCGATTCTGGAACACCAGCGGTGTCGGTTTCGACATCGGCTTGTTCAATGGTCTGACGGTGCGCACGGAGTCGCTGGAGACGGCGATTCAGGGAGGCATTGCCTTCGCTACGCCGGACGGTGAGCGCATGGGCAACCCGGCACGGCCTGAGCAAACGTTCCCGTTGTTCGACAAGTTTGAGGATGAGTGGCTGACCTGGGCGCCGAAGATTTCGCTCGGTAAGTAATTCTGTGGTGCCTGAAGTGGCGCCATCGCGAGCAGGCTCACTCCTACAGGGGAACGCGTTCCAAATTGTAGGAGTGAGCCTGCTCGCGATAGGGCACTAAAAGTCAGCACAAATCCCCAGCCATAAAAAAGGGCCGCGATCCCAACAGATCGCGGCCCTTTTTGGTTTTCAGCTAAAGTCGATCAAACCTCATCCAGCTCCGGCTCACCGGCTTGCACATTGACGGTGGCCTTCACCACATCATGCCGGCGGATGTACTTCCAGTCCGCCTCGTCGATGTAGATCCCCGCCGGGCCGCTGCCGCCTTCCAGGTCGATGGCGACACTGGCGCAGACCTGCGGCTTCACACTCGCCAGAATCGGCACGAAGCCCAATTGCAGGCTGGTTTCCAGCAGCGCTGCCTGGTTCTTCTCGTCGATGTCCGCCGCCTCGTCGAGGTAGTACGGCAGGCGCACGCGACCGGCCAGATCGCGATCCATCAAGTGCAGCAACAAGTACATGTTGGTCAGCGCCTTGATGGTCATGGTGGTGCCGTTGGACGCCGCGCCGTCGATGTCGGTGTGAATCACCGGCTGACCGTTGACCTTGGTGATCTCGAACGCCAGTTCGAACAAGTCCTTGAGGCCGAGCTGGTTGTGGTTCGCCGCCACCAGCCGCGCCAGGTACTCCTTGGCCTCTTCGTTCTTGTTGTCCTGTTCCGCGCTTTGGCTCAGATCGAACACCGACAGGGTTTCGCCTTCTTCGTACTGACCGGCGCTGTGGATGATCTGATCGATGTGCTTGAGCGCTTCCTTGTTCGGCGCCAGGACGATGCGGAAGCTCTGCAGGTTGGACACCTGACGCTTGTTGATCTCGCGGTTGAACAGCGCCAGTTGGTGTTCGAGGCTGTCGTAGTCGCTGCGGATGTTGCGCAGGGTCCGGGCGATGTCGGTGACCGCCGCACGCCGGGCCTTGCCCAGCGTCAGGGCTTCATCGGTACGGTGCGCGTAAGCGTTGATCAGCAGCGACAGACGGCGCTCCATGTCGTCTTCGCTGTCGAACTTGGCCACGCCTTTGAGGCGTACTTGCGCGTACAGCGCTTCGATCTGACCGTCGGCGCGCAGCAAGCCCTGCCAGCTGTCCTGATAATCGTTGAGCAGCGGCAGCAGGTTGTCCATCGAATCGTCGACCGGATCCATGAACGGCGTGCCGAATGGCAGGTCCGCCGGCAGCAACTGACGGCGGCGCAGGGCGTCGTCGAGAGTGCGCTGCTTGGCTTCCATGTCGGCGATCTGCCGACCGACCAGTTGCAGCTTGGCTGACAGTTGCTGGACGCGCTCGGTGAACGCATCGCTGGAACGCTTGAGTTCGTCCTGCGCCGCTTCCATCTGCGCCAGTTGCTCAAGCTTGTCGCCTTCTTCGGCGCTCAGCGTTTGAGTGCGACGGAAATCTTCCAGGGCTTTCTGCGCATCCAGCACTTGCTGGTACAGCGCTTCGGTCTGGGTCTTGCTCGCGGCGCGGTCGGCGGCCACGGCTTGCTGAGTCTTGAGTTGCTTGAGTTCTTTTTCCAGACGCTCTTTCTGGTCACGCAGCGCGGCGCGGTCGGCCAGCGCTTGCAGAGCCGGCGGCTCGATGTGCGAGATGTCGATCGACAGCCCCGGCACTTCGAAGCGCTCGCCCTTGAAACCGTCGAGAATCAGCTCGACCGATTTGACCCACTCGCCATCCTCGTCGAGGGTGATGCCGTGCTCGCCCAGCGGCAGGCTGAACAGCGCGCTGTTGAACAGGCGCATCAGGCGCTCGACGTCCTGCTGCGAGAATTCTTCACGCAGGCGGGCGTAGCTGTTGTTGTCGGCGTGATCGAGTTGCTGCTTCACCGACTTCAGGCGTTTTTCCAGATCGCGCAGACGCTCTTCCAGATCCTCGGCGCTGAACTGCCGGGACTGTGCCAGCGCACCGGCCAGTTCGTCGTGCGCGTCCTTGGCGGCGAGCAGTTGCTGCTCCAGCACTTTGACGTCATCGACCAGCGCGAAGCGGTTCTTCAGCACCGACAACTCGCCGAGCCAGCGCTGGATGCCCGAGATTTCCCGCTCCAGGCGCATCAGTTCCTGCGTGCCACCGCGCTGATCGTTTTGCAGATCGTCCTGCTCGCGACGGTAGTGCTCGGCCTGAATCGTCAGCTCTTCCTTGCGTGCCGTGGCGTAATCCGACCAGGTGCCAAGTAACGAATCGAGCAGCGGCGACAGGCGATGCAGTTTGCCGCGCAGCACATCGCGCTGCTTCACGCCGTTGGCCAAGGCTTCGACCAGCGGCCCGGCGGCGACCAGCGAGTTGTAGTCCTGCTCCATCCGGCGCACATCGCGGAAGGCTTCTTCGCACGCGGCGATGTAGTCGACGCTGCCGGAACGCAGGCTGTGCTCGAAGGCATCGAGGAACAACTGCTTGAGCTTGGCCGCAGTGATTTCACGCATGTGCAGCAGGTTGATGAACAGCGCGCGGAAGGTCTTCAGGCTCTGCTCGCTGGTGGAGCGCAGCGGAATCAGGGTCAGATCCAGCGGGATCGAGGTGTGCCCGCCCACCAGCAAACGACGCAGTTCGTCCGGCTTGAGTTCGTAGGCTTTCAGGCCTTCTTTCTCAAGGTTGCTGAACAGTTCTTTTTGACGCAGGCAAGTGTCGTTCTTCTGGTAATGCGCCAGGTCGAGCTTGCCAGCGTAGGCGAAGAACTGGTGACCGAAACCACCGCCCGGGCCACGGCCGACCACGCCGATCACGTGCGGGCCGTGCGGTAGATTGACTTCGACGAGGATGTAACTGGTGTCGGAGGCGAAGTAGAAACGCCGCGATTGCTCCAGGCTGTACTTGCCGAAACTCATGTCCGACATGCGCGCCAGAATCGGGAACTGCAAGGCGTTGATCGACGCCGATTTCCCGAGGTTGTTCGCGCCGTAGACCGACAACGGTTCTTCCAGCGGGAACAGGCCGAGGCTGTAACCGGCGGTGTTCAAAAGGGCAAAGCGGCGGATGCCGTAGCGTTCCTGGCTCATGCATCGGACTCCTGTTCTTCGGCAATGGCGCGGGCCAGTGCGTCTTCTTCGCTCTCTTCTTCGCTCTCTTCCTCAAATTCGCTGAGATCAAGCGGATCGTCGGTCTCGAGGAATTTGGCTTCGGCTTCTTCGTCGATCAGCACCGGTGCCGGCAGCGGCAGTACGCTGTGTACGCTGGCCGCCAGATCGCGGTCCTGCTGCACCGACAAGCACACATCGAGGAAACGGTGCATCGGCGGCAGGAAACGGTACACGCCGTTTTCTTCGCCGGCGAAACCGAGCTGGGTCATGCGACGCATGATTTTTTCTTCGAGTTCTTCGACGGTCTGCACTTCGGCCTGGATGAACAGGTCGCGGTATTTGTCCAGCAACGACGGCAGCTCTTCACGGCCGAGGCTGCCACCGTCGAGCACGGCGATCGGATCGCGGCCCTGATCGGCCAGATGCTCGACGAGAATGAAGGTGAACAGCGCCAGACGCTGAGCAGTCTTGTTCACCGCCGCAGCGGCCATGTCCGGCACGAAGTAATAGAACCCACGGGTGTCGCAGACCAGTTCGAACCCCAGCGCCTTGAACAGCGTGCGGTATTGATCCTGGAAGTTCGACAGTTGCGCGTACAGTTCCGGGTCGCGACGGCTGACGTGATAGCCCTTGAACAGCTCGCGGAAGATCGGCGCCAGTTGGGACAGTTCGGATAGATCAAGATGCATTGGGGATGCTCGCAGAATCCTCGGCGGCGGAGTCGCGGGCCGAGAGCAGGGCGAAGGAGCGCAGGCTGACCTGGTGCTCGTGAGTGTGGTATTCGCGGCGTTCCAGACGCTCGCGCTTGAAGCGTTTTTCCCGCGACAGGCGCGAGAACCAGTAAAGCAATTCGTCGGTGGCGCCGTCCGGTTCCTGCTCCAGCAGCCAGGTCATCAGATCCGGCATTGGCAGGGACTCTTCGCAACGCTCGACCATCTCGCGCACGGTGCGCGGTGCACGCGGGGCATCGCCGGATTTCTGGGTCTTGTGCGCCTTGGGGAAACGCGCCGGTTTCGGCTCGAAACGCGCCAGGGCGTAGACGTAGGCTTCGACCTGACTGGCGCTGCCGAGGAAGGTGCTTTGCGGCCGGGTGAACAGCGGCATCGCCGCTTGCGGCACGGCATCGATGCCTTTGCGGCGAATCGCCGCCAGCGCCAGCGCAGCACCACGGGTCACCGCGTTGTGGCGGCGCGCTTCTTCACGCAGCGGCAGCAGCAGTTCGCGGGCATGACGCAGGGTCAGCTGGGCACTGGTCTGCATTTCGAGGATGCGTGCGTGGGTGCGCAGCAGCATGTCGTCATCGACCAGATGGCCGAGGCGCTGCTGTTCGCTGAGCATCTTCAGCAGCACGGTTTCGACCTTGCGCACGCCTTGTTCGAAGGCGCCGTCGGCGTTCACCAGATCGATCATCGGCTCGACGTATTCGTCCCAGGTCGCCAGCACTTCGGCGTAACGCTGACGCAGCGGAATCTGCCGGTCGCTGGTCTTGGCCCGTTCGGCCACGGCCACCAGTGCCTGTTCGTCGTTGTCGAGTTTCTTCAGCACATCGCGCACGCGCATGTCGAGCAAACGCAGTTGACGGGCGAGGTCGTTGCCGTCGCGCACATCGAACGCGTCCTGAATGTAGCCGGCCAGACGTTCGAGGTGGCGCAGATAGGCTTCGATCTCCAGGCACAGGCCCAGACGGTGCTCACGGCGCAGGTAGGCAAGGAAGTCGTGGATCTGCGCGTTGAGCTCGAAACGGTTCGGGCTTTTCGCCACGGGCACCAGAATGTCCAGGCGAATCCACACGTCGAGCAGGCTGGTTATGTCCTGCGGCGTGCTGTCCAGTTGTTGGGCGGCCAGTTGCGTGCGCAGTTCGTTGAGGCTCAGGGTGCCCTGGTCGAAGTGCTCGCACAGTGGCTCCAGAAGTGCCCAGTGTTCAGCGAGGGCGCGCAAGACGCGCTTGGGTTCGATCATCGGAATGGCCGGCTGGTTGGCGATTAAAAGCGGCGATTGTACTGCATCACGAGGGATGCGCTTCACTCTCGGGACGGGCTGTCGCATTCTTTGTATTAAAGAGCGTGGGTAAAGCGCCTCGTGAAAGACTATCGATCAACAACGGGCGATCTTGAGCGAAGGGCGGTAGAATCAGCACACTTTCAGTTATCCACAAGTGGCCGACCCTTTGCTTATCGAGTCCCGCCGCCGCGCCTATTTGAACGCCATGCAGGTGGTCAACTGGCTGCCGCGCACCGAATTGCCTTTCGCCGCCCCGTCGCGGCCCGAGCTGCTGGACATGCCCGAGCCTGAGCCAGAGGTGGCGCCGATGCCGGTTGTGCAGGCCGAAGCTCCGGTGCAGCCTGCCGCCCGTCCGGTCGAACGGCCGAAGATCGAAGTACCGCGCCCGTCGCTCGCCAGTACCCGCAATGGCGCCAAACCAGTGGAAGAGGTCGAAGAGGCGCCGGTTGTCGCCAAGCCCGCGCCCGTGCCGCCACCGCGTTTTGCCCTGCAATTGCTGCGCGCCGGGGCTTGCCTGCTGCTGGTCGAGTTACCCACAGGCGAAGCGTTCCAGAGCCGCGATCCGGCCTATCTGCTGCTTAAAGATATGTTGCGCGCCGCCGGTTTGCCGGATGCGCCACAAATCGTCGGCGAGCCGGTGCGCTGGCCGTGGTTGAACCGCGGCACTATGGATCAGGGCCCGGAAGCGGCGCGCGACTTTGTTCAGGGCTTCCTCTCGGTACAAATGGAAGCGGCACCCTGTGCCTGCCTGTGGCTGATCGGCCTGCCAGCGGTGCGCTTTGCCGGTGAAGCGGACGCTGAAGCGTTCAACAGTGAATTGCAGATTGAAGGCCTGGGCCTGGCATGGGCCATCCCAGGTCTGGAATTGTTAATGGAAGAGCCACAGCGCAAGGCCGCTGTGTGGCAAGCCATGCGTCGGCTGATGGCGCGCTGGAAACCATCGAATGAGTGAAGCTGTATCGTTCCGCCCGATGACCGAGGCGGACCTGGACGCGGTATTGAAGATCGAATACGCGGCGTACAGCCATCCCTGGACCCGCGGGATTTTTCTCGACGGGCTGGGTAAGTACCAAATCTGGCTGATGTTCGAAGGCCAGCAGCAGGTCGGCCACGGGGTGGTGCAGATCATTCTCGACGAGGCGCATCTGCTGAATATCACGGTCAAACCGGAGAATCAGGGGCGTGGGCTGGGGCTCACGCTGCTCGAACATCTGATGTCGCGGGCGTATGCGGCTGAGGCCCGGGAATGTTTCCTGGAAGTGCGCGACAGCAATACTGCTGCGTTCAGGTTGTACGAGCGCTATGGCTTCAACGAGATTGGCCGGCGTCGCGATTATTATCCGGCGGTGGGCGGGCGCGAAGACGCCGTAGTGATGGCCTGCACCCTGGTCGACTGATCTTGTTTAAAAGCTTCGCGAGCAAGCCCGCTCCCACATTGGTTTTGAGCCGAGTCTCAATTCCCTGTGGGAGCGGGCTTGCTCGCGAAGGCGTCCTTACAGGCAATACAGATCAGCGATTGCCATCCAGCGGATCACGCCGCGCCAGCTCCGCCTCATCCAGACCATTGCCGCCGCCGATGTCATCCTCATCAACAATGCTCAGATCCCAATCGGCCTGATTGCCCTCGCCAGCCTCTTCGGCATCGCGTGCGCCATCTTCATGAATCAGTGTTTCCGGGCTCAAGTCATCGTCGGTCGGTTCATGATCAGCCGTCGATGCACCGGTAAGCCCGGCCTCGCGCACCCGTTCAGCGGGCATCAGTTGCTCGCGTTCACGTTCCGGAATCTCGTCACCGATTTTCGCGCTGGGTTCGTCTTCATCGAAATCCAGCTCATGCACCGAGCCCATGCGGTCTTCGTTGTCATCGATGGGTTCCGGTTGCACCGCATCGAACGGACGTCGTGAATCAGTCATGGCAAATCCTCATACTGTGGGCCTTACTGAGTGGACTCACCGGGCACCCGAGAATTCCAAAGAAAAACACCTGCGGTTCTTGCGTGACCCCGACGGGCGGTCGTCTGTCATACCTGCGCATCTTTCTTGAGGCCTTAACCATGCACGACTTACAAGACCTGATTGATAACAACGAGCGTTGGGCTGACGCGATCACCAAGGAAGACCCGGATTTCTTCGCCAAGCTGGCGCGCCAGCAGACACCGGAATATCTGTGGATCGGCTGCTCCGACGCGCGGGTGCCGGCCAACGAGATCGTCGGCATGCTGCCGGGCGATCTGTTCGTACACCGCAACGTCGCCAACGTGGTGCTGCACACTGACCTCAATTGCCTGTCGGTGATCCAGTACGCGGTTGATGTGCTCAAGGTCAAACACATCCTCGTGACCGGCCACTATGGCTGCGGCGGTGTGCGCGCCTCGATGCAGGATCGCCAGTTCGGTCTGATCGATGGCTGGTTGCGCTCGATCCGCGACCTGTACTACGAAAAACGTGAAGAACTGGCCAAGCTGCCGACCGAGGAAGAGCAGGTCGACCGGCTGTGCGAGCTCAACGTCGTCCAGCAAGTGGCCAACGTCGCCCACACCAGCATCATCCAGAACGCCTGGCATCGCGGCCAGAGCCTGTCGATTCACGGCTGCATCTACGGCATCAAGGACGGTCGCTGGAAAAGCCTGAACACCACCATCAGCGGTTTCGAGCAACTGCCGCCGCAATACCGTCTGCGTCCGGTCGGGGCGGTGTAATCCCTATCAGTGCGCGTGCCACCAGTCCTGCAAAAATTCCTGGCCCTCGATCGTGGGTGGTTCATCGTAGCCGGTGATCCACCCCCGACAGCGCGGCGAGCCGCAAGTGCAGGCGAACTGTTGCAGCAAACGGTCTTCGGTGGCGGCGAAGTCGATGGTCAGGCGTTCACCCGGCTGAATGTCGCGAAGTGCCCACAGCCACAGCTCACTCATGTCCAGAAACACATTCGGATCGCAGGCGTGTTCGAGCAACCCGCAAAAGCGCGGATCGTAGAGATGGATGCCGGCCAGTAACTGGCGCGTCTGTCGACAACGATAGGGCAGCAGTTGCCCGGAAACCCGACACATCCGGGTGATGCGCAAGAACGCCCGGCGCGCCACGACTGCCGCGTGACCGTGGTGGTCGTGCACGATTTCGAAATCCTCGGTGGATGGGAAACCCAGACGCACCGGCAATCCGGCAAACGGGTAGATGCCGGGTGCGTCGCGTGGGATGTTGTGTTGATGGGCCTGATTATTCATAACGGTCCCTGTCGGCAAATGCTGCGACTTCCCTGGTCTGACGTCCTGTCAGCGCTGCAACATGTTTGGATCCAATATTCCGGTGTATCCCTCAAACTGTCTACTGTCAGATCTGACAGGCGTGATTGGCTGCTCCCCGCGTCAGCATTGACTGACACGGGAAGCTTTTTCAGCGGATCAGAGGTGTGGTGCAGGAACGGCGGTGGCCGGCAATTCGCCCTGAAGCTGTTGCAACTGGGCCTTGATTGGCGTGGTCGAGCACTTGGCGGCGGCCTGTGCCGGGGTCAGGTTGCGGATCGAGGTGTAGAACAGTTCGCAGGTCTTGCCCTTTTGCGTCACTTGCCAGGTCTGCGTGCAGCTGTTGAGCAGGGCTTTCGCATCGGTGCCCGGTTTACTGCCCATCCCGGCTTGCCAGCAAGCGGCGCTCAAGTCCTGACCCATGACCTTCAAACCGGCGGCATCGGCCTTGGCCTCATCGCCGTCATAGCTGGCCGGGTCGGCGGCGTACCAGATGTAGCTCGGATGGTTCGATCCCAGCACCGGCACGTTCACCCCCGCGCTCGGGCTGATGGTCGCCAGACCCAATACGGCCACGGTCGGGCCGTATTGCTGCTTGATCCAGTTACGCACCGGTGCCCCGAACGCGACCATCGGCAGGGTGGTGCCGGCGCTGGTCTGGCTGAACTGCTTGACCAGCGTGGTCTGATAATCCTTGAAGTAGTCGTAGACGCCCTCCAGATCACTACCTGCGTTGGACGGCGCGGCGATTGGCGCGATGTCGATGATGGTCTGATAGGCCGGCGTCTGCTCGGCCGGAATGCCGTTGACGGTCAGCAGCGTGGCCCAGCGGTCGGTGGTGTTCGAGCGCAGGTAATCCTGCGCCTGAGTCAGCGAATAGTCCGGCGGGAAGTGCAGCAGTTCGACGCTCTTGCGGTTTTCCAGGGCCATGCCCAGCGGCAGGAACAGATACCAGCTGTACGCCCATTTGCCATCGGCATTGAGCTTGCTGGCGCCGTTATAGGCCAGATCACCGGCATCGAGCAGCGCCGACAGCGGCTTGTCGTAACCTTTGGGCACGCCGCTGATCTCGGCGTAAATCTGCCCGTTATCGTTCTTCACCAAGACTTTGGCATTGCTGTAACCATCGCGCTGCACGCTCTGGCTCAGGTAATGGGCGACGGTCTGCTCCAGGGACCAGTTGCGATAACAGATCACGCTGCAATTGTTGGGGTAGGCGAAGAGGCGGGTGACGCGCTCGGTGCTGCCCAGCTTCAGGTCGACATCGGCGTGGGCAGCCGCGCTCAGGGTGAGCGCGGCGAGGGTGAGAACTGCGGGGGTAAATCCTGCGAGTTTGAACATGCTCAGATCCTTTTCAGCGTGGGTTCCCCGGGTTCGGGGCGCTTCATATTGGATCAGCCGTGTTGCACAGAGAAGCGGTCATTCACGGATTTTTGCGTCAGCCCGCAGGACGGGGTTTTCAGGCCTGAAAATGCAGGGCGTTGGTCAGATCGCCCATCGGTTTCTGGCCACGGGCGATCATTGCCTCATCGCGCTGCTTGAGGCCGTCGAGGGTTTCCAGTTGGAACACTCGGGTGATCAGGCGCAGGATCGACGCCGTGTCGTAAACCGTGTGATCCACCGTGCCTTTGCGGGCAAATGGCGACACCACCAGCGCCGGCACCCGCGACCCCGGGCCCCAGCGATCGCCCTTGGGTGGCGCCACATGATCCCACCAGCCGCCGTTTTCATCGACCGTCACGACCACCACCATGTTTTTCCACTGCGGACTTTCGCGCAGCACCTTCAGGGCGCGGACGATGTGCCGGTCGCCTGAAGCCACGTCGGCATAACCGGCGTGCATGTTCAGGTTGCCCTGCGGTTTGTAGAAAGTTACCGCCGGCAGCTTGCCGGCCTCGGCATCGGCGAAGAACTTGTTGCTGCTCGACTCATCGCCCAGGCCGGCATCGCGCAGGCGTTTGTTGCGCTCTTGCGGGTTCTCCGGGCCTTGCCGCTTGAAGTAGTTGAACGGCTGGTGGTGGTACTGGAAGTTGGGGATCTTCGGAATCCCGCCCGAGTCCTTGTACTGCTCCAGCGTCGCCTGCCAGGCGCCGGCATACCAGGCCCAGTCGACATTCTTCTTCGACAGTTTGTCGCCGATATGCTCGTGGGTCTGCGGCACCATCACATTGGGCAGATCCGGCTTGGAGTACGCCGGACGCTCCGGATCGCGAATCCACGTCGGCCAGTACGGCGGGGCGAGGGTGTTGACGCCGAAGCCGTCCGGGGTCAGCGCACTCGGGCCGAACTGCGGCGGGCCGGTCATGGCGCTGGCGGGTGACTGTTCCAGTGGCTTGAGGCGCGGGTCAGTCGGATCATCGCTTTGCAGGGCGGCGATCTGTGACTTGGCCACCGAATTGGCTACGTCCGGATAGAACGGCGCGGTGGCGCTGATCAGGTACTGGTGGTTGAGGAACGAGCCGCCGAAGGCACCCTGGAAGAAGTTGTCGCACAGCACGAATTCCTGCGCCACATCCCACAGGCGCAGCGAGTAGCGGCTCTGGGCGTAGTGCCCCATGGTCAAACCACCGGAGTCGGCCCAGGCGACAAAACCATCGTTCTTGCCGCCATTGATCTGCATCTGGTTCTGATAGAACACGTGCCACAAATCGCGGGTCACCAGACCGAACGGCAAGTCTTCGCCGTTCGGGCCCTTGAGGGCGAAAGGCGCGTTGGGCAAGTTTTCCTGAAACTGCGTGGCGCTGGGGTAGGTCACGCCATCAAGCGTTTGCGGGCCGATCTGCAGCACGCCACCCCAGACTGGCGGCAGCGTCTGCAACAGGCTGCCGTCGCGGTCACGTTGCTGGTAATCGGCAGGCTTGAGCGCCGACAGCGGCTTTTCGACACCGGGGAAATCACCGAACAGATTGTTAAAGCTGCGGTTCTCGGCGTAGATCACCACCACGGTTTTCACCTGCTCGCGCAGGGCCTTGTCCAGCTCGGCTGGCGTCAGCGGGCGCTCGACCGGTTTGCCCGGCGGGTTGCTGGCGTTACCGCAGCCGGCGAGCGTGGCCCCCACGCCGAGGACGGCAACACCGCCGAGGAAGCGGCGGCGGCTGGTGTCGGTGGGGTTGTCGGATTCAGGTGCGTCAGTGCCGTCAATCTCGTCTTTCATCTGTCAGCCCGTTCAGCTTAATTGTTTCAGTTTGTTTCGGGCGGACGCTAACAATTGAATGTGACGGTTGGGTTACAAAATGGTGCGGTGTCTACGGCCCCTCGGCACTGCTAGACTGCTGCGATATAGAAACTGGCCTGAGTGAACCATGAAGCCTTCCATTGCTCTTGATCTGCAACGAGCTGCCGTTCGTGAGGTTGTCGGCAGATTCCGTGTGGCCAATCCGCGCGTGTTCGGCTCAACGGTGCTGGGTACCGATATGGAAGGCAGTGACCTTGATCTGTTGGTCGATCCATTGCCCGGTGCCACCTTGTTTGATCTCGGCGGGCTTCAGGTTGAGCTTGAAGATTTGCTGGGCGTTACCGTCGACCTGTTGACACCGGGGGACCTTCCGCTGAAATTTCGTCAGCAGGTTCTTGAACAGGCCCGTCCCGTATGATCGAGAACCGGCTGGGCGATTACCTTGAACATATGCGTCAAGCTGCGAGCGATGCGCTGGTCTTCGTCGAAGGTCTGAGCAAGGAAGAATTCGTCGACGACAAACGGACGCAACAAGCGGTCATCATGAGCCTGGTTATCATTGGCGAGGCGGCAACCAAAATAATGGATCGGTTTCCGGAATTCGCGGCTCAGAACACTCAAACTCCCTGGCGCAGCATGCGCGGGATGCGTAACCGGATCGCTCATGGCTACTTCGACATCAATCTGGATGTCGTCTGGGACACGGTTCAGGTTGCTTTGCCTGAGCTGTTGAGATTCCTGCCCTGCGAGCAACATTGATTGCACCTGCCATGAGGCAGGTGCAACCTCGTCAATCTACGGCATCACCGGCGGCGTATACGCCAATGTCGTCCCCAGCACCCACAGCAAGAACAGCACCAGCGGCGTGTGCACCAGCAATTGCACGAACGAGAAGCCGATCAGGTCGCGCGCCTTCAGGCCGAGCACGCCCAGCAGCGGCAACATGTAGAACGGGTTGATCAGGTTCGGCAGGGCTTCGGCGGCGTTGTATATCTGTACCGCCCAGCCGAGGTGGTATTGCAGATCGTTGGCGACTTGCATCACGTACGGCGCTTCGATGATCCACTTGCCGCCGCCGGACGGGATGAAGAAACCGAGAATCGCCGAGTACACGCCCATCAGCAACGCGTAGGTGTCGTGGGAGGCGATGCTGACGAAGAAGGTCGAGATGTGATGCGCCAGCGTCTGCGCATCGGCGCCTTTGACCGTGGTCAGCAGCGCGGCGATCGAGCCGTACAGCGGGAACTGGATCAGCACGCCAGTGGTGGTCGGCACCGCGCGGGCCACCGCATCGAGGAAGCTGCGCGGACGCCAGTGCAGCAGGGCGCCGAGCATGATGAACAGGAAGTTATAGGTGTTCAGCCCGGAAATCGCGGTGATCGCCGGTTTGCTCGAGAACTCGTGGAACAGCCAACCGGCCGCCAGCGACACCAGCAAAATGATCAGCAGCGGACTGTGCTCCAGCCATTCGCCGGGCCGGGTGCGCGGTTGCAGCGGTGGCAGGTTGAACGCCGGGTCGATGCCGCAATCCTTGGCGTCGCGCGCAGAGTTCGGTCCGGGCGCGGTGGCGTAAGCAACGATGATCGAAATCACGATCAGCGCCAGCAGCATGGCGCCGGACTGCCAGAGGAAGATGGTCTGGGTGAACGGAATCACCCCGGTGATCGACAGGATCGCCGGCGGCAGGCTGGCCGGGTTGGCCTGCAGTTGCGCTGCTGACGATGACAGGCCCAGCGCCCAGACCGCGCCCAGGCCCAGATACGCCGCTGCACCGGCCGCGCGGTAATCCATTTTCAGATCGGTGCGGCGGGCGAGGGCGCGCACCAGCAAACCGCCGAACACCAGCGACAGGCCCCAGTTCAACAGCGAGGCGACCATCGAGATCAGCGCGACCCAGGCCACGGCAGAGCGGCCGTTTTTCGGGATGCGCGCCAGTTTGTCGATCAGCTTGACCGCTGGCGGCGAACTGGCGACGACGTAGCCGCCAATCACCACGAAGGCCATTTGCATGGTGAACGGGATCAGGCTCCAGAACCCGTCGCCGAACGCCATCGCGGCATCGGTGGGTTTGGCGCCCATGGCCAAAGTGGCCAGCGCGACAATGATCACCGCCAGTGCGGCGAATACCCAGGAGTCGGGGAACCAGCGTTCGGCAAAGCTTGAACAGCGCAAGGCAAAGCGCGCAGAGCGGCTATCTTCGATATCAACGGCCACAGGGAGTACCTCGGATTTTTATGGTTATTGTGGGTCTGCAGGGCGATAAGTGCTTTGGTGGGAGCGGGCTTGCTCGCGAATGCGTTGTGTCAGTCGACGCTGATTTGACTGACACACCGCATTCGCGAGCAAGCCCGCTCCCACCGGTTTTCACCAGGTGCGGCTGGAGACTGGTCTAAACAGTAAATCAAGCCAGGCTGTTTTGTGAGCTGGTTTTGCGAAACCGGGACTATGGTCTAACGGGTTGTCCCCAGGCAGATTTGCGTAGACCATGGGCGCCTTGGTTTTTTGCCTGCCAGAGTTCTTTGCCATGACTGCCCAATCCACAGCGCGACCGGCGCCGTTCAGCCGTTCCGACTACAAGACCCTCGGCCTTGCGGCCCTCGGCGGGGCGCTGGAGATCTACGATTTCATCATTTTCGTGTTCTTCGCCCTGACCCTCAGCCAATTGTTCTTCCCGCCGGAAATGCCCGAGTGGCTGCGTCTGCTGCAAAGCTTCGGGATCTTTGTCACCGGTTATCTGGCGCGCCCGCTGGGCGGAATTCTGATGGCGCATTTCGCCGATCGTCTGGGCCGGAAAAAGGTTTTCAGTCTGAGCATCCTGATGATGGCGCTGCCGTGCCTGCTGATCGGGATCATGCCGACGTATGCCCAGATCGGTTATTTCGCGCCGCTGCTGTTGCTGGCGCTGCGCATCCTGCAAGGCGCGGCGGTGGGTGGGGAAGTTCCGAGCGCCTGGGTGTTCGTCGCCGAGCACGCGCCTGCCGGGCATCGCGGTTACGCGCTGGGCTTTTTGCAGGCCGGGTTGACCTTTGGTTACTTGATTGGCGCGCTGACCGCGACGTTCCTCGCGCAGGTGTTCACCCCGGCGGAAATCCTTGATTACGCCTGGCGTTATCCGTTCCTGCTCGGTGGTGTGTTCGGCGTGATCGGTGTCTACCTGCGCCGCTGGTTGAGCGAAACCCCGGTGTTTATGGCCATGGAAGCCCAGCGTGAAGCGCGGGTCGAACTGCCGCTGCGCACGGTGCTGCGCGAGCATCGTCTGGCGATGTTGCCGGCGATGCTGCTGACCTGTGTGCTGACGTCGGCGGTGGTGGTGTTCGTGGTCATCACCCCGACCATGATGCAGAAAACCTTCGGCATGAGCGCCAGTCACACCTTTGCCCTGAGCGCGTTGGGCATTGTCTTCCTCAACATCGGCTGTGTGATTGCCGGGTTGCTGGTCGACCGCATCGGTGCCTGGCGCACGGTCATGCTTTATAGCCTGCTGCTGCCGTTGGGCATTGGTGTGCTTTATAGCTGTCTGATCATGGGCGGCAATTGGGTGGGGCTGGCGTATGCCATCGCCGGTCTGGCCTGCGGTGTGGTCGGCGCGGTGCCATCGGTGATGGTCGGACTGTTTCCGGCGCGGATTCGCGTGTCGGGCATCTCCTTCACCTACAACATTGCCTACGCCGCGTGGGCGAGCATCACACCGCTGTTGCTGATTGGTCTGATGCCGTGGAGTCCGTGGATCTGCGTGATGTTCTGTGCGGTGATGGGCGCAGTCGGCATTGTCAGCGCGGCGTATTTCGGTTCGCGCATGAGCAGTGTCGGGCGCCAAGCCGTGGCGCCCTGTTCCTGACGAGTGTCAAGTCAGCCAGTGCCACCAGAGCAACGTCCCGGCCAGTCCTACCACCGAGACAATGGTTTGCAGGATCGACCAGACCCAGATGGTCTGTTTGAGTTGCAAGCCAAAGTACTCGCGAACCATCCAGAAGCCGGCGTCATTCACGTGGCAGAAGAACACGGAGCCGGCGCCAATCGCCAGCGCCACCAGTGAGCTTTGCGTCGCGGCGAGCCCCGCCATCATCGGCGCCAGAATCCCCGCTGTCGTCGTGGTCGCGACGGTCGCCGAACCCGTAGCCTGACGCAGTGCCACGGCAATCAGCCAGGCCAGCAGCAGGTAGGGCAGGTGCGCACCTTCGGCGACTTTGCTGATGGTCTGGCTGACACCGGCGTCCAGCAAGGTCTGCTTCAAGCCGCCGCCAGCGCCGATGGTCAGAAGCAACACGGCAATCGGCGCGAGGCTTTTACGCAGGGTGCCGCCGACCTGTTCGCGCGGCATGCCGTTGGCCCAGCCGAGGCAGATCACCGCCGCTATCACCGCAATGCCCAGCGCCACCAACGGTTCGCCGAGGAACTTCAGTGTCAGGGCGACGCTGCTTTCGGGGGGCATCGCGACTTTGGCCAGGGTGCTGCCGAGCATCAGCAGCACCGGCAACAGAATGATCAGCAGCGACAGGCCGAAGCTCGGCTGGCGCGGCGCTTTCGGCGGGGCGCTGAACAGTGCGCCGAGCTCTGCCGGCTCATCGACGTGCATGCGTTTCGACAGCCAGTTGCCGTACAGCGGCCCCGCCAGAATCACCGCCGGAATCGCGATGCTGAAGCCCAGCAACATGGTCAGCCCAAGGTCGGCATGCAATGCGCTGACCGCGATCAGCGGCCCGGGATGCGGCGGCATCAGTGCATGCAGGGTGGTCATCCCGGCCAGCGCCGGAATGGCGATTTTCAACAATGGCTGACCCGAGCGACGGGCCATGACGAAGATGATCGGCACCATCATCACCAGCCCCACTTCGAAGAACAGCGGCAGGCCGATCACCATCGCCACCAACGCCATGACCCACGGCAGGGACTTGCCTTTGCCCAGCCCGAGCAGCGTCGAGGCGATACGGTCGGCAGCGCCGGACTCGGCCATCAGTGCGCCAAGCATCGAACCCAAGGCAATGATGATCCCCGCTTCTCCGAGAATCGCCCCGGCGCCTTTGCTGAACGCCTTGGCCACGTCTTCTGGTGGCAGACCGGCGCCGACACCGGCAATAAAAGTGCCGATCAGGATCGAGAGAAAAGGTGGAAGTTTGGTGGCGCTGATCAACACGATAATCGTCGCAATCGCCAGTAGGCAGCAAAGAATCAGGCGGGTGTCATGCACCATCCAGGCAGCGGTCGATAAATCCAAAACGGCACTCCTTATCGGGCGGTTACCTGCAACATGTTGTTGCAATTTTTACCGAGAATACCTGAAGTGGCCGGGCCAGAGCGGCGGCTTTTGTAACCGGTCTGCGCGGTGATAGTCAGAGCAATGGCCTATTGAGATTATTTTTGACTGACCGGTCTCAAACGCTCTTCAGAAAAGTTTTCCAAGGCCGATGGTTAAGCTGCATCCCGCTTTCTACCCTGCCTATCGGTACTTTCCCATGTTCAACAACCGCCTCAAGCAAGAGCTGGCCACTCTTCGTGAAGAACTCTCCAGCCTGCTGCAGGTGAAGGAAAGCCTGGAAAGCGAGATGCTGGTGCTGACTCTGGAACCTGATGGCCGGATTCAGTCGGTCAATCAGAACTTCCTCGGCGAGATGCTCTACAAGAGCCAGGATCTGGTGGGGCGCGCCATTGATGACATCGTTCCGGCGCACGTGAAGGCCGACGACTTTCATCATCGTTTCAAGGCCGCACTGACCCGTGGCGAACATTTCGCCGGAGCCGTGCGCCTGTTGCGTGGTAATGGCGAAGAGGCGTGGCTGCGCTCCATCGTGCAGCCGGTGCGCTCTTCGGACGGGCGGATCAAGCATTTCTCGATCTTCTCCAGCGACCTGACCCGCACCATCGAAGCCTCCCGCGAACACGAAAACCTGATCGGCGCGTTGGTGCGTTCGACGGCGGTGATCGAGTTCGACCTCAATGGCAATGTGCTGAATGCCAACGAGCGCTTTCTGCAGGGCATGGGTTACAGCCTGGCGCAGATCAAAGGCAAACATCACCGGATGTTCTGCACCCCTGAGGAATACAACAGCGCCGAGTACCAGAATTTCTGGCGTCGCCTGAACAACGGCGAATTTGTCGCCAACCGCTTCAAGCGGGTCGACAGCCATGGTCGTACGGTGTGGCTGGAGGCGTCCTACAACCCGGTGGTCGATGCCAACAACAAACTGTACAAAGTGGTGAAGTTCGCCACGGTGATTACCGATCAGGTCAACCGCGAACAAGCGGTTGCCGACGCGGCCAGCATTGCTTACAGCACTTCGCAGCAAACCGACAGCACTGCGCAACGTGGCACCACGGTGGTCACCGAGGCAGTGAATGTGATGCGTGATCTGTCGCGCCACATGCAGGCGGCCGGTGAGGGCATCGAGGCGCTGAACGAGCAGTCGCAGGTGATCGGTACCATCGTCAAAACCATCAGTGGCATTGCCGAACAAACCAACCTGCTGGCGCTCAACGCCGCCATCGAGGCGGCTCGCGCTGGGGAACAGGGCCGGGGCTTTGCGGTGGTGGCCGACGAAGTGCGGCAACTGGCCTCGCGCACCAGTCAGGCGACCGAAGAGATCGTCACTGTGGTGCGGCAGAACCAGGAAATGGCGCGCAACGCCGTGGCCCTGATGACCGATGGCAAGCTGCAGGCCGAGCAGGGCCTGGCGCTGGCGGCGGAAGCGGGCACGGTGATCGTCGAGATCCAGGACGGCGCGCAGAAAGTGGTGGATGCGGTCGGCCAGTTTGCCAATCAACTGTCTAACTGACCTGTACTAAACCCTGTAGGAGTGAGCCTGCTCGCGATATCGGTCTGACATTCAACATCCATGTTGATTGAACTACTGCGATCGCGAGCAGGCTCACTCCTACAGTTGAAGATGGCGCTACAATCTTCTCCTTTTTCCCCGGAGCAGATCCCCATGAGTGCTTCCCACCGCCGCCCGGTGCCCCTGAACAAAGCCTATCGTCTGCTCAATCACGGGCCGACCGTGCTGGTCAGCGCTGCCCATGACGGCCAGCGCAACATCATGGCCGCCGCCTGGGCGATGCCGCTGGATTTCGAACCGCCGAAAGTTGCGGTCGTCCTCGACAAGTCCACCTGGACCCGCCAGTTGCTCGAAGCGTCCGGCACTTTTGTGCTCAACGTGCCGTGCGTCAATCAGGCTAACATCGTGCAAACCGTCGGCAATACCTCGGGTCTGGAGATCCAGCAGAATCAGGGGCAGGACAAGTTTCAGGCTTATGGCCTGCAAACCTTCGCCGGTGAAACCGTTGAGGCGCCGTTGCTCGAAGGCTGCGTGGCCTGGCTCGAATGCCGCTTGCTGCCGGAGCCGCGCAACCACGAGCAGTACGACCTGTTCCTCGCCGAAGTCATCGCCGCCCAGGCCGATGAGCGGGTGTTCAGCGACGGGCGCTGGCATTTCGACGGGCATGATGGCTTGCGCACGCTGCACCACGTGGCCGGCGGGCATTTCCTGACGATTGGCGATGCGGTGGACGGTAAAACCCTGCCGCTGTGACCTGCATCTGATGGAAAACGCGCGCCGGATGTAGCAAGGTGTGGGGCATTGTCGAACCAATCAGGCGCTCGCCCCATGGACCTTTCGCTTTCCAGCTATCTCGCCCCGTTGCTGTCGCTGGCGCTGTTGTGGACGGTCGCGGTGGTCACCCCCGGCCCGAACTTTTTCAACATCGCCCAATTGGCGGTCAGCCGCTCGCGCCGTCATGGTGTGGTCGCGGCGCTCGGCGTCGCCAGCGGAACCGTGCTGTGGGGCCTGGCCGGCGGTTTGGGTATTCAGACCTTGTTCAGCGCGGCGCCAACCCTGTACCTGAGCTTCAAGATCGCCGGTGGCTGCTACCTGATCTGGCTCGGCCTCAAGCAGTTCAAACGCAAAGCGCCGATTGCCGCCGGTACGCTGGATGAGTCGCAACAGACCCTGCTCGGCGCCTACGGGCGAGGCTTTCTGGGCAACATGACCAACCCCAAGTCGGCACTGTTCGTCGCCACCATCTTCGCCACCGCGATGCCGGCCCACGTCCCGCCGCTACTGCTGACGCTGGCCGTGCTGACCATGGCCACGCTGTCGTTCAGTTGGTATTGCAGCGTCGCGCTGTTCTTCGCCAGCCGCCGAATCGCCAGTGTTTACGAGCGTTCACGGCAATGGCTGGATCGCTTGGCCGGTGGTTGTTATCTGCTGTTTGGGGCGCATCTGGTGGCTAATCGCTGAGCCGGGTGATATTGCGCGTTAAACCCGTTGCATAAAAAAGGCTTACCTCGCGGTAAGCCTTTTGTTTTTCCTGCGTAACCTCAATCCCCCAACGCTTCCCCCTCACGCCGTGGATCCGCGCCACCTTCCAGCGAGGCTTTCCCTTGCGCATCCTTGACCCGCACGATCGCCTGCGTGCCGCTGGTCATGTCGATTTCATTCACAACATGTCCCTTATCCTTCATCGCCTGAATCAACGCCGGGCTGAACTGGCCTTGTTCCAGTTCGGTCGGGCCGTTGCGGCTGCCGAAGTTGGGCAGGCTGATGGCGCTTTGCGGGTCGAGGTTCCAGTCGAGCAGGCCGACGGTGGTCTTGGCCACGTATTCGATGATCTGCGAACCGCCCGGCGAGCCGACGCTGGCGAGGAATTCGCCGCTGTTGCGGTCGAAGATCAGCGTCGGCGCCATCGACGAGCGTGGGCGTTTGCCGGGTTCGACGCGGTTGGCGACTTTCTGCCCGTTCTCTTCGGGGATGAACGAGAAGTCGGTCATCTGGTTGTTCAGCAAAAAGCCCTGCACCATCAGGTGCGAGCCGAACGCCGCTTCGATGGTGGTGGTCATCGACACCGCGCCGCCCAGATCATCCACGGCGACCACTTGCGAGGTGGAGATGCGCAGCGGCGAGCGATCCGGCGCGTAGGCCACCTGCACGCCTGGCGGTGTGCCCGGCTTGGCGCTGCCCATGCTGCGTTCGCCGATCAGGCTGGCGCGGCTGGCGAGGTAAACCGGGTCGACCAGGCCTTTGACCGGCACCGGGACGAAGTCGGTGTCGGCGACGTATTGCGCACGGTCGGCGTAGGCCAGGCGTTCGGCTTCTGCGATCAGGTGCACGGCTTGCGGTGCCGGTTCGATGCCGGCGGGTTTGTCGGTTTTCACCGGTTTGAGCGGTGTTAGCGACAGACGCGGGTCGCGGCTTTCCAGCGCCTGCAAGGTGCCGAGAATCTGCGCCACGGCGATCCCGCCCGACGACGGCGGCGGCATGCCGCAGACCTGCCAGCGCTTGTAGTCGGTGCACAGCGGCGCGCGCTCCTTGGCCTGATAGTGCTGAAGATCATTCAGCGACAGGCTGCCGGGGTTGGCGTGGCCCTGCACTTTGGCGACGATCTCTTCGGCAATCGGGCCTTTGTACAGCGCGTCCGGGCCTTCGTTGGCGATGCGCTTGAGCACGGCGGCCAATGCCGGATTCTGCAGACGAGTGCCGATGGCTTTGACGCTGCCGTCGCGGTTGAGGAAGTAGGCGGCCATGTCCGGCGATTTACGGATTACCGGGTCGGATTCCAGCAGCGAATGCAGGCGCGGTGAAATCGCAAAGCCCTGCTCGGCGAGTTTGATCGCCGGTTCGAACAGCGTGGCCCACGGCAGGCGACCGTGTTGTTTGTGTGCCATTTCCAGCGCACGCAGCACGCCCGGAGTGCCCACCGAGCGCCCGCCGATCTGCGCCTGCGGGAATGGCATCGGTTTGCCGTCGGCCTGCAGGAACAGCTTCTCGCTGGCACCCGCCGGGGCGGTTTCGCGTCCGTCGTAGGTGCGCACCTGTTTGCCGTCCCACAACACAATCATCGCACCGCCACCGATCCCGGAGGATTGCGGTTCTACCAGAGTCAGCACTGCTTGCATGGCAATCGCCGCGTCGATGGCCGAACCACCCTTGCGCAGCATCTCGCGACCGGCCTCGGCGGCCAGCGGATTGGCGGCAGCGGCCATATGTTGACTGGCGTGGCGAGTCTGCAGATCGGTGCGGTAACCGGAAGCGGCCTCCGGCGCCAGCGGCAAGGTCGAGGAGGGCGGGGCGTTGCACGCGGTGAGGGTCAGGGCGCTGATGATCAGCGTCAGGGCAGGCAGGCGAAAGCGGCTCAGGGGCAGGGCTGGAAACACGTGGGGCTCTCCGTCCGTGGGGTGAAAGGTCTGACGGACTTTATCGACCGCTCGGTCGCGACGCAAACCGGTGGGCATTTTTGTCTTTCTTTTCCGGGCGGATGTTCGCTAGGGTCAAACTCAATAGAACGACCGCAAATATCCCCCTGTAGGAGTGAGCCTGCTCGCGATGGCGTCATAACATTCAACATCCAAGTTGACTGACCCACCGCTATCGCGAGCAGGCTCACTCCTACAAAGGTCAAGCCATAAAAAACACAAGAGGCCGATATGCACAGCGAGTTTCCAACCGAGTCCAGTTACCGCGATCAACGCGAACAATTTCTGACCGCCGCCCAAGCTGCCGGAGCCACGCTCACCTCCTACGCCCATCCGCGCTGTGGCCCTTTCGGCGAACCGCTGAGCACTGATGTCGCGGTGCTCGGTAATCCGCAGGCAAAGCGCCGGCTGGTGGCGCTCAGCGGCACTCACGGAGTTGAGGGCTATTACGGTTCGGATTGCCAGATCGACTGGCTGAAGACCTTCGTGCCGGGCTCGCTGCCCAAGGATGTCGCGGTAGTGATGATTCACCTGATCAACCCGTGGGGTACGGCGTGGCTGCGGCGGGTCAACGAAGACAATATCGACCTCAACCGCAATCACCTGGATTTCACCGAGCCGCTACCGGACAACCGCGCCTACGCCACGCTGCACGAGATCTACGCCTGCACCGATTTGCACGGCCCCGAGCGTCAGCGCACCGACGCTTTGCTCGACGCACAGATTGCCGAACACGGCTGGCCGGCGGTGATGTCGATTGTCGAGGGCGGTCAGCACAGTCATCCCGATGGACTGTTCTATGGCGGCCGCGCGCCGAGCTGGTCGAATCGCACCTTGCACCAGATCATCGATGCGCATCTGACCGGTGCGGAAGTCGTGATGTGTTTCGACCTGCACACCGGCGCCGGCGAATACGGTCATCCGATGTTGCTGACCATCACCCAGGTGCCTTACCCGGCGTTGGCGCAAGCACAGTCGATCTACGGCCCATGGTTGTACACCTTGCACACCGGCGCCGAAACGTTGAGCGAAACCGGTGTCGCCGCGACGGCTACCGGGTACACCTCGCAGGCATTGCTCAATGCGTTGCCGGGCGTGCAATTGATGCCCTTCGTGATCGAATGCGGAACGTATCCGGGGCCAGACGTGCATCGGCATTTGCGCGATGACCATTGGCTCCATCTGCATGGTGATCCGCTGGATGCGACGGGGCGGGCAATCAAGTTGAGACTGCTGGAGCAGTTTTATCCGGTGGATCCGGACTGGAGGGCGATGGTGGGGCTGCGCACTCGGCAGATCTGGGCGAAGGGGCTGATGGCCCTGTCGGCAGAGCAGACCTGAATAGGTCAGGATTGGCATTGTGGTTAGGGATTTATCTCCTCATCACAGAGGGCGGTTTTCTCGAGGCATTAAAAAACGGCCTACCTTTCGGTAAGCCGTTTTTAGTACTTGGTGGCTACACAGGGACTTGAACCCCGGACCCCAGCATTATGAATGCTATGCTCTAACCAACTGAGCTATGTAGCCAAGTGGCGCGCATTATTCCCCTGAAATGGAAAAGCGTCAAGCGTAAATTTAAAATATTTCTTCTTATTTTCAACCGCTTATCCTCCGACCCCGGAAATCGGGGCCGGGCAGGGTGTCAACGCAGCTGGAATCTCGCGGTATTGGCGCTCAACGCATGGCTGCCTTGGCTCAGCGTGTCCGCTGCGAGGTTCACCGCCCGCGCACCTTCAAGCAAACGCATCGCCGCCTGATCGACCTGCTGGATATTGCCGCTGACTTCATCGGCGGTGCTCGCCTGTTCCTCAACGGCGGTGGCGATCTGCGCCAGGGTGTCAGTGACACTTTGCACCGCGCTGGCGATTTCACCAAGACGTTCACCAAGACCGGTCACGGCTTCAGCATCCGATTGTGCCTGGCCGCACGCGGCCTCCATCAGGCTCACCGCTTCGTTGACCGTGGCGCGCAGGCTATCGACCGTGCCGGCAATCTGCGCGGTCGATGACTGGGTGCGCTGCGACAGGCTGCGAACTTCATCGGCGACCACGGCAAAGCCGCGTCCCTGTTCGCCGGCCCGTGCCGCCTCAATTGCGGCATTGAGCGCCAACAGATTGGTCTGCTCGGCGACGCCACGAATGGTGTCGACCACCAGTTGAATCTGCTGGCCCTGTTCGCTGACTCGACCGAGTGCCGCTGCGGTTTCGTTGAGGCGTTGATTGAGCTGCTGAATGCTCGCCGTGGTGCGCTGGCTGTCGCGGCTACTGTCGGCGGCGATGCGCCGGGTGTGCTGGGCGCTGCCGGAAGCCTGTTCGCAACTCTGCGCCACACCTTGCGAAGTGGCGGCCAGTTGCGTGGCAGCGGCGGCGATCTGGCTGATCTGCAATTGCTGCGCCTCGACTTCGCTCAGCGCGCCGCTGGAATGATCGTTGAGGCTGCGCACCGCGTGGCTCAGTTGTGAGGTTTCGTGATCGACCCCGAGCATGCTCGCGCGCAGTTGCACCACCGCGACGTTGAGCGCGGTGCTGATCGCCGCCAGCTCATCGCGGCCCACCACCGGCACTTGCAGGCTGAGATTGCCGTCACGCAGGGCCTCGGCCAGCAGGGTAATGCCGCTGGCGCTGCGGCGGATCGAAGCCTGCAGACAGACGAACAGGTACAGCGCCGCCAGCAACAGGCAACCGAACACGGCGGCGACCACGATGAACTGGCGAATCGCCGAGGCGTGGTAGGCGTCCAGACGCTGATCCAGCGACAGCAGCGATTGCTGGCGCAACGAGGCGAGATCACCCAGCAGAGCATCGAGGCTGCGTTCGAAGTCTTCAGGCTTGAGGGTAATGCTGCCGCCGAACACGCCGTCATCCAGCACCTTCAGCCCAGCGTCCAGACGCTTGAGGCTGTCGTGGTATTGACCGGCCCAGGTTTGCAGATCGCTCGGCAGGCGCGCTTCGAGCAGGCCTGCCGTTTTGACAAGCTGCTCGCGGGCGTCGCCGATGCGGCCACGCAGATCGCGCAGCTGCAAGCGACTTTGCAGGGTGAATTGTCCCGAGACCACCGAAGCCTGACCGACGGCGGCGAGTCGACCCACGCGCTCGATCAGATCCGGTGCGTGCTGCGTGGAGATCTGCGTCAGCAGATAGGTTTCCAGCCATGGCGCCAGCGTCAGGCGGTTGTCCATGACGATTTGCTCGCGCAAGGCTTGCAGGGCGCTGAGAGCATTGGTGAAACGGTCGTAACCGTCCGGCCACCAACCGACGCCGCTCAGGCTTTTCGAATCCAGACCGCCGAGCGCGGTTTGCAGGGCTTGATAGCGGGTGAGGGTTTCGCCTTCGGCACCTTCATTTTTCAGCGCGTTGCCCAAATCACTGGTGGCTTGCTGGACGGCTGGTTGCACCGCGTCAAACGCCGCCATGGCGGCGAGGGTCGCCGGGGTTGGCTGGCGATTGGTTTCGGTGGCGCGCCAACGGGCGGCGCGGTCACGCTGGGCGGCGAGCAGGTTGTCCAGCGCATCAAGGCTGAGCAACTGGCGTACGCCGGCGCGTTCGCCGGAAATCAGGTTGAGCCTGTCGCGATAGTCCTGGCCGATCATCAACAGGCTGCCGGCCAACGGCAGAATGAACAGTAGAAACAACAACTGGAATTTACGTGCGAAGCCAAACCGCCCCAGCAATTTGATCCCCGGTGACAAGAAAGCCTGCATGCCTCATGACTCCTCTGGACACCACGCACCAATGGCGTGCATCGCGGTCGTGTGACCTGGATGTCGTGCCCTGCTAAAAGGCCTCGAAAGTTCACTCTCGCCCGCTCTGTAGGCCGGCTCTGTAGCGAAACTTCCCATTCTCGGAGGCCTTTGTAAGGCCGCCGCGTTCGAAGGGAGAAGCAAGGCAAGATTCAGACCATGGCGTTGAGCTATCACTTTGCGTGCGACGGTCAGTCAGTTAGTTAGCTGGCTAAGGGGATGGCGCTGGCGCACCGAAAAATGGCACATTGACGCACCTGCCTGCGTGCTCCCATCTGCTGTACGGAAACTTTCATGGCTATCAGCAACGTTCAGACCGCCGCTGCCTCGGCGTCCGCTCCTCCGCAAAGCAGCCCGTTGGTGATGCGTATCATCGGCGCAGTGGCGCTGGCGCATTTGATCAACGACCTGATTCAGTCGGTGCTGCCGTCGATCTATCCGATGCTCAAGGCCAACTATGGTTTGAGCTTCACCCAAGTCGGTTTGATTACCTTGACCTTTCAACTGACAGCATCGTTGCTGCAGCCGTGGGTCGGTTATCACACTGACCGCCATCCGAAACCGTGGCTGTTGCCGGCAGGTTCGATCTGCACGCTGATTGGCATCGTGATGATGTCGGTGGTCGGCAGTTTTCCATTGATTCTGTTGGCGGCGGCGCTGATCGGTATCGGCTCCTCGACTTTCCACCCCGAGGCTTCGCGGATCGCGCGGTTGGCCTCGGGCGGACGCTTTGGTCTGGCGCAATCGACCTTCCAGGTCGGTGGTAACGCCGGTTCTGCGTTCGGCCCGTTGCTGGCGGCGGCGATCATCATTCCGTTCGGTCAGGGCAACGTGGCGTGGTTCGGTCTGTTCGCGGTGTTTGCGCTGTTCGTGCTGTATCGCATCAGCCGCTGGTACGCCCATCACCTGAACCTGTTCAAGCTCAAGGCCGGGCAGGCGGCGACTCACGGGTTGTCGAAGGGCAGGGTGATCAGTGCGCTGGTGGTGTTGGGGCTGTTGGTGTTTTCCAAGTATTTCTACATGGCCAGCCTCACCAGCTATTTCACCTTTTACCTGATCGAGAAGTTCGACCTGTCGGTGGCCAGTTCGCAACTGCACCTGTTCCTGTTTCTCGGAGCAGTGGCGGCGGGGACGTTCTTTGGCGGGCCGATCGGCGACAAGATCGGGCGTAAGGCGGTGATCTGGTTTTCGATCCTCGGCGTGGCGCCGTTCACGTTGCTAATGCCGCACGTCGATCTGTTCTGGACCACTGTCCTCAGCGTGGTGATCGGCTTCATTCTCGCCTCGGCGTTCTCGGCGATTGTGGTTTACGCGCAGGAACTGGTGCCGGGCAATGTCGGGATGATCGCCGGGGTGTTCTTCGGCTTGATGTTTGGTTTCGGCGGGATTGGTGCTGCGCTGCTGGGGCATCTGGCGGATGTGCACGGTATCGAGTACGTGTATTTCCTGTGCTCTTTTTTGCCGTTGTTTGGCGTGCTGGCGATCTTCCTGCCACGCACCAAAAAAACCTGACCTACACAATTCCAACGGTGGGAGCGGGCTTGCTCGCGAAGGCGGTATATCAGTCGATATTAATGTGGCTGACCCACCGCCTTCGCGAGCAAGCCCGCTCCCACAGGGGGATTGGTGGTGTTGCAAACAAATCTGTCAGGCACAAAAAAGCCGCGTATCAAACGCGGCTTTTTCTTGGGCGTGTCGCTTACACGTTGAAGCGGAAGTGCATCACGTCGCCGTCTTTGACGATGTAGTCCTTGCCTTCCAGGCGCCATTTACCGGCTTCCTTGGTACCGGCTTCACCCTTGTACTGGATGAAGTCGTTGTAGGCGATGACTTCGGCGCGGATGAAGCCTTTCTCGAAGTCGGTGTGGATCACGCCAGCAGCTTGTGGTGCGGTGGCACCGACGCGGACGGTCCAGGCGCGGACTTCTTCGACACCGGCGGTGAAGTAGGTCTGCAGGTGCAGCATTTCGTAGCCGGCGCGGATCACGCGGTTCAGGCCAGGCTCTTCCAGGCCCAAGGCCTCGAGGAACATGTCTTTCTCTTCGCCGTCATCGAGCTCGGCGATTTCCGCTTCGATCTTGTTGCACACCGGAACCACCATGGCGCCTTCTTCTTCGGCGATGGCCTTGACCACGTCCAGGTGCGGGTTGTTCTCGAAACCGTCTTCAGCGACGTTGGCGATGTACATGACCGGTTTGGTGGTCAGCAGGTGGAAGCCCTTGATCACCGACTTTTCGTCAGCGCTCATGTTCTTCATCAGGCTGCGCGCAGGCTTGGCCTCGGTGAAGTGCGCGATCAGTTGCTCAAGCAGAGCTTTCTGAACCACGGCGTCCTTGTCACCGCCCTTGGCGTTGCGCGCGACTTTCTGCAGTTGCTTCTCGCAGCTGTCGAGGTCGGCGAAGATCAGTTCCAGGTCGATGATTTCGATGTCGCGCTTCGGGTCGACGCTGTTGGACACGTGGATCACGTTGTCGTCTTCGAAGCAGCGCACCACGTGAGCGATGGCGTCGGTTTCGCGGATGTTGGCCAGGAACTTGTTGCCCAGACCTTCACCTTTCGAGGCGCCGGCCACCAGGCCTGCGATGTCGACGAATTCCATGGTGGTCGGCAGGATGCGCTTCGGATTGACGATGGCCGCCAGGGCTTCCAGGCGCGGATCCGGCATCGGCACGATGCCGCTGTTCGGCTCGATGGTGCAGAAGGGGAAGTTCTCGGCCGCGATACCGGATTTGGTCAGGGCGTTGAACAGGGTGGACTTGCCGACGTTAGGCAGGCCGACGATGCCGCAATTGAATCCCATGGTGTTTCCCCTCGGATTAGAGTCAGGCCTTCTGGCTGTGCAGGTTTTTCATCGCGCGGTTCCATTCACCGGCGAGGATATCCGGCAGCACGCCGAGGGCAAAGTCGATGCTGGCATCGAGTTTTTCCTGTTCGGCGCGTGGCGCACGACCCAGGACGAAATTTGAAACCATACTGGCGACGCCCGGGTGGCCGATGCCAAGCCGCAGGCGGTAGAAAGTATTCTGATTGCCCAGTTGCGCGATGATGTCGCGCAACCCGTTGTGACCGCCATGGCCGCCGCCCTGCTTGAGCTTGGCGACGCCCGGAGGCAGGTCGAGTTCGTCGTGCGCCACCAGGATTTCTTCAGGCTTGATGCGGAAGAAACCGGCGAGTGCCGCCACGGCCTGGCCGCTGCGGTTCATGTAGGTGGTGGGAATCAGCAGACGAACATCCTGACCCTGATGCGAGTAGCGCCCGGTCAGGCCGAAATATTTGCGATCGGCCACAAGGTTCACACCTTGCGCGGCGGCGATACGCTCAACAAAAAGGGCCCCTGCGTTATGCCGGGTCTGTTCGTATTCAGCGCCTGGATTACCCAGGCCAACGATCAGTTTGATGGCAGTCACGATAGGGGCCCTTCCTTGGAGTGGTGGTTAACATCGCCGCGATCAGTGAAGGCGGCGAAAGTGGACGAAAATTGCTCATTTACCATGAATGTAAACTCCGCGTTCTCGCCCGCTTTCTCGCTACGTTCCAGTCCGCGATGTTTCACTCACTCCGACGAACAGAGTGAAATTACTCTGCTGCGCCTTCTTCGGTAGCTTCTGGAGCAACACGTGGAGCGTGGACGTTGGCTACTGCCTTGTCATCGCCGTGTGCCAGAGCAACGAACTCGACACCTTTAGGAGCTTTGAGGTCCGACAGGTGAACGATGGTGCCGATTTCAGCGTCAGCCAAGTCGACTTCGATGAACTCAGGCAGGTCTTTTGGCAGGCAGGAAACTTCGATCTCGGCAACAACGTGCGAGATTTCGCCGCCTTTCTTCACTGGAGCAGCTTCGTTGATGAAGTGCACAGGAACGATAGCGGTCAGTTTCTGGCCAGCTACAACGCGTACGAAGTCAGCGTGCATCACGTGGCCTTTGGCCGGGTGACGTTGCAGGGCTTTGATGACGACGTTTTGTTTCTTGCCACCAACGTTCAGCTCGATGATGTGGCTGTAAGCCGCTTCGTTTTCGAGCAGTTTGGCAACTTCTTTGGCCAGCATGCTGATGGATTCAGGGGCTTTGTCGCCACCGTAAACAACAGCTGGAACCAGAGCGGCGAGACGACGCAGGCGGCGGCTCGCACCTTTCCCCAGGTCGGAACGCACTTCAGCATTCAGAGTAAAATCGTTCATTTTGTATCTCCAAAATAGCCATGACCGAGTGGCGTTTGCGACCAGCGCCAAACACGGTATGGGCAAAAAAGCCCCGCCCCGACAGGAATGCCGGGGCGGGGCGCTTTTCGTCAACGAGACATTTCGAGAAGGGCAGGGCCCTTAACGGAACATCGCGCTGATCGATTCTTCATTGCTGATGCGGCGAACCGCTTCGGCAACAACCGGTGCGATATCCAGTTGACGGATACGTGCACAGGCTTGTGCTGCAGCGGACAGCGGGATGGTGTTAGTCACCACCAGCTCGTCCAGCACGGAATTTTCGATATTCTCGATGGCCCGACCCGACAGCACAGGGTGTGTGCAGTAGGCAAAGACCTTGGCTGCGCCATGCTCTTTCAGGGCCTTGGCCGCGTGGCACAGAGTGCCGGCGGTATCGACCATGTCATCGACCAGAATGCAGGTACGCCCTTCGACATCACCGATGATATGCATCACTTCAGAGTGATTGGCTTTCTCACGGCGTTTGTCGATGATCCCGAGATCCACGCCCAGGGATTTGGCAACAGCCCGTGCACGCACGACGCCACCAATGTCCGGGGACACGATCATCAGGTTTTCGAAGCGCTGATCTTCAATGTCATCCACCAGAACCGGGGAGCCGTAGATGTTATCTACCGGAATATCGAAGAAACCCTGAATCTGGTCAGCATGCAGATCAACCGTGAGAACACGGTCGATGCCGACTACGGTAAGCATGTCAGCAACGACTTTCGCGCTGATAGCCACACGTGCGGAACGCGGACGGCGATCCTGACGGGCATAACCAAAATAAGGAATAACAGCAGTAATACGAGTAGCCGAGGAGCGGCGGAAGGCATCAGCCATCACTACCAGTTCCATCAGGTTATCGTTGGTCGGAGCGCAAGTCGGCTGAATAATGAAAACGTCTTTACCGCGAACGTTTTCATTGATCTCGGCAGTAATTTCGCCGTCGGAGAACTTACCGACAGAGATGTCACCGAGAGGGATATGCAGCTGACGTACAACACGCCGAGCCAGATCGGGGTTAGCGTTCCCCGTAAAGACCATCATCTTGGACACGCGCAGTACCTAGAGGCTGAGGGTAACCTGGATGAGTATAGAAAATGGCAGGGGCGGCTGGATTCGAACCAACGCATGGCAGGATCAAAACCTGCTGCCTTACCGCTTGGCGACGCCCCTGTATCTGTTGCTTCAAGTGCCTGGCACTTGATTCCTTTTAGAGCAGACTTTGCAGCTTGCGATGCAACATCGAAACGTTGCTTCCTTTCGCTACAAACCCTGTAAGGGTCTCTGTCAGAAGGGCCGAGACTTTATCAGCTTCAGCTTTGCTTGGGAAGCCCCCAAACACACAACTTCCAGTTCCGGTGAGTTTTGCTTCGGTAAATTTACCTAACAAATCCAATGCGTTACGTACTTCTGGATAACGCCTTGCAACCACCGGCAAGCAGTCATTTCGACTGTTTCCCTCGGGAACGGGGCGCACTTTAATGGGCGGCGTGTTACGTGTCAACAAAGGATCGGAAAAAATTTCTGCCGTACTTACAGAGACTTGCGGCACAAGCACCAGATACCACGGTTCTTCGGGGTCGACCGGGGTCAGTTTCTCGCCCACGCCTTCGGCAAATGCCGCGTGACCACGGACGAAAACCGGCACGTCGGCGCCGAGCGACAGGCCCAATGCCGCGAGGCGATCTTCATCCCAGCCCAGTTGCCACAAGTGATTGAGGCCGAGCAGGGTGGTCGCCGCATTCGAGCTGCCGCCACCGATGCCGCCGCCCATGGGCAGCACCTTGTCGATCCAGATGTCGATGCCGAGTGTACAGCCGGACTGTTGCTGAAGCATTTTCGCCGCGCGCACGATCAGGTTGCTGTCGTGGGGCACGCCAGCGAATTCGGTGTGCAGATGAATCAAGCCGTCATCGCGCACGGCGAAGGTGATTTCGTCGCCGTAATCGACAAACTGAAACAGCGTCTGCAATTCGTGGTAGCCGTCCGCGCGGCGTCCGAGAATGTGCAGCATCAGGTTGAGCTTGGCCGGCGACGGCAGCGTCAGGCGTGGAGCGGTCATGCTTTATTGCCCCAATTTACGCGGTTGCCAGGTCTTGATCACCAGCGTCACGTCCAGATCGGTGCCATGCAGCTTGATCCGCTCGGGCAGCCAGTAACCGTTTTGCTCGGCGTAGCTGAGGTACTCGACTTTCCAGCCGTCCTGTTCCAGATTGGCCAGGCGACTGTCGTTATCGAGGGTCAGACGGCTTTTGCTGCTGGGGGCCGGCAGGCCACGGACCCACCAGGCCAGATTGGATACCGGCAGCTTCCAGCCGAGTTGCTCTTCGAGCAGCGCTTCCGGTGACTCGGAGTCATAGCGGCCCTGATTGGCGACTTCCAGCGAAACCTTGCCCGGGCGCCCGGTCAGACGTGCCGCGCCACGACCCAGCGGGCCGGACAGGCGAATGTCGTAGTAGTCCTGACGTTGCAGCCAGAACAGCGTGCCGCTGCCGGAGTCTTTCGGCGCGCGAATGCCGATCTTGCCGTCGATCTGCCAGCCGTCGAGGCCGGCCAGCTGTTGTTTGTTCGCGGCCCACTGAGCCGGACTGCCGTGGCCCTCGACCGATTCGCGAGCGCCGAAGCCCGCGCAACCGGCGAGCAGGGCGATGAAGCTGAAAACAATAACGTGGCGCAAAAACATGAGTTAAAGAGTCTCGGATCCGGTCAGGCGCTTGATGGTGCTGCGCAGGATGGTGCTGTCGGGCTGATCTTTGAGGTACTTGCCCCAGACTTGTTTGGCCTCGCGCTGATTGCCCTTGACCCACAACACTTCGCCCAAGTGCGCGGCGACTTCGTGGTCCGGGAAACGCTCGAGCGCCTGACGCAGATATTTCTCGGCGTCGTCCAGATTGCCCATGCGGAAATTCACCCAGCCGAGGCTGTCGAGTACCGCCGGGTCTTCCGGATTGATCTGGTGCGCCTGTTCGATCAGGGCCTTGGCTTCAGCGTAGCGGGTGGTGCGATCGGACAGGGTGTAGCCCAGCGCATTGAGCGCCATGGCGTTGTCCGGGTCGCGCTTGATGATCAGGCGCAGGTCTTTTTCCATCTGTGCCAGATCATTGCGTTTTTCCGCGAGCATGGCCCGGGTGTAGAGCAGATTCAGATCGTCCGGGTATTGCTGCAACGCTTTATCCAGGGTTTTCCAAGCCTTGTCGTCCTGTTTGTTGGCCGACAGGGTTTCGGATTCGATCAGATACAGCTGGATCGCGTAATCCGGCTGGGCATCGCGTTCGGCGGCGAGTTTGCTCTGGGCTTCGGCGGTCTTGCCGTTGTTCATCAGAATATCGGCCTGACGCAGTTGCGCCGGCAGATAGTCATTGCCAGGGCCGACCTGCGCGTATTCGATCAGCGCGCCCTGCGGGTCGTTGCGTTCTTCGGCGATGCGACCCAGGTTCAGGTGCGCCGAGTCAACGTGGCTTTCCCGGGCGATCAGGTCTTCCAGGTAACCCTTGGCCTCGTCCCAGGCCTTGGCTTCCAGGCACACCAGTGCCAGCGAATAACGCAGTTCGTCGTCTTCCGGGTATTGCTGAACGAGGGTGGAGAACTCGACCTTGGCGTCATCCATCCGGTCCTGTTCAACCAGCGTGCGCGCATAAGTCAGGCGCAGGCGCTTGTCGTCCGGGTATTTCTTGATGCTTTTCCGCAACAGCGGCAGGGCTTCGTCGCCACGATTCATGGTTTGCAGCAGACGCGCGCGCAGCAGGATCGGCGCAATCTCGCCTTCTTCCGGCGGATTGTCTTCGAGCAGGGTCAGAGCGGCTTTATTGTCGCCGTCCTGTTGCAGCAGCAGGGCCTTGCCGAAAATCAGCTGGCTGTTCTTCGGGTGGCGCTGTAGCAGACGGTCGAAACTTTTCATCAGGCCGTTGCGGGTTTCCTGATCGGTATCGGCGGCCGACAGCGCGAGGAAGTCGAAATGGGTGTCGCCCTTGCCCTGCAGGACTTTCTCCATATAAACCATGGAGTCGTCATAACGCCCGGCGCGGGCCAGTTGCACGGCGGCGGCGCGTTGCGCTTCGAGGTCGTCCGGAGCGTTTTTTGCCCAGATCAGGGCGGTGTCCAGCGCAGGCTGGTCGGCACCGAGGTATTCGGCGATGCGGAACGCGCGCTCGGAAACCCCCGGGTCCTGAGTATTGATCGCCTGGGTCACGTAGTTGTCCAGGGCAATGTCGAAACGATTGCGCTGGCCGGCGAGTTCGGCGCTCAACAGGCTGAAAACGGTTTCCTCGCTGAACGAGCTGTAAACCTTGGGTTTTTCAGGCGCGGGCGTGGTGTCTTCGACCGGCGGGGTACCGTCCGGCGAAACGGGTGCCATGGCCTGGCAGCCGCTGAGGAAGACAAAAGCAAGGAGCAACGCGGAAGATCTATTCATATAGGAGAAGGACGACTAACCTGCGGTCGGATCATCATGACACAAGCCTTCGGCCAAACATAACCGAGTCTCGAATGTGGCCTTTATAGTGGCCGACAATTGGGACAATAGTCAGCGGTAGTTGTTCTGAATCTGACGAAGTAGGACAATTGCCGGCTTCACGTCACCATCAGCGACCTTGAATGGCCTTCCTTGCACTCGGTATTAACCACAAGACTGCTTCAGTAGACGTCCGCGAGCGCGTGGCCTTTACCCCTGAGCAGCTGGTGGAGGCCTTGCAGCAGCTCTGCCGACTCACCGACAGCCGCGAAGCTGCGATCCTCTCCACCTGCAATCGCAGTGAGCTGTATATAGAACAGGATCAGGTTTCGGCTGATCTGGTTCTGCGCTGGCTGGCCGATTATCACCATTTAAGCCTCGATGAGCTGCGCGCGAGTGCTTATGTGCATGAAGATGATGCGGCAGTTCGTCACATGATGCGCGTCGCCTCCGGGCTCGACTCGCTGGTGCTGGGCGAACCGCAGATTCTCGGCCAGATGAAATCGGCCTACGCCGTGGCGCGTGAGGCCGGGACCATCGGCCCGCTGCTGGGGCGGCTGTTTCAAGCGACATTCAATGCCGCCAAGCAAGTGCGTACCGACACCGCCATCGGCGAAAACCCGGTGTCCGTGGCGTTTGCCGCCGTCAGCCTGGCCAAACAGATTTTCAGCGATCTGCAACGCAGCCAGGCCTTGCTGATCGGCGCTGGCGAGACCATCACGCTGGTCGCCCGCCATTTGCATGAGCTGGGGGTCAAGCGCATCGTGGTCGCCAACCGTACGCTGGAACGTGCCAGCCTGCTGGCCGAGCAGTTCGGTGCCCACGCGGTGCTGCTCTCGGACATTCCGGCGGAGTTGGTGCGCAGCGATATCGTGATCAGTTCGACCGCCAGCCAGTTGCCGATTCTCGGCAAGGGCGCGGTCGAAAGTGCGCTGAAGCAGCGCAAGCACAAGCCGATCTTCATGGTCGACATCGCCGTACCCCGCGACATCGAGCCGGAAGTCGGCGAACTCGACGACGTTTACCTGTACAGCGTCGACGATCTGCACGAAGTGGTCGCCGAGAACCTCAAGAGTCGTCAGGGCGCAGCCCAGGCGGCGGAAGAGATGGTCTCGGTCGGCGCCGACGATTTCATGGTGCGTCTGCGTGAGCTGGCGGCGGTCGATGTGCTCAAGGCTTATCGGCAACAAAGCGAACGCCTGCGCGACGAGGAGCTGCAAAAAGCCCTGCGTCTGCTGGCCAACGGCGGCAACGCCGAAGATGTGCTCGGGCAACTGGCCCGCGGCCTGACCAATAAACTGCTGCATGCGCCCAGCGTGCAATTGAAAAAGCTTTCTGCCGAAGGCCGCCTCGATGCGCTGGCCATGGCCCAGGAACTCTTTGCCCTCGAGGGCTCACCGGATAGTTTTTCGGATAAAAAACCGCAATGAAAGCGTCACTGCTCAACAAGCTGGACACCCTCCAGGACCGTTTCGAGGAACTGACCGCGCTGCTCGGCGACGGCGAAGTCATTGTCGATCAGGCCAGATTCCGCGCCTATTCCAAGGAATACGCCGAACTCGAGCCGGTGGTACAAGGCTACAAAAAGCTGCTCGGCGTACAAAGTGATCTTGAAGGCGCCCAGGCGCTGCTCAAGGACAGCGACCCGGACATGCGTGAAATGGCCGTGGAAGAAGTCCGCGAAGCCAAGGAATTGCTGATCAGGCTGGAAGATGATCTGCAGCGCATGTTGCTGCCCAAGGATCCCAATGACGGGCGTAACGTCTTTCTTGAAATTCGCGCCGGTACCGGTGGCGACGAGGCGGCGATCTTCTCCGGCGATCTGTTTCGCATGTACTCGCGTTACGCCGAGCGACGTGGCTGGCGTGTGGAGATTCTTTCGGAAAACGAAGGCGAGCACGGTGGCTATAAAGAAGTCATCGCCCGCATTGAAGGCGACAACGTTTACGGCAAGCTGAAATTCGAGTCCGGCGCGCACCGCGTACAGCGTGTACCCGCCACCGAATCCCAAGGCCGTATCCACACCTCGGCCTGCACCGTGGCGGTATTGCCCGAACCGGACGAGCGCGAAGCCATCGAGATCAACCCGGCGGATCTGCGTGTCGACACTTATCGTTCTTCCGGGGCCGGTGGTCAGCACGTCAACACCACCGACTCGGCGATCCGCATCACGCACATACCGACCGGCACCGTCGTCGAGTGTCAGGAAGAACGTTCCCAGCACAAGAACCGTGCCCGGGCGATGGCCTGGCTGTCGGCCAAGCTCAACGATCAGCAAACCGCAGCGGCGGCGAATGCGATTGCCAGCGAGCGTAAGTTGCTGGTGGGTTCCGGTGACCGTTCCGAGCGCATTCGCACGTACAACTTTGCCCAGGGCCGGGTCACTGACCATCGCGTCAACCTGACCCTGTACTCCCTTGATGAGATCCTCGCCGGTGGCGTTGAGGCGGTGATCGAGCCTTTGCTGGCCGAATACCAGGCCGACCAGCTTGCAGCGATAGGTGAATAAATGACCATCATTGCCAGTCTGTTGCGCGCCGCCGAACTGCCGGACTCGCCCACCGCGCGCCTGGATGCCGAATTGCTCCTGGCCGCGGCACTGGGCAAATCGCGAAGCTTCCTGCACACCTGGCCCGAGCGCATCGTACCCAGCGAAGCGGTGCTGATTTTTACCGAGTACCTGCAACGGCGTCGAAGTGGCGAGCCGGTGGCCTACATCCTTGGTCAGCAGGGGTTCTGGAAGCTCGATCTGGAAGTGGCGCCGCACACTCTGATCCCGCGCCCAGACACCGAGTTGCTGGTCGAGGCCGCACTGGAACTGCTGGCGGCAACGCCGGCGAAAGTCCTCGATCTGGGCACCGGCAGCGGCGCGATTGCCCTGGCCCTGGCCAGCGAACGCCCGGCGTGGAACGTCACGGCGGTGGATCGCGTGCTGGAAGCCGTGGCCCTTGCCGAACGCAACCGTCAGCGCTTGAACCTGAACAACGCCACGGTGCTGAGCAGCCACTGGTTCAGCGCCCTCGAAGGCCAGCGCTTCAATCTGATCATCAGCAACCCGCCGTACATCGCGGCTGCCGACCCGCATCTGGTCGAGGGCGACGTGCGCTTCGAACCGGCCAGTGCGCTGGTGGCCGGTGTCGACGGGCTCGACGATCTGCGCCTGATTGTCGCCCAGGCTCCGGATCATCTGGAAGCCGGCGGCTGGCTGATGCTCGAACACGGCTATGATCAAGCCGAAGCCGTGCGTGATCTGTTGCTCACCCGTGGTTTTGAACAAGTCCACAGCCGCACCGATCTGGGCGGCCATCAACGGATCAGCCTGGGGCGCCTGCCGTGCTGAATGATCAGGAATTGCTGCGCTACAGCCGGCAGATTCTGCTGCAACACATCGATATCGATGGGCAACTGAAGCTGAAAGACAGCCGCGTGCTGATCGTCGGCCTCGGCGGTCTCGGCGCCCCGGTCGCGCTGTATCTGGCGGCGGCGGGTGTCGGTGAGTTGCATCTGGCGGATTTCGACACGGTCGACCTGACCAACCTGCAGCGCCAGATCATTCATGACACCGACAGCGTCGGCATGAGCAAGGTCGACTCGGCGCTCAAGCGCCTGAGCGCGATCAATCCCGAGATTAAACTGGTGCCTCATCGTCAGGCGCTGGACGAGGATTCCCTGGCCGCCGCCGTGTCGGCGGTGGATCTGGTGCTCGACTGCTCCGATAACTTCTCCACCCGCGAGGCGGTCAACGCCGCGTGTGTGGCAGCGCGCAAACCGCTGGTCAGCGGCGCGGCGATTCGTCTGGAAGGGCAGTTGTCGGTGTTCGACCCGCGCCGCCCGGAAAGTCCGTGCTACCACTGTCTGTACGGGCATGGCAGCGAAGCCGAACTGACGTGCAGCGAGGCCGGTGTGGTCGGGCCCCTGGTGGGGCTGGTCGGCAGCCTGCAGGCGCTTGAAGCGTTGAAAGTGCTGGTCGGTTTTGGCGAACCGTTGGTGGGTCGTTTGCTGTTGATCGATGCCTTGGGTTCGCGCTTCCGTGAATTGCGGGTCAAGCGTGATCCGGGTTGCAGCGTCTGTGGTTCGCAGCATGCGTGAGGCGCCGATCGCGGTGTTCGACTCCGGTGTTGGCGGCTTGTCGGTACTGGCTGAAATCCAGCATTTGCTGCCCCATGAATCACTGCTGTATTTCGCCGATTGCGGGCATATTCCCTACGGCGAGAAAACTCCGGAGTTCATCCGCCAGCGCTGCAATGTGATGGCCGGCTTTTTCCGGGAGCAGGGCGCCAAGGCCTTGGTGATCGCCTGCAACACGGCGACGGTGGCCGCAGTTGCCGATCTGCGCCGGGATTTCCCCGAGTGGCCGATCGTTGGCATGGAGCCAGCGGTCAAACCCGCAGCTGCCGCCACCCGCAGCGGTGTGGTTGGCGTACTCGCCACCACCGGCACGTTGCAGAGTGCCAAGTTCGCCGCGTTGCTCGACCGCTTCGCCGCTGACGTTCGCGTCATCACCCAGCCGTGCCCCGGTCTGGTGGAACTGATTGAAAGCGGTGATCTGCACAGCGCCGAGTTGCGCACGTTGCTGCAGCACTACGTCGATCCGCTGCTGGCCAACGGTTGCGACACGATCATTCTCGGTTGCACTCACTATCCGTTTCTCAAGCCGATGCTCAAGACGATGATTCCCGACAGCATCAGCCTGATTGACACTGGCGCAGCCGTAGCGCGGCAACTGCAACGGTTGCTGGCCGAACGTGATCTGCTGGCCGAAGGGCCGAACCGCCCGGTCAGATTCTGGACCAGTGCCGACCCCGCGTTCTTCCGCAAGACCCTGCCCCTGTTGGGTCAGGTTGCCGGCGACGTCGAAAAATTCAGCTTGTAAAAAAAATGTGAAATAACTAAAAAAACAGCTGAACTTCTAATCAGGCGCTAGCTTCTATAGCGATGAGTTATCTAGAAAACCAAACGATCGTTCCGGAAAAGGAAGTTTCAAAGTGAAGCGACTATTCTGCTTGGCCGCGATTGCGGCCGCACTGATGGGGCAAAGTATTACCGCGCAAGCTGCAGGTGTTGAATTTGCAGTGGGTGCGACCAGCGATTCGACCATGACTTATCGCCTGGGCATGAATTTCGATTGGGACAAGAGCTGGCTGCAAAGTGATGTCGGTCGCCTGACCGGTTACTGGAGCGGCGCTTACACTTACTGGGAAGGTGACAAGACTTCCAGCAACAACAGCCTGTCGTTCTCCCCGGTATTCGTTTACGAGTTTGCCGGTCAGTCGGTCAAACCGTATGTTGAAGCGGGCATTGGTGTCGCAGCGTTCTCCAACACCAAATATGAAAGCAACAACATCGGCGGCTCTTTCCAGTTCGAAGACCGCATCGGTTTTGGTCTGCGCTTCAATGGCGGGCATGAAGTGGGGATTCGTGCAACACACTATTCCAACGCCGGCCTGGCCAGCAGCAACGACGGTGTAGAAAGCTACGCGCTGCATTACACGATGCCGCTGTAAGCGCTACAAATAACCTCTGTAGGAGTGAGCCTGCTCGCGATTGCGGAGTGTCAGCCAACATTTGTTTGACTGGTACTCCGCAATCGCGAGCAGGCTCACTCCTACATTTGTTTCAGTGGTGTTTTTCGGAATCAACGGTAAGCAGTGGCAATGCCTTTGCGTTCTTCAATGCACTCCGGTGCACCCATCTCGAATTCGCGACAGATCAGCGGACGTTTCTCATAGATCGTGCACATCATGCTGTCGCGATCCAGCGCCGCGCACCAGCCGTCGTCCAGACGCAGCATCACTTCACCACCCCACTCATCGGTATCGATAAAGCGCTCAGGCACGCCGGTGTCGGTGATCAGCATCACTTCGAGCTGGCAACAGCACGCTGCGCAGGTCGAACAGGTGACCGCTGGCTCGGTGATTTGCTGGTGGGGAATGGTTTTCATGCTGCGCAGTGTAAGGCAGCCACCGGTTGCTGTGTGAAAGGCCTGACAGACGCTCAGTGGCTCAGGCGCCGTGCCATGGCATGCAGCAGCGGAAACAGCAGCGCCCACAGCAGGCCGATGCCGATCAGGGTCGGCACTTCACCGTAAGGAAATTGCACGCCGGCCAGCTGTCCGCCGCCGTAATAGGACACGGCGCCGCCCATTGCACCGAGTCCGCTGGCCAGCCACCACGGGCGGGCGCTCCATTGCAGGCAGTGACGCAACGTGGTCGCGAGCAAGGCCCAGAGCAGCATCAGCCACAGCGGAATCAGTGGCGACAGGTCCTGGAATTCGAACACGCCGGCAGCGCGCAACAGACTGTCTACGGCTGTACCGACAAGCACCACGCTGAGGATCAAACGACCTTCCTCCGCCCAACTGCTGATCCAGCCCAGATGAATCACCAGCACCGCCAGCGCCAGCAGCAGCCACAGACTGTCGCCGCCGAGCACGCAGGCCAGCCAGCCGACCTGGAACAGCACGGCATTGGTCAGCCGCTCAAGCATCGAAGCGTCCGAGCAACGGCGCCGGCATCGCGGCCGGTTTGGCCAGCAGCAGTTGCGCGGTGCCGATGGTGCGCTCCAGAAACCCGCCTTCGCAGTAGCACAGGTAAAACTCCCACAGCCGCAGGAAGTAATCGTCGTAACCCAATTCGCTCAAACGGCCATGGGCGCGGCGAAAGTTTTCGTGCCACAGGCGCAGGGTGCGGGCGTAGTGCAGGCCGAAGTCTTCCATGTGCAGCAGGTTCATGTCGGTCTCGCGGCTGACCACTTCGAGCATCTTCTGCACGCAGGGCAGGGCGCCGCCGGGGAAGATGTAGCGCTGGATGAAGTCGACGCCGCGCTTGGCCTGCTCGTAGCGCTGCTCGCGGATGGTGATTGCCTGCAACAGCATCAGGCCGTTGCTCTTGAGCAGGTGCGCGCATTGCTTGAAATAGGTGGGCAGGAAGCGGTGACCGACCGCTTCGATCATCTCGATCGACACCAGTTTGTCGTATTCGCCGGTGAGGTCGCGGTAGTCGGTGAGCAGCAGCGTTACCCGATCCTGCAACCCCAGTGCTTCAATGCGCCTGGCGGTAAACGCGTACTGCTCTTTCGACAGCGTCGTGGTGGTGACACGGCAGCCGTAGTGCTGCGCGGCGTAGAGCGCCATGCTGCCCCAACCGGTGCCGATCTCCAGCAGATGATCTTCGGGCTTGAGTGCGAGCTTCTGGCAGATCCGTTCCAGCTTGTTCAACTGAGCCTGTTCCAGGCTGTCGTCGGGGCTGAGGAACTGCGCCGCCGAATACATCATGGTCGGGTCGAGAAATTGTTCGAACAGATCGTTGCCGAGGTCATAGTGCGCCGCGATGTTTTTCTGCGACCCCTTGCGCGTGTTGCGGTTGAGCCAGTGCAGGCCTTGCACCAGGGGCCGGCTGAGGCGGGCCAGACCGCGCTCCATGGCGTCGAGTACGTCGAGGTTGCTGACGAACACGCGCACGACCGCCGTCAGGTCCGGCGAACTCCAGTAACCGTGGATAAACGCTTCGCCGGCACCAATCGATCCGTTGCCGGCGACCATGCCCCACACCGCTGCATCCTGCACATGGATTTCGCCGAGCAGGTGGCTGCCCGGCGTGCCGAACATCAGGCGTTCGCCATCCTCGACCACCAGCAATTGCCCGTGTTTGAGCTGACTGAGTTGCCGCAAAACGCCGCGACGCAGCAGCGAACCGGTCAAACCGTTGGTGCTGAAGCGACTGACCGACAGGCTAGAGGATTTCATGGCGGTGCTCCTTGGGAGGCACAGTGGCGATCTGAAAGCTGCCGTCGGCAGCCTGATGAGCAAAAATCGGGGCACGCTTGAGCAACAGGCGCACGGCTTGCCAATAAATCGCCAGGCAGGTTTTCGCGGTCATCCACGGAAAACGTCGCAAGTAGCGGTGCAGGCTGTGGCGGTCGAGGGGTTCGCGCTGCAGATTGAGCGTGGCGTCGAACAGCTTGTGCTCACCCTGCCAGTCGGCCATGTGCACGCCGAGCTTTTGCGCAGCCGGGCTGAAGCTCATGCGGTACTCGAGGTCACGCGGCAAAAACGGCGAGACATGAAAGGCCTTGGCCACGGCGAAGTGCTGGTGAAAGTCTTGCAGGTTGGTCGGTGTGCGGGCCGGCAGCACGTAGTGATAACGTTCGCGCCACGGCGTGTTGGTGACTTCGCAGAGAATCGCCGCCAGTTGCCCGTCGGCCTCGTGGCAATAAAAGAAGCTCACCGGATTGAACGCCAGACCCCAACTGCGCGGTTGGGTCAGCAGGCAGATCGAACCCTGCGGTTGATGGCCGATGGCGACGCCGACTTGCTGGCGCACCGCATCGATCAGGCGCATGCCGCTGCCGGTGAAGGTTTTCAGGTAGTCGGTTTCGCGAAACGAAAACGGTGCAAAGCGGCTGCGACTGGCAAACGGTGACAGGCCGAACACGGCGTCCTGTTCCGCCAGATCGAGGTACAACAGACCGATCCGGTAACGGAATTCGTGGCGTCTGGGCGAAAAGCGCCGATGACCAATCCAGCCGCTGTACAGGGCGCTGTTCATAAGCTTTCCCCGAACGCGGCGGCCACGCGCAACGCGCTGACCACGCCGTCCTCATGAAAGCCGTTGGCCCAGTAGGCGCCGCAATAATGGGTGTGCTGCTGACCGTCGAGTTCGGCCCAGCGGTTTTGCGCCGCCACAGCCGCGAGGCTGAATTGCGGGTGGGCGTAGGTGTATTTGGCGAGCACCTTGAACGGGCTGATCCCGGCGCTCTGATTGAGGCTGACGCAGAACGTGGTGTCGCTCTGAATGCCCTGCAGGATGTTCATGTCGTAAGTGACGGCCGCGTGGGTATGGCCGGCGCCGCTCAAGCGATAGTTCCAGCTGGCCCACGCCAGTTTGCGGGTCGGCAGCAGACGGGTATCGGTATGCAGCACGACTTCGTTATCGGCATAGGGCAGGGCGCCGAGGATCGAGCGTTCCGCCTGGCTTGGCGTGCCGAGCAATTGCAGGGCCTGGTCGCTGTGGCAGGCAAGCACGACTTTGTCGAAACGCTCGATGCCGGCCGGGCTGTGGATAACCACGCCGTGTTCATCGCGATCGATGCGCGTCACCGGGCAACTGAGGCGGATCTTGTCGTGGAACGCCGCAGTCAACGGCGCAATGTAGGCACTGGAGCCGCCCTCGATCACCTGCCATTGCGGGCGATCACTGACTGACAGCAGGCCATGATTCTTGAAGAAGCGCACAAAGAATTGCAGCGGGAAATTGAGCATCTCGGCCATCGGCATCGACCAGATCGCCGAGCCCATCGGCACGATGTAATGCAGGATGAAACGTTCGCCATAACCGCCAGCCTTGAGGTAATCGTCGAGCGTGGTATCGGCGGCAATGCGCTGTTCGGCGAGGTCGCGCTGAGCTTCTTTATTGAAGCGCAGAATGTCGCGCAACATGCCCCAGAACCCCGGGGACAGCAGGTTGCTGCGCTGGGCGAAGAGGCTGTTGAGGTTGTTGCCGTTGTATTCCAGACCGGTGTCCGGGTCGGTGACCGAGAAGCTCATTTCCGTCGGTTTGAACGACACACCGAGCTGGCCGAGCAATCGAATGAAGTTCGGATAGGTCCAGTCGTTGAACACGATGAACCCAGTGTCCACTGCATATTCGCGGCCATCGACGGTCACTTGCACGGTGTGCGTGTGACCGCCGACCCAGTCGCTGGCCTCGAACACCGTGATGTCGTGTCGGCGATTGAGCAGGTGGGCGCAGGTCAGGCCGGCGATTCCGCTGCCGACAATGGCAATCTTCATATCGGGTCTCGCAGCGGTGGGTTGCTGCGCACCATGCGCTTGCCGATCGCCAGTTGCAGGCGCGCCGGCAGCTTCGACAGTGGCCACAGCGCCGCCATGAACAGTGCGGGAAAGGCGATCTCCAGCGGACGATCCTTGAGTTTGGCGAAAATATGCCGCGCCGCTTTATCCACAGGCCAGCTCAACGGCATCGGGAAGTCATTCTTGGCGGTCAGCGGGGTTTCGACAAAACCCGGGCTGATGATGGTGACATCGATGCCCTCGACGGCCAGATCGATCCGCAGCGATTCGAACAGATAGCGCAGCCCGGCCTTCGACGCGCCATAGGCTTCGGCCCGAGGCAGCGGCAGGTAGGTGACTGAGCTGGCCATGCCGATCAGATGCGGCGCGGTGCCTTTGCGCAGCAACGGCAGGGCCGCTTCGATGCAGTAACTGCTGGCGAGCAGGTTGGTGCGCACCACATGTTCGATGATCGAGGCATCGAACTGTCGCGCATCGACGTACTCGCAGGTGCCGGCATTGAGAATCACGCTGTCGAGCGAGCCCCAGGCCTGTTCGATCTGCTGGCCGATTTCGCGCACGGTCTGACTGTTGGTCAGATCGCCGGCCACCACCAGCACTTGCCCCGGATAACGTTGCGACAGCACTTTGAGCGGTGCCACCTGACGCGAACTGACAGCCAGATGCGCGCCGCTTTTCAGAATCTCTTCAGCCAGTGCTGCGCCGATGCCACTGCTGGCACCGGTCAGCCAATAACGCCGTGGAGGTGTACGACTCATCCCATTCTCCTTTTCAACCAGGCGATCACCCGGCCCAATACGGGTAAATGTTCATACAGCATGGCCCCGGCATCGAAATAATCCCGGTGGCGATAAACCTTGTCGCGCCACAGCAGGTGCGAACACCCGGCGACGCGAATCAATTGACCACCGGCCAGACGCGGGTGGCGGTAACTCATGACCCAGCGCAGGTAACCTTCACCGTCAGCGATCTGGTCGAAGCCGTGGAAATCGAAGCGCAGTTCGCTGACGTTGGCGTACAGCTCGCTGAAGTAATGTCGCAGTTGCACCAGCCCCTGCACTTCATGCAGCGGGTCGGTGAAGTGAATGTCATCGCTGTACAGCTCGCCCAGACGTTGCAAGTTGTCTTTGTTCAACTCGGCGAACTGGCGGGCGAAGCGGCGCAGGAATTCACTCATGAACTTCTTCCATAGACGAGCGCGACGGCAGGTTCTTGAACGCCGCCAGCGCGCGTTCGCGCGAAGCCCCGAGATTGACGATCGGCGCCGGATAATCCGCCACGCCGAACAGTCCACCGGCGCTGGCCGGGTTGTGTACTTCCTTCTTGTTCAGGCCGGCCAGTTCAGGCAGCCAGTGCTTGATGAACAGGCCTTCGCTGTCGAATTTTTCCGATTGGCTCAGCGGATTGAAGATGCGGAAGTACGGCGCCGAATCGGTGCCGGTCGAAGAACTCCATTGCCAGCCACCGTTGTTCGCCGCCAGATCGCCGTCGATCAGGTGGCGCATGAAAAAGCGCTCGCCTTCACGCCAGTCGATCAGCAGATTCTTGGTCAGGAACATCGCCACAATCATCCGCAAGCGGTTATGCATCCAGCCGGTTTCCAGCAGTTGGCGCATGGCTGCATCGATGATCGGCAAACCGGTCCGCGCCTCTTGCCAGGCCGCCAGATCGTCCGGCGCATCACGCCAGGCCAGGGCTTCGGTTTCCGGGCGAAATGCGCGGTGGCGCGAAACCCGTGGGTAGCCCACCAGAATGTGCTTGTAGAACTCACGCCACAGCAGCTCGTTGATCCACGTCACCGCGCCGACCTTGCCGCTGTCGAACTCGCCCTGATTGCTTTGCAAGGCCGCATGCAGGCATTGGCGCGGCGAAATCACCCCGGCGGCGAGGTACGCGGAAAGTTGACTGGTGCCGGGTTTGGCCGGGAAGTCGCGTTCGCTCTGGTAGTAGTCAATCTGCGCGTCGGCGAAGGTGTCGAGACGGCGCCGGGCTTCCTGTTCGCCGGCCGGCCACAGTGTGCGCAAAGACTCGCTCGGCGTTGCAAAACCGGCGACGGATGCCGGCACCGGATCGCTGTCGATGTTCAGCTTTGCCTGTTTGCCGGGCGTCTTGACCAGCGCCGGCATCGAGCGGTGCAGGCGTTCATAGCAGACCTTGCGGAACTGGCTGAACACCTGAAAGTAGGTTTCGGTTTTGGTCAGTACCGTGCCGGGCTTGAACAGCAGTTGGTCAAGGTAGCTGTGGAAAGCGATGCCTTTGGTTTTCAGGGCCACCGCCACCGCGGCGTCGCGCTGGCTTTCGTGGACGCCATATTCTTCGTTGACGTGCACAGCTTGAATATTCAATTGCACACAAAGTTCGAGCAGCACCGCCGGGGCCTGATCCCAATGATTGGCGGAACGCAGCAGCAACGGGATGTTCAGCTCGCCGAGGCGACTGCTCAGCTCACGCAGGTTGCGCAGCCAGAAGTCGACCTTGCACGCGGCGTCGTCATGTTCCAGCCATTGCTGCGGGCTCAGCAGATACACGGCAACCGTCGGACCGCGCGCTGCGGCGGCCGCGAGGGCGGTGTTGTCATGTAGGCGCAGGTCGCTGCGCAGCCAGATCAATTGCATCGCGGTTTCCATTAAATCAGCCCACGCTGAACCAGTTCCTGATGTGCCGAGAGCGGGTCTTCGGCCAGGATCAGATCAGCGATCTCAGGGGTTCTTACGGACAACTCGGTCTGGTGGATGCATACCGTTGGTCCGACGAGCATTTTTGCAGTGCCGATGCCATTCAGCAGTTTTGGCAGCTGCGCCAGATTCATCGCCTTGCTGGAATACAGCAGCACTCCCCGCGCTTGCAGATGATCGACCGCGAGCGCCAGTTCTCCGGCCGGTAGCGGCCAGTCGAACACTTGCACCGGGCAGTCGGCGCTGCTGATCAGCCACGCGCATAGCCACAGGTGCGGTTCCAGTGCCAGGTCCGAGTGATTGATCAGCAGCAACGGCGCAGCGTGTAATTGCCGATTGTTATGGTAGATGCGCGCGCCGAATTTGCTGCGTAACCAGGAATAAAAGAACACCCGTTCCATCTGTGCGCCGAACTGGCCTTGCCAGCGCTGCTCGAGTTCGGCCAGCAGCGGCAGGAGCAATTGCTCGCACAGGGTGCGTGGCGGGTACAGGGCCATGGCCTGGTTGATGCTGTCGTCGAGGTTGCGCTCATTGAGCTGGATGACGGCGCCGAGCAAGGACTGGCGCTGCCGTTGCCAGTCGTTTTCCACCGTCTCGGTAAAGGCTTGCGGAGCATCGAGCAACGGTTTGACCTGACTGACAGCCACGCCTCGATTAAGCCAGGTCAGGATGGTCAGGATTCGTTGCACATGTTCGCTGGAATACAGGCGATGGCCCTTGGGCGTGCGCTGCGGCACGATCAACCCGTAACGGCGCTCCCAGGCGCGCAGGGTGATGGCGTTGACCCCGGTCTGCCGCGCCACTTCGCGGATCGGCAGCCAGCCCTCGTCGAGGGCTTTCTTGAAGTCGGCACCCAGGTCTTCCTGGGCGCTGGTGTCGAGTTTGTCGTTCATCAAATGGCGTTTCGCAGGCTGAGGTTTTCCGGATGCGGCTGCAAGTAAACCTGCCGCGCAATGTACGGATCCGGGTGTTGGCGAAAGTGGTGTTTGAGCAGAGTCAATGGCACCACCAGCGGCACGATGCCGTGGCGGTACTGGCCGATGACATGCTGCATTTCCTGTTTGTCTTCCGGGCTGATCGCCTGTTTCAGGTAGCCGCTGATGTGTTGCAGCACGTTGCTGTGGGTGCGGCGGGTAGCGCATTTCTTCAACGCGCTCATCAACTCGCTGAAATAGCGCGGGCCGAGTTCGACCGGATCGGTCTTGGCCATGTTGCCCAGCAGTTTGCCCAAGGCTTTGTATTGCTCAGGGTTGTGTGCCATCAGCAGGTATTTGTAGCGTGAGTGGAATTCGGTCAGTGCGCGGCGGCTCAAGCCTTGTTCGAGCACCTGCTGCCAGGCGCTGTAGGCGAGCACGCGGGTGATGAAGTTTTCCCGCAACACCGGATCGTTCAGGCGCCCGGCTTCTTCCACCGGCAGGTCAGGGTGCTCCGCACAGAACGCCTGAGCGTAGATGCCACGGCCGCCGCCGTTCACCGGCGCGCCGTTGGCGTGATAGACCTTGACCCGCTCCAGACCGCACGAAGGCGACTGCTGCATGAAGATATAGCCGCAGATGTCATTGAGCTCGCCGGCCATTTTCTGCCCGTAGGCTGCCAGTGGTTCGGTGACATTGATTTGCGGATTGACCGTACCGATAGCTTCAGGAGTATCGGGATCGCCAACCAGGCGGATCGGTTCGCGCGGGATGCCCAGGCCAATCGCGACTTCCGGACATACCGGCACGAATTCGAAATACTCGGCAAGGGTGCGGCTGCACAACCGCGATTCCTTGTGCCCGCCGTTGTAGCGCACTTCGGCGCCCATCAGGCAGGCGCTGATGGCGATTTTGGGCCGGGAAGCAGAAAGATCGGACATGCACACCTCGAATCTATTCCTGTACAGATATTTATCTCTGTACAACTTTTCCTCAGCATAGATTCATGCGTGTACAAGTCAACTCATTTGTATAAGTTTTTCCAGGTTAACCACGATCGACTGTGGGAGGCAGCATTGATGTTGAATGATGCGACGCCATCGCGAGCAGGCTCACTCCTACAGGATCTTTATTGCCAGCCCAGTAACCAGTGATCGTTGTTCTTCAACGTCTGCCAATCGAGGCGTTCGGCGCGCTTGGTCAGCACCGCCTGCAACTCGATCTCCAGCACCGTGCCTTCCTCATCCCGGAACAGTTCGGTGACCAGAAAATGTTTTTCGCGGTTTTGCGGGTGGGCTGCTGTCCACTTCGACAGCAGCAATTTTTGCGGATTGATGCGATTCATTGCAGGTGTTCGTGCAAGCGGCGTGCAGCTTCCTGGCCACTGAGCCAGGCCCCTTCGACACGCCCCGACAGGCACCAGTCGCCGCAGGCGTACAAGCCCAGATCGGCGTCGGCCAGCGTGCCCCATTCGTGGCCGGTCGCAGGGCGTGCGTAGAGCCAGCGGTGGGCGAGGCTGAAGGCCGGAGCGGGCATCGCACTGTGCAACAGTTCGGCGAATGCACCGTGCAGTTGCTCGATGACAGCTTCCTTGGACAGGTCGATGTGTTGCCGACTCCAGGCGCTGCTGGCGTGCAGCACCCAGGTGTCGCAGGTGGTATCGCGCCCCGGTTTACTGCGGTTGCGTGCCAGCCAGTCGATGGGGCTGTCCTGCACGAAGCAGCCTTCGATCGGCGTATCCAGTGGCGTATCGAAGGCGAGGGCGACGGCCCAGGTCGGGTCCATTTTCACCCCGGCGGCGGCGCCGGCGAGTTTTGGTGCGGCAGCCAGCAACGCCGTGGCTTGCGGCGCTGGCGTTGCAATCACCACGTGACTGAAGGGACCGTGGGTGAAGCCTTCGGCGTCCTGCAGATGCCAGTGTTCTTCACCGCGAAACACCTCGGTGATGCGGCAGGCGAAGTGCACTTCCAGACCGTCGAGCAAACCCCGGGTGATCGCACTCATGCGTGGCGTGCCGACCCATCGGGTCTGCTCGTCCGGCGACAGGTTCAGTTGCCCGCCCTGAAAGGTGTAGAGCTGCGGCGTCCACTCGGCGACCCAGCCCAGACTTTGCCAGCGTTGCACTTCGGTGACGAAACGCCGGTCGCGGGCGGTGAAGTATTGCGCGCCCATGTCCAGCGAACCGGCGTCGCTGCGTTTGCTCGACATGCGTCCGCCACTGCCGCGGCTTTTGTCGAAGAGCTGGACGGTGTGTCCGGCCTCTGTCAGCGCCTGCGCGGCGGAGAGTCCGGCGATGCCGGTGCCGATGATTGCGATAGGTACAGTCATAGGGGCCTCGTTTACCTTTCTGTACAGACTACGCCGTCAATGAAACCTGTACAATTTTGTTTTTTGGTATAACTTCTAGCGTTCTCGTTCTGACAGCTTGGCCTATGGTTAAACAATAGAGCCTGCCCGATAGAAAAGATCCCTGCTTATAAAAATAGACTAGTGATCCGGGTAAAACGCCACGCGAGGAAGAAGTCATGCACATATTGCTGACCGGCGGTACTGGTTTGATAGGCCGTCAGCTCTGCCGACACTGGTCGGGGCAGGGCCATCAATTGACGGTGTGGAGTCGACGCCCGGAAAAGGTCGCGAAAATCTGTGGCGCGCAGGTGCGTGCAATTTCGCGTCTCGAAGACTTCGGCAACGAGCCGCTGGACGCGGTGGTCAACCTGGCCGGTGCACCGATCGCTGATCGGCCATGGACCCATCGGCGCAAGGCGTTGCTGTGGAGCAGCCGCATCACCCTCACCGAAACCCTGCTGGCCTGGCTGGAAACACGGCAGCAGAAACCGGCGTTGTTGATCTCCGGTTCGGCTGTCGGCTGGTACGGCGACGGCGGCGAACGCGAGCTGACCGAAGATTCGCCGCCAGTGATCGACGATTTTGCCAGTCAGTTGTGCATTGCCTGGGAGGAAACCGCCCAGCGTGCCGAAGGTCAGGGCACCCGCGTGGTGCTGGTGCGAACCGGGCTGGTGCTGTCGGCCGAGGGCGGCTTTTTGTCGCGGCTGTTGCTGCCGTTCAAACTCGGGCTCGGCGGGCCGCTGGGCAATGGTCGGCAGTGGATGCCGTGGATTCACATCGATGATCAAATCGCCCTGATTGATTTTCTTCTGCACCGCGATCAGGCGAGCGGTCCTTATAATGCCTGCGCACCGAAACCGGTGCGCAATCGCGAGTTTGCCAAGACGCTGGGCAGCGTACTGCACCGCCCGGCGTTCATGCCGATGCCGGCCCTGGCGCTGAAGGTCGGGCTTGGCGAAATGTCATTGCTGTTGCTGGGTGGCCAACGGGCCGTGCCGGCACGCTTGCTGGAAGCGGGTTTCACTTTCCAGTTCACGGATTTGCGCGCGGCTTTGGATGATCTCTCCGGCCGCCTTTGAAATAGGACGATGCATGACCGATCACGCCTTGCTTCTGGTCAACCTGGGTTCCCCGGCCTCCACCTCGGTGGCCGATGTACGCAGCTACCTCAATCAATTTCTGATGGATCCGTACGTGATCGACCTGCCGTGGCCGGTGCGGCGGCTGTTGGTGTCGCTGATCCTGATCAAGCGCCCTGAGCAATCGGCCCATGCCTACGCTTCGATCTGGTGGGAGGAGGGCTCGCCGCTGGTGGTGCTCAGCCGTCGTCTGCAGCAGCAGATGACCACCCAGTGGACCCACGGCCCGGTGGAGCTGGCCATGCGTTATGGCGAGCCGTCGATTGAAACCAGGTTGCTGCAACTGGTGGCGGCGGGGCACAAGCGCATCACGCTGGCGCCGCTTTATCCACAGTTCGCCGACAGCACCACGACCACGGTGATCGAAGAAGCCAAGCGGGTGATTCGCGAGAAGAAACTCGATGTGCAGCTTTCAGTGTTGCAACCGTTTTACGATCAGCCGGAATACATCGACGCGCTGGTCGCCAGCGCTACCCCGCATTTGCAGCAGGACTACGATCACTTGCTGCTTAGCTTCCATGGCTTGCCGGAGCGGCACCTGACCAAGCTCGATCCGACTGGCAATCACTGCTTGAAAAACGCGGATTGCTGCAAGAACGCTTCGCCGGCCGTGCTGGCCACCTGTTACCGCGCCCAGTGCATACGCACCGCCGCCGAGTTCGCCAGGCGCGCGGGCATTGCCGATGGCAAATGGTCGGTGTCGTTTCAGTCGCGTCTGGGGCGGGCGAAGTGGATCGAACCCTACACTGAAGCGCGGCTGGACGAGCTGGCGCAAAGCGGGGTGAAGAAGATTCTGGTGATGTGCCCGGCGTTTGTCGCCGATTGCATCGAGACGCTGGAAGAGATCGGTGATCGCGGCAAGGAACAGTTCCGCGAAGCGGGGGGCGAGGAGTTGGTGCTGGTGCCGTGCCTGAATGACGACCCGCAATGGGCGAAGGCGTTGGCAACCCTGTGTGAACGAGCGCCGTTGGCGCTTTAAAGCCAAAAGCTTCGCGAGCAAGCCCGCCCCCACATTTGATCTTCGGTGCGCTGAAGATCCCCTGTGGGAGCGGGCTTGCTCGCGAAAGCTATCTGTCAGACAACAAGCATCCAGACCCTTAGATCAGCGGCTCATCGGCCTTCTTGTTCTTCCAGCCATCATTGCCCGGCAGAATCAGGTTCAGCGCAATCGCCACCACCGCGCACAGCGCGATGCCTTTGAGGCCGAAGTCGTCCGGGCCAGTGCCGGTGCCGACCAGCACACCGCCGATACCGAACACCAGGGTCACCGACACGATCACCAGATTGCGCGCCTCACCGAGGTCGATCTTGTGACGGATCAGGGTGTTCATCCCCACCGCCGCGATCGAGCCGAACAGCAGGCACAGAATCCCGCCCATCACCGGCACCGGAATGCTTTGCAGCAGCGCGCCGAACTTGCCGATGAACGCCAGGGTGATGGCGAAGATCGCCGCCCAGGTCATAATTTTCGGATTGTAGTTCTTGGTCAGCATCACCGCGCCGGTCACTTCGGCGTAGGTGGTATTCGGCGGGCCGCCAAACAGACCGGCCGCCGTGGTGGCGATGCCATCACCGAGCAGGGTGCGATGCAGGCCCGGTTTCTTCAGGTAGTCACGACCGGTCACGCTACCCACCGCGATCACGCCGCCGATGTGCTCGATGGCCGGAGCCAGCGCCACCGGAACGATGAACAGGATCGCCTGCCAGTTGAACTCCGGCGCGGTGAAATGCGGCAGGGCGAACCATGGCGCCGCCGCAATCTTCGCGGTATCGACCACGCCGAAATAGAACGACATGGCAAAACCGACCAGCACCCCGGAAATGATCGGCACCAGACGGAAGATGCCTTTACCGAACACCGCCACGATCAACGTGGTCAGCAGGGCCGGCATCGAGATCATCATCGCGGTCTGGTAGTGGATCAGCTCGGAACCGTCACCCGCCTTGCCCATCGCCATGTTCGCGGCAATCGGCGCCATGGCCAGACCGATCGAGATGATCACCGGACCAATGACCACTGGCGGCAGCAGCCGGTCAATGAAACCGGTGCCTTTGATTTTCACGGCGAGGCCGAGGAAGGTGTAGACGAAACCGGCTGCCATCACGCCGCCCATGGTCGCGGCGAGGCCGAATTGGCCCTTGGCGAGAATGATCGGGGTGATGAAGGCAAAGCTCGACGCGAGGAACACCGGCACCTGACGCCCGGTGACGATCTGGAACAGGATCGTCCCCAGACCCGCGGTAAACAGTGCCACGTTCGGGTCAAGCCCGGTGATCAGCGGCATCAGCACCAGGGCGCCGAAAGCCACGAACAGCATCTGGGCGCCGGACAGCACCGTGCGCCAGAGCGGATCGTTGAACTCTTGCTGCATGCTCACGCGTCCTTCTGCTTGGTACCGAAGATCTTGTCACCGGCATCGCCAAGCCCTGGGATGATGTAACCGTGTTCGTTCAGACGCTCATCGATGGAAGCGGTGTAGATGGTCACGTCCGGGTGAGCCTGTTCCACAGCGGCAATGCCTTCCGGCGCGGCCACCAGCACCATTGCGCGGATGTCCTTGCAACCGGCTTTCTTCAGCAGATCGATGGTCGCGACCATGGAGCTGCCGGTGGCGAGCATCGGGTCGATGATCATCGCCAGCCGCTCGTCGATTTCCGGAACCAGTTTTTCCAGATAAGTGTGCGCTTGCAGGGTTTCTTCATTGCGGGCAACGCCCACAGCGGAAACCTTGGCACCCGGGATCAGGCTCAGCACGCCTTCGAGCATGCCGATGCCGGCGCGCAGGATCGGCACGACGGTGATCTTCTTGCCGGCGATTTTTTCCACCGACACAGTGCCGCACCAACCGGCGATATCGTAGGATTCGAGCGGCAGATCTTTTGTAGCTTCATAGGTCAACAGGGCGCCGACTTCCTGAGCAAGCTCACGGAAATTCTTGGTGCTGATATCGGCGCGGCGCATCAGGCCGAGTTTATGGCGGATCAGCGGGTGGCGGATCTCGAGGATGGGCATGGAAAAACTCCGGCGGCGGGCAAAAAAAACGGCCTAGATTAATCTATCCGAGGGTGATGTCCTATAGGACATTGAGTACGTTAGTCCATTAAGGCTTGATTCGACCTCACGGGATGCGTACCTTTGCCCGCTTTTCCGAAAACATCCCCCTGGAGAGCGCCATGTCCGCTGATCTCGAGCATATCCGTCAAATCATGCGAGAGGCTGACTGCCTGTACACCGAATCTGAAGTCGAGGCCGCCATCGCCCGCGTCGGTGCACAAATCAACGAACAACTGGCCGATAGCAACCCGGTGGTGTTCTGCGTGATGAACGGCGGCCTGATCTTCTCCGGCAAACTGCTGACTCACCTGCAATTCCCGCTGGAAGCGTCCTACCTGCACGCGACCCGCTATCGCAACGAAACCAGCGGCGGCGACCTGTTCTGGAAAGCCAAGCCGGAAGTCTCGTTCATCGACCGCGACGTGCTGATCATCGACGACATCCTCGACGAAGGTCACACCCTGGGCGCGATCATCGACTTCTGCAAACACGCCGGCGCGCGCAAAGTGCACACCGCCGTGCTGATCGACAAGGATCACGACCGCAAGGCGCGTCCTGACCTGAAGGCAGACTTCGTCGGCCTGCCATGCATTGACCGCTACATCTTCGGTTACGGCATGGACTACAAAGGTTACTGGCGCAACGCCAACGGGATCTTTGCCGTTAAAGGCATGTAAGACCCCGCGCTATCCCTTGTGGGAGCGAGCCTGCTCGCGATAGCGGTCTGTCAGCAATGTTGATGTTGACTGATACGACGCTATCGCGAGCAGGCTCGCTCCCACAGTTGTTTTGTGTGTGCTGATCCATCCGCGTTCCCCATGCTAGAGTGCTCGGCCCCGCCCCCGGAGCCTGCCATGAGCCTCTTGATCCGCAGCCTTGCCGCCCTGTTGCTGATCCTCAGCCTGCCGCTGTCTGCGGCACCGATGCACAGTCAATTCCTGCCGCCGGACGACCTGACCCTGCGCGATGCTGAACCCGAGCAGCAACAACTGCTGCAGGTCACCGATTATTCGGTGGTGGTCGGTGCGCAACGCCAGTCCAATCAGCAGCCGATTCCGGTCACGTCGCCGCTGATGATTCGCCTCAAGGGTAAGTCGCTGAACAAGGGCGCAACCATCGCCCAGGTGCTGGTCAGTTTCGATGGCGAAAGCAAAAGCCTGAAAAAACCGGCTTATGACGACAAGAGCAAAACCCTGACCCTGTTTTACCCGCTGGCCCAGTACCGGGTGGTGATCGATTTGCTGCGCAACGACACCGTGTATGTACAGTTCCTCAGTTATGCCAACGGCCACATCTGGGCTGATCTGCACACCGGGGCCGTTCGTGCGCGTTGAGCCTGGTGGCAGGGCAGGGGTAAACTGCCCGCCCCGTGTAATGTCTGCGAGCTGGAGTCGGCAATGCGTAAAGATAAGAAACAGGTGATTGGTGACGAGATCGGCGATGAGCAGATCAAGCTGTTCCTCGATTTTGAACCGGTCGACGCCACTTCGCCGTCGCTGCACAAACTGATCAAGGCCTACCGTGGCCTGCGCATCGACGATTTCGAGCGCTTCCTGACGTTCTTCGTGGCTGCCGGTTACGACGTGGATGGCAAGGACGAGCACGGCAAGACCTTCGTTGACCTGATCGCCGATCAGCGCAATGCCCCGGACTATATCGAACTGATCGAAAAATCCCGCGCCTAACACCATCCCTGTGGCGAGGGAGCTTGCTCCCGCCGGGCTGCGCAGCGGCCCCAAACTCTTGTGAGCGCTGCGCACTCAAGCGGGAGCAAGCTCCCTCGCCACAGAGGTCAGTGTTTCAAATACTGGCCATAAAAAAAACGCCCCGCACTCACTGAGTGCGGGGCGTTTTTTATGCCGCAAGATCAAGCGAAGCTTGGGGTCTCGCTGCTTTCTTCAACCAGTTCCAGGGCGATGTTGTTCTGCGTGTTGATCTTGCGATACAGCGCAGCATCGGTTTCCAGAACCTTCTCGCGGGCCGGGAAGATCTCCGCCAGTTTGGCCGCCCACTCACCCTTGGCCTTGGCCGGGAAGCATTTCTCGATCAGCTCGAGCATGATCGAAACGGTCACCGAAGCACCTGGCGAAGCGCCGAGCAGGGCGGCGAGGGAGCCGTCTTTCGCCGCAACCAGTTCGGTACCGAATTGCAGGATGCCGCCTTTTTTCGGGTCTTTCTTGATGATCTGTACCCGTTGGCCGGCCACTTCCAGGCGCCAGTCCTCGGCTTTCGCCTCCGGGTAGAAGCGGCGCAGGGATTCCAGACGCTGCTCCATCGATTGCATCACTTCGCTGACCAGATATTTGGTCAGGTCCATGTTGTTCTTCGCCACTGCCAGCATCGGGCCGATGTTGCTGGCGCGAACCGACAGCGGCAGGTCCATGAAGGAACCGTGCTTGAGGAACTTGGTGGTGAAACCGGCGTATGGCCCGAACAGCAGGGATTTCTTGCCATCGACCACACGGGTGTCCAGGTGCGGCACCGACATTGGTGGCGAACCGACTGCAGCCTGGCTGTAGACCTTGGCCTGGTGGTGCTTGACCACTTCCGGGTTGTCGCAACGCAGCCATTGCCCGCTGATCGGGAATCCGCCGAAGCCTTTGCTTTCTTCGATGCCCGAAGCCTGCAGCAATGGCAGAGCCGCGCCGCCAGCGCCGAGGAAGACGAACTTGGCGTCGACTTCACGGCTGGCGCCGCTGTTGACGTCCTTGATGCTGACGGTCCAGCCGGCGCCGTTACGCTTGAGGCCGGTGACGCGCTTGCAGTATTTGACCTGGGTGTCCGGTGCGCTGGTCAGGTGCTTGAGCAACTGATTGGTCAGGGCGCCGAAGTTGACGTCGGTGCCGTTCATCACGCGGGTCGCGGCCAGGACTTCGTCCGGCGAGCGGCCCGGCATCATCAGCGGCATCCACTCGGCCATCCTGGCCTTGTCTTCGGTGTATTCCATGTCGGAGAAGGCGTGGTGCTTGTGCAGCACGTTGAAGCGTTCCTTGAGGAACGACACGCCTTTGTCACCCTGAACGAAGCTCAGGTGCGGCACCGGGCTGATGAAGGATTTGCACGAGCCGAAGGTGCCTTTCTTGGTCAGGTACGACCAGAACTGTTTGGACACTTCGAACTGGGTGTTGATGTGCACGGCTTTCTTGATGTCGACGCTGCCGTCGGCTGCCTGCGGCGTGTAGTTCAGCTCGCACAGGCCGGCGTGGCCGGTACCGGCGTTGTTCCACGGGTTGGAACTCTCCGCAGCACCGGAATCCATCAACTCGACGACTTCCAGCTTGATCGCCGGGTCGAGCTCTTTGAGCAGTACTGCCAGGGTGGCACTCATGATGCCGGCCCCAACCAGAACTACGTCGACTGCTTCGTTATGCGCCATTTAACGCGTCTCCAAAATCTGCAGCACCAAATTGTCGGCATGGCTGCCAGGGAGTGACGGGGCAGGTCAGTTGCGCCCCGGATACCCATGGTCAGGTTCGTCATGTCCGAATCTTCGCAATTTTTCGCAACTTCGACGGATGCATGCGGCCTGGCTTCAAGAGCTCCATGAACTCATTTCAGCACGCGGCTGGCAATTCGACTTATGGTCGAGACATCCGTTTTTGTGCAACCAAATCCGTAGCGGACAGGCTTCAGGCTCCGATGTTCGAGGTATACCCGGTCCTGTGTCGTTGGGCTGTTTCAGACGCTAATGGTGCATGTTCAGACGCAAAACTTTTCATTTGCTCGCCACACTCTTGTGAAGTTGTGAAAACCCGTTTTTTTCACGCTCTTTTGAAGACGTGAACCTCAAAAAAGGGCTGTCCAGGCCTGGCACCCTGCCCGCAAGGGCAAAACAACGCGGTGGCCGAGCGTCATGACAGCTCTGCAGATTCGCGAAAAGCGGGGTTTTTGCCGGAAGAACAGGCAAGCGCGCCAACTTCACTCGATCTGTGTGGGCGGCTCTCTGTGGGCGATTTGGGTGTCGATGCATGCGCATTGACGGTGTTGCGGGGCCCGATCAGGAGACGTCCTTATAATCGGGGGGAGATTGTATCGAAGAAATGCGGGCAGTTGCTCGTGTTTAATGACTTTTATTAGGCATCCGGTCAGATGCTCAACATTGCCTGCACGCGTGCGCGGGGCTGCGACGCTATGACGCGGGCGCTGGCGGGCAGTGGCTGGTGCAACCAGTTGAGGCGGATTTCTTCGATTTCCACCCAACCATCGCCCATCGGTTGCAGGCTGCACTGCTTGAATGCCTGGCAATGACCGTTGCGATCGAGCAGGGCAAAGCTGCGGTGCAGTGGGCGTGGGGCGAACAACGAGATCAGATAGCGCATGGCCGAGTACCTTGTTGGAGGACTGGTTTGAAGCTTGCCTGGCGGCCGTGACGCCGAGGTGTATGGGCGGTGAACAATCTGTGACAGGAACCGCATTCTCACGGGTTTGTCAGACATTTGAGTATTCACTGTCGGGTGCTGGTGACCCGCAGTGGCACACCGCTATACTGCCGTCCTGTTTGTGCCTGATTCTGGAGAAAAGAGCATGTTGCAACGCCTGTTGTTCGGTTTGATCACTGTGACCAGTTTGACCCTGGTTGGCTGCGCCCACAGCCCGCAACAACTGAGCCCGGAACCGAAGCTGACCACGCAGTTGGCCCCGGTCGGCCACGGCCAGCAAGTGGTGGTGCGTGTGGTTGACGGTCGTCCGTCGCCAACCCTCGGCACCCGCGGCGGCCTGTACCCGGAAACCAGCGCGATCACCGTGCAGCGCGAGCAGATTCTGCCCAAGTTGCAGGCGCAGGCTGAAGCCGCCGTGCGTCTGCTCGGCTTCACCCCGACCAGCAACGGGATGAACGCGCCGCAACTGACCGTGACCCTGACCGAGCTGAAGTACCAGTCGCCGAAAGAAGGCATGTACGTGACCGAAGCCACCATCGGCGCGACCTTCCGCTCCGACGTGCAGAGCGGCAACCGTCGCTACAGCGGCCGCTACGGCGCTTCGCTGGACCAGCGCTTCGGCATGGCGCCGAACCAGGAAACCAACACCAAGCTGGTCAGCGACGTGTTGAGCGATGCCTTGACCCGTCTGTTCAAGGACCCGACCGTGGGTCAGATCCTCGCCGAGTAAGCTGTGCGGTTGATGTGAAAAAGCCCGGCGCCAGTGATGGCTCCGGGCTTTGTGGCCACACAATTTATCTGAATACTCATGCAAGTGTGGGAGGGGGCTTGCTCCCGAAAGCGGTGGATCAGTCAACTCAGAAGTGGACTGACACTCAGTCTTCGGGAGCAAGCCCCCTCCCACAGGGACAGGCGTGTGTCAGGCAGCCTGGGAGTAGAAGTCGAGCACGCTCACGCCCGTCAGCAAATCCGTCTCCGGCAAATCCGCATGCTGATGCCCGCCGAGGGCGCAATACACCAGCCAGTGGCGATCCTGAACATTGAAGGCAAGGCTGCCGACGAGGCTTTGTTGTTCGTCGGTCGGGGTGATGAGGTACAGGCGATCCTGGTTTTCGGCGTGCAGCATGTCGCGTTCCATGTGTGTTTCGAGGCGCGCATGGTGGCCGATGTAAATGACGATGCCGTGACACAGGACAGCCATCGGTCGATTGTCAGGTTATTTGTCGCAAAGGCTAGGGCGGTGGCGGAGGGTTTCGGTAGAATCCGCGCCGCAGTCGTCGATCGGGCGCCTGCCACACCGATTCAGTTCCGAGGTCTGTGATGTCGCTGCACTTGATGACGCTGTTTACCGCCCATCCCGCCAAATTGATCAACCTGCTGGCGTTGGCTCTGGCCTTCCCGGGCAGTTGGCTGCTGCACGCGACCCGCCGTCGTGAACAACGCGCCATGGCCAGCATCGCCGCGCAACGCCTGGCCCAACCGAACGCCGAACCGATTCTGGATTGGGCGACATTGCGCATGAACCGCTTTTTCTACCGCTTCGGCTTCGCCTGCCTTGGCTTGGCCCTGATCGTTTCCTGGATCAGCACCCGCTTCTGAAGTGAATGCAAAACCTTGTGGCGAGGGGATTTATCCCCGATGGCCTGCGCAGCAGGCCCATGATTATTCAGGCAGAATCCTGGGGCCGCTTCGCGACCCATCGGGGATAAATCCCCTCGCCACAGGGGCTCCGCTATGCCTGTTTACAACGGTAACCCAGCCTTCACTCGGTACTGATTGCGCACCGGCGTTGCATATTGCAGCACCAGATAAGGACGGTGCTCCTCAGGGCAGGCGTCCAGGCGGCGCTGCCATTCTTCCTGCGCCTTGGCCAGTTCATCGGCGGGGAACAGCTCGGCAGCTTTCGGCACGTTCAGTTGCGGATCGGCATCGGTCCACTGCGCATATGCCAGGTAATGCACCGGGAACAGGCGATAACCGCCGAGAATCTGCTTGTCCATCTCGACCGCCAATTGCTTGGTGTCTTCGAACAGCTCGGTGATCGGCGCAGCGAAGTTCACGTGCACCCGGCCCTTGTAGCCGGTGATGCCCTTGGCAATGCTCACGTCATCCTCGCCCGGCGCCTTGGCGTAGGTGCCGGTGGTGGCGCGGATGTACAACTCGCGGGCCTTGGCCTGATCGCACGGGTCGTATTCGTAGCTGATCGACACCGGGGTCAGGTTCAGCGACTGAATCACTTCGCCGAACGGCTCGTCCTTGCGGCTCATGTGGAACATCTTGAGGATCGCCGACTCGGTACGGTCGTCGCCATCCTTCGCCCGGCCTTCAGCCTGGGCGATCCAGATCGAGGCGCAATCGTTGCGGATCGAGTGGTTGATGTACGCCGACAGCAATTGATACGCGGCCATCTTCTCGCGACGCCCGGTGATCGAGCGATGCACGATGAAGCTCTTGTTCAGACGCATCAGATCGCTGACGAAGGGTTTCTGCAGCAAGTTGTCGCCGATCGCGATGCGCGGGGTCGGCAGGCCGGCGTGGTACACCGCGTAGTTGACGAAGGCCGGGTCCATCACGATGTCGCGGTGGTTGGCGATGAACAGGTAGGCGCTGCCGGACTTGAATTGCTCGACACCGGTGTAGGTCACGCCATCAGTGGCGCGCTCGATGGTGTGGTCGACGTAGAACTCGACTTTGTCCTGCAAAGTGGCCACGGAGGTCACGTCGGCAAACTCACGACGCAGCCGATGGGCTATAAGTGGTTTGAGCATCCAGCCGAAGGCACCGGCAAAACGCGGGAAGCGGAAGTGGGTGAGGATATCTAGAAACGCCTTGTCGCCGAGCAGTCTTGCCAGTACCGCAGGTACTTCGCTGTCGTCGTAAGGTCGGATGGCATCGAATTCGCCCATCATGCTCTCTTGTTGGAAACGGCTAGGGTAAGTAAAGGTTTTGATCGAAAACCAACGGGGCACGGTCTGAAAAGGTAGCCAGACAAAAATAGCCCTGCAAATAGACCGGCGATTATACGCACAAGTCACCTGGGAGACCGCGATGCTGGAAAGTGCACTGTATGAATGTCCGTATTGTGGTGAAGAGGTCGAGACGACGGTGGACCTGTCCGCAGGCGATCAGACCTACATCGAGGACTGTCAGGTGTGTTGTCGACCGATCACGTTTGTCTTGCAGGTGCATGGCGAGGATTGGTTTCTGGAAGTCTTCAGCGAAAACGAGTGAGGGGCGCGCATGCAGCGAATCTACGAGCCGGAAAACCTGATGGAGGGCGAGATGCTCAAGGGCATGCTCGCCAGCGAGGGCATCGAGGCGCATCTGGTGGGTCGCGATCTGCTCGGTGGCACCGGTGAATTGCCGATCTTCGGCCTGCTGGGACTGTCGGTCGAAAACGATCAGGCCGAATACGCCCGCGAACTGATCACCGCGTACAATGCCGCGCTGCCGCTGCCCGGCGATGAACCGGAGAGCTTCCCCGGGACGCTGGTCTGTTAGGCTGGTGTTCGTTTTATTTCTGAGTCGTGTTGCCCCATGTGTGGACGTTATGCCCTGTTTCGCTGGAACCGCGATTTCGCGGCCCTGCCCGGATTTCCCGCCGATCAGCAGGCACAGTGGAACATCTCTCCCAATGATTCGGTTTTGATGCTGCGTGCCGAGGCCGACGGCCAACGCACCCTGGCCCGCGCCCGTTGGGGGCTGACGCCACCGTGGCTGACCGATCTGTCGCGTACCCCGGCGCATGCCCGGGCCGAAACCGTCGCCGAGCAACCGATGTTCCGCGAGGCACTGCGCCTGCGCCGCTGTCTGCTGCCGGCCAACGGTTTCTACGAATGGCGCGGCAATCTGCGCAAGCGCCCGTACTGGCTGACGCCAGGGGAGGGTTCTTCGCTGTTTTTCGCGGCGATCTGGGAGGCCTATCCGGTGCAGGAGCAGGTGTGGCTGAGCACCGCCGTCATCACGCAGCCGGCGGCCAGTCAGCGCCGACCGTTGATTCTCGATGAGGCGGGGCAGGCGGCCTGGCTCGATCCCGCGACGCCGTTGCATGTGCTGCAGGGCTTGCTCGCCAGTGAGCCGGCGGCATTGCGCGAGCGGGTGTTGGCGAATCTGGTGAATGATCCGAAGCTCAATGGGCCGGAATGCCTGACCCCGGGTTGAGTTGATGCTGTGCCGCCCTCTTCGCGAGCAAGCCCGCTCCCACAGGTTTTGTGAACGCCGCAAAATTACTGTGGGAGCGGGCTTGCTCGCGAAGGGGCCTTTGGATCAGACCTTGAACTGATTGATCAGCCGCCGCTGCTGCTCCGCCAATTTAGTCAGGCCGGCACTGGCCGAACTCGACTCATCCGCACCGCCCGCCACTTCATTCGCCACCTGACCGATATTGATCACGTTACGGTTGATGTCATCGGCCACTGCGCTCTGTTCTTCCGCCGCACTGGCAATCTGCGTATTCATGTCATTGATCACCGACACCGCCTGAGTAATCGTCTCCAGCGCCTCGGCCGCTTTCGCCGCGTGCTGCACGCTTTCGTCGGTGCGGTTCTGGCTGTCCTCCATGACCCGCACCACATCGCGGGTGCCCTGTTGCAGCTGCTGGATCATGCTCTGGATTTCTTCGGTGGCCTTCTGGGTCTTCTGCGCCAGATTGCGCACCTCGTCCGCCACCACCGCAAAGCCGCGCCCTTGTTCGCCGGCCCGCGCCGCTTCGATTGCTGCGTTCAGCGCCAGCAGGTTGGTCTGCTCGGCGATCCCGCGAATCGCGATGAGGATCGCGTTGATGTTTTCGCTGTCTTTGGCCAGCGTCTGCACCACCTCCACCGCTTTGCCGATTTCCACCGCCAGTACGCCAATCGAGTTCGACGTATCACGGACGATCTGCATGCCTTGGCCGGCAGCCTGATCCGCGTGGCTGGCGGCTTGCGCAGCCTGAGTGGCGTTGCGCGCCACGTCTTGCGCAGTCGCGGTCATCTCCTGCACCGCCGTGGCGACCTGATCGATCTCGGCCATCTGTTTCTGAATGCCGATGTTGGTGCGAATCGCGATGTCGGCAGTGTGTTCCGAGGAATCGCTGACGCTCTGCACTGACGTCACCACCTGCGTGATCATCGCCTGCAACTTGGCGAGGAAGGTGTTGAAACCTTTGGCAATCGAGCCGAGCTCATCGCTGCGATCACTGCTCAAGCGACGGGTCAGGTCGCCTTCACCTTTGGCAATGTCATCGAGCATGGCGACCATCTGCTTCAGTGGTCGGGCGATGCCGTGCCCCACCAGCCAGATCACCAGCAGACCGATGGCGGCAATGATCAGGCCGACCATGGCCATGCCAAAGGTGTCGGACTTGCGCTGTGCATCGAGATCGGACTGAAGTTTTTGCAGATCCGCCATCACCGCGTTCAACGGCAGTTGCAGCATCAGGGTCCAGCGCGCGTCGGTCTGGCCGATGCCGAACGGCAGGTACAGCTCGATGCGGCCCTTGTCCTTGTTGACCGAGTAGGTGACTTCGCCGCGTTTGAGATTGGCCATGTTGGCGATCTGCTCGGCGTCGAGAATGTCGCTGACCTTTTCACCGAATTTGCTCGGATCCTTGGTGTAGGCCACGATCCGGCCGTTGCCGCCGATCAGGGCCATTTGCCCGGCACCGCTGTACAACTTCTGGTTGGCGCCGAGGAGCATTTCCTGGATGAAGTTCACCGACAGGTCGGCGCCGACGATGCCCTGGAATGCGCCGTTGAGCATGATCGGTTCAATGAACGAGGCGAGCATCACGACCTTGTCGCCGACCTTGTACGGCGCCGGATCGATCACGCAGGGCTTTTTCGTTTCCTTGGAGCAGAGGTAGTACTCACTGGCGCGCACCCCGGTGGACAGGGTTTTCTGATCGTCGACATCGGCCAGTTTGTCCACGCCCAGACTGCCGTCGGTATTGCGGAACCACCACGGCAGGAAGCGTCCGTTGGCGGGATCGATACCGGTCACGGCGCTGCCGACGTAGGCCGCGTCATTGTGGTCCAGGGCGTTTTTTTCCCAGCCGATGTAGGTGCCGAGAATCTTCGGGTTCTGCTCGACGTTCTCCTTGATCAGGCTGATCAGTTGCTCGCGGCTGACGCTCAGGCGCGGCTGGCCGTCGGCGCCCGGTGTGCCGAGCAGCGCGTTGACCCGCACCAGTCCGCCGGCAATCAGCAGCGGCGCTTCGAGTTCGCGCTGGATCTGGCTGACCTGGGTCTGCGCCAACGAGGTCAGGCGTTGTTCGATGACTTGTTCGAACTGCGCCTGAGTGCGCTGCTGCACCATGTCTTGAGTGCGGGCACCGGAAAACAGCGCGTACAGCACCAGCGCGGCAACCACGCTGAGGACGATGGCGCCGGCCAGGGCGGCGACGGAAAACTGGATCGACTTGAACTTCATGGGAGCTCCGCACGCAAGAGGACGTCTGCGCTGTTGTATCGGCAGCAGGCATGGCGCCATGAGCGTTGAGCGGAACAAAGGGCGGAGGATGTCGCAAATGGATCGGTGCGCGACGCAGCGGCAGCAGGCTTGCCGGTTGCTGTGAATTTTTTACGACAACAGCGGTGGGAAATTTCCGAAAGACGCTGCAACACGTCTGTTGTATCTGGCGTCGATACAATTCACCCCCTACGATACGCGGCAGGTTTTCAGGGAGCTTTTGAATGAACAAGACATTGGTTGTAAGTGCACTGAGCGCAGCGCTGTTGCTGGCCGGTTGTCAGTCGGTCAACACCACCAGCGGCGGAGCCGTTGGGGTGGAGCGCAAGCAGTACATGTTCAGCATGCTGTCCTCGCAAGAGGTCGACCAGATGTATGCCCAGTCCTATCAGAAGACCGTCGGCGAGGCGTCGAGCAAAGGCGTACTGGACAAGACCAGCCCGGAGGCCAAGCGGGTTCAGGCGATTGCCAACCGGCTGATCGCCCAGGCACCGAACTTCCGTCCGGACGCGGCGCAATGGCAGTGGGAAGTCAATCTGATCAAGAGCGATGAGCTCAACGCCAACTGCGGGCCTGGCGGCAAGATCATTTTTTACACCGGGCTGATCGACAGCCTGAAGCTGACCGACGATGAAATCGCGGCGGTCATGGGCCATGAAATCGCCCACGCCCTGCGCGAGCACGGTCGTGAGGCGATGTCCAAGGCCTATGGCATTGAAATGGCCAAGCAGGGTGCCGGTGCGTTGTTCGGTCTGGGTCAGGACAGTCTGGCGCTGGCCGACACCGTGGCCAACTACGGCATGACCTTGCCCAACAGCCGCGCCAACGAAAACGAAGCCGACCTGATCGGCCTCGAACTGGCCGCCCGCGCCGGGTACAACCCGAATGCGGCGATCACCTTGTGGAACAAGATGAGCAAGGCTTCGGAGGGCGCACCACCGGAGTTCATGAGCACTCACCCGGCTTCGTCCAGCCGGATCGCCTCGCTGCAGGCAGCGATTCCGAAGGTGATGCCGTTGTACGAGAAAGCCCCTAAATCCTGATGGTTTTGCCGCAAGGCTGATGGCCCCTTCGCGAGCAGGCTCGCTCCCACCTTTGGAATGCATTCCACTGTGGGAGCGAGCCTGCTCGCGAAGAACGATAACTCGGTCTACCGACTTACGGGGTTAAATCCAGCCACTGCTCTGCATTGCCTTGTACACCGCCACGATCGCCAGAATCAGGAACGCCGAAGCCGCCAGGCGACGGATCAAGGTCAGTGGCAATTTCTCCGCGGCAAAGTTACCCGCCAATACCACCGGCACGTTGGCAATCAACATGCCCAGGGTGGTGCCGATAATCACCAGCCACAGCTCCGGATATTGCGCCGCCAGCATCACCGTGGCGATCTGCGTCTTGTCGCCGATTTCCGCGAGGAAAAACGCGATCAGCGTGGTCAGGAAGGGGCCGAACTTGCGTGCGGTGCTCGCTTCATCGTCGTCCATCTTGTCCGGGACCAGCGTCCAGAGCGCCGTGGCAGCGAAGCTTGCGGCAAGAATCCAGTGCAACACCGAATCGGAGAAAAAGCTGCCGAACCAGGCGCCTACCGCACCGGCTGCTGCGTGGTTGGCCAGGGTCGCAGCGACGATACCGGCAATGATCGGCCAGGGTTTGCGAAAGCGAGCGGCGAGAATCAGCGCGAGTAGTTGCGTCTTGTCGCCGATTTCGGCCAAGGCAACGATTGCGGTGGGAACGAGTAACGAGTCCAGCATCAGGATTTCCTAAGGGGCGGGTCGACACGGCTATGACACGTACAGCCTTCCCGCCCCGGGTAAGGTGTGCGTGTCATAGGTCTTGTCAAACCCTGCGATCCGTCTGGTGCGGACGCTTGGGTCGCATACGCCATGATCTGAGGATCAAGTATGTTGACGTATGCCGGACGAGCTTGGCGCTCGTGGGAGACTACTCCCCTAGGACGGAGCGGATTCTGCCTTCGCAAAACCGATAGAGCAAGAACAAATTTTCAGCCACGCTTGGCCCGGTAAATCCGGAAACCATTGCCTTCAGCCTTGATTGCACACACGCCCAGATGCTCTTCGATCAGCGGCTGATACTTCAGGAAGCTGTTCGCAACCAGGCGCAGTTCGCCGCCGTTTTTCAGATGTTTGGCCGCTTTTCGCAGCAAGTTCTCGGTGGCGAAATAATCGGTGTGCACGCCGACATGGAACGGCGGGTTGCTCAGAATCGCGTTCAAACCCATCGGTGCAGCGTCGATACCGTCGCCGGTCAGCACTTCGGCGTCCAGACCGTTGGCCGCTAACGTCAGGCGACTGCTGGCGGCGGCGAAGGCATCGACGTCGAGCAAAGTCACCTGATTGTGCGGATAACGCCGTTTGACCGCCGCGCCCAACACCCCGGCGCCACAACCGAAATCCAGCAGATGACCGCTCGGCAGTTTGTCCAGATGCTCAAGCAGCAGGGCGCTGCCGCGGTCCAGTCGACCATGGCTGAACACGCCCGGCAGGCTGATGACTTTAAGCGGGCCTTCGGCCAGCGGCAGCTCATAAGTCTGCGCCAGGCTTTCCAGCGATTTTGCTTCAGGCGCGTTGGCCACGGTGACCTGCCACAGTTGGCAGTGACGGGCGCTGTCGAGTTTGCGTTGCTTGCCGAACGGGTTGAGCTGCTTGGACGCACCCTCGATGCCGCTGCGTTTTTCCCCGACCAGAAACACCTCGCGCCCGGGCAGACGTGCGGCCACGGCATTGAGGATGTAATCGGTCAGATCCTTGGACTTGGGCAAAAACACCACGGCGCTGTCGAACTCGCGCTCCGGCACGTTTACGCCGAAATGGCTGCGACCTTCGAAGCGCGCATCGAGAGCGGCCTGATCGCCGGCATGCCAGCACCAGCCGAACGCATTGGGCAGGCGCCCGAGCAGATCGTCGGCAGGCAAACCGGCCAACAACAGCGAACCCTGGAATAACTCGGCCTGACGAAGCAGTACTTCACTGCGCGGATCCATAACTGCTCCCTGGAAAAAAAGTGCCGCAGTTTATCAACTGACGACCCGCAGCGCCTTACCGCTGAAGAATGCCTGGGCGTTTTCGGTCAATTGGCCGACGATGCGTTGCCGCGCTTCGCGACTGCCCCAGGCGTTGTGCGGAGTGACGATCAGCCGTGGAATGTCGGCGGCCAGCAGCGGATTGCCGTTGACTGGCGGTTCGACGCTGAGCACATCGGTGGCCGCGCCGCCGAGGTGACCATTGCGCAGGGCGTCGGCTAGGGCTTGCTCGTCGATCAAACCACCGCGAGCGGTGTTGACCACAAAGGCGCCGGGTTTCATCGCCGCCAGTTCGCGGGCACCGATGAAGTGTCGGGTGTGTTCGTTGAGTGGGCAGTGCAGGGTCAGGGCGTCGATCTGTGGCAGCAGTTCGTCCAGTGGCAGACGATCCGGGCGTGCCGGGCGGCCGGGAATCTGCCCGAGCAACACACGCATGCCAAACGCTTCGGCCAGTCGCGCGACCGCACCGCCGAGTTCGCCATGACCAAGCAGGCCGAGGGTTTTGCCCTCCAGTTCGACGATCGGATAGTCGAGCAGGCAGAACTGTCTGGCCTGCTGCCAGCGACCTTCGCCGACCGCTTTTTGATAATCCGCGAGGCGGGTGGCGAGGTTGAGCAGCAGCATGATCGTGTGCTGCGCCACCGACGGCGTGCCGTAACCCTGACAGTTGCACACGGTGATGCCGTGGGCGCGAGCCGCGTCCAGATCGACGTTGTTGGTGCCGGTGGCGGTGATCAGTATCAGTTGCAGATCCGGGTTGGCGGCCATCGCGGCGGCGTCGATGCGGATCTTGTTGGTGATCGCCACGCTGGCCCCGTGCAGGCGTTCGGCGACTTGATCAGGCGCAGTCTGGGCGAACAGTTGCAGGTCGCTGAAGCAGGCGCGCAACGGGCTGAGGTCGAGATCGCCGAGATCCAGAGACGGGTGATCGAGGAATACGGCGCGGCGCGGGTTCGTCATCAACTGTACCTTTTGTGCTGGGAACGGAAGGCGTAATCTGCCGAGCCTACCAGATGAAACAAAACGTTACGCAGTGCCCGAGGTGCTCACAAAACCTGTGGGAGCGGGCTTGCTCGCGAAGAGGGCGTGTCAGACCCATAAAGGTTGCCTGACACAACGCCATTCGCGAGCAAGCCCACTCCCACGGGGAAAAGCATTCAGGCGATGTGTTCAAGCTGATGATCACCCCCAGAGGAGCCCCCATGTACTGGACCGAGTTCTTGACCGTTGCACTGATCCACCTGTTGGCCGTGGCCAGCCCCGGCCCGGACTTTGCCGTGGTGGTGCGCGAGAGCGTGACCCATGGTCGTCGCGCCGGCACCTGGACCGCGCTGGGTGTGGGCACGGCGATTTTCCTACATGTGGGTTATTCGCTGCTCGGCATCGGCCTGATCGTGTCGCAGTCGATCGTGCTGTTCAACGCCTTGAAATGGGCCGCCGCCGCGTACCTGCTGTACATCGGCTTCAAGGCCTTGCGCGCGCAGCCGGCGAAAACCGTTACCGATGATCTGCACAAGGAAGCCGGCGTGCGCACCGCGCGCGGCGCGTTCACCTCGGGCTTCGTGACCAATGGTCTGAATCCGAAAGCCACGCTGTTCTTCCTGTCGCTGTTTACCGTGGTGATCAACCCGCACACGCCACTGGCGGTGCAGGCGGGTTACGGGGTTTACCTGGCCGTTGCGACCGCTTTCTGGTTCTGCCTGGTGGCGATGCTGTTCAGTCAGCAACGTGTACGTGCCGGTTTTGCCCGCATGGGCCATTGGTTCGACCGCACCATGGGCGCGGTGCTGATCGCTCTCGGCGTGAAAATCGCGTTTACCGAGATGCATTGATCTCAGAACCGCGACTTAAAACTGTGGGAGCGAGCCTGCTCGCGAATGCGTTGGATCAGTCGACATTACTGGTGGCTTAAAGACCGCTTTCGCGAGCAGGCTCGCTCCCACAGGGCCTTACACAAGCTCGCTGAGTTTGCTCAGATTATTCAGGTACTCCCGGGGATTGTCCCCAAGCAACCGGCGAAACATCGCGCTGAACGCCCGCGCGCTGCCGTACCCCAGATCCCGCGCCACGCGCTGCACGCTGTCCCCGGCGAGCAGGCGCGGCAGCGCTTCCATCAGGCGCAGTTGCTGGCGCCAGGCGTTGAAACTCATCTTCAGTTGTCGCTGGAACAGCCGCGCCAGAGTGCGTGAGCTGGCGCCGACCTACTGCGCCCAGTCTTCCAGGGTGTTGGGGTGATCCGGTGTGTGCAGCAACGCCAGACAGATGTTCTGCAGGCGTCGGTCAGTAGGCATTGGAATGTGCAGCGGCAGGTTTTCCAGGCTGGCGAGCTCTTCCAGCATCAACTGCTGGATCAGCGGATTATCCGCGTGCGGCGGGCCTTGAACGGCGCGCAGGATCAGCTCGCGCAACAGCGGCGTCACCGCCAGCACGCAGCACTGTTGCAGGCTGGCCGGTGACAGCTCGGGGGCAATGAACAGCGAGCGCATCTGCACATCGCCGGACATGAATATCTCGTGCGCGACTTGCGGCGGAATCCACACTGCGCGGCTTGGCGGAATCACCCAGGCACCGAGGTCGGTGACCACCCGCATGATCCCTCGGACGGCATACAGCAACTGCGCCTCGCGATGCAGGTGCAGCGACTGGTGCGCGCCGTCCAGATAATCCCGGGGATAGGCACTCACCGGGCCGTGTTCGAAGTGGCTGATCAACATGTCGGATTCGATGACCTGGTTGGCAGGTATGCGCTTTTTCGCCAACTTAGCATAAAGCCGCTGACAACAATCCGCCCATAACAAACACAAGCGTGCCGCCATGAATCAATCTCGAAACGTCATTCGCTACGTCAACGCCGCCCATGTGATCGACCACATGTTCATGCTGATTTTTCCCGCCGCCGTGCTCGGCATGACCCAGGCCTTCGGCCTCGACTACGCCGCGCTGATCGGCCTTTCGCTGGGTGGGTTCATTGCCTTTGGCGCCTGTTCGTTACCGGCCGGCTGGCTGGGCGATCACTGGAATCGGCGGCAGATGATGCTGGTGTTTTTCTTCGGCATCGGCGCCTCGGCGATCTTCACCGGGCTGAGCACCAGCCCGACGATGCTGGTGATCGGGTTGACCCTGATCGGCATTTTCGCCGCGATCTACCACCCGGTGGGCACCGCGATGCTGGTGGCCTACGCGCAGAATCGCGGCCGGGAGATCGGCATCAATGGCATGTGGGGCAACCTCGGCGTGGCGTTCTCGGCGCTGATCACCGGGTTGCTGGTGGCGCAGTTCGGCTGGCGGTCGGCCTTTGTGTTACCGGGGGTAGTGGCGATCATGCTGGGAATCGGCTTTGCCGTGCAGGTGCGTGAAGAGCCGATCCCGCAGCGTCCACACACCGCACTGAAGGGCGCTGCCGGGCAGCGGATTTCGATGCTCATGGTATTCGGTGTGCTGGCACTGGCGACGGCCACCGGTGGCGTGGTGTTCAACGCCACGACCATGACCTACCCGAAGCTGTTTCAGGAACGTCTGCATGACTTGTTCGCCTCGCCGCAAACCCTCGGCGTGGTGGTCAGCCTGGCGTATGCCTTTGGTGCAGTGGCGCAGTTGAGCATTGGCCAGGTGCTGCACCGAGTCAGCTTGAAATGGCCGTTTATTGTGTTGACGCTATTTCAGGCGCCGCTGTTGTACGCCATGGCGTATGTCGATGGCTGGGCAGTGATCGTGCTCGGTGCGGCGTTCATGTTCGTGGTGTTTGGTCAGGTGACGGTGAACGACTCGATGGTCGCCAATTTCGTCGCGCCGCAGTGGCAATCGCGGGTCTTCGCCTTGCGTTACTGCCTGTCGTTCGGCGCCAGTGCGACGGCGATTCCGCTGATTGCCTACATCGAACCGCGCCATGGTTTTGTCGGGCTTTACGTGATTCTGGCGGGTTTCGGCGCATTGACCTCCCTTGCTGCGCTGGTTTTCCCACGGACGCCTTCAGAAGCGGCTGTAGGGCAAACGGCCTGAACGGCGCTGAAATACCGACAAATGCTGGCGCAAAGCTAGCATTTGTACGGCTGTGCAAATCATTCCTTCGGCTGATTTGACTGGGGTATAACGGCTCTAGAGTAACGCTCTCTACGCCAACACCGTGCAGCCAGAAAAGGGATTCATATGTTGCAGACTCGCGTCATTCCCCCGGCCGATGGGGCCTACCAGTATCCATTGCTGATCAAACGGCTGCTGATGTCCGGCGCCCGTTACGAGAAAACCCGCGAGATCATCTACCGAGACCAGTTGCGCTACAGCTATCCGACCCTGATCGAGCGGGTGGCGCGGCTGGCCAACGTGTTGACGGCGGCCGGAGTGAAGGCGGGTGACACCGTGGCGGTGATGGACTGGGACAGCCATCGCTACCTCGAATGCATGTTTGCCATTCCGATGATCGGCGCGGTGATCCACACCATCAACGTGCGTCTGTCGCCGGAGCAGATCCTCTACACCATGAACCACGCCGAGGACCGCTTCGTGCTGGTCAACAGCGAGTTCGTCGGGCTGTACCAGGCCATCGCGCCGCACCTGACCACCGTCGAGAAAACCCTGCTGCTGACCGATCTGCCGGAAAAGACCGCCGAGCTGCCGAACCTGGTCGGCGAGTACGAGCAACTGCTGGCCGCCGCGAGTGCGCAATACGACTTTGAGGATTTCGACGAGAACTCGGTCGCTACCACCTTCTACACCACCGGCACCACCGGCAACCCGAAAGGCGTGTACTTCACCCATCGGCAACTGGTGCTGCACACCATGGGCGTGTCGACGATCATGGGCGCGATCGACAGCGTGCGCCTGCTCGGCACCAACGACGTGTACATGCCGATCACCCCGATGTTCCATGTGCATGCCTGGGGTTTGCCGTACGTGGCAACCATGCTCGGGCTCAAGCAGGTTTATCCGGGGCGTTACGACCCGGAATTCCTCGTCGAGCTGTGGCGCAAGGAGAAGGTCACGTTCTCCCACTGCGTGCCGACCATCCTGCAGATGCTGCTCAACGCCAAAGGCGCACAGGGCACCGATTTCGGCGGCTGGAAAATCGTCATCGGCGGTAGTGCGCTCAATCGCACGCTGTATGAAACCGCCAAGGCCCGGGGCATTCAGCTGACGGCGGCGTACGGCATGTCGGAGACCGGGCCGCTGGTTTCCTGTGCGCATTTGAACGACGAGTTGATGGCCGGCACCGAAGACGAACGCACCACTTACCGGATCAAGGCCGGTGTGCCGGGGCCGTTGGTGGAAGCGGCGATCGTCGACGCCGAGGGCAACTTCCTCCCCGCCGACGGCGAAACCCAGGGCGAACTGGTGCTGCGCGCGCCGTGGCTCACCGAAGGCTATTTCAATGAACCGCAGAAGGGCGCCGAGCTCTGGGCCGGTGGGTGGCTGCACACCGGCGATGTGGCAACGCTCGACAGCATGGGCGTGATCGACATCCGCGACCGCATCAAGGATGTGATCAAGACTGGCGGCGAATGGATTTCCTCGCTGGACCTCGAAGACCTGATCAGCCGTCATGTGGCGGTACGCGAAGTAGCAGTGGTGGGCATCGCCGATCCGCAATGGGGCGAGCGGCCGTTTGCACTGCTGGTGATCCGCGAAGGGCACGAGATCGGGGCGCGCGAGCTCAAGGAACACCTCAAGCCGTTCGTGGAGCTGGGGCACTTGAGCAAGTGGGCGATTCCAAGCCAGATCGCCCTTGTTACGGAAATTCCCAAGACCAGTGTCGGCAAGCTCGACAAGAAGCGCATCCGCCTCGACATCACCGAATGGCAGGCCAACAACAGCACCTTCCTTTCGACACTTTGAGTGTCTGCTGGCGCGCCGAAACCGGCGCGCCAGACCCACCAAGCAAGCGCTTGGCTTGTTAAATCGAAAAATTCAGCCATCCTTGCCGTGCCGACATGTGTCGGACTGGCGAAAGGACTGTTCCAGAGTGGCCGGCAGCTGCAAATCACACTTTAGAGGGATCAAGCAGTACCCCCTGCTGGCTATAGTCCGCTCAAGGATTTTTAAGAACGGGGCACACGCACGAACAGGGGCGATGCAATTTTGGAGTGACGTCGGGTGGCTACTGGCTCCCGGTCTTCCAGGCGTTTTTAAAAGTACTCACTGCCATAACAATAATGCACATGGAGTAGCGTCGATGACATCAGTAAACCAGTTCTGGCGCCGGGCTAAACTGCCTCTGGCCGTCAGTCTTGCCTCTACGCTCGCCGGGCCCGCATTCGGCGTCAGTTTCAACGTCGGTGAAATCGAAGGTCAGTTCGACTCCTCGCTCTCCCTGGGCATGAGTATCTCGACCCAGCAGCCGAACAAGGACCTTATTGGTGTCAACAACGGCGGCAAGGGCCTGTCCCAGACCTCCGACAACGGCCACCTGAACTTCAAGAGCGGGCAAGCCTTCTCGAAGATCTTCAAGGGCATCCATGATCTGGAACTGAAATACGGCGACACCGGGGTCTTCGTCCGGGGCAAATACTGGTACGACTTCGCGCTGCAGAATCAGGACCTGGAATACAAGGACGTCAGCAACCACAACCGCGACGTCGCGGCGCGTTCTTCCGGCGGGCAGATCCTCGACGCCTTCGTCTACCACAACTACTCGATTGCCGATGAGCCAGGTTCGGTGCGTCTGGGCAAGCAGGTAGTGAACTGGGGCGAAAGTACCTTCATCGGCGGCGGCATCAACTCGATCAACCCGATCGACGTGTCCGCGTTCCGCCGTCCGGGTGCCGAGATCAAGGAAGGTCTGATCCCGGTCAACATGTTCTACGTATCCCAGAGCCTCACCGAAAACCTCTCGGCTGAAGGTTTCTACCAGATCGACTGGCAGAAGACCGTGACCGACAACTGCGGCACCTTTTTCTCGCAGCCGGACATTGTCACCACCGGTTGCGACGACAACCTGCGGGTACTGAACAAGCGTTCGACCATTCCGGGTATTGCGCTCGGGCCGTTGGCCAACGCTGGTGTCGACGTCAACGAAGAGGGCGTGCTGGTGCGCCGTTCGCCCAACCGCAACGCGCGTGACAGCGGGCAGTGGGGCGTTTCCGCCAAGTACATGTTCGACCCGCTGGCCACCGAGTTCGGCGCTTACTTCATGAACTACCACAGCCGTGCGCCGATCTTCAGCGCCACCGGCGCGCCACAGTCGATCTATAACGGCGTGGCGGCATTGCCGGGGCCGTTCCAGGCGCTGGGGCCACTGGTAGTCGCAGGCAACTCGAACTACTTCATCGAATACCCTGAAGACATCCGCCTCTACGGTCTGAGCTTCTCCACCACCCTGCCTACCGGTACGGCGTGGAGCGGTGAAGTCAGCTACCGGCCGAATGCGCCGGTGCAGTTGAACTCCACCGACATCCTGTTCGCCGGCGTCCGTCCGCTGGGTGGCGCGTTGACCAATGCGTCGGTCCTCAACGGCGTGCCGGGCCAGGATCTGCACGGTTACAACCGTAAAGAAATCACCCAACTGCAAACCACCCTGACGCACTTCTTCGATCAGGTGATGGGCGCCAACCGGCTGACCCTGGTGGGTGAAGTCGGCGTGACCCACGTCGGTGGCCTGGAAAGCAAATCCGAAGCCCGTTACGGCCGCGATCCGGTGTTCGGCCCGGGTGAACTGCCTGCCACGGGAGGTCTCAACACCTGCTCGCAGATCCTCAACTCCTCCACCATCAACGGTGCCGGGCCGGGGGCTTCGCGCGACAACGTTTCCAGCAACTGCAACAACGATGGATTCACCACGGCCACTTCGTGGGGCTATCGCGCTCGTGCCATTTGGGATTACAGCGACGTGTTTGCCGGTGTGAACCTCAAGCCGAACGTGGCCTGGTCGCACGACGTGAAAGGTTACTCGCCAGGCCCTGGCGGCAACTTCGAGGAAGGTCGCAAGGCCATCAGCCTCGGTCTCGATGCCGAATACCAGAACACCTACACGGCGAGCCTGGCCTACACCAACTTCTTTGGCGGCGACTACACGACCGTGGACGATCGTGACTTCGTGGCCTTGAGCGTCGGCGTGAACTTCTAAGCACAGTTTTTTCAGGACGAACACACATATGAAAATAACAAAGAGTCTGTTCCACGCGGGTGTTCTGGGTTTGTCGCTGCTGGCGACCAGCGTCATGGCGGCCGTTCCCGCCGCCGAAGCCGACAAGCTGGGCAAGAGCCTGACCCCGATGGGCGCCGAAATGGCCGGCAACGCCGACGGTTCGATCCCGGCCTGGAAACCGCTGGCGAAAAATGCCGGCACGGTCGACAGCAAGGGCTTCCTGTCCGATCCGTTCGGCAGTGAAAAGCCGCTGTTCACCATCACCGCGCAGAACGTCGAGCAGTACAAGGACAAGCTTGCTCCGGGCCAGTACGCGATGTTCAAGCGCTACCCGGACACCTTCAAGATTCCGGTTTATCCGTCCCATCGCGGCTCGACCGTGCCGGATGACGTGTTCGCCGCGATCAAGAAAAACGCCACCACCACCAATCTGGTCGCAGGCGGTAACGGTCTGGAAAACTTCGATACCGCCGTGCCGTTCCCGATTCCGAAAAGCGGTCTGGAAGTGATCTGGAACCACATCACCCGCTATCGCGGTGGCAGCGTGACCCGTCTGGTGACCCAGGCGACTCCGCAAACCAACGGCTCGTTCAGCCTGGTGTACTTCCAGGATCAGTTCGTGTTCCGCGACAAGATGAAGGACTACGATCCGGCCAACCCGGGCAACATCCTGTTCTACTTCAAGCAGAAAGTGACTGCGCCGGCACGTCTGGCCGGTACCGTACTGCTGGTGCACGAAACCCTCGACCAGGTGAAGGAGCCGCGCAAGGCCTGGGTCTACGCCACTGGTCAGCGTCGTGTGCGTCAGGCACCGCAAGTGTCCTATGACGGCCCGGGCACTGCCGCGGACGGTCTGCGTACCTCCGACAACCTCGACATGTACAACGGTGCACCGGATCGCTACGACTGGAAGCTCGAAGGCAAGAAAGAGATGTACATTGCCTCCAACAGCTACAAGATCGACTCGCCGACCCTCAAGTACGCCGACATCATCAAGGCCGGCCATATCAATCAGGACCTGACCCGTTACGAGTTGCGTCGTGTCTGGCACGTGGTCGCCACCCTGAAACCGGGTCAGCGCCATATCTATGCCAAACGTGACTTCTACATCGACGAGGACACCTGGCAGGCAGCGGTCATCGACCACTACGACGGTCGCGGTCAGCTGTGGCGTGTAGCCGAGGCGCATGCCGAGGACTACTACGACAAGCAAGTGCCGTGGTACGCACTGGAAGCCCTGTACGACCTGCAATCGGGTCGCTACCTGGCGCTGGGCATGAAGAACGAAGAAAAATCAGCGTATGACTTCGGTTTCTCTGCCACCAAGAGCGAATTCCAGCCGGGCAACCTGGGCCAGGACGGTATCCGCTAAGCTTTGACCCGAGGCCGCATCCTCGAAAAAACGCCCCGACTGGTTCGGGGCGTTTTTTTGGCGTTGATTTTGTAGGAGCTGCCGGCTCTCGACAGTCTTTTTGTAGCCATTTGTAGCAGCAACCTTCATAACCGCTACGTTTAAGGCTAGGCTGCGGACATCTGCTACGCCGCCAACCGCCATTCGAACAAGAGCCGGCCATGACTGATCTGTCCCCACTTCCGGGTCCCGCAAGCGTTGCCGTCGCGGCACTGGACGGACGTTTTTTCCGTCCTCCGCTGCCAGACGGATACGTCTTGCGGCCACGTCTCTGCGAGCGCCTGCAAACCGGGCTCGGTGGACGTCTGTTACTGGTCTGCGCTCCGGCCGGGTTCGGCAAGAGTTCGCTGGCGGTGGAGTTCTGTCAGAGCCTGCCGGGGCACTGGCAAAGTCTCTGGCTGGGATTGAGCCCACGGGATAACGATCCGGGGCGGTTTCTCGAGCGATTGCTGGAGGGACTGCAGGACTACTTTCCGGATCTGGGCAGTCGTGCACTCGGCCTGTTGAAGATGCGCCAGCGCCATCAGCCGTTCGCCTTCGAAGAATGGCTCGATGGCTTGCTCGATGAGCTGGCCCTGCAACTGCAACCGACGGCGCCGCTGTTGCTGGTGCTCGACGACTACCATCTCGCCCAAGGCCCGGTACTCGACCGTTGCCTGCAGTTTTTCCTCAATCATCTTCCCGATGGCTTGCTGGTCATGGTCACCAGTCGGCAGCGCCCGGACTGGCATCTGGCGCGTCTGCGCCTGTCGCGCCAGTTGCTCGAACTGCATGAGCAGGACTTGCGCCTGACCCACGATGAAGCCCTGACGCTGCTCGATCGACACAGCAGTTCATTGCGCGGCGAAGCGCTGGAAAACCTGATCCAGCGCAGCGAAGGCTGGGTGGCCGGACTGCGTTTCTGGTTGCTTGCGGTCTCCGAGGCTGGCAGCGGGGCTCCGTTGCCACCCGCGCTGAACGGCGGGGAAGGGCTGATCCGCGATTACCTGCTGGAAGAAGTGATCGATTGCCTGCCGGCCGAGGTGCAGGCGTTTCTCTACGACACCGCCCCTCAAGAGCGCTTTTGCAGCGAGCTGTGCGACGCGGTGCGCGAAGCCCACGACAGCGCCGAAATCCTGCGGTTTCTGTTGGCGCATCAGGTATTTCTGGTGCCGCTGGACGAACACGGTCACTGGTATCGCTATCACCATTTGTTTTCCGATCTGCTGCGCAGCCGTCCCGTGACCCAGACGCTGGTGCCGGCGGCGACCCTGCACCTGCGCGCCTGTCGCTGGTTCAATGCTCAAGGGCTGCTCGACGAAGCGGTGGAGCAGGCCTTGCGCGCCGGCCATCTGGATGTCGCAGCGAATCTGGTGCAGAACCTGTCCGAGGAACAACTGCTCGCCGAGCAGAACGTGGGCATGCTGCTGCGCTGGAAAATGGACTTGCCCGACAGTCTGCTGATCAGCACGCCACGCTTGATCGTGCTCTATAGCTGGGCGCTCGGGCTGGCCTGTCAGCTGGATGCCGCTGAAGAGCTGGCCAGTCATTTAAGTCGTTTCCTGCCGGCGCCTTCGGCCTCTGCGCAGAAGTCGATGCTCGCGCAATGGCTGGCGCTCAGCGGCATCATCGCCCGCGGGCGCGGGCATCGTGAGCTGACCCAGCGCTATTGCAGCGAAGCGCTGGAAAGCCTGCCGGTGAAACGTTACGGGCAACGCCTGATGTGCCTGTCGACTTTGTCCAATCTGGCGATTGCCGACGGTGACCTGTGGCGTGCGCGGGGCTTGAATCGAGAATCCCTCGAGCTGGCGCAGCGGGTCGGCAATCCGTTGTTCGAAGCCTTGGCGCATTACGACCGGGCGCGGGTCCTGCAATCGCGCGGGGAAATTCTGCGCGCCCTGGATGAGGTGCATCAGGGTCTTGATCGTCTGCGCGGGTTGTCGGCGCAACGTCTGTACGCGGTGCGTGCGCGGCTGACGCTGTATGAAGGTTTTCTGCTGTCGATGCGCTTGCAACCCCAGCAGGCCCGGACTCGATTGCTGAGCGGTGTGGCCGAAGCGCGGGCCTGTCGTGATATCAGCGTGTTGATCGGCCACTGCGTGATCGCTCGTCTGGACGGCAGCTCAGGCGAGTTTGCCAAGGCCTTTGCCGAACTCGCCGAAGCCGAGCGCCTGATGCACATCTGGGATGTGCCACCGATCTACTATCTGGCAATGATCACCCTGGTCAAATGCGAACTGTGGCTGGCGCAGGGCCGTACCGATCTGGCCGAAGCCTGGCTGGCGCGACTGGGCCAGACCTACACCGGCGAACGTGCAGCCGCACCACCGGAATTTCATCCACAGCTGCCGCTGCATGTGGAATTGCAACAAGCGTTGCTCGACGTGATCAAGGGCCAGCCGATGCTCGCCGAAGGGCGGTTGAATGTGTTGCTGGAAAACGGTCAGCAAACCGGGCGCCAGTTGCTGTGTGTGATGGCGCTGGCGCAGAAAGTGAATTTGCTGCTGAGCAGTGGTCGCGAATCCGAGGCACGCAAAGCATTGAACCAGGCGCTGGAAGCGGCGGCGGGCGGCGTGATACAGCCATTTGACGCCTTGATCAAAGCGCATCCGGACTGGCTGCGCAGCCAGCTGCAAAACTCGCCAGCACTGGCAGGACAGCAGTTGCTGACGCATTTTCCGCTGGTGGTTGCCCGTCCTGTCATTGAATGTGGATCTGCCGAACAACTCAGCAGTCGCGAGCTGGCGGTGCTGCGTTTGATTGCCCAGGGCTGTTCCAATCAGGAAATCAGCGAGCAACTGTTCATTTCGCTGCATACGGTGAAAACCCATGCCAGCCATATCAACAGCAAGCTGGGGGTTGAGCGGCGTACTCAGGCGGTGGCACGCGCCAAGGAACTGGGTGTGTTGAGCTGATCGCGATATCCGCCGGCCAATGAAAAACGCCCCGAACCAGTCGGGGCGTTTTGGGTTTATGTTCCAGGCCTGTGTTACCGGCCGGGTCATTGGGGGCGCGCGTCAGGCCACCAGATCGTTGGCGCTGAAACTGTTGACACCGACCAGCTGAATTTCGAAGTCCGCACCGGCGTTGCCACTGACGTTACCCGACAATATATGGTCGACAAAGCGCAACTGGCCTGCACCTGTGAAGTCGGCGCCACCGATGAAGGTGAAAGCATTGACCCCGGCGGTCAGCAGGTTGGCGTCGAATTTCGTCAGATCGATCTTGTCACCTTGCAGGCTGTTGAAGTCGGTGATGACGTCGCGGTTGGCGCCCAGCCCCATATCCGTGCGTGAGCTGAAGACAAAGGTATCGGCACCGGCACCACCGGTGAGGGTATCTGTGCCCGCGCCGCCGTCCAGAATGTTATTGCCGGCGTTGCCATAAATGGCATTGTTCAATGCGTTGCCGGTGCCCTTGGTGGCTGCTCCCACGAGGTTCAGGATCTCCACATTGGCGCCCAGCGTGTAATCGACGTAGGAATAGACGGTGTCGATTTCC
>NZ_JAOTNY010000018.1:0-81532 GCF_036346455.1 Pseudomonas sp. AM14(2022)
TGTCGACGGCCAGACCACCGAGTTCTTCTGGCAAGGCGACCACCTCGTCGCCGAAAGCAGCCCGAGCCACCACCGCAGCTACGTCTACGAACCCGGCACCTTCCGCCCGCTGGCGCTGCTCGACGGCAAAGGTCCGAAAAAGGCCTGCCCGTTCTACTACCAACTCGACCACCTCGGCACGCCGCAGGAACTGACCGACTACAGCGGCGAAATCGTCTGGTCAGCGCAATACGACGCCTACGGCAAGGTGTCGGCGATCACCCTCGCGGGCGAGGACTACCTGGACCAGCCGCTGCGGTTTCAGGGGCAGTATTTCGACGCGGAAAGTGGGCTGCATTACAACCGGCACCGGTATTACGACCCGCGATTGGGGAGGTATTTGACGCCGGACCCGGTGAAGTTGGCTGGAGGACTCAACCAATACCAGTACACGCCGAATCCGACGGGGTGGGTGGATCCGTTGGGGTTGAACTCCAACTGCCCGCCGCCGAAGAAACCGGGTTGTGAGGTGCCGGGTGGGATTGGCGGGGCTAAGGTTGACGAGGGTGAGCCGAAACTACCGACCATTGCTCACAATATAGATCCGAAAACTTTGAAGCGTGTACATACAATAGAGGGAAAAACCTCAACCAGGACAGTCGAGGATTATAAAAATAAAATGCGCAACGGATACGACCCAACCGATCCCATCACCGTAATAGAACATGACGGCAACCTATATATCTTGGACGGACACCATCGCGCAGCAGCTGCACGACAAACTTCGACCAATGTGACAATCAAACTCATAACAGATCTAAAAACGTATAACGGAGCTCTAAGAAGTATTGAAGATGTATTGGAATCAGCAAACAATGTGGGCCTGGACAGGTTGGAGCACCGGAGAAGAAGATGAGCGATCAAAATGAAGCTTTGGACATCCTGATAAATGACTTTATCTCCATGGTAGAGTCCAGCACGCTGATATTTGAGCGCAAATTTGGCACTCGTGACATTCGACGGCTCTGGTACACCAAGATAATAAAGCGACGAGGAAGAGTCACTCGAGGCGTTAAATATGAATTGCATGGTGTTGGCTGCCGCATCAATCTATCGACAGGAAGCGTAGATTTTGACTATGGCCCAAATGGTGAAATTAATGGGTTTGATACTTGGCGCCTATACAATTTTGCCCGCGAAAGACCATCTAAACATAGGAAATATTGCGATGAAAAAATCATTAAAAAAGAACTGGAAGAATATCTTAATTTAAAAAAAATCAAAAAAATGTCAGCCTTCAGTAACCTGTATGTATGGGCTGACTCAAAAGAAACCGATTAAACATGACCACGAAAAGGGCCTGTTCACTCAGGCCCTTAAAAACAAATCCAAATTTTCAATCCACCTTACTCCCCCTCACTGCTCATCCTCATCCTCCTCATACTCCATATCTGCCTCATCCGCATCATTCAACGGCACCGTCGCATCATCCATCAGCGACCCCGGATCCTCGTTCCCCGGATCATTGATAAACGGCAGACCACTCGGGCCTTTTTCTTCCTTGCCTTCGGTTTCGGGCGTCATGGCAAACCTCTACGTCTGGTGGGTTGTATAACGTTCGAAAAGCCTTACAGGCAATCGTTCCAGTGTCCGACCGCCAGAAACGAAAAACCCGGCGCCAGGCCGGGTTTGTTTTCGAATATTCAATCAGTGATGGCGGTTTTTGTGTTTGTACTTGTTGTGCTTGTGACCACCACCGGAATGAGCTCTGCCACCGTCGTCACCCAGGTTGTTGCCCACTGCACCACCCGCCGCACCACCCAAACCAGCACCGATGGCCGAACCGGTGGAGCCGCCCAGGCTGTTGCCGACCACCGAGCCGCCGGCAGCGCCGAGGCCACCACCAATGGCGGCTTCGGTGCGATTGTGTTTATTCGCCCCAACCGCGCTGCCCGCCGCGCCACCGACGCCTGCGCCAACCGCGGCACCAGTGCTACCGCCGAGCTGGCCACCGACCACGTTACCGAGTACACCGCCCAAACCGCCACCTACGGCGGCGCTGCCATCTCCGGCGGCCATCGCACCTTGAGCGATGAATAATCCGAAAAACAGTGCAGACAATGACAAGCGCATTTGAACCTCACAGTTCCCGAATCGGGAGGGTATGCCCATAGGGCCTATGTCAGATTGGAGACATTTTTCGAGAAAACGTTCAGCCATGAAAAAACCCGACATCGAGCCGGGCTTTTTCTGACAAACGTTCGCTATCAGTGACGCTTGTGACCTTTGGACAGGTTAGCGCCGACGGCACCACCCGCAGCGCCACCAAGACCGGCGCCAATGGTTGCACCATTCCGGCCGCCCAGGCTGTTGCCGATCACCGAACCACCGGCCGCGCCAACACCACCACCAATAGCCGCTTTGGTGCGGCTGCCCTTGCCGGCAGCCATCGCACTGCCCGCCGCGCCTGCAACACCGGCACCAATCGCTGCGCCCGTGCTGCCGCCCATCTTCTGGCCAACCACGTTACCCAGCGCGCCACCCAGACCGCCGCCGAGTGCTGCAGTACCCTCACCGGCGACCGCACCTTGAGCAACCAGAAGCCCCAGAACCAGAGCAGGCAATGTTAGACGCATGACGAAAACCTCAAAAATAGGGAGATCAAAAGGGGCCGAGATTGAAAGCTGCCGACGCGCTGAAGTCCAGACAAATCAGCTGCCGCCGCGCACTTGGCGCCGATTGGACAGCGATTTCGCCAAAGGTTTTATCGCAGGCAAAAAAAAGCCCGCTGGGGAGACGGGCTGGAGACTTGCTTTCTAACGGATGGCTTCACCCTACGACCGTGGACGTGAAAAGTTTGTGAAAAACACCAAACCGGGCCAAGAGTTTGTAGGAGATTTCCTTTTCATAAACAGCAGGCATAAAAAACCCCGTTCATAGACGGGGTCGTTCGGTCTCACTTTATTTTCTTGAGCGGGCCGAGACCTTTGGAAGGAATTTGGCTTTCGGCCCCTTGGGTGCCGTGGACTTGATCTTGCCGGTCTGCACCGGATCCTCGCCAAAGCCCGATTGGTACTCCGTCTGGCCGCAACGGACACAGTTGTTGAATGAAAATTCGGCTCCATCGTCTTCGATATACGGATCAGTCATAGCCTCTCCCCTTTGCGATAGATCGACACCGGCAAAGCCCTTTTGCCTGAAAAAATATCGACCTCCAAGGCTTTTGAGACTAGCCGGTCATTACCGGACTTGTGGTTCAGTTCGACCGATGCCCGACGAATGGCCTACACCTGCTCAACATCCGAACCAACCGTTGATCTCACAACGCTAAAGATTCCCGCCCACAGGCCGTTGCCCTTTTTCATACAAATGAATCTCAAGGAGAGAACATGAAAATCAACGGATTCCCGGAAATGCCGGTCGTAAAACTCACGGACGAACAAATCGCTGCCGGCAAAGCCGCCGGTGAAAAATTCAAGGAAAAGCTCGCATCAGGCGACATCACCATCACCTACCCGGACAAACCGGTTCTGACTCCCGGCGTTATCTACCACCCGAGTCAGCCGGCCGATCCGACGCCCTCCACCGGCACCCCGCCGATGGTCGCAGTCGATACGCCCCTGACCTATGACGCCCACGGGCTTGTCATCCTCAAGCCACAGGGCTGATCGAAAGCAGAAAAGCAAAAAGCCCATTCATCATCTGAATGGGCTCGCTTGAACACCGCGACTGCATCAACGCAACTTGACCGCCGTACCCGTCGCGAACACCACAACCATGCCACCCTTGCCCGCCGGCATGCTGATCTCGAAATCCAGCCCGACCACCGCATCCGCCTGCAACGCCCGCGCCCGTTCCTTGATCTCGTCCGTCGCCTGAACCCGCGCCTCTTTCAACGCACGCTCCAGCGTCTGCGAGCGCCCACCGAAAAAATCGCGCATGCCGGCAAACATGTCACGGATCACGTTGACGCCCTGCACCGACTCCGCGCTGACAATGTCCAGGTACGCGGTGATCTGTCGGCCTTCGATGGCGTGGGTGGTGGAGATGATCATGGGAACAGTCCTTTTTTCTACGGATAAAGCGACGATTGTAATGTGCTATGGGAAATCAGACCGAGCACTTGCGCAGCGGTTTAAAATCCAGACGTCAGAAACCACAAAACCCCTGATCTCTTTCGAAATCAGGGGTTTTGCGTATTGAATTTGGCGGTGAAGGAGAGATTTGAAACCGCCCGATTGAGATTTTCTCGGCGTCTGGCCCCAGTTTATAAGGGTTTCAGGGCGATAGTTAGCGCGCAAACGTTCCCATGGCAGTCCCATGAGTTTGCGGGCAGTCGAAGACCCAAAGGGCCATAGAGGGATACCCGTTTTTTCAGGAACGGCATCGGAAAAAGGTAATTTCGGTAACTCAATCAATAGATTGGCCTGAGAGCCTTGATTTAACTGGTCTGCAAGGGGTCTGCACAAGGTAATTTTTAAGTAATGTAGAGGTTAGGTAGTTACCTTTTAAGGGAGTAATTTCTCCATTTATTAACCCCTTATAAATCAGCAACTTACGTCCATATTACCTTTTTCATTACTCAAAATTACTTTCTGAAGTATTCCAGTAAAGCCAATGAATACGGGCTTTCAGCGGTCTGCCGATATCCTGGTTACCACATTACTTTTTTCCGACTGCGCTCCTGAAAATCAGCTCCTGACGGTGCCTCATGTCTGACGAACAAACGAGCCAGGGGAAATGCATCGGGTGCCCTACCCTTTGCAGGGATTCGCAGGCTTTTTGTGTCATTCATTGACCATCACAAAGCCCAGCCTTGGCTGCGCTCAGCGGATCGCAGGAGTGCCGAAAAAAAAACCCATTTAGCCCGCAGGCGAGGTGGGGGGACGACGGCGCGCGCCCGAATCAGCCACGGCGATAGCCGAGAGCGCGGTAGCAACGATTTGGGATGTTTGCGTACTCGGATTTAGCCGCGGGGTGTGGTGTAATGAGAAAACTCAATTCAACCAAGGAATGGAAATGGCTGCTGCAGTTATCTCATGTATCAATCTGAAAGGTGGTGTTGGTAAAACAGCACTCGCCGTCAATCTCGCTGCTTACTGCGGTTCGCTCGGTAAAAAGACGTTACTAGTCGATCTAGACCCACAAACGAATGCGAGTTTTTCCTCAGTCGGCGTGGCCGCTTGGCAAAATCATGTACGTGACCACGGATCGGTAGCAGACTTATTGGGCGCCAGGAAACATACAACAGCGGACGGAGCTGTTCGCGACGCGCATGAAACGATAATTCATAATGTTTTCGATAATGTAGATCTAATTCCATCACATATCGATCTTTTCACCGTAGATCTCGACCTCGCAGGCGCAACATCAAGAGAGACCAGACTGCGAAGAGCTCTCAAGGATGTAATTAACGAATATGAAGTCATAATTTGTGACTGCCCACCGAACCTCACCATTCCTACGCAAAATGCCTTGGCGATCAGTACGCACTATGTTGTACCTGTTTCTCTAGACTTCCTTTCCGCTATCGGAGTAGGGCTACTACTGAAGCGAGTTCAAGAATTTTGTACTGACCTTGAGCACACATTAGAGAACATTGGAATTGTAATTTCTAGAGTTGGCCGCCCTGCTCTACATCGGGCGGAAACCGAGGCAACACTTCGTAAGCAGTTCGGGAAGTCAGTTTTAAAAACAAAAATCTCAGAACGTGTAGCTGTTAGCATATGCGCGCAACAGCAAATTTCTGTTTTTGACTCCAAAGACGACACATCGATTCACGAATTCACAACTGTTTGCAATACACTGCTGAAAACATCGGGAGTTATTTAATGAAAGCTCACGAACTTTCCAAGGCACTTTTAGCGCTCTCGAAAATTCTAAAATCAGGCCCTGATGTTGACGTAGAGGACTGGTCGCTGCTTAGTAAAAGCGTTACCCCAATGAACAAGCCTACACCTCTAAAAGATAGCGACATCCCCACAGCGCTGTACACGCTGGTGAGACTAAACGACGTAAGTAAAGCCCAATGGCTTTCGTTAATTCAAGATTTCAATATCGACATCGAAATACGTCCAAGAGATGCAACAAGAGATATTGTCGGAAAAATACTCAATTATCTCGCAACAAACCCTATCGCGCGTGAAAGCTTATTGAGAACGGGATCCAAAAAGAACCCTACAGAATCAACCGAGCTCGCCAACGCACTGAATTTATTGCTTAAATAATGGAACAATTCAAACTCGAAGTAAAAGCCAATTTCGAGCGGAGTTATATCGCTACGAGAACTAGCGTTGACGATGCTTTAACAAACCTCGAACCACACAAAGAAGTGTATGCAGAAAGCTACTCACGATTAGTGTCTCTCAACGCATGGAGATCCGAGCTATTCAGTAACATCTTTGATGTAGATACGGCCGAGTTCTTTCAAGAAGCGCACAACGATGCGTTAATGTCACATGCACTCGCGCGCCAAGGTGCTTGGCGCGTAGCGCTAATGTCCCTGCGTAGCCTCATTGAGAATACTTTATTTGGACTTTACTACTGTGAACACCCCGTCGAATTGCAACAATGGCTGATAGGCGAACATAAATTAGGTTTTAGCGAAACCATTATGTATCTATCACGCCACCCCAAGCTGAAAAAAATTGATGAAGCATTAACCGGCATCGAAATATTAAAAAAAGAATACGCTACTTTGTCCAAAGCTGTTCACGGATCAGCGAAAGTATTCCGAATGTCAAGGGACGGAACTGTAACAGGATTAAACCTAAGTTCCGCCTCGGAACTTGGAGCGTGGAGCTGTCGCGAAAAATCCACGATCGCGGCAATTAATTTATTACTAACCTGCTTCTTTGCAGAACACCTGAGCGGCGCAGCGCTACCCAACCTTCGAAAGTCAATAAGCCTAGCGATACCCGTAAAAAAACATGCAAATCTAAGAGCAGCTCTACAGGTAACACTTCGACACTGATAACAATGCAACACTTGAACAGACCACGAATTATTGGAGCCCCCCCTGATGAAAGGGCTCCATAATTCACAAACGCTCTAAAGACACTTGTTATAAATTTAGCAAACTAATCACGAACACCAATTTCGTACACTTTAAACCTTATTACTTCTTGGCTCATCCAATCATTCAACTGCAACATCCGAGTCTGGATCGGCTCCAGCTCATTCGCCGCATAGATTTGCGCCGCTTCCTTAATCGACCCAAAACCACCCGCATTCTGAGGCACAAGCCCCATCAACTGTGGCGGAATCCGCAAGCTCGCCAACACATCATCCCGCGTCTGATTCTTGATCGAATCGAATTCATCCTTCGCCGCCACCTCACTCACCGGGATCAGCTGAATCCCGTCCTTCTTCCCAGTCGGCGAGTAGACGAACAAATTCCGGAAATTACTTGGCCCTTTCGATTCCTTCAACGCCTTACGCAACGCATCAATATCAGCCTCAGTCTGCGCCGCGTCCGTCATGTACAAGATGAACCCCGCATGACTCCCGTTCTCGTAATACTTGCGCCGAAACAACGTCGCCGACTCGTTCAAAAGTGCTGACTGCAAAGCACTGATCCACTCCGGCAACCCATAAATCTCCTGATGCAGATCCGCCTCACGCAGATGAAAAATGCTGTCCGGCTCAAACGCATGCTCATCCTTCCACCCCCGCACCTGGTAAAACTTCCCCTCCGGCCCCGCACGCATGTACTTCGCCAACGGCGTTTCCAACTTACGAACCCCGCCCAACCGCGACCGCCGTCCCTCAAGGTACCCATTGCCCAAACACAAAAAGTCCAAAGCAAACTGCTCAAACGCAGCCCGCGACAACAGCGGATGCGGGATAAACGTCTTGCTCAACAGATTGCGCTTGAACATCAGCCCGGAATGCAGATGCACGCTCGCCCCCACCGACCGGGCCAGTCCGTCTAGCGACAGCGGCGGCTCATACCACCGCCCGTTGAACCAACACTCCAGGTAATCGAAAACCTCGCGACCGCCCAGAACTGGCGTCGGCTCGCCGAAGGAAAACACCTGAGTTCCCGCGCCAGTGGCGGGTGTCGTCGCGGGCAACGTCTGGCTGGCGAGTTGTTCGGTCATCAGTAAATCTCCATGCGCCCGGTGTTGGCAGTGGTCTGCCCCTCAAGCGGTTCGTGGTGCAATGCGTGAAAGAGCGCCCAGGCCAGGTCGGCGTGGCCGGTGTTGTCGTTGCGGCCTGCGGTGTAGGTGTACTGGCGCCCGCCGGCGGTGACGGTTTTGCGGATCGCCATCAGCGACTGGGCCATGTCGGTCCAGCCAGCATCGAATTCGAGCCGGCCCTTGTGGATTACGTCGTAGGCCTTGAGTACCAGGCGGGTTTTGACTTCGGGCGAGTAGCTGAAGGTGGTGACCGCCGGGAAGAACTGGCGCACCTGCTGGGCCACGCCGCTGCCCAAACCGGTTACATCGATGCCGATGTAAGTCACCCAGTAGCGGTCGCAGACGCTCTTGATGAACGCGGCCTGCGCGGCGAAGTCCATGCCACGGAACTGGTGGCGTTCGAGGATGCGGAACTTGCCACCCGGTACCAGCGGCGGCGCGACCACGACCATGCCAGAACAGTCGCCCGTCTCAGCCGGGTCGTAGCCAATCCAGACTTGTTGATCGCCAAACGGACGCATGGCAAAGGGTTTGTAGTCCTCGGCCCACTCGACCCAGCTGTCCACCATGCACGACTGCAACAGGGTCAGCGGAAAGATGCTCGCGCCGTCGTCGACGAATTCGCACATCAGCAGGTTGGCGAACGCCTCCGGGCTGTATTCGCGGCGCAGTTCCTCAATGTCGAACAGGTCACAACCGCCCCGCTCCGCGTCCAAGATCGTGACAATCTGGCGCCACAACCGATCTTCACAGAACCGGCCCTGCTGGAGAGCACCGTGGGACACGTCAACCTTCGTATGCTGCGCGGCGGGCTTGCCTTTGTTGAAGCGTTCGCCCGTCCAGAAGGTGTACGCCTCGTGGGCCAGGCATTGCGGCGCAGTCAGCAGCAACGAATCATTGCCCAGCAGAATCCGAACGGTAGCAAGTATGCGCCGCGAAAGCAGCGCAACCTGCGGGGAAAACTCGGCCGCGTGAAAAGGAAGGTGAAGATGTTTCGGAAACTGCGCACGGCGTCATTTCTGAGGGTCCAGGGTGACCGCAATGCAATCAGCGTAGGATTTACTGGCCGTATTGCACGAATTGCCAGAGTTCACCAGTACGGCCTGAAAGATCGTGCTGAGAAGGGTGCGCCTAGCGTAGGCTATGAGCAACGGGAGCTGCTCGGGTTAACCGAAGCGGATCTGGATATCATTCGAGATCAGCTGCTCACGCACTTAACACCATAGATTTGAAAAGCAAAATTTCAAGTAGGCTTGAGCAATGGATCAGCAACCAATACAGCTAACTTTTCTAACTGAAAGAAAAAACAGCGATATAGAAATAATACAAGTCAAGGACACCCGCACTCCAATTGAAGCCACCCATTACATACTTATTGAAACCCAATCTCATCAAATCGTGAGAACAGGTCATCATCAAAAAATTATAGACGCATCAATCAAAGTACGCGCTACATATCTTTCTGGCGAATGGGGTTGCGAATCTGGGACCCTCATTTGCGAAATGGGCGGTGATGCTAGCAGTTCAAGGGTGCGACTCACAAATGGCTTAGTTACAATTCATGAGTCAATGAGGGGGCTTCATATAGGAAGCTACCTGTTTTATAAAATTGTTTTTTGGGCAAAGCAGTTAGACCCTTCAACAAAAATTGCTCCTATCACCTTGCTTTCGTCGGATGCTTATCACCCAAATAAAAAAAGGCGAAACGACTTTTACAGTAATTCAGGAATAAAGTTCGACTGGCACGATCAAAATCAAAGCGCAGGAATTTCCGACCCGAAATTAACCGTTTCCGATCTAACACCACACGCCCACTGGCCAAACATAACGTGCGACTCACGACTGCACAGTCTCGATGAAGCGCTAAAACAGCGAGCGCTACTGAAAGATAGAGTAAGAAAGCTTCGCCACTTAAATCGTTACTACCGCCGAGAATTTGACAACACACATGCAAGACTTAAGCAAATCGCAAAACTTTTGAACAAGCCGCTTTACATAGTTTCTTTCGGCTTAGGTGCTGCAATTTCATATTTGATAACTTTCTTGTAAAAACTTAGCATTATAAGACCGGCATATTTGTAAGCTGTTGCTTTACATACGATGATTGCTGCATCGCCCCGTTCATGGCGCCAACATCGACGTCATGAACGACTTAGCCAACCTCGCCCGCCTGATCGAGAACCTCATCCGCCTCGGCACCATCGCTGCCGTCCAGATGAAGCCCCCGCGTGTGCAGGTCAAAACCGGAACCCTCACCACCGGCTGGCTCCCATGGGTCGCCGTTGAACAAGCTGACTTGCCAGGGCGAGCGCAACGCCCTGACCCGCGCTTTGCTGGGGGACGCCTGATGCAACCCTCAGCCAATTCTGTGGCACGCACACGCCCGCCCATGGCGAGCCATCGGCTTGACCTCCCCAGTTGCTGCGACATCTGCGGCAACGCCCGATCCACCCGCAAGCATCAGGCCTGTATCGGGTTACGAAAACGCGGCGTTCAACTCGGAAGGTTCGGCTACTGGAACCTGCCTGGGATGCGCTTCGCAAGATTAATGCGATGAACCCAACCAAGAAAGCGCAGACAGTCGGTATCGTAGAGCGGGACAACAAAACCGTTCGGCATCACAAGCTGCACTTTGTGTTCCTGAACACCAAAAGCGGGTTGCCGCATGTCAGTGACTTTGTAGTGCGGGATCGTTTTTTCAAAGCTCACCTGAATACGGCCAGGGTTCGTTATCGGGGGCCTGGCCAGTGCCGGCATACCTATGCCAGTCAGTTGCTGACTACGGGTGTTGCGTCAATTGATTGGATTGCCGAACAGATGGGCCACACCAACGGCAACATGATCCGGCAGCACTATGGAACGTGGATCAACGAAGATGGCCCAGATGTCGTAGGGATGCTCCAAATGGCTCAAGCCATAACGGATTCGAGATTCACGCATTTGGAACATTCAATTGCGAAAAACCCCAGAACCTTAACGATTACTGGGGTTTTAATCGAGTCATCACGTGCGCCATGCGCTGACTGAAAAGTCATCGTGGCTGCAGTGAAGCTCTTAAGCGCTACGGAGAGACATAGGTAGACCACCGATCTGCTCAAGCCCCTTGGCTGTTAAGACCACAGTCGCAGCCCAAGTATGATGAACAGTTCCAGAGATGTAGCCTTCCGCCAGCAAAAAACGCATGCATGAAGCCGCAAAGAAGTGCGTGGCAAAGTGCTCAGAAGCTTTTTCTCGACCACTTACATCAGATAAATACGCCGGCCCCTCGGCTATTCCGAGCGTCTCGGGATCTAGATCTATTGCCTGTGGGAAAGCATCGGCCAAAGCGGAAAATACGCTATTGACTACCGCATCGAACCGACCAGCATTTGTTAAATCCATTTGAAAAACCTCTCATGCCAGTTCGAAATGCACATTACCAGGAGACGCAGCGGCAATTCCTCGGAGATCCAAGGAGGAAAAAGCTGCAACATTTTTCAGTACCAGTTGAGCTCCAGTATTCTTGCCTGCCGCCGCAAGGCTGCGTAAATCAAGCGAGGAAAACCCAGCGGCATTAAGAGTCAGACCACCGCCAGCTGAGGCTATGCCTCGAAGATCTAAAACACTAAACATGGCTATTCCTTTTCCAGTGCGATTAGGGAAAGGCATATTGCCACATAGGCGATTCAATCTGATCCACTTGATGGGATTATTAAATCTCCTAGACAAGGCTTCGCTATCTTCACCAGCGACCTTCGTGACTGTAACCACGTTGCTGCGGCCCCCCAGTTTTAGGATTTCGAAAGCATCAATAGCGCCTACTGGTCCCAGATCTGGTCCCATATCACCATTTTTCCAACGCCAAAAACCACAAACCCCCGACTTTCTCTAGGAAAATCAGGGGTTTGCGTTTGTAGAATGTGGCGGTGAAGGAGAGATTCGAACTCTCGATACAGTTTCCTGTATACACACTTTCCAGGCGTGCTCCTTAAGCCACTCGGACACTTCACCGTATCTCTTCAAACATGTTCTGTCTGTCGAGGCGCGCTAATGTAGTCGAAAGCTTTTCTGATGGCAAACTTTTTTTCAGAATTTTCATGCGGTTAAGACAAAAAGGCGTTTCGCCCCACCCTGGGCGATGGCAAACCGGCCAATCTCTGGTGACGGCCGCCCTTCTATATAGAAGCAGAACGGCGTGCTACGCCGGGCGCGGCCGGAAACGGTGACCGGCGAGTCAGTCACAGCGCTTTACCTGGCCTACGGTGGTGGGTAACGTCTGCCCATCTTTCTTACAAGGAATAGCGTCATGAGTGAGTTGATTGCCTACCACCTCGAAGACGGTATCGCGACCCTGACCTTGAACAACGGCAAGGTCAATGCCATTTCCCCGGACGTGATTGCGGCGTTCAACGCGGCGCTGGATCAGGCGAAGACTGATCGTGCCATCGTGATCATTACCGGTCAGCCGGGGATTCTGTCGGGCGGCTATGACTTGAAGGTGATGACCGCCGGCCCGAAAGAAGCCGTGGCGCTGGTGACTGCGGGTTCGACTCTCGCCCGTCGCCTGCTGTCCCACCCGTTTCCGGTGATCGTTGCCTGCCCAGGCCACGCCGTGGCCAAAGGTGCATTTCTGCTGCTGTCCGCCGACTACCGCATCGGTGTCGACGGCCCGTTCAGCATCGGTCTGAACGAAGTGCAAATCGGCATGACCATGCACCACGCCGGCATCGAGCTGGCGCGTGATCGTCTGCGTCGTTCGGCGTTCCACCGTTCGGTGATCAACGGCGAGATGTTTGATCCGAAAAGCGCGGTGGATGCCGGTTTCCTCGACAAGGTGGTGGCTGCCGAAGAGCTGCAAGGCGCAGCCCTGGCCGCGGCGCGTCAGTTGAAGAAGATCAACATGAATGCGCACAAGAACACCAAGCTCAAAGTGCGCAAGGCGCTGCTCGAAGCCCTCGACAACGCGATCATCCAGGATCAGGAGCACCTGGGCTGAGCCCACGCTCCCCGAGCCGAAGAAAAGCCCGACCGTCGTGTCGGGCTTTTTCTTGCGCGTTCGGTTGATCATCCGCCGACAGCTCTAGGACGCGTCTGACGATCAACTTGGAAACATGCGCTTAAACATCGCCTATCTCCGGACTCTATAGCAGCAATTGCCGAAAACAGTGCACATCCGTACACTGCGCCACCTTTTGTCCCGGTGGGGCCTGAAAATGCTGTTTGTGTTTCGTATGTTATTGATGGGCCTGCACTTTATTCTGGCCGGCATGTTGGGGGTGATCCTCGGGCTGTGCCGGCCGTTCAATCCGGACAACAGCCGACTGTGCGCCCGCCTCTACGCGCTTCCGGCCATGTGCATTCTGCGCTTGCGGGTAAAAGCCGACGTCGGCCCGTTGATGAACAAGCTAGACAGTTGCGTGATTGTCGCCAACCATCAGTCCAACTACGACCTGTTCGTGTTCGGCAACGTGGTGCCCCGGCGGACCGTGTGCATCGGCAAGAAAAGCCTGAAATGGGTGCCGCTGTTCGGGCAACTGTTCTGGCTCGCGGGCAACGTGTTGATTGATCGTGGCAACGCGCACAAGGCGCGCAAGTCGATGCTCACCACCACCCACACCCTGCAACACGAAGACACGTCGATCTGGGTATTCCCGGAGGGCACGCGCAACCTCGGTGAAGAACTGCTGCCGTTCAAGAAAGGCGCGTTCCAGATGGCGATCGCCGCCGGTGTGCCGATCGTGCCGGTGTGCGTCAGCAGCTACATCAAGCACATGCGCCTGAACCGCTGGCGCAGCGGGAAAATTCTCATACGCTCGCTGCCGGCGATTCCTACAGCCGGGCTGACCATGGATGACATGCCCATGCTCATGTCCCAGTGCCGCGAGCAGATGCGCGAATGCATCGCCGCGATGGATCAGCAGCTGCAAGCTGCGTGAAAAACCAACCCGCCTCGTGCGGGTTTTCTTTTGCCGGGTGAACTGTGCAGATTTCACTGACTCTCAAGCAGCGACACAGCTAAGCTGAAGCCTTGTATTCCCTGCCATCTGCCAAGAAGAAGTGAACCACCACCATGGGTCGAGTTGTTGCTGCTGCGGTTTACAGCGCCGGTAAGAAAGTCACCAATATCACGCTTGACGAAGGCGCCGCCTGGGCCGCAAAAACCGGACATTTTGTCTGGATCGGCCTGGAAGAGCCGGACGCTCAGGAGCTGGCCAATCTGCAGCGCCAGTTCAACCTGCACGAACTGGCCATTGAAGACGCCCTGGAAAAACACAGCCGGCCGAAGCTGGAAACCTTTGGTGACGCCTTGTTTATCGTCACCTACTCGCCGATCCGCGTACATGGGATCTTGCAGTTCATCGAAACGCACATCTTCGCCGGCAAGGGCTACATCATCACCGCCCGCAACGGTCACTCGGCGTCCTACGCGCATGTCCGCCAACGCTGTGAGGCGCGGCCGCTGCTGCTGGAGCACGGCGAAGATTTCGTCCTGTATGCGCTGCTGGATTTCGTCATCGAAAACTACCAGCCGGTGGGCGAAGCGATTCATGCCGAGATCGATGAACTGGAGCGCAACGTGCTGTGCAGTGCGTTGAACGAGCATGACATTCAGAAACTCCACGGTCTGCGCCGCGATGTATTGCGCCTGCGCCGCTATGCAGCGCCGATGGTTGAGATTGGCGAGGAGCTGCAGAAGCTGAGCTTCCCGTTCATCGACAAGAACATGCGCCCGTACTTCCGCGATGTGCAGATTCACGTCACGCGACAGATGGAAGACCTGACCACGCTGGCGGATATCGCCAGCCAGACCATCGAGATCGGCGTGCTGCTCGAGGCGTCACGGCAGAGTGTGGTGCAACGCAAGTTTGCCGCGTGGGCGGCGATTCTGGCATTCCCGACGGCGGTGGCGGGGATTTACGGGATGAACTTCCAGAACATGCCGGAGCTGAGCTGGCACTACGGCTATTTCGCTGTGTTGGGGTTTATTACGGTGGGGTGTGTGAGTTTGTGGGCGAGTTTCAAGAGGTCGGGGTGGTTGTAGTCCTGTGGCGAGGGAGCTTGCTCCCGCTGGGGTGCGAAGCGCCCCCATACAGACATCAAGTTGCCGTAAATTACGGCTGCTGCGCACCCGAGCGGGAGCAAGCTCCCTCACCACATAGGTAAATGTCAGGTCTTAAATCGCTGCAGCTTCTGGCTTGTGCGCCACAAAACGCATCATCCATTCCGCCACCGTGGTGCCATGGTGCTCCTGCTCCAGACTGGCCACGCCTTTCGAGTAGATCTGCGAACCCAGCGCTTCCTGGCGCAGATCCAGCAGCGCCCGCGAATAGTCGTGAATGAATTCCGGGTGGCCCTGGAAGCACAGCACCTGATCGTTGATGTGGTACGCGGCAAACGGGCAGAAATCGCTGGAAGCGATGACCGTGGCGTTTTCCGGCAGCGCAGTGACCTGATCCTGGTGGCTGATCAGCAGCGTCAGCTCTTCTCGCACCGGGCTCATCCACGGCGCCTTGGCCGCCAGTTTGTAGTTGTGGGTGCCGACGCCCCAGCCTTGGCTGGCGCGCTCACTCTTGCCACCTAGCAGCAGCGCCAGCAATTGATGGCCGAAGCACACGCCGAGCAGCTTGTCGCCACGCTCGTAGCGGGTCAGCAGGTATTGCTTGAGGGTCTGGATCCACGGGTCGGTGCCGAACGAATCGGCCTTGCTGCCGGTGATCAGGTACGCATCGAAGGTCAGGTCGTCGCTGGGGTATTCGCCCTGCATCACGTTGTACACGGTGAACTCGGCGGCAATCGGTTGCTGCGAGAACAGGCGCTGAAACATCTGCCCGTAACCCTGATATTGATCGACCAGTTCCGGACGCAGGATGTCGGTTTCCAGAATGCAGATGCGTAGCGACATAAAAAATACCTGACACGTGATGGGAATAATGAACACCCCAGAGCCTGCCTTGAAACACCCCGGCAAGGCAAGCCCCGCAGCGTTCAGCCGCTCACTTAAAACAGCTCGCCTTTCGCGGCTTTTTCCAGCAGCAGCGCCGGTGGCGCAAAGCGCTCGCCGTACTGCTCGGCCAGATACTGCGCGCGTGCGACGAAGTCTTGCACCCCGTACTGATTGATGAATTGCAAGGCGCCGCCGGTCCACGGCGCAAAGCCGATGCCGAAGATCGAGCCGACGTTGGCATCCGCCGTCGAAGTCAGCACGCCCTCCTCCACGCAGCGTACGGTTTCCAGGGCCTGCACGAACAGCAGACGATCACGCACATCCTTCGGCGAAATCTGCCCGTCGGCCTGCTCGAAGCGCGTCTTCAACTCCGGCCACAGATGTTTCTGACCACCCGCCGGGTAATCGTAGAAACCACCGCCAGCGGCTTTGCCCGGGCGCTTGTATTCGTTGAGCAGCAAGTCAATCACGGCGAAGGCCGGGTGTTCTATCAGCGGTTTCCCTTCCGCTTGCAGGTCTTTGGCCGTTTGCTGACGGATATGGCTCATCAGGCTGAGGGAAACTTCGTCGGAGATCGCCAGCGGCCCGACCGGCATCCCGGCCTTGCGCGCTTCGGTCTCGATCATCGGCGCGCTCACGCCCTCGCCGAGCATGGCGATGCCTTCATTGGTGAAGGTGCCAAACACCCGCGAGGTAAAGAAGCCGCGACTGTCATTGACCACGATCGGGGTTTTCTTGATTTGCAGGACGAAGTCGAAACCCCGCGCCAGGGTTTCAGCGCTGGTCTGCGCGCCTTTGATGATTTCCACCAGCGGCATTTTGTCCACCGGACTGAAGAAATGCAGACCGATGAATTTGCTCTGATCGGGTACTGCGGTCGCCAGTCCAGTGATCGGCAAGGTTGAAGTGTTGGAGGCAATCACTGCATCAGAACCCACTATTTTTTGCGCTGCCGACGAGACCGTCGCCTTGAGTTCGCGATCCTCGAACACCGCCTCGATGATCAGATCACAACCCGCCAGATCCGCATCATCTTCAGTGGCGTGGATCCGCGCCAGCACCGCTTCGCGCTTTTCGGCCGTCATCTGGCCACGGGCGACTTTCTTGTCCAGCAGCGCCGCCGAATGGGCCTTGCCCTTCTCGGCCACCGCCAGGTTGATGTCCTTGAGCACCACGTCGATGCCGGCCGAGGCACTGACAAAGGCTATCCCGGCGCCCATCATGCCCGCACCGAGCACACCGACCTTGCGCGTGACATATGGCGCAAAACCCTGCGGCCGCGAACTGCCGGCGTTGATCTCGTTGAGCTGGAACCAGAAGGTGCCGATCAGGTTTTTCGAGATCTGCCCGGTGGTCAGTTCGGTGAAATAGCGGGTTTCGATCAGGTGCGCGGTATCGAAATCGACCTGCGCGCCCTCCACCGCCGCACACAGAATCTTCTCTGGCGCCGGCAGCGTGCCCTGAGTCTTGCTGCGCAGGATCGACGGCGCTATCGCCAGCATCTGCGCGACTTTCGGATTCGACGGTGTGCCGCCGGGGATCTGATAGCCCTTCACGTCCCAACGCTGTACCGCGCCCGGGTTGGCGACAATCCAGGCGCGCGCCTTGGCCAGCAACTCGTCGCGATCCGCCGCCAGTTCATCGATCAGACCGGCCTGCAATGCCTGTTGCGGGCGTACCTTTTTGCCTTCGAGCAAGTACGGCAAGGCTTTTTCGATGCCGAGCATACGCACCATGCGCACCACCCCGCCGCCGCCCGGCAGCAGGCCCAGCGTCACTTCCGGCAGACCGAGTTGCACCGCCGCATCGTCCAGCGCCACCCGGTGATGGCAGGCCAGACAGATTTCCCAGCCACCGCCGAGCGCGGCGCCGTTGATCGCCGCGACCACCGGTTTGCCGAGGGTTTCCAGGGTGCGCAATTGCGCTTTGAGGCTCAGCACCATGTCATAAAAGGCTTTGGCTTCGGGTTTGCCGACCTTGATCAGCTCATTGAGGTCGCCGCCGGCAAAGAAGGTTTTCTTCGCCGAGGTGATGATCACTCCGGCGATGCTGTCTTTTTCCGCCACCAGCCGCGCAACGCAGGCGCCCATGGCCTGGCGGTACACGGCGTTCATGGTGTTGGCGCTCTGGCGCGGCATGTCGATGGTCAGCACGACGATGGCGTCCTGGCCTTTTTCGTAACGAATGGCTTCGCTCATAACAAGGTTCCTTGAATTCGGGGCTCAGAGGCGTTCGATGATGGTGGCAATGCCCATGCCGCCGCCGACACACAGCGTCGCCAGGCCGTAGCGCAGGCGCCGGGTTTCCAGTTCATCGAGCAAGGTGCCGAGGATCGCGCAACCGGTCGCGCCCAGCGGGTGGCCCATGGCGATCGAGCCGCCGTTGACGTTGACCTTGTCCGGGTCCACCGCCATGTCCTTGATGAACTTGAGCACCACCGAGGCAAAGGCCTCGTTGACCTCGAACAGGTCGATGTCTTCCACGCGCAGCCCCGCCTTGGCCAGGGCCTTGCGGGTGGCCGGTGCCGGGCCGGTGAGCATGATGGTCGGGTCAGTGCTGGTGACCGCCGTGGCGACGATCCGGGCCCGTGGTTGCAGGCCGAGCGCACGACCCTTGGCTTCGGAGCCGATCAACATCAGCGCCGCACCGTCAACGATCCCGGAGCTGTTGCCCGGCGTATGCACGTGGTTGATCCGCTCGACGTGGCTGTAGACCCGCAGCGCGGTGGCATCAAACCCCATCTGGCCGATCATTTCGAAACTTGGCTTGAGTTTGCCGAGGCCTTCCATCGTCGACTCGGCGCGAATGAATTCGTCGTGATCGAGCAGGATGATGCCGTTCTGATCCTGCACCGGCACCAGCGACTTGTTGAACGAGCCGTCGGCCCGCGCCCGTGCGGCTTTTTGCTGCGAGTGCAACGCGTAGACATCGACATCCTCCCGACTGAAGCCTTCAAGGGTGGCGATCAGGTCCGCACCAACGCCCTGCGGGGTGAAGTGGCTGTGCAGATTGGTTTGCGGATCCAGTGCCCAGGCGCCGCCGTCGCTGCCCATCGGCACCCGCGACATCGACTCGACGCCACCGACCACCACCAGATCCTCGAAGCCCGAGCGCACCTTCATCGCACCGAGGTTGACCGCTTCCAGACCCGAGGCGCAGAAGCGGTTGATCTGCACACCGGCCACGCTAACGTCCCAATCCGCCACCTGCACCGCAGTCTTGGCAATGTCCGAGCCCTGATCGCCAATCGGTGTGACGCAGCCGAGCACCACGTCATCGACCTGACTGGTGTCCAGCGCGGTACGGCTTTGCAGTGCGGTCAACAACCCCGCGACCAGATTCACCGGTTTGACGCTGTGCAGCGCGCCATCGGCCTTGCCTTTGCCGCGGGGCGTGCGTAACGCATCGAAAATCAAAGCTTGGGTCATGACGTCCTCGAACCTGTGCGGTGAGTGAATTTCGTAGTGTCACTGTTGTCCCGAGCGCGCATTGATTCAATGACCACAGCGCTCAATGACGTTGACGCGCACGCTCAGACGGACGGTCATTCACCCTCAGGTGAACCGGTTCAGGTCAGCGAGTTGTCTAGCAAGCGGGCGGCGAAGAAGCTGGCAATAAGCCTCATGCCGTTTTTATCGCAAACGGCAGCAAATACATATGAAATGGATCTAAGCCAAGCGTGACGCGGGCTCTAAGGTAGTAAATGTACGTCAGGGTCGTCGGGTTTTGCCGGGGCCGACGTTCTTCAACAGGAAGTGCAGCGTTTGCCGTCATGGATATGCAGGCAGACATCAGGAAATAACAATAAAGGCGGTCAAGCCATGTTCAAACAACCGAAAGTTCGTCAAGCAGGACTCATTCTTTTCGCCACCACGCTGCTGTTGATTTTGCCCAATCTGACCAAGGTGATTGGCTGACTCAAGCGGCAGGCGTCCGCTATCGCCAGACAAAATGTGACTGGCCCGCTACCCGGGCCAGCGTGGCTGTGCGAACCTTTGCGCACTTCCACGACAGGGACGGCGATCATTTGAAAACGCTCATTGTGTTCTGGGCCTTGCTGCTGAGCATGCCCTTGTCTGCGGCGCAGCTCACGCTGGAGCTGGGCGCGAACAGTCGCACCTGGCAGACCGAAGAGTTGCTCAAGCATCCGCAAGCACAAACTCTGACCATCAAGAACGATGTGTCCTACAAGAAAGACATGACTTATCGCGCCGTGCCCGTGGCGGCGCTGCTCACCGGGATCAAACCGGCCGATCACCTGCAAGCGGTGGCGCTGGACGGGTTTGCCGCCGAACTGGCCGCTGCGCCGTTGCTCAACAGCAAAGGCGCGCAGGCCTGGCTGGCGATCGAAGACCCGACGCAGCCGTGGCCGCCGCTGTCCGAGGGTAAACACAGCGCCGGGCCGTTCTATCTGGTGTGGACTGACCCGCAAGCCGGCAACATCAGCCCTGAGCAATGGCCGTTCCAAGTGGCGAGCATCAAGCGCATGGCGCCGGTGGCCGAGCGCTTCCCGGCGCTGTTGCCGGATCCCAAGCTGAAAGCGGATGACCCGGTGAATCAGGGTTTTGCGCTGTTCCAGAAGAACTGCCTGGCCTGCCACCGGTTGAACGGTGCGGGGGATGCGCAGTTCGGGCCGGATCTGAATATTCCGTACAACCCGACTGAGTACTTCGGCGCGGATTTTCTCAAGCGCTACATTCGCGATCCGCAGAGTTTGCGCCAGTGGCCTCAGGCGAAGATGCCGGGGTTTTCGGCAGAGGTGTTGCCGGAGAGGGATTTGCAGTTGTTGATCGGCTATTTGCAACACATGGCTGGGCGCAAGGTTAAGCCCTGATGCAACTCCCCATGTGGGAGCGAGCCTGCTCGCGAAAGCGGAGTTTCAGACACCACATTGCTGACTGATAAACCGCTTTCGCGAGCAGGCTCGCTCCTACAGGGTTTTGTGTGAAGCAAATTACTGTTGTTGCACGGAGATAACCGGCGTCGGCGACACGAACACCTTCGCATGCATCTGCTCACAACCACCGCCCCGGCGCATGCCGCGCACCGGGCAGGCATCCAGATAATCCAGGCCCACCGCCAGTTTCAGATGGCGCTCCGGGCGGGCCAATTGGTTGGTCACATCAAAGCTGTACCAGGCGTCATCCAGCCACGCTTCGGCCCAGGCATGACTGGCCAGATGTTCGGCGTCCTCGCTGTACAGATAACCCGACACATAACGCGACGGAATCCCCAGGCTGCGTGCACAAGCGAGAAACGCATGGGTGTGATCCTGACAAACCCCGGCGCGCCCGGCAAAGGCTTCGGCGGCGCTGGTGTCGACTTCAGTCGAACCCGGCGTATAGCTGATGTGCTGGTTCAAACCGTGCATCAGGTCGATCAGCGCGGTGCGATCGCGCCGCAGCTTGCAGGATTTGTCGGCAAACGCCCGTAGCGCTTCGTCCGCCTCGGTCAGCCGGGTGAAGCGCAGAAACGGTAGCGCCGACTGGCTCTCATGTTCGGCCTCGCGCAATTCGTCGATATCGACCTGGCCACGGGCGCCGATGATGATCGCTTCGTGAGGCTCATCCATGGTCAGCACATGCAGGATATTGCCGAACGGATCGAGCTGGGCGCGCACCGGACGCGGCAGGTCGAGCTGCCAGCTCAACACGTGCTGACGCTCGCTGTCGTGCGGGGTCAGGCGCAGATACTGGATGCTCGCCCGCACCTGATCTTCATAGTGATAGGTGGTCTCGTGGCTAATGGAAAGTCTCATGCAGCCTCCAGGTATGAACTGTGAATCGCGTTGCCCAGCTGGCGCACCAGCGGGATGAATTCGGTGAGCCAGGCGTGCAGGCCTTCGGCGAGGATTTCGTTGATGCCGGTGTAACGCAGACGCGCGTCCATCTCGGCGGCGAGGCGTTGTGCCGGACGGCCATTGGCACCCGGTAACTGGGCGAGGATCTGGTCGATTTCCTCGGTGCAGGCGCGCAGCGAGCGCGGCACATCGGCGCGCAACAGCAGCAGCTCGGCGACATGCCGGGCGCCGGGGGCGTCGCGGTAGATCTCGGTGTAGGCCTCGAACGATGACAGCGCTCGCAACAGTGCACTCCACTGGTAATAGGCGTGCGCCGTACCGTCACTGACGGCCTCGGCCTGATCGCCGGCCATTTCATAGCGCGCATCGAGCAGGCGCAGCGTGTTATCCGCACGCTCGATGAACGTCCCCAGACGAATGAAACGGAATGCATCGTTGCGCATGATCGTGCCGTAGGACGCGCCCCGGAACAGGTGCGAGCGCTCCTTGATCCACTCGCAGAAACGGCTCATGCCGTAACGGCTGAGGCCCTGTTCGGCAATGCCGCGAATCTCCAGCCAGGTAGCGTTGATGTTCTCCCACATGTCCGCGGTGATGCGCCCGCGCACCGCATGCGCACTGGCCCGCGCCGCGCCGAGGCAACTGTAGATGCTCGCCGGGTTGGCCGCATCGAGGGCGAAGAAATGCAACAGGCGTTCGGCATGCAGTTCGCCGTGACGCTCCAGGTAATCGTCGAGGGTGCCGGTGATCAACAGCGGCATCGCCAGTTCGTGCAAACCGTCGCCGCGACCGTCCTGCGGCATCAGCGACAGCGAATAGCTGATATCGAGCATCCGTGCGAGGTTTTCCGCCCGCTCCAGGTAACGCGACATCCAGTACAGATCCGAGGCAGTTCTACTTAACATGGCAAGCTTCCTTCAATCCTCGACCACCCAGGTGTCCTTGGTGCCGCCGCCCTGGGAGGAGTTCACCACCAGGGAGCCTTCACGCAGGGCGACACGGGTCAAACCGCCGGGCACGACCCGGGTTTCGCGGCCAGACAATACAAACGGACGCAAGTCGATATGACGCGGCGCAATGCCGTTTTCGACAAAGGTCGGACAGGTCGACAACGACAGCGTCGGCTGCGCAATGTACGCGTGGGGCTTGGCCTTGATCCGCTCACGGAACGCATCGATCTGCGCCGTGGTTGACGCCGGCCCCACCAGCATTCCGTAACCGCCGGAGCCCTGGGTCTCCTTGACCACCAGATCCGGAAGATTGGCCAGTACGTGGGAAAGTTCCGAGGGGTTGCGGCACTGCCAGGTCGGCACGTTCTTCAGGATCGGTTCTTCATCGAGGTAGAAACGGATCATCTCGGTGACAAACGGGTACACCGATTTGTCATCCGCCACGCCGGTGCCGATGGCATTGGCCAGCACCACGTTGCCCGAGCGATAGGACGAGAGCAGCCCCGGCACACCGAGCATCGAGTCGGGGTTGAATGCCAGCGGATCGAGGAACGCGTCGTCGAGACGGCGGTAGATCACGTCCACCGCTTTCGGCCCGTCGGTGGTGCGCATGTACACCTTGTCGTCACGCACGAACAGGTCGGCGCCCTCCACCAGTTCAACGCCCATTTCTCGCGCCAGGAAAGCGTGTTCGAAGAACGCACTGTTGAAGCGCCCCGGCGTCAGCACCACCACGCTCGGGTCGTCAATCGGGCTGGAGCTCTTCAGGGTGTCGAGCAACAGATTCGGGTAGTGGTCGATGGGCGCGATGCGCTGGGCGGCGAACAGCTCCGGGAACAGACGCATCATCATTTTGCGATCTTCGAGCATGTAGCTGACGCCGCTCGGAGTACGCAGGTTGTCTTCGAGCACGTAGTAAGTGCCATCGCCGTCGCGCACAAGGTCGACGCCGGAGATGTGCGAATAGATGTCGCGATGCAGATCCAGGCCCTGCATCGCCAACTGGTACTGCTCGTTGGCCAGCACCTGTTCGGCGGGGATGATCCCGGCCTTGATGATGCGCTGTTCGTGATAAAGGTCGGCGAGGAACATGTTCAACGCCTTGACCCGCTGGATGCAGCCACGCTCGACGATCCGCCACTCGCTGGCGGGAATGCTGCGCGGGATGGTGTCGAACGGAATCAGGCGCTCGGTGCCCTGCTCGTCGCCATAGAGCGTGAAGGTGATCCCGGCCCGGTGGAACAGCAGGTCAGCCTCGCGTCGCCGTTGTGCCAGCAACTCGTCAGGCGTGTCGGCCAGCCAGCGGGCGAACTCCCGGTAATGCGGGCGGACCTGGCCGCCGGCATCGTACATTTCATCAAAATAGGTGCGGATCATGCCGTACTCCTTGTCACCCGGACCTACAGGCCTTCGCAAGGCCCGTGCCATCGGCATAAACGCTTTGATTTCAATCGGTTGGATAATCACGCCGCAAGCACCGCACCATTCCTGTGCGGCAATGGCCCCAACCGGATTGCCCCCGCTTCATTGCGACGCATTGCATCGCCTATCACCAGCATAGTCAGAGTTGATTTCACCGCTCGCACCGAGCTGCGGATAATCGGCGCATCCGCTGAAAACTTCCCCGGTGAAGACTTCAGCTCCACTGATCCGGACTGCCCGCGCAGTCCCCGCAGGCCGTAACCCTGACCGGTTTCCTCTCCTTATCGGTCTTCCCTTTAGCCACCCTCTCCGGTGGCTTTTTTTTGCCCGGGATTCTTGTTTCAGGGTTTTGCCACGGGCTATTCGGCGGCCAGAAACGACAACGGCCAACCCGAAGGTCAGCCGTTGCTCAATACCTGAAACCAGAGATCAGTTCAGACGATGGCGGTTACGCACCTCCTGCTTCACGCCCCAGCCCTCGATGATGCCGCCCAGCGGCTCGACCACGGCAGAGAAGCCCTGCTCGAAATCGCCAATATCGTCATAGGTTGCGTACATCACTTTGCTCAGTTCCAGCGACCAGGCGCCATCGTCGCGCGCACTGACCTGGGCATTGATGGATTCACCACGAAATTTGCCTGCCGCCCTGCGCGCCCGCTCCTCATCCGGGAAAATGGCGTAGAACTCGATGGGATGGAACCGGGAAAAGTCGAAACCGCCTTCTTTCATGCGGCGCAGAACATTGCTGCTGATGTCTTCTTGATAGGCTGTGCTCATGAATCGTCCCCCTCGGATAGATGGATAGACTTTCCGTATTCCCGCCCCGGGCCTTACAGGCCAAAGTACTTCGGCAACGTGGTTGCACGCGGGAAACAAGCATGTAGCTGACAAGACCAGACCTTAGCGATTGTTTCGCTGATCTCGCTTGCAGAGTAGCCCCAAGATAGAGCTGCTGCCAAGGCCTGGTGCTTCAAGTGACAGGAAGAATTTCAGATTGGCGTGATACTGCGGATTTCGATGCTGTTCTGGGTTTTCAGGCTTTTCACGCCAGCATCGGTGGTGCGCCCTTCAAGATCGTTCATATCCAGTTCGGCGGCCACCGGCAGGAGCCGTTCCTTGATCAGGCGTGCAGCCTCGTCGTCGCTGGGGCATTCCGCGCGCTCGAACACCTCATCGACAATTTCACCATGATCGTCCACGAAAGTGACTCTCCACTTTTGCATCGGTGCCTCCTCGATCAAACCCGCAAATGGGCTTACTACTATCTCGACTTTTGGCGAGATTGATCGTTCAAAAGGATTGCAGCAGATGAACATGAAAAAAAAATCATTTTCATGGCTGGAAAAATTGTGTGGCGAGGGAGCTTGCTCCCGCTGGGCTGCGAAGCGGCCCCAAAATATTTTGAGATCGCAGACTTTGTGAGTGCTGCGCACTCAAGCGGGAGCAAGCTCCCTCGCCACAAGGAATCCATCGGCCTGGTCAGTCGTTGCTTGGCTTGTTGATCGCCTGCAGCACGTACTGCGGCAGCGCAAATGCGCCGATGTGGATTTCCGGGTTGTAGTAGCGGGTGACGATGCCGCTGCCGATGAAGCGCTGTTGCAGGGTTTCACGGCTCAGTTTGCGGTAGGCAGGGTTGGTCGAGCCCCAAGCGAAAGTCATCGAACCGCCGATGTAGGTCGGCACGGCCGCCTGATAGAAGTGCCAGTCCGGGAACAGGCTGCGCAGGCGACCGGCAGTGGTTTTGACTTCGTCGATCTGCATGAACGGCGTGCCGTTCTGAGTCACGAGGATCCCGCCTTCGTTCAGGCAACGGTGGCAGGCCTGATAGAAGTTCTCCGAGAACAGCACTTCGCCCGGGCCGATCGGGTCGGTGGAGTCAGAGATGATCACGTCGAATTTTTCCGTGGTGGTGGCGACGAAACGCATGCCGTCGTCGATCACCAGGTTCAGCCGTGGATCGTCGTAGGCGCCCTTGGAGTGGTTCGGCAGGAATTCCTTGCACATGTCGACCACGGTGCCGTCGATCTCGACCATGGTGATGTGCTCGACGCTGGCGTGCTTGGTCACTTCGCGCAGCATGCCGCCGTCGCCGCCGCCGATGATCAGCACGCGTTTGGCGGTGCCGTGGGCGAGGATCGGCACGTGGGTGAGCATTTCGTGGTAGATGAATTCATCGGCTTCGGTGGTCTGGATCACGCCGTCCAGCGCCATCACCCGGCCCATGCGCGGGTTCTGGAAAATCACCAGGTGCTGGTGTTCGGTGCGCACTTCGTGCAGCAGTTTTTCCATGCGAAAACGCTGGCCGTAGCCTTCGTAGAGGGTTTCCAGGTATTCGCTGGTTTTGGTGACGGTCATGGTCAAGTGCTCCGATGAATGCGCGGGCGCCAATCGTGGGGGACGATTGCCCGGGAAAGGCGCGCATTCTACGTTGCCGAAGATGACAGGTCGAACCTTCCTCCGACAGGGCACACTCTGGAGCTACCACAAGACCAATGTGGGAGCGGGCTTGCTCGCGAAAGCGGAGTGTCATTCAACCTGTGTTTCGACTGAACAATCGCCTTCGCGAGCAAGCCCGCTCCCACAGGGGATCAGCGTGTTTTCGGGAAAGCGTCAGACCCGCACATTGCCCCGTGGCCCGGCGATCGCCCAGATGATCAGGCCCAGTACTGGCAGGAGGATGATCAGCAGAACCCAGAGGATTTTCATCCCGGTCTCGGCGCCGCTTTTCAGTACGTTGATGATCGCCCAGATATCGAGGGCAAGAATGATCAGACCAATCAGACCGTTGAACGTGGAACCCATGGTGTCGCTCCAGAATAGTGGCATGCACTTTTAGGATAGACGGTCGCGCGCAGGGTTCCCTTTTATTGCGTTCAGACGTGAACGGCGACTTTCAACGCTTCCAGCGAAGGCGCGGCAGCGATGCCGACTTCGGCGCACAGCTCCAGCACCCGTGGCACGTCGTTGCCGTAGACCAGCACCACTTGCAGCTCGTCGTCGAGCAACTGGCTGAAGTTCATCAGCGTGTAACCGCCGTTTTCCTTGTTCAGGCTGCTCATCTGCACCTGGATGCGGTTGAGCGCAGTCAGCGCTTCGGTCTTGGCCAGTTGTTTGGGCTTGAGGTTGAAATCGACGCCCGGGCCGAACGAGGCGACGATCTGCGCGAACAGGTCAGCGTAGGTATCAGCCTGGAACAGCACGGTTTCCGGCAGGCTGCCGACCACCACCCACTCGCCCAGCGGAATCGGGAAGGTGTCGTCGTAGTTGATGTCCGGGTTGGCCGCCAGAAAGGCTTCGGCATCAGCGTAGGCCTGCGCGGCTTCGTCGGCCACATTCAGGATCTCGTCCTCGCCCATGCAGCCGGAGCTGATTTTGCTGATGAGTTCGACGAGTGCGGCTTTCATGAGGGCGGATCCTGTGGAAGGTTGAATTTGAGGGCGCGGAGGATAGCGCATTCCGTGGCGCATCCGACACCTGTGGCGAGGGAGCTTGCTCCCGCTGGGGTGCGAAGCAGCCCGAAAAACAGTGGGCTCAACATTTTTGCCAGCGCTGCGCACTGGAGCGGGAGCAAGCTCCCTCGCCACAGAATCTCGACAGTCCTCAGGCCAGCAGTTTTTCCAGCTGCGCCGTGGTATCGACCGCGCCCATGGTGCGGGCCGCGTCCAGCGCGGTGACGCCATTGGCATCCTTGGCTTGCGGGTCGGCGCCCTTGCTGATCAGGTAATCAACGATTTCAACACGGTTGAACATCGCCGCCATCATCAGCGCGGTACGGCCGTCGAAGGACGAACCTTCGATCTCGGCGCCCGCTTCCACCAGCGCCTTGACCACCGCCAGATCGCCCTTGAACGCGGCGCCGGCAATCGGGCTCTGACCGTTGCCGTTACGCATTTCCGGGTCGGCCTTGTGCTTGAGCAGCACCTGCACAGCGTCGACGTGGCCATAGTAACTGGCGAGCATCAGCAGCGTGTCGCCCTTGCTGTTTTTCAGGTTCACCGGCAAACCGGCGCTGATCAGCCGATCAAGCATCAGCGCATCTCCCTCGCGCGCCTTGTTGAACACCTGCTCGGTGAATTCGGCAGCTTCTTCAGGGGTCATCTGGCGGCTCTGGTCAGACATAGGGCAACTCCACTTTCGGTTATTCGCAAAGCCGACAGTTTCCCGAGCGCGACGATGGCTGTCACCCCCTTTTTCTCAAGTCAGGCCATAGCCAATCTCAATAGCGGTATTTGCCCTGATGAATATCGGCCAGAATTTCGTCCGTCACCTGCACGTAAGTCTGGGTGCCGGGCAGCCACGCGTAGATCGGGTCCTCGCCCGTCTGGCCGGGGTCGAAGCCCTCGTTTTTCAGTCGGGTCTTTTGGTATTTGAAAGTCCCGGTGGTTTCCATTTTCACCTTCACCCGCAGAAACAGCGGCACCGCATAGGCCGGCATACGCTGGCGGGCGAATGCGAGCAATTCGGCGAAATCCAGGGTCGCCAGTGACTCGGCGGGCGTGATTGCCGCCATGCCGGCGCGACCGTTGGTGTTGCGCACTTCGACGCCGTAGGCGACGGCCTCAGAGATATGCGGATGCTGCAGCAGCAGGTTTTCCACTTCAGTGGTCGAGACGTTTTCGCCCTTCCAGCGATAGGTGTCGCCGAGTCGATCGACGAACTGCGCGTGGCCGAAGCCAATATTGCGCAGCAGGTCGCCGGTGTTGAAGAAGCGGTCGCCCTTGCTGAACACATCGTGCAACACCACCTTGGCGGTTTTCTGTGGGTCGGTGTAACCGTCCAGCGGGGCTTTTTCGTCGATCCGCGCCAGCAGCAAGCCCTGCTCGCCTTTACCGACCTTGCGCATGAAGCCGTCGGCGCTGCGCAACGGCTGACCGCTGTCGTGGTCGTACGCCACCAGCTCCCAGGCCATCAGCGAGAAACCGATGGTGTTGTCGAAGTTGAGGATATTGCTGAAGCCGATATTGCCGTCGCTCGCCGCGTACAGCTCGCAGATGTGCTCGACGGCAAACCGGGTCTTGAACTCGGCCCAGGCGCCGGGACGCAAGCCGTTGCCGATCATCTTGCGCACCGCGTGACGGCTGTCATCGGCGCTGGGCGGTTGATCGACCAGATAACGGCACAATTCGCCGACATAGCCGAGGGTGGTCGCGTTGTAGCGACGCACGTCCGGCCAGAACTGACTGGCGCTGAACTTGCGACGGATCGCGAACCCGGAAGCGCCGTTGATCGCCGAGCCCCAGCACACACAAAGGCCGGTGGCGTGGTACAGCGGCAAGGTGCAATAGACGACATCGTCGGGCGTCATGTTCAGGGCGATCATGCCGAAGCTGGCCGAGCTGCGCATCCAGCGGCCGTGCTTGAACACCCCGGCCTTGGGCAGGCCGGTGGTGCCGGAGGTGTAGATGTAGAAGCACGGATCGTCGAAGAACACTTCGCCGCTGCTGGGCGGGTTTTCAGTGCAGGCGTCAGCACTGGCACTGATCAGATTGACGTAGCCCTCGGGCGCAATACCTGGGTGGCTATAGGTGCCACGGTCGGCGATAAACCAGGTGCGCTGCGCCGGGATCGACACCTGCTCGCGGATCGCGGCAAACGCCGGCTGCAATTCCTCACCGAGGACAATCGCCACCGGCGCCACCAGATTTACGCTGTGAATCAGTGTGTCGCGGGTTTGCGAAGTATTGAGCAGCGCACTGACCGCGCCGAGTTTGGCCAGCGCCAGAATGGTCACCAGCAGCTCGGGACGATTTTCGATGAACACCGCGACCACGTCGCCCTTGCCGATGCCCTGCGCGCTCAGATAGTGGGCGATGCGGTTGGCCCACTGGTTGACCTGCGCATAGGTCAGCAAGACGTCGTCCTGCAAGATCGCCTGCCCCTCTGGATTGCGCAGCGTTGCTTGCTCGAAGGTCCAGCCGAGGCCACACGTTTGGGTCGGATCCGTGACGTTGGCGACTTTCATGCCCTTGACCACCCGCGGGATGGCTTTGGCGATCGTCGGCAGTTTGCGGAGCATCATGCTCCAAGTAATCGTGTCGCTCGACGCGTGACGCATGGCAGCTCCCCGGTCGGCCTGGTCGGCCGGTTTTTTATTGTTCGGGCTGTGGCATGACCTGCGTTGTGGGCAAGGTCGAGATCGAAAATACGTCAGCGCTTCTCGGGCTGTACACGCGGTTTTTGCAATGTTTTGTATCCGCCCTGTCACGCCTGGCGGCGGTGATTGCGACTTTGCTGTTTGGTTCCGTTCAACTCATGAGAATCCCGCAAAATGCAGGATGCACGATGGCCATTCATGCAGATTGCACGAGCCATGCAAATTTCACGATTTTTAAGTTATTGATTTATATACATTTTTATTTTTTCGTGTGCTGGCACAATCGCTGCAACCTCCTCTGCATGCTTGCCATTCAAGTGCATACGGAGCTGAAAGACATGAGCCTGATCCAAGAAAAATTTACCTCGCTGTTCTCCAACTTCAACGTCACCACTGCGCCACGTCCCGATGGCGGGATCTTGCTGACGCTGCGCAGCAGTGAAGGCAAAGTATTCAAGCGCGCCCTGACGTATCAGCAAATGCACAACGCCGACCAACTGTCGTGGGCGATCAGCGCGATCCGTCGTGACCTGGCGGAAGAAGCCAGTGAGCTGCCGCAGATTGCGATGCTGCAAAGCCAGCAGCGCTTTGCCCTGCCGACGTATCACTCGCTGTAATTGATTCGAAGCTTTAAACAGCTTTAAACAAAAACAGGCCGGGCAGTTTTCACTGTCCGGCCTGTTTTTTTGGCTGATGCAAAACTCCGTGTGGGAGCGGGCTTGCTCGCGAAAGCGGCGTGTCAGTCAAAAATATTTGGCTGACACACCGCTTTCGCGAGCAAGCCCGCTCCCACATTGGATTGAGGGTGGTTAGAAGGCTTCGGGTTCGATGCCGGTGAAGCTGTCGACGGTGATATGGCTTCCCAGCTCCCCACCCTCGCGCGCCAGGCCGCAGGTCTGCAGGCCTGCCGATTGAGCGGCATCCAGCTCCTCAACAATGTCGGACAGAAACAGAATGTCCTGCGGCTCGACACCAATCGCCTGTTGAATGTTGGTGTAAGACTGCGCCTCACGCTTGGGCCCCGACGTGGTATCGAAATACCCGCTGAACAGCGGTGTCAGATCTCCCGCCTCGGAGCAGCCAAAGATCAGCTTCTGCGCCTGGATCGAACCCGACGAATACACAAACAGTTGATAACCGGCCTGATGCCAGCGCTTGAGCGCTTCAACGGCATCCGGGTACACGTGGCCCTTCAACTGCCCGGCGTGATAACCCTGCGCCCAGACCATGCCTTGCAAGGCTTTGAGCGGCGTGGCTTTGCGATCTTCCTCGATCCAGCTCAAGAGAATTTCAACAACCCGTTCAACATCGGCCTGCGGTGCATTGCTGTCGCGGCGCACGGCGTCGAGTTGCTCAGCCACATCGGCACGTTCGGCGTTCTGTCGCACGAAGTCCGGCAGGTGTTTGGCCGCATACGGGAACAGCACATCAAAAACGAAACTCACCGCGCTGGTGGTGCCTTCAATGTCAGTGACAATGGCTTTGATCGGCATCGGCTCAGTCCTCCAGACGTGGGAAGCGCCCGGCGATGTCTTCGCCGGTGAAATTCGCGACCCAGCCTTCCGGGTTGTTGAACAGGCGAATCGCCACGAAGTGCGGGTGCTCGCCCATGTCGAACCAGTGCTTGGTACCGGCCGGCACCGAGATCAGGTCGTTCTTCTCGCACAACACCGCGTAGACATAATCGTCGATGTGCAGGGTAAACAGGCCACGACCGGCAACGAAAAAGCGCACTTCGTCTTCGCCATGGCGGTGTTCTTCAAGGAACTTGGCGCGCAGTTCGGCTTTTTGCGGGTGGTCGCTGTTGAGGCTGATCACATCGACGGTGATGTAACCGCGCTCGGTCATCAGTTTGTCGATCTGCTCCTGATAGGCGCTGATCACCTCCTCCTGGCTGGCGCCGGGCTGGATCTTCGCGGCGGCTTGCCAGCGGTCGAAGCGCACGCCCTGCTCGGCGAGCGTCGAGGCGATGTCTTCGAAATGGGTCAGCACCTTGTTCGGAATCTCGGGGCTGGATACGTGATAGACGGACAGGCTGCTCATGGGCAATTCCTCGGTATCGGCCTTGCCGTCCGGCTCTTGCAGACCGGTCGGGCAGTGCATTTGATCAGGCAAATGGGCGGCTTCTGGTGAAGTCAGCCTTGGCGGTTCATGACGCTGCGGGTTTTCAACTCGCATTCAAACAGAAATTCGAAGGCCTCGATCTGCCGCAGGGCATCGCTCATCTGCGCGCCCCAGGTGTAGAGGCCGTGGCCGCGAATCAGGTAACCGACGCAATCGGGATGGGCGTCGAGCCAAGGCTGCACCTTGGCGGCGAGGCGCGCAATGTCCTGATCGTTGTCGAAAATCGGCACACGCACCCGCGACTCGTGGGTCGAGATGCCGCTGAAGGCTTTTTGCAGTTCGTAGTCTTCGAACTCGATAAAGTCTTGCGGCGTCAGGCGCGACAGCACCGTGGCGTTCACCGAGTGGGTGTGCAGCACCGCACCGATTTCCGCGCGCCAGCTATAGAGCTGAGTGTGGAGCAGAGTTTCGGCCGAGGGCTTTTTGCCCGGTTCCAGGCTGTTGCCGGACAAATCCGTGGCGAGCACGTCGTCCAGGCCCAACTGGCCCTTGTGCTTGCCGGACACGGTCAGCAGCGCTTCGCTCGGCGACAGACGCGTCGAGTAATTGCTGCTGGTGGCCGGCGACCAGCCGCGACCATAAAGAAAACGCCCGGCGTCGACGATCTGCTGGGCGAGCTGTTCACGCGTAAGGCTCATGGCCTGTCCTCTTGCATACGTGTGGCAATGATAACGGCAGCAGCGAGCGCCGCGAGACTGGCAATACTAAAGGTCAATGTCGCACCGAGGGCATTCCAGCTGTAACCGGAATACAACGCGCCCAGCGCGCCACCGGTGCCGGCCAGCGCCGCGTACAGCGCCTGACCCTGACCTTGCTGACGCGCACCGAAGCTACGTTGCACGAACGCGATGGCAGCCGCATGAAAGCTGCCGAAGGTCGCCGCGTGCAGCACCTGGGCCAACAACAGTACCCAGAGGAATTCGGCGAACGAACCTAGCAGCAACCAGCGCAGCGCCGCCAGCAGAAAACTCGCCATCAGCACCCGACGCAATGAAAAGCGCACGAGAATCCGGCTCATCGCCATGAACATCAGCACCTCGGCGACCACGCCCACGGCCCAGAGCATGCCGATTGTGCCGCGTGTGTAACCGAGGCGTTCAAGGTGCAAGGTCAGAAACGTGTAATACGGGCCGTGGCTCATCTGCATCAGCGCGACGCAGGCGTAAAACGCCAGCACACCGGGGCTGCGCAGCTGCTTGAGAAAGCCCTCCCCGCTCGGCCGATTACCTTGCGGTGGCTGCGCGTTCGGCACCCACAGGCTGCTGAGGACAATGCCGGCCATGATCAGCACCAGCGCCGCCGGGTAGATGTCGAGGCTCAGCCATTCGAACAAACGGCCCAGCGCGACCACGGTGATGATGAAACCGATCGAGCCCCACAGGCGAATCTGGCTGTAGCGCGCGGTTTGCCCCTGCAAGTGCGCGAGGGTGATGACTTCGAATTGCGGCAACACCGCGTGCCAGAAGAATGCGTGCAGCGCCATGACCATCGCCAGCCAGGCGTAGGTCTTGCTGACGAAAATCAGCGAGAACGTCAGCAGCGTGCACACCGCGCCAAAGCGCACGATGGCCAGGCGTTTGCCGGTGTAGTCGCCGAGCCAGCCCCAGATGTTCGGCGCCACACAGCGCATCAGCATCGGGATCGCCACCAGCTCGCCGATGCGCGCAGGGCTGAAGCCGAGATGATCGAAGTACAGCGCCAGAAACGGCGCTGTCGAGCCGAGCAAGGCGAAATAGAACAGATAGAAACTGGACAGCCGCCAGTACGGGAGCGCCGCCACGGTCAGACCGCGACGGCTTGGCGATCAACCATCAAAGCTGACCCAGCACCGGGGTGCTGACGCGCACGTCGGCGTTCTGCCCACGATGACGCAGCAGGTGATCCATCAGCACGATGGCCATCATCGCTTCGGCAATCGGCGTGGCGCGGATGCCGACGCACGGGTCGTGACGGCCCTTGGTGATCACGTCCACCGGGTTGCCGTGGATGTCGATCGAACGGCCCGGGGTGGTGATGCTCGACGTCGGCTTCAGTGCCAGATGCGCGACGATCGGCTGACCCGACGAGATGCCACCGAGAATGCCGCCAGCATTGTTGCTGAGGAAACCTTCCGGGGTCAGTTCATCGCGATGCTCGGTGCCGCGCTGGGCGACGCAGGCGAAACCGGCACCGATTTCCACGCCTTTCACTGCGTTGATGCTCATCAGCGCATGCGCCAGTTCAGCGTCGAGGCGGTCGAAGATCGGCTCGCCGAGGCCCGGCATCACGCCTTCGGCGACTACGGTGATCTTCGCCCCGACCGAGTCCTGATCGCGGCGCAACTGGTCCATGTAAGCTTCCAGTTCCGGGACCTTGTCCGGATCCGGGCTGAAGAACGCGTTCTCTTCCACTGAATCCCAGGTCTTGAACGGGATTTCGATCGGGCCGAGCTGGCTCATGTAGCCACGGATGACGATGCCTTGGCTGGCCAGATACTTTTTGGCAATCGCACCTGCCGCCACACGCATCGCGGTTTCCCGCGCCGAGCTGCGACCGCCACCACGGTAGTCGCGCTCGCCGTATTTGTGGTGGTAGGTGTAGTCGGCGTGCGCCGGGCGGAACAGATCCTTGATCGCCGAGTAGTCTTTGGACTTCTGGTCGGTGTTGCGGATCAGCAGGCCGATCGAGCAACCGGTGGTGCGCCCTTCGAACACGCCGGAAAGGATTTCGACTTCATCGGCTTCCTGACGCTGGGTGGTGTGGCGGCTGGTGCCTGGCTTGCGCCGATCGAGGTCGCGCTGCAGGTCTTCAAGGGAGATCTCCAGGCCCGGCGGGCAGCCGTCGACAATGGCGACCAACGCCGGACCATGGCTCTCGCCAGCGGTGGTGACAGTGAACAACTTGCCGTAGGTATTGCCGGACATGCAGGACGCTCCGTGAAATCAAACCCGAATTCGTGATGCGCGCCAGTATACGCAGGCTAACCGAGTAGTTCATCCTCGAACCTTAGTGGTGTTGGTGAGTCCAACCGGCACCTTGGCGAATGATGGCGTGATGATGCTGCGAGTTCTGATCTTGAGTCTTACCCTGTTGACCGGTTTTGCCCACGCGACTGTCCTGCAGCGCCCGATCTCTCTGGATACCGGGAGCGGTGAACTTTTCGGCTCGCTGTTGCTGCCAAAATCCGACAACCCAGTGCCGGTTGTCCTGATCCTCGCCGGCTCCGGTCCTACAGATCGTGACGGCAATAACCCCGATGGCGGGCGCAATGACAGCCTCAAGCGGCTGGCCTGGGTGCTGGCCAAACACAACATCGCCAGCGTGCGCTACGACAAGCGCGGGGTGGCTGCGAGCCGGCCGGCCACACCTGACGAGCGCAATCTGTCGGTGGAAGGCTACGTCGACGACGCCGTGGCCTGGAGCCAGAAGCTGAAAAACGACCCGCGCTTCGGCCCGTTGATTCTGCTCGGTCACAGCGAAGGTGCACTGATTGCCACCCTCGCCGCCCCGCGTGCCGACGCCGCTGCGCTGATTTCGCTGTCCGGCAGCGCCCGCCCGGTGGATCAGGTAATCCGCGAACAACTGGCACGCAGCCTGCCGCCACCGTTGATGCTGCGCAGCAACCAGATTCTCGACAGCCTCAAGGCCGGTCACACCGATGCCGACGTGCCGGCGCCGTTGCAACCGATCTTCCGCCCGAGCGTGCAGCCGTATCTGATTTCGCTGTTCCGCCAGGACCCGGCCAAGGCCTTTGCACAACTGAAGATGCCTACGCTGATCGTCCAGGGCAGCAACGACATGCAGGTCGGCGTGGGCGATGCGCAGGCGCTGAAAGCCGCCAAACCCGACGCCGAACTGGTGGTGATCGAAGGTATGAACCACGTCATGCGCATCGTCCCCGCCGATGTGAAGCGGCAATTGGCCTCGTACAAGGACCCCAATTTGCCACTGGCGGCGGAACTGGGCGGCAAACTCATCGAATTTATTGACGGCATTCGCAACCGTTAACCGTAGTTTGCCCTCCAGTCCTGCAAAAAACGGCCGATAAGCCTTTGTCGCCAGCGTATCGGCTGGCGACAAGCAGGGCTTGGACAGGATCTCGCCGTTATGACTGATACCCCGACTTCACCCGACACCACCGCTGAAAAAGACGCACCGCCAGCGGTCGAGCTGCCATGGGCGGACGTCAGCGTCGAGCACCACAAGATGCTCCGCCTGGCCCCGCTGCAGACTGACCGTCACACCGGTGGCCGGCCGTTGCGCTTTGTCGAATTCGGCTATGCCGAGCGCAACAGCAAAGAACACAGCCTGATGCGCATGGCGATCAAACTGCCCGGTCAGCGCGTGCGCAAAGAGCAGAACCACCTCGACGTGTGGGTCGATCACACCAGCAAACGTGTGCACTTCGGCCCCGACAGCGGTTTGCAGATCGAACCGTTGAACCGTGGCATCGGCCGTTTCATGGCCGCGCAAGGCATCAACTGGGCGAAAAAACGCTGGCCCGCCTACACCGTCGACGGCATGGACTTGAACAACAAGGACGCGCTGAACGAAGACACCCGCCTGCGTCGCGATCACTTCTTGCGCGTGCATGGTTTTGACGTGGTTTACGCCGACGCCCAGCATTTGAAGGGCAGCGTCAAAGAGGTGCAGGTCGGTGACCTGCTGGGCGACTGGAACAGCGAGAAGCTGCAGATCGTCGAGATTCTCGAAGCGGCGCAGATGCTGCAACAGGCCGAGCAGAACCTCGCCGAGCAGGAAGTGAAGCTGAAGAAGCAGGAAGACAAAGTCAGCAAGTTCAAGCGTGAAGACGCTGGGTTGCGCTTCACCATTACCTGTCTGGTGGCGTTTGCGGTGTTTCAGGCGGGGTTATTGATCTGGATTGCCACACACCGGTAGAGCCTTGAAACCGAGGCGTACCCATCGCGGGCAAGCCACGCTCCCACAGGATTTGTGTCGTGCACCGGACCTGTGGGAGCGGGCTTGCTCGCGAAGCTTTTAGGGGTCAGACGCGGGAGACGAACAAGGCCTGATGATCGCGGCACTGCTCTGCGGTCAGCATGAACACACCATGCCCGCCGCGCTCGAAATCGAGCCAGGCGAAGTCGACTTCCGGGTACAACGCTTCGACGTGTACCTGGCTGTTGCCCACTTCGACGATCAGCAGACCCTTCTCGGTCAGGTGATCCGCCGCTTCGGCGAGCATCCGGCGTACCAGGTTCAGACCGTCATCACCACAGGCCAGGCCCAGCTCCGGTTCGTGCTGGTATTCGTCCGGCATGTCGGCGAAATCTTCGGCATCAACGTACGGCGGGTTCGACACGATCAGGTCGAAACGCTGCCCCGGCAGGCCATCGAAACCATCGCCCTGCACGGTGTACACACGCTCATCGACGCCATGGCGCTCGATGTTCTGGTTGGCCACTTCCAGCGCTTCGAACGACAGGTCCGCCAGCACCACTTCGGCGTTCTGGAACTCGTAGGCACAGGCGATACCGATGCAGCCCGAGCCGGTGCACAGGTCGAGGATGCGTGCCGGCTCGTCGCCGATCCACGGTGCGAAGCGGTTTTCGATCAGCTCGCCAATCGGCGAACGCGGGATCAGCACGCGCTCATCGACGATGAACGACATGCCGCAGAACCACGCCTCGCCCAGCAGGTACGCGGTCGGAATGCGCTCTTCGATGCGGCGCTTGAGCAGGCGTTGCAGGTTGACCAGTTCGTCGTCTTCCAACGCACAGTCGAGGTAGCTGTCGGCGATCTCCCACGGTAAGTGCAAGGCACCGAGCACCAACTGCCGGGCTTCATCCCAGGCGTTGTCGGTGCCATGGCCGAAAAACAGATCCTCCCCATGGAAGCGGCTGACGGCCCAACGGATGTGGTCGCGCAGGGTACGAAGTCGGGAAGTGATCACGGGGCAGAACTCCAGAAAAAACGACTGGCGATTCTACCAGCCAAAACGCGTCACGACGACGCGGGAAACATTCGCGGCCGACAGTAGGACCTTTCTGTTTTTTGCATCAGCTATTGAACAGAACGTGTAACTTGACAAGGCTGCAGGCCAATAACGACGCTGCCTACGATGGTAGCGGTTCACAGAACCGCTCAGCCAGAGGACAATGCCGCAAAAGCCCCACCCCAAGGAGCCCCGAATGTCCGTTCCAAAAACGATGTTTCAACTCAGCGGCCGCGGTTACGCAGCGGCCACACTGAGCCATGCCACCGTGGTCATCATCGATGCCCAGAAAGAGTACCTCAGTGGCCCGCTGGCCCTGAGCGGCATGGACGCGGCCGTCGCGAACATCAAACAACTGGTCGCCGCGGCCCGTGCAGCCGGTCGGCCGATCGTGCACGTGCGTCATCTCGGCACCGTCGGTGGCCTGTTCGACCCGCAGGGCGAACGCGGCGAATTCATCCCCGGCCTTGAACCACAAGGTGACGAAACCATCATCGGCAAACTGCTGCCGAGCGCGTTCCACGGCACCGAACTGCTGGACCGTTTGCAGAATCTTGGCTCGCTGGACCTGATCGTCTGCGGCTTCATGAGCCACTCCAGCGTCAGCACCACCGTGCGCGCGGCGAAGAACCTGGGCTTCCGTTGCACCCTGGTCGAAGACGCCTGCGCCACCCGTGACCTGCCGTTCAAGGGCCGCGTGCTCAGCGCCGCCGTGGTGCAGGAAGCGGAAATGGCGATCATGGCCGACAACTTCGCCACCCTCGCCCTGACTCAAGATCTGATCTGACCTGATCTGATGAGCGGCTCACCGCGCCGCTCATCCGCAAAAGCCTCGCATTTGCTTCAATTGCCTTAGCCTCAGGAACAACCCGGTCAACTCCCGGTCGAAGGGCCGATACCCATTGAGGAAGGTCGGAATGAAGTTATCCGATGGATTTGACGCACGCCGCTTGCGGCCCAAAGGCCAAAGCAACTGGCGTTTTCGATTCGGCGCAGCGATCGCCGCCATTCTGGCGACGTTCGGTGTGCTGCTGGCGATGGCCGGTGCCGCCAGCCTGCTGGGGCGCCCGCCGGCGCTCGGCGACTTGAATGCCACGCCGACGGGTTCGGCGATCATTCTCGCAGTCGGCTTGTTGTTCCTGTATTTCGGCGTGGCCCTGTGGCGTCGATGCCGGCGGCGCGCCCGGCAATCGCGGGAGCTGAACATGTCCCCGCACCTGATGAAAAAACACGACTGACTCTACGGCCTGGCTTTTTGCCGGGCCGTTTTGTTTCGACTTGGGTAAACTGGCCGCCCTTCGCGGAGGCTGACATGCAAGACGACGATTTTTCCCTGTTCAAAAGTGCGATCCAAGGCGTCAAGCCGATCAAGCACGACCGCGCCGACACCGGCAAACCCAAGGCTGACCGCGCGCAGATCGCCAAGCTGCGCCAGTCCGCCACCGTGCGCACCGACACCACCACCGTGGATGGCCTGTCCGATCAGTTCGTGATCGACGTCGGCCCCGAAGACGAGTTGATGTGGGCCCGCGACGGGGTGCAGGAAAGCCAGATGCGCAAGCTCAAGATCGGCCAGATCCCGTTCGAAGGCAGCCTCGACCTGCACGGCATGAGCGTGGAAAAGGCCCGCGAAACCCTCTGGGCCTTTCTTGCTGAAGCGACCAAATTCGAAATCCGCTGCGTGCGCGTCACCCACGGCAAGGCCGTGCGCCTGGACGGCAAGCGGCCGATGATCAAAAGCCACGTCAACACCTGGCTGCGCCAGCATCCGCAAGTGCTCGGTTTCACCTCGTGCCAGGCGAAACACGGCGGTGCCGGCGCGGTGTACGTGATGCTCAAACGCACCATGATGGAAGGCCGCGACGAATAATCGCGTTACACCGAACTTGCAGGGTTGTGTCCGCCACCGTACCCTTGCCCTTTGCGAAAATCCCCACAGGTAGTTTCATGTCCCTGGAACAGAATTACACCGCGATTCTCGGCCAACTGGGCGAGGACGTGTCCCGCGAGGGCCTGCTCGACACGCCAAAGCGTGCCGCCAAAGCCATGCAGTACCTCTGCCGCGGTTATGAACAGACGCTCGAAGAGGTCACCAACGGTGCCCTGTTCAGCTCCGACAACAGCGAAATGGTGCTGGTCAAGGACATCGAGCTGTACTCGTTGTGCGAACACCACCTGCTGCCGTTCATCGGCAAGGCGCACGTTGCGTACATCCCGAGCGGCAAGGTGCTGGGCCTGTCGAAGGTCGCGCGGATCGTCGACATGTACGCCCGCCGCCTGCAGATCCAGGAAAACCTCAGCCGCCAGATCGCCGATGCGGTGATGCAAGTCACCGGTGCGCTGGGCGTTGCCGTGGTGATCGAGGCCAAACACATGTGCATGATGATGCGCGGTGTCGAGAAACAGAATTCGTCGATGATCACTTCGGTGATGCTCGGTGAGTTCCGCGAAAACGCGGCGACTCGCAGCGAGTTCCTCAGCCTGATCAAGTAATCGGCTGCAGAAAAAAACCGGCGTTGATCGCCGGTTTTTTTTCGTCCGTGAAAAATCGGGTAAGCTGCGCGCCCTTCTCTCTTTGCACCGTGAGGCTTTCAACGTGTTCGTAAAAGCGCTTCGTGTCGGCCTTGGCCAACTGATCATCTTCATTGACTTCATCACCCGCCCGGGCAAGAAACAGCGCCCGGCCGAGGTACAGGCGCAAGTCAACGCCGCCGCCAAAGGCCTGACCCTGTATCAGTTCCACGCCTGCCCGTTCTGCGTGAAAACCCGTCGTACGCTGCGTCGCCTGAATGTGCCGGTCGCACTGAAGGACGCGAAGAACAATGAACAGGATCGCCAGACGCTGCTTGACCAGGGCGGCAAGATCAAAGTGCCGTGCCTGCGCATTGAAGAGAATGGGCAGACGACCTGGATGTATGAGTCCAAGGTGATCATTGATTATCTGGATAAGCGGTTTGCTGCGGTCTGATATTGATTGAGTGCTTTCACTGACGCCTTCGCGAGCAAGCCCGCTCCCACAGGTTTTTGTGAACGCCACAGCCCACTGTGGGAGCGGGCTTGCTCGCGAAGAGGCCCTCCCAGCCAAAGCAAATCCCCAAAAGTAAACCGGCCCTCGAGCCGGTTTATTTGTTTTTCACGCCGCTTTATTTATCTGCGCCTGCCTCACCACCGCCGCCAGTCGCTTCAACCCTTCGTCCAGTCGCGCCGGGTCGATGTGGCTGAAATTCAAACGCAAATGCCCGAGGTTTTTTTCCGGTTCGGGAAAGAATGGCTCGCCCGGCATGAACGCCACGTCATTGGCCAGCGCTTCGTTGAGCAAGGTTCGCGTATCCAGCGGTTGCTTCAGCGTCAGCCAGAAAAACAACCCACCCTGCGGCATGTTCCAGTTCGCCAGATCGGCAAAGTGCGTTTCCAGCGCTGACTGGAAAGCATCCCGCCGCTGCCGGTAAAAGCCGCGCAACTCGCTCAGGTGCTGCTGATATTTTTCACTGCCGATCCATTGCAGCGCCTGCCACTGGCCGATGCGGTTGGTGTGCAGATCCGCCGACTGTTTTAGCTTGAGCAAATGCGGAAACAGGTCCGGGCTGGCGATCAGGTAGCCGACGCGCAGGCCCGGCAGCAGGGTTTTCGACACGGTGCCGGTGTAGATCCAGCTGGCTTTCTGCAAACTCCCGGCAATCGGTTTGGCGCTGCCGCCATCGAACGTCAGTTCGCGGTACGGCTCGTCTTCGATCAGGGTCACGCCGAATTCATCCAGCAATGCGGCGACGGCCGCGCGCTTGGCTTCGCTGTAGCGCACGGCGGATGGATTCTGGAACGTCGGGATCAGGTAGATGAACGCCGGGCGATGTTGCTCAAGTCGACTGCGCAGTTGGGCCAGATTCGGGCCATCGGCCTCTTGCGGCACGGTCAGGCAATCGGCGCCGAACAGCTGGAAGATCTGCAACGCGGCCAAGTAGGTTGGCGCCTCCAGCAGGATTTCGGTGCCTTTGTCGATGTACAACTTGGCTGCCAGATCCAGAGTCTGTTGGGAACCGCTGACCACCAGCACCTGACTCGCCGTGCACTCCAGACCCAACGCTCGCGCCTGCGCCGCCAAGGCTTCACGCAGCGCGGGCTCGCCTTCGCTCATGCCGTATTGGCCGAGGGACAGCGGCATGTCCGCCCATTCGACTTTCGGCAACATGGCTTCCGCCGGCAGGCCACCGGCAAACGACATGACCTCCGGGCGCTGGGCGGCGGCGAGGATTTCACGGATCAGAGAACTTTTAAGGCGCGAAACACGTTCGGAAAAAGCCATGGGAGTCACCGGTAGCGAGGCCTGGGAAAAATGAGTCAAACTGGTTGACTGAAACTACGACAGCTTGAGCGAGTACGTCAACATGCTTGACCTTAAAAACCCCGCCAGCCAGCAACAGGCGATGGAAGCGTTTTTCTTCGGCTATCAGGCGTTCACCGCCAAGGCTGATGAAATGCTCGAGCGCCGCGGCCTGTCCCGGGTGCATCAGCGGATTGTGTTCTTCATCGCGCGTTATCCGAATTTGAGCGTGAAGGAATTGCTGGGCTTGCTCGGCGTCAGCAAACAGGCGCTGAACATGCCGTTGCGCCAGTTGCAGGAAATGCATCTGGTGGAGAGCGTGGCGTCGGAGGCAGACAAGCGTAAGCGTCTGCTGGAGCTGACTGCTGAAGGTGAGAAGTTTGAGCAGGCGTTGCGGCGTGAGCAGGTTAAGTTGCTCGAGCGGGTGTTTGCCGAGGCTGGGGAGGCGGCGGTGAATGGGTGGTTGGCGGTGAATTTGGCGCTTGGGAACACTCAGTCACTTCTCGATTGACTGGACTGGCCTCTTCGGGAGCAAGCCCCCTCCCACAGTGGATCTCCAGTGAACCCTAATCATGGGTAACCAGCAGAACCCTGTGGGAGGGGGCTTGCTCCCGAAGGGGCCAGAACAAACGATATATCCCTATCGCCTGACCTTTCGTAAACAAAACCAAAAACAATATTTGCTTTATTTGTACACAAAAGCATAATCCACTGCGTGCGAGTTCCTGACCGCATGGTCAACAAATTCGCGTATGCCTCAAAGGGCTGCTGCCACCCCTCATGGGTCCGGCCCTGGAAATAACAATAAAACTCTTGAGGAGTACTCGCTGTGGAAAGCCGCAAATCCGAAGCATCGACGCTGGAACTCTCGCCGCCCTTACGCACAGGCGTGCTGGAGCGCATCTTCAAACTCAGCTTGCATGGCACCACGGTGAAGACCGAGCTGATTGCCGGTCTGACAACCTTCATCACCATGGCTTACATCATCTTCGTCAACCCGAACATCATGGCCGATGCCGGGATCGATCACGGTGCAGCCTTCGTCGCCACCTGCATCGCCGCCGCGCTCGGCTGCCTGCTGATGGGCCTGTACGCCAACTGGCCGGTGGGCCTGGCACCGGGCATGGGCCTCAACGCTTTCTTCACTTACACCGTGGTCGGCACCATGGGCTACAACTGGGAAACCGCGCTCGGTGCGGTATTCGTTTCCGGTGTGCTGTTCATGATCCTGACCTTCTCGCGGATTCGCGAATGGCTGCTCAACAGCATCCCGGTCAGCCTGCGCTTTGCGATGGGCGCTGGCGTCGGCCTGTTCCTCGGGCTGATTGGGCTGAAAACCGCCGGTATCGTCGTCGACAGCCCGGCCACCCTGATCAAACTCGGCTCCCTGCGTGAACCCGGCCCGCTGCTGGCGGCGATCTGCTTCCTGATGATCGCGATCCTCAGCTACCACAAGGTGTTCGGCGCGATCCTCATCAGCATCATCACCGTGACCCTCGCCGGTTGGGGCCTGGGCATCGTGCACTACGAAGGGATCATGTCGACCCCGCCAAGCCTGGCACCGACCTTCATGGCAATGAACGTCGCGGGTGTGTTCAACGTCAGCATGATCAGCGTGGTGCTGGCTTTCCTCTTTGTGCACATGTTCGACACCGCGGGCACCCTGATGGGCGTGGCTCAGCGCGCCAATCTGGTCAACGCTGACGGGCGTATCGAAAACCTTTCCCGAGCGATGAAAGCCGACAGCGCCTCCAGCGTCTTCGGCGCGGTGGTCGGCGTCCCTCCGGTAACAAGCTATGTGGAAAGTGCCGCGGGTGTAGCGGCTGGTGGTCGGACTGGTCTTACCGCAGTCACCGTGGGTGTGCTATTTATAGCGGCGATGTTTTTCGCACCGCTGGCCGGGATGATTCCGGCTTACGCCACCGCCGGTGCGCTGATTTATGTCGCGATGCTGATGATGGGCGGCATGGCGCACATCGAATGGGATGAAGCCACTGACGCCATCCCGGCGATCGTCACCGCGATCATGATGCCGCTGACCTTCTCGGTCGCCGATGGCATTGCGCTGGGCTTCATCACCTACGTGGCGTTGAAGGCCGGTACCGGCAAGTACAAGGAAATTTCCGTCAGCCTGTGGGTGCTCTGCGCGATCTTTATCGCCAAGTTCATCTTCTTGTAAGCGTCACGCGGTTCAAGCGTCAAACCAGCCTCACCCTCGCGGGTGGGGCTTTTGCACATTCTTGAGTACAACAAAAAAAGGAGCAAAGTGATGAGTCTGGAAACCTGGCTGCTGTTCAGCGGCGCGGCATTGGTGGTGATCCTGATTCCGGGGCCGCTGTCGTTGTTGATGATCAGCAACAGTCTGAACTACGGCTTGCGCCGCTCTTACCCGGCGTTTCTCGGCGGCGTGATTGCCTCGATCTGCCTGCTAAGTGCGTCGGCGTTGGGGCTTGGCGCCCTGCTGCTGGCCTCGGAACAACTGTTCAGCGCCCTGAAAATCGTCGGCGCGCTGTACCTGTTCTACCTCGCCTGGCAGAGCTGGCAGCAATCGCGCCAGCCAGCGGTCGGCGCCGAAGTGCCGCAGGCCGCTCCGGTGCCACGTTTCCGCACGCTGTTCGGCCGCGCGTTTGTCTTGGGCGCGAGCAATCCGAAGGACATTCTGTTTTTCGCCGCGTTTCTGCCGCAGTTCCTTAGCGCGCAACAGCCGTTCCTGCCGCAGTTGCTGATCATGATTGCCACGTGGGTGGTGCTGGATCTGTGCTGCAAACTGGCTTACGGGCTGGGTGCACATGGCGCGGCGCGCTATCTGCGCAGCGGCAAGGGACAGAGCTGGTTTAACCGGGTGAGTGCCGGACTGTTCAGTGGTGCGGGCGCTGCGTCGCTGTTGAGCCGCTGACAGCAAAAGCTTCGCGAGCAAGCCCGCTCCCACATTTGGAATGCATTCCCTTGTGGGAGCGAGCTTGCTCGCGAAGGCGTCAGACCAGACAGCACTATCCTCCAAGCGAAAAAAAGCCCGCAGTGTGAGCGGGCGAAAGACCAAAGAAGCTATATGCGCAGTCGCTTCCCGGTGGGGGCAGCTGCTTGGGGGTCAGCTGCCCCGATAGGTGGAATAGCTGTAAGGCGAGATCAGCAGGGGTACGTGGTAATGATCCTGCTCGGCGGAGATGCCGAAACGCAGCACCACAACGTCGAGGAACGCCGGCTCCGGCAGTTGCACGCCACGGGCGCGGTAGTAATCGCCGGCGTGGAACTGCACCTGATAGACCCCGGTGCGGTAGTCATCGCCTTGCAGCAGCGGCGCATCGACCCGGCCATCGCTGTTGGTTATCGCACTGGCGACCAATTCCAGGTGCGAACCTTCAACGCGGTACAGCTCGACCTTGATCGAGCTGCCCGGGCAACCGTGTGCAGCGTCCAAAACATGTGTTGTCAAACGTCCCATTGATTCTGCGCGCCTGGCCGCAAAGAGCAGTCAGACTTCGCGCCTCCCGAAGTCAGGTAAAAAGGAGACCGCACCGATTCGGAGCACGAAAAGTTGCGGCGAGCGACTGATTAAGACACTTTTCAAAAAAATTGTACACAATAAAAACGACATTTTTCACCTCACCCCCGCCATTCGGGCGTTTACCCCTGATCTGCCCCTCAAGCGCCTGCCTATTGAACCTCACAGCCATTAGCTGACTGATCAGGCAGGTTTCTTGCAGGTTTATGCCATTAGCAGCAAAAGAAGACAGTCGGTGAAAAATGCGAAAATTCAGGCTTACAAATTGCGAATAAAGTTGTATACAATCAGCCCATCGCTGTGACGCCAGCCTGTGCAGGCCGTTACACAAACCTGTCAACGAATAAGAAGGAAGACTGCAGTGAGCGCTGACTACCCACGCGACCTGATCGGTTACGGCAGTAACCCTCCTCACCCACACTGGCCGGGCAACGCGCGCATCGCCCTGTCCTTCGTGCTCAATTACGAAGAAGGCGGCGAGCGCAACATCCTGCACGGCGACAAAGAATCCGAAGCCTTCCTCTCCGAGATGGTCGCTGCTCAACCGCTGCAAGGCGCGCGCAACATGAGCATGGAATCGCTTTACGAGTATGGCAGCCGCGCCGGCGTATGGCGGATCCTGAAACTGTTCAAGGAATTCGACATTCCCCTGACCATCTTCGCCGTGGCCATGGCTGCCCAGCGCCACCCGGATGTGATCCGCGCGATGGTCGAAGCCGGTCACGAGATCTGCAGCCACGGCTACCGCTGGATCGACTACCAGTACATGGATGAGGCGCAGGAGCGCGAGCACATGCTCGAAGCGATCCGCATCCTCACCGAACTCACCGGCGAACGCCCACTGGGCTGGTACACCGGCCGCACCGGCCCGAATACCCGGCGCCTGGTGATGGAAGAAGGTGGTTTCCTCTACGACTGCGACACCTACGACGACGACCTGCCCTACTGGGAACCGAACAACCCGACCGGCAAGCCGCACCTGGTGATCCCGTACACCCTCGACACCAACGACATGCGCTTCACCCAGGTGCAGGGTTTCAACAAGGGCGACGATTTCTTCGAATACCTCAAAGACGCATTCGACGTGCTCTACGCCGAGGGCGCCGAAGCGCCGAAGATGCTTTCGATCGGTCTGCACTGCCGGCTGATCGGCCGTCCGGCGCGTCTGGCGTCGCTCAAGCGCTTCATCGAATACGCCAAAAGTCATGAACAGGTGTGGTTCAGCCGTCGCGTCGACATCGCGCGTCACTGGCACGAAACCCACCCGTACCAAGGGGCCGCCCAATGAGCCGCTTTCAAACCCTGCAACCGTCGACCCTGAGCCGCGACGCCTTCGTCAAAGCCTTCGCCGACATCTACGAACATTCGCCATGGGTGGCCGAGAAGGCTTACGACCTGGGCGTGGACGCATCGATCGACGAGATCGAAACCCTGCACCAGCGCATGAGCGACATCCTGTTGAGCGCCGATCACGCCAGTCAACTGGCACTGATCAACGCTCACCCGGACCTGGCCGGCAAAGCTGCCGTCCAGGGCCAACTGACCGAAGCCAGCACCAATGAACAGGCGGGCGCCGGTATTCACCAATGCACGGCCGAAGAGTTCCAGCGCTTCACCGAGCTGAACGACGCCTACAAGGCCAAGTTCAAGTTTCCCTTCATCATGGCGGTAAAAGGCAGCAACCGGCATCAGATCCTCGCGGCGTTCGAAACGCGCATTCACAACTCGGTCGACACCGAATTCAAATGCGCGCTGGCGGAGATCAACAAGATCGCCCTGTTCCGTTTACTGACTCTCTAGCGAAGCCTGGCCCGAGTGCATCAAACGCGGAGAGCACCCAGGGCCTTGCAAGCATCCCCAGCCAACTTATTAAAGGCAGACAAGAAGAATGAAAGCTTACGCCGTACCTTTCGAGAAGTTCGTCAACCTGGCCGATGCCCGTCTGGGCACCAAAATCATCTCGGTCACCGATGACTGGTTCGCAGACGCCAATCGTCTGTTTCAGCCGACCCCGGCCGTGTGGAAGGAGGGGGTGTTCGACGACAACGGCAAGTGGATGGACGGCTGGGAATCGCGTCGCAAGCGCTTTGAAGGCTACGACAGCGCGGTGATCCGTCTGGGCGTACCGGGTTCGATCAAGGGCGTGGACATCGACACCTCATTCTTCACCGGCAACTTCCCGCCATCGGCCTCGCTGGAAGCGTGCTTCCTGGCCTCGAGCGAGCCGGACGAAAACACCCAGTGGACTGAAGTGCTGTCGGCCGTCGAGCTGCAAGGCAACAGCCACCACTACCACGAAATCAGCAATGACCAAGCGTTCAGCCACTTGCGCTTCAACATCTACCCGGACGGCGGTGTCGCCCGTCTGCGCGTGTACGGCATTCCGTTCCGCGACTGGTCCGCGGTTGGCGATAACGAGCAAGTCGACCTGGCTGCAGCCCTTAACGGTGGCCGCGCCCTCGCCTGCTCCGACGAACACTTCGGTCGCATGAGCAACATCCTCAACCCGGGCCGTGGCATCAACATGGGCGACGGCTGGGAAACCGCACGTCGTCGTACCCCGGGCAATGACTGGGTGATCGTCGCGCTGGGCCATCCGGGCGAGATCGAAAAAATCATCGTCGACACCCTGCACTTCAAGGGCAACTACCCGGACACCTGCTCGATCCAGGGCGCGTTCGTCAAGGGCGGCACCGACAGCCAGATCGAAACCCAGTCGCTGTTCTGGCGTGAACTGCTGCCGAGCCAGAAGCTGGAAATGCACGCCGAACACACCTTCGTCGAGCAGATCAAGGCACTGGGCCCGATCACTCACATCCGCCTCAATGTGTTCCCGGATGGTGGTGTGAGCCGCCTGCGAGTTTTGGGCAAGGTCGCTAAATAAGGTTGAACCCATCGCTGGCAAGCCAGCTCCCACAGGTTTTGTGAACGCCACAGTCCACTGTGGGAGCGGGCTTGCCCGCGATGGCGATAGTTCTAACAACACAGAATTTTGGATAAGAAGAACAGCATGCGCACACTAACGATTGAACCGCTGACCAAAGAAGCCTTCGCCCCCTTCGGTGACGTGATCGAAACCGACGGCAGCGACCACTTCATGATCAACAACGGTTCGACCATGCGCTTCCACAAACTGGCGACGGTCGAAACCGCTACGCCTGAGGACAACGCGATCATCAGCATCTTCCGCGCCGACGCGCAGGACATGCCGCTGACCGTGAGCATGCTGGAACGCCATCCGCTGGGCAGCCAGGCTTTCATTCCGCTGCTCGGCAACCCCTTTCTGATCGTGGTCGCGCCACTTGGCGATGTACCTGTATCAGGCTTGGTCCGCGCCTTCGTCACCAACGGCAGGCAGGGCATCAATTACCATCGCGGCGTCTGGCACCACCCGGTGCTGACGATCGAAAAGCGGGATGACTTCCTGGTGGTTGATCGCAGTGGCACAGGCAACAACTGCGATGAGCATTTTTTCAAAGAGGATGAGCGTTTGATCCTCGCCCCCCACCAATAAGAGAAGGTCTGATCACTCGACAACAAGAGTGACAGGCGAGAGGTAAAGACTGTGGAAGCACATCTGTTGGAATGGCTGAACCTGAGCGTGCGCTGGGTTCACATGATCACTGGCGTGGCCTGGATCGGCGCGTCGTTCTACTTCGTCTGGCTGGAGAACAACCTCAACCGCGTCAACCCGAAAACCGGTCTGGCCGGTGATCTGTGGGCGATCCACGGCGGCGGTATCTATCACCTGGAAAAATACAAACTGGCCCCACCGTCGATGCCGGAGAACCTGCACTGGTTCAAATGGGAAGCCTATTTCACCTGGATGTCGGGGATCGCGCTGCTGTGCGTGGTGTTCTACTCCAATCCCGTGCTCTACCTCGTGGCACCCGGCAGCGGCCTGACCGGCCCTGAAGGCGTGGCCATCGGCATCGGTTCGCTGATCGCCGGCTGGTTCATCTACGACTTCCTCTGCGATTCGGCTCTGGGCAAGAAACCCGCCCTGCTCGGCTTCATCCTGTTCGTGCTGATCATCGGCGCGGCGTATGGCTTCAGCAAGGTGTTCAGCGGTCGTGGTGCGTATCTGCACGTCGGCGCGATCATCGGCACCATCATGGTCGGCAACGTGTTCCGCATCATCATGCCGGCCCAGCGTGCACTGGTCGCCGCGATTGCCGAGAACCGTACGCCGGACCCGGCGCTGCCGGCCAAAGGCCTGCTGCGTTCGCGTCACAACAACTACTTCACCCTGCCGGTGCTGTTCATCATGATCAGCAACCACTTCCCGAGCACTTATGGCAGCCAGTACAACTGGTTGATTCTGGCCGGGATCGCGGTGTTGGCGGTGTTGGTGCGTCACTACTTCAACACCCGTCACGACAGCCACAAGTTTGCCTGGACCCTGCCTGTGGCAGCGGTGGGCATGATCACCCTGGCGTACGTCACCGGCCCTGCGCCGATGCCGACCGCACCGGACGTGGCCAAGGCGCCAGCAAAAATCGAGTACCAGCCATTGCCGGAAACGGCACTGGGCGGTGGCGCGAAACCGGCTGAAGCGGCGGCACCTGCAGCGCCAGCCGCTCCGGCTGCCCCTACTGCCCCTACTGCGGCACCGGCGCAAGCGTCCAACGCAGGTCCTGCGTTCGACAAGGTGCACAACGTGATCCAGGAGCGCTGCGCGGTCTGCCATTCGGCCAAACCGACCAGCCCGTTGTTCAGCGCGGCACCCGCCGGTGTGATGTTCGACACCCCCGAGCAGATCCGCCAGAACGCCGCGCGGATCCAGGCGCAAGCCATCACCACGCAGATCATGCCACTGGGCAACATCACGCAGATGACCCAGCAGGAACGTGACCTGATCGGTGCATGGATCGCGCAGGGAGCCCAGACCAACTAAGCAACACAAATTGTGGCGAGGGAGCTTGCTCCCGCTGGGTCGCGGAGCGGCCCCTCTCTTTGCCTGAGGAGCAGGGACTGCTACGCAGTCCAGCGGGAGCAAGCTCCCTCGCCACAGACCTGATGCAAAGAAACAGCTGTGAGCCACCCGGCAGCTGTTCAATCACAAGAATAAAAAAGATCCGAGGTGTTGCATGTCCGAGCTGTCCAAAGCGCGCATCCCCGACGCACCCGCCATTCAGCGTTTGCCCCTTTTGCAACTGATCCTGGTCGGTTTGCAACATGTTCTGCTGATGTACGGCGGTGCCATCGCGGTGCCGTTGATCATCGGACAGGCCGCTGGCCTGAGTCGTGAAGAAATCGCCTTCCTGATCAACGCCGACCTGCTGGTCGCCGGTATCGCCACCATCGTTCAGTCACTCGGCATCGGCCCGATGGGCATCCGCATGCCGGTGATGATGGGTGCCAGTTTCGCCGCCGTCGGCAGCATGGTCGCCATGGCCGGCATGCCCGGTATTGGTCTGCAAGGGATCTTCGGTGCAACCATCGCCGCCGGGTTCTTCGGCATGCTCATCGCGCCGTTCATGTCCAAGGTCGTGCGTTTCTTCCCGCCTTTGGTGACCGGCACAGTCATCACCTCGATCGGTTTGTCGCTGTTCCCCGTGGCCGTGAACTGGGCCGGTGGCGGTGCCGCCGCGGCGCAATTCGGTTCACCGATTTATCTGGCCATCGCCGCTCTGGTACTGGCGACCATTCTGCTGATCCACCGCTTCATGCGCGGCTTCTGGGTGAATATTTCCGTGCTGATCGGCATGTGCCTGGGCTACGTGCTCTGCGGTGCGATCGGCATGGTCGACCTGAGCGGCATGGCCAACGCGCCGTGGGTTCAGTTCGTCACTCCGCTGCACTTCGGCATGCCGAAATTCGAACTCGCGCCAATTCTGTCGATGTGCCTGGTGGTGGTGATCATCTTCGTCGAGTCCACCGGGATGTTCCTCGCGCTGGGCAAAATCACCGGCCAGGAAGTCTGCCCACGGATGCTGCGGCGCGGCCTGCTGTGCGATGCCGGCGCCTCGTTCGTCGCCGGTTTCTTCAACACGTTCACCCATTCCTCGTTCGCGCAGAACATCGGCCTGGTGCAGATGACCGGCGTACGTTGCCGCTCGGTGACCATTGTTGCCGGCGGTTTGCTGATCGTGCTGAGCCTGCTGCCGAAAGCGGCATTCCTGGTGGCGTCGATTCCGCCGGCGGTGTTGGGCGGTGCGGCGATCGCGATGTTCGGCATGGTTGCTGCCACCGGGATCAAGATCCTGCAAGAAGCCGACATCGGCGACCGGCGTAATCAACTGCTGGTGGCGGTGAGCATCGGCATGGGCCTGATCCCGGTGGTGCGTCCGGAGTTCTTTGCGCATCTGCCGCTGTGGATGAGCCCGATCACCCACAGCGGCATTGCCATGGCCACCCTCAGCGCGCTGACGTTGAACCTGCTGTTCAACATCCTCGGCGGCGCTGAACGCACAGCGATCAACGACTGCCACGCACATCAGCATTAACGGAATCACTACAAAACCTGTGGGAGCGGGCTTGCTCGCGAAAGCGGTATGTCATTCAACATTTGTATCGACTGACACGCCCCATTCGCGAGCAAGCCCGCTCCCACAGGGACTGTGCAACACCCTGCCTCAACAATAAAAACAAGAGGGAGCAACCGATGATTCGCACGCAAACCAGCGTTCTGTTGAGTGGCGGCCTGCTGGCCGCGAGTCAGGCCATGGCCGGCGATTTACTGCTGTGGCAGACCAACAGCCTGAGCTACCTGTACGGCAAGAACTTCGCGATCAACCCGTCGATCCAGCAGACGGTGACGTTCGAGCACGCCGACAAGTGGAAGTACGGCGACAACTTCCTGTTCGTCGACAAGATTTTCTACAACGGTCAGGAAGACCGCAACAAAGGCCCGCACACCTTCTACGGCGAATTCACCCCGCGCTTCTCGTTCGGCAAGATCTTCGACCGGAAAATCGAGTTCGGCCCGATCAAGGACGTGCTGCTGGCGATGACCTACGAGTACGGCGAAGGCGACAGCGAGGCCTATCTGATCGGCCCCGGCTTCGACCTGAAAGTGCCCGGTTTCAACTACGTGACCCTGAACATCTTCCGCCGCCAGACCGAAGGCCCGCGCCCCGGCGACGGCGTCTGGCAGATCACCCCGGGCTGGTCGTACAGCGTGCCGCTGGGCAATTCCGACCTGTTGATCGACGGCTATCTGGACTGGGTGGTCGACAACGATCAGAACTCGCGCGGCACCTACCACGCCAACCTGCACATCAATCCACAGATCAAATACGACCTCGGCAAAGCCCTGGGCTGGAGCCACAAGCAGCTGTACGTCGGCACCGAATACAGCTACTGGAAGAACAAATACGGCGTCGAAAGCAGCCACAACCTCGACACCAACCAGAACACCGCCAGCCTGCTGGTGAAGGTGCACTTCTGAGATGGCCCGCAACCGTGCCCCATACCTGTCGTCGGTGCTCTGTTGCGGGGCACTTGAGAGCTGGCCGAGGAGTCAGTATTCTCCGCGGCCTCTTGAATTCGGTCTAAAAAAAAGCCCGGATTTAATTCCTGACCGACAAGCCAACTTATCCCGGCCCCGGTCAGTACCGAGGCATCCCGAAAACACGCGCAATCGACTGTTTTTCAGCAGCCGAACGGGCGTTTTTTTGCTTTTCGAAAGCGTTGGCCCAGCTCTTGCTATCACCAGCGAAGCTGACCGATCGGATGACTTTTGCAGCGACGAAAAAAGGCGCCACACCAGAGCGCCGATCTTAAAAAAATAAACGTGGAACACCTACTTTGGGAGCAACCGAATGAAACGTATGTGCACCAGCCTGATGCTCGCGGGATCGATGCTGGCCGGCGGCGAGGCCATGGCCGACGGCCTGCTGCAATGGCAGAACAACAGCCTGACCTACCTCTACGGCAAAGACTTCAAGGTCAACCCGGCGATCCAGCAGACCGTCACCTTCGAGCACGCCGATGCCTGGAAGTACGGGGACAACTTCCTGTTCGTCGACAAGATCTTCTACAACGGCAAGCCGGATGGCGGCGTCGGCAACAACACTTACTATGGCGAATTCAGCCCACGCCTGTCGCTGGGCAAGATCCTCGACCAGAAGATCGAATTCGGTCCGGTCAAGGATGTGCTGCTGGCGATGACTTACGAGTTCGGTGAAGGCGACGTCGAGTCGTACCTGATCGGCCCGGGTTTTGACCTGGCGATTCCAGGCTTCGACTACTTCCAGCTGAACTTCTACCAGCGCCACACCGAAGGCTCGCGCGCCGGTGACAACGTCTGGCAGATCACCCCGGTCTGGTCCTACACCATTCCGGTTGGCGACTCGAACATCCTGATCGACGGTTTCATGGACTGGGTGGTCGACAACGACGTCAACAGCAAAGGCGAATACCACGCCAACCTGCACTTCAACCCACAGGTCAAATACGACCTGGGCAAGGCGCTGAATTTCGGCGAGAAGCAGCTGTATGTCGGTGTTGAATACGACTACTGGAAAGACAAGTACGGGATCGACGACACCCGTGCGTTCACCACCAATCAGAACGTGACCAGTTTCCTGGTGAAGTTCCACTTCTGATCCTGGTATCGCTGGCGTCTGCAAGGACGCCTTCGCGAGCAAGCCCGCTCCCACACTGGTTTTGTGACCGACACAGAACCAGTGTGGGAGCGGGCTTGCTCGCGAATGGCTTCAGCACAAATATCAGGCCGGAACGAGCGCCTCGGTGATCCCGAGAAACCGGCACAGCTCCTCACGCTTGGCCAACGCATCGCGCCGTCCCAGGTCGATCAGCTCGCTGCAATACCCCGCCTCGAACAGCAGATAACTCAGCACCCCTGCCCCACTGGTCTTGGTCGCCCCCGGCCCACGCAAAAACAGACGCAACGCCGCCGGCAATTCCTGGCGATGTCGCGCGGCGATCTCGTCGATCGGCTGACTCGGCGCAATCACCAGCACTTCCACTGGCGCCACGCCCAACTCACGAGTCGGCACGCCCTCGGGCATCAGGCGGCTGAACTGGTTCAGACGCTGCAGCAACTCGATGTCGCTCTCCAGACTGTCAATGAACGTGCTGTTGAGCATGTGTCCGCCAATCTGCGCCAGCGTTGGCTGCTGACCGGTATAGGCGCGCTCCAGCGGCTGCTGCGGATCAAACCCGCGCGGGTTGCCGCTGACGCCCACCACCAGCACCCGACTCGCACCCAGGTGCAGCGCCGGGCTGATCGGCGCCGACTGGCGTACCGCGCCGTCGCCGAAATATTCCTCACCGATTTTCACCGGGGCAAACAGCAACGGGATCGCCGAACTGGCCAGCAGGTGATCCACCGACAATTGCGCCGGCACGCCGATCCGCCGATGGCGCAACCACGCATCGATCGTGCCGCCGCCCTGATAGAAGGTCACCGCCTGCCCCGATTCGTAGCCGAACGCGGTCACCGCCACCGCATGCAATTGCTTGCGCGCGATGGATTCGGCGATACCGGGCATGTGCAGTTTTTCATTGAGCAGGTCGCGCAGCGGCGAACTGTTGAGCAGCGCCACCGGCAGTTGCCGACCGATGCCGAGCAGGCTGTGACTGACAAAGCGGCTGGCTTGACGGATCACCCCCGGCCAGTCACTGCGCAACACCCGATGGCTGCGAAAGCCCTGCCAGAACAGCGTAAGGCGTTCGATGGCGGCGCGAAAATCGGTGGCACCACTGGCCAGGCTGACCGCATTGATCGCCCCGGCCGAAGTGCCGACGATCACCGGAAACGGATTGTCCGCGCCCAGCGGCAGCAATTCGGCAATCGCCGCCAGCACCCCCACCTGATACGCCGCCCGAGCCCCGCCGCCGGAAAGAATCAAACCTGTGACCGGTTCCGCTGGGCTCATCGCAACGCTCCATGGTGCTTGAAAGGGTGAGTGAATCAGCCGCGCCGTTTCGGGTAAAGCTTCGGCTCGCCCGGTGGACGGCTCTTGAAGCGGCGATGCGCCCACAAGTATTGCTCAGGGCAGGCACGCAGCGCACTTTCCACCCACTGGTTGATGCGGAGGCAGTCGGCCTCTTCGGTCTCCCCCGGGAAGTCTTCCAGCGGCGGGTGGATCACCAGTTTGTAACCGCTGCCATCCGCCAGACGCTCCTGAGTAAACGGCACCACCAGCGCTTTACCCAAGCGGGCGAATTTGGTGGTCGCGGTCACGGTCGCAGCCTGAATGCCGAACAGCGGCACGAAGATGCTTTGCTTGGCGCCGTAATCCTGATCCGGTGCGTACCAGATCGCCCGGCCTGAACGCAGCAGCTTGAGCATGCCGCGCACGTCGTCACGCTCCACCGCCAGCGAATCGAGATTGTGCCGCTCACGGCCCCGACGCTGGACGAAGTCGAATAACGGGTTTTTGTGCTCGCGGTACATGCCATCGATGGTGTGCTGCTGGCCGAGCAGCGCCGCGCCGATTTCCAGGGTGGTGAAGTGCGCGGCCATGAGGATCACGCCCTTGCCTTCGCGCTGGGCCTTTTGCAGATGCTCCAGGCCTTCGACATGCGCCAGTTTGGCCAGACGCTCACGGGACCACCACCAACTCATCGCCATTTCAAAAAAAGCGATGCCGGTGGAGGCGAAGTTTTCCTTGAGCAGGCGTTTGCGCTCGGCAGCGGATTTTTCCGGGAAGCACAGCTCCAGATTGCGCTTGGCGATGCGCCGCCGGTCGCCGGCCACGCGATACATCAATGCGCCCAAAACACGACCGATCGTCAGTAAAACCGCATACGGCAACTGCACGACCAGCCACAAAAGCCCCAGACCGCACCAGAGCGGCCAGAAGCGGGGAGAAAGAAAGGCTCTTCGAAAACGCGGGCGATCCATTAAAGCTTCCGTAAATTCAGTAGCCGCGCATTCTACATCGTTCGACCCGGCTTGCGGCTCGCGGGCGTTCTCGTTATAAGTCTCGGCACTTTTAGTGACAAGCCGTTGTATGCCGATATGAGCCAAAACGAAACGCCAGACCGAGATCCCGTGTTCCAGTTGAAGGGCAGCATGCTGGCCATCACGGTGCTGGAACTGTCCCGAAACGACCTCGACAGCCTTGATCGGCAACTGGCCGCCAAAGTCGCCCAGGCGCCGAATTTCTTCAGCAATGCACCGCTGGTCCTGGCGCTGGACAAACTGCCGCCAGGCGAAGGCGCGGTCGATCTGCCCGGCCTGATGCGCGTATGCCGCCAGCATGGTCTGCGCACCCTGGCGATCCGCGCCAGCCGTATCGAAGACATCGCTGCCGCCATCGCCATCGACATCCCGGTGCTGCCGCCGTCCGGCGCCCGCGAGCGACCGCTGGAAGCGCCGGAACCGGAAGTCAAAAAGAAGCCGGAAAAGCCGCCGGAGCCAACGGTCAAACCGACCCGCGTCATCACCACGCCAGTACGTGGTGGCCAACAGATATATGCCCAGGGTGGCGATCTGGTGGTGGTGTCCTCGGTCAGTCCGGGGGCGGAACTTCTGGCCGATGGCAACATCCATGTATACGGCCCGATGCGCGGTCGCGCACTGGCCGGCGTCAAAGGCGACACCAAGGCCCGGATTTTCTGTCAGCAATTGAGCGCTGAACTGATCTCCATCGCCGGGCATTACAAGGTTTCCGAAGATTTGCGCCGCGATCCACTGTGGGGCTCCGGCGTCCAGGTCAGCCTGTCGGCCGACGTGTTGAACATCATTCGGCTTTAACGGATACTGCCGCATTTTCCAAGCATCTCTAAAACGTAGCGAAAACGGCTCAAACGAAGTAGGAAAAAGGAACAAGCAGCGTTTGCCCCCGGCAAGTGCGACTTGCGCCGAATTCCAGCCAAGGCTGTCCGACTGCAGTAGTTTTCAAGAGATGTTTTTCAGGGGCTAAAAAGTCCTTCTTCCTTAGGGGTGAAACACCTTGGCCAAGATTCTCGTGGTTACATCCGGCAAGGGTGGTGTGGGTAAGACCACCACCAGCGCCGCTATCGGTACCGGCCTCGCTCTGCGCGGCCATAAAACAGTGATCGTCGACTTCGACGTGGGCCTGCGTAACCTCGACCTGATCATGGGTTGCGAGCGTCGCGTGGTGTACGACTTCGTCAACGTGGTCAACGGCGAAGCCAACCTGCAGCAGGCCCTGATCAAAGACAAGCGCCTGGAAAATCTCTACGTGCTGGCCGCCAGCCAGACCCGCGACAAAGACGCGCTGACCCAGGAAGGCGTGGAAAAAGTCCTGATGCAGTTGAAGGAAGACTTCGACTTCGTGGTCTGCGACTCCCCGGCGGGCATCGAGAAAGGTGCGCACCTGGCCATGTATTTCGCCGACGAAGCGATCATCGTGACCAACCCGGAAGTGTCCTCGGTACGTGACTCCGACCGCATGCTCGGCCTGCTGGCCAGCAAATCACGTCGTGCCGAACTCGGCGAAGAGCCGATCAAGGAACACCTCCTGCTGACCCGTTACAACCCGCAGCGCGTCAGCGATGGCGAGATGCTGGGCGTCGAAGACGTGAAGGAAATCCTGGCCGTGACCCTGCTGGGCGTCATCCCTGAGTCGCAGGCGGTCCTGAAGGCTTCCAACTCGGGCGTTCCAGTGATTCTCGACGACCAGAGCGATGCCGGTCAGGCGTACAGCGATGCCGTTGATCGTCTGCTGGGCAAAGAAAAAGAACATCGTTTCCTCGATGTTACGAAGAAGGGATTCTTCGAGCGCCTGTTTGGAGGTAGGTAATGAACCTTTTTGACTTCTTTCGTGCCAACAAAAAGCCAAGTACCGCCTCGGTAGCGAAAGAGCGTCTACAGATCATCGTGGCGCATGAGCGCGGCCAGCGCAGCACGCCGGATTACCTGCCAGCCTTGCAGAAGGAACTGGTCGACGTGATCCGCAAGTACGTCAACATCGGCAACGACGACGTACATGTTGCACTGGAAAGCCAGGGCAGTTGCTCGATTCTGGAACTCAACATCACCCTGCCCGATCGCTGAGTCGATCCGGCAGGAACGACGGCGGCTCAGGGCCATTCCCATCGCGGAATGGCCCTGAGCCGCCGTTGGCATTTGTTACGAGGCTGTTTTAATGCCGTTGTCCAACATCCGCATCATCCATCAGGACGCCGCCGTACTGGTGGTCGACAAACCGACGTTGCTCCTCTCGGTGCCCGGTCGCGCCGACGACAACAAGGACTGCCTGATCACCCGCCTGCAGGAAAACGGCTACCCGGAAGCGCGCATCGTCCATCGCCTGGACTGGGAAACCTCCGGCATCATTCTGCTGGCCCGTGACGCGGATACTCACCGCGAACTGTCGCGGCAGTTTCACGATCGTGAAACAGAGAAAGCCTACACTGCCCTGGCCTGGGGTCAGCCGGAACTGGACAGCGGCAGCATCGACCTGCCCCTGCGCTACGATCCGCCGACCAAACCGCGGCACGTGGTCGACCACGAATTCGGCAAGCATGCGCTGACCTTCTGGCGCGTACTGGAACGTTGCGGCGATTGGTGCCGCGTCGAGCTGACGCCGATCACCGGGCGCTCGCACCAGTTGCGTGTGCACATGCTGTCCATCGGTCACCCGCTGCTGGGCGACGGGCTCTACGCCCACGAACAGGCCCTGGCCGCCTGGCCGCGTCTGTGCCTGCACGCCAGCATGCTGAGCTTCACCCACCCGCAAACCGGCGAGCGTTTGCGCTTCGAATGCCCGGCACCGTTTTAAGCGCTGCCTGAGTGGCGGCGCTGTTTTCTTTTGGACAAGGATTCTGTTTTCGGATGAGTTGTATTGATTCCCTGGTAACCCCCCTCACGAAAGTTCGTCATCAACTGCTTTACCTGATTTACGGCAATCAGGATGTGTACCGGCGCGAAGCCAAGTTCAGCATCCTGACCGTACTGTCCCAGGCTAAAAACGGCGAGCGTCCGGCGATCCGCATTCTCACCGATCGCCCCGATGACTATGCGGGCTGGCCGGTCGACACGGTGTTGCTGGACGAAGCGACCCTGACCCGCTGGCAAGGCACCCACGGCTATCATCACCGCCGCAAGGCCTGCGCCATTGCCGCAGGCATGCAGTGGGCGGAAAAGACCTTGTTCGTCGACACCGACACCCTGTTCACCCGCCACCCGAGTCAACTGTTCAAATTCATCGAGCCGAACCGCTCGGTGATGGATCGCTTCGAGTACGACTGGAAAGATGTGCACCAGCGTCCCGACTATCAAAAACTCGGTCGCGACCTGCGCAGCCACGGCGTGACGCCGGATAACGGTTTCAAGCTCTACAACAGCGGCTTGTGCGGCGTGACCGACAGCGACTCAGCGCTGTTCGAAGAGTCGATCCGCCTGATTGATGAGTGGACACTCGGCGGCTTCGAAATCCACACCATCGAACAGATCGCCCTGTCGTATGCCATGCGCGAGCGTCAGGTGGTGGAAGCGCGCAAACACGTCTACCACTACTTCGCGGAAAAACGTTTCTTCCACGCGATGCAGACGTACTTCTTCTCCCAGCACGGCGAGCAGTTCAGCCAGCGCCTGGTGGATCTGTGCAGCGATGTGCCACGGGTCAAGCCGTTCCCCTCGGCCTGGCGCCGATTGAAAATCAAATGGAAGCTGCGCCACCAGAAAGGTGCCCTGCGCAAGGTCGGTCGTGATCTGCTGTACGGCAGCGCCGCGCCGGAAGATCCGTACTACAGCGTTTGCCGACACGAATGGTGGGAATGCGCCTCGCGGGAAATTCTGCGTTGGGACGAGAGCCAGCAGAAAAAACTGCTGAGCCAGAAGTCCTGGCCGCAACAGCTGCCGCGTCCGGATAAACCGGAAGATGAAAAAGTCATCATGAACTACTTGAAAAAACGCGTAGCCGCCCGCTGATCCACACCATCCCCTGTGGGAGCGGGCTTGCTCGCGAAAGCGGTGTGTCATCCAAAAATCTGCATCTGACCCACCGCTTTCGCGAGCAAGCCCGCTTCCGCCCCGATCCTGCCCGGATTCAATTCCCGGGCCGATGCGTTAAACTCGCGCCCATTGCTGTCTGGAGCTTCTTATGCGCGAAGAGTTGAACCAAGGCCTGATCGACTTCCTCAAGGCCTCCCCTACCCCGTTCCACGCCACCACCAGCCTTGTTCAGCGTCTGGAGGCCGCCGGTTACGTGCGCCTCGACGAGCGCGAGCCGTGGACCACCGAGGCCAACGGCCGCTACTACGTCACCCGTAACGACTCCTCGATCGTCGCGATCAAAATGGGCCGCAACTCGCCACTGCACGACGGCATCCGCCTGGTCGGCGCTCACACCGACAGCCCGTGCCTGCGGGTCAAGCCGCAACCGGAACTGCAACGTCAGGGCTTCTGGCAACTGGGCGTTGAAGTCTACGGCGGCGCACTGCTGGCGCCGTGGTTCGACCGCGACCTGTCGCTGGCCGGCCGCGTCACCTTCCGTCGCGACGGCAAGGTCGAAAGTCAGTTGATCGACTTCAAGGCGCCGATCGCGATCATTCCCAACCTGGCGATTCACCTGAACCGTGAAGCCAATCAAGGCTGGGCGATCAACGCGCAGACCGAGCTGCCGCCGATCCTCGCGCAATTCGCCGGCGACGAACGCGTCGACTTCCGCGCCGTACTGACTGATCAACTGGCCCGCGAACATGGCCTGAACGCCGATGTGGTGCTGGATTACGAACTGAGCTTCTACGACACCCAGAGCGCGGCGGTCATCGGCCTGCATGGCGACTTCATCGCCGGTGCGCGCCTCGACAACCTGCTGTCGTGCTACGCCGGCCTGCAAGCCCTGCTCACTGCCGACACCGAAGAAACCTGCGTGCTGGTGTGCAACGACCACGAGGAAGTCGGCTCCTGCTCGGCGTGCGGTGCCGATGGCCCGATGCTCGAACAGACCCTGCGCCGCCTGCTGCCGGAAGGTGACGAGTTCGTCCGCACCATCCAGAAATCGCTGCTGGTCTCGGCCGACAATGCCCACGGCGTGCACCCCAATTACGCCGAGAAGCACGACGCCAACCACGGCCCGAAACTCAACGCCGGCCCGGTGATCAAGGTCAACAGCAACCAGCGCTACGCCACCAACAGCGAAACCGCCGGGTTCTTCCGCCATCTGTGCATGGCCGAAGAAGTACCGGTGCAGAGCTTCGTGGTGCGCAGCGACATGGGCTGCGGCTCGACCATCGGCCCGATCACCGCCAGCCACCTGGGCGTGCGCACCGTCGACATCGGCCTGCCGACCTTCGCCATGCACTCGATCCGCGAACTGTGCGGCAGCCACGATCTGGCGCACCTCGTCAAAGTGCTGAGCGCGTTCTACGCCAGCCGCGAGTTGCCTTAAAAGCTGAAAAGCTTCGCGAGCAAGCCCGCTCCCACATTGGAATGCATTTCAACCTGTGGGAGCGGGCTTGCTCGCGAAAGCGCTCGTGCAGACAACAAAGATTCATCGTAGAACCGAATCATTCCTGATACACATCACTCCTCGCTGCAGAAAGCGACCTAGACTTAAATCATCCCCCTTCGACAAGGCAGTCACCATGATTTCGATGTCCTCCTTCCACGCCATGCTCATTCCGATACTGTCCGGGATGATCCTGCTGGCGATCGGTTTCAACTTCCGCGACAAGAACGCCGGTGTGTTTGCCATGTGGGTCGGCATGCTGATGATCCTGGCGACCGTGGTCTACAAGATCCTCGCCAAACTCAACGAATAAATCCGCGCCCGGCTCGCATTGATTCTGGCTGCCTCGTACACTCGCTCAATTCGCCCCTTTGCGAGGTTGACCGCCTAGTGTTCGCTCGTCTGTTTGCTCTGCCCTGCCTGTTCCTTGTCTGCCTGATGACGCTGCTGCCGCTGGCCCCTGCCCAGGCGGTCGGATTGCCGGGCCTGCTCAACACCACCAAGACGCAGCCGGAGGCGCAAGAGCCGCTGGGCCAGTCGCTGGATGAAGTCATCAAGTCGCTGGAAAACGACAAGCAACGCGCACAATTGCTCAGCGATCTGAAAAAGCTGCGCGACGCCACCAAGAAAGCCCAGGCTTCACCGGAAGAAGGCGTGCTGGGCCTGATCGGCGGCACCTTGGCCAGCTTCGAGAAACAGTTCTCCGGTGACGACAGCCCGCTGACCCGCTGGTCCGACGAGTTCGATCTGGCCAGGGACGAACTCGACACCCTGATGTTGCCGGCCAGCGAATGGCTGCCGATCATCTTCGGCTTCGCGGTGATCCTGATGGTCTGGAGCCTGCTCGCCGCCGCGCTGATCTGGCTCGGTCACCGGGTGCGCATGCGCTTCGGCCTGACCGAAGAACTGCCGCAGCATCCCAAGGCCCTCGACATGCTGCGCTTCGCCCTGCGCAAGCTCGGGCCGTGGTTGATTGCATTGGTCATCACCGTTTACATGAGCTACGCGCTGCCGTCGTCATTGGGTAAAAGCCTGGCGATGGTGCTGGCTTATGCGCTGGTGGTCGGCACCTGTTTCTCGGCAATCTGCGTGATCGCCTTCTCGCTGCTCGACGGACCGCACCGGCACCGGGCGTTGTACATCCTGCGGCATCAGGCCTTCCGTCCGTTGTGGCTGATCGGCAGCTTCGCCGCATTCGGTGAAGCGCTGAGTGACCCGCGCCTGGTCGAAGGCCTCGGCGTGCACCTGGCGCACACCACCGCGACCATCACCAACGTGCTCGCGGCGCTGTTCACCGGGTTGTTCATCCTGCGTTTCCGCCGGCCGATCGCGCACCTGATCCGCAACCAGCCGTTGTCCCGCCGCCTGACCCGCCGCGCCCTCAGCGACACCATCGATATCCTCGGCACCTTCTGGTACGTGCCGGCGCTGGTGCTGGTCGGCATCTCGCTGTTCGCCACCTTCGTCTCCGCCGGCGACACCAGCACCGCCCTGCGTCAGTCGCTGATCTGCACGGTGCTGCTGGTGATGTGCATGGTGATCAACGGCCTCGTGCGCCGTCATTCACTCAAACCGCAACGCGGGCCGAAGCGCCATGCGTTGTACTCGGAGCGCCTGAAAAGCTTCTTCTACACCCTCGCCCACCTGCTGGTGTGGCTGATCTTCATCGAGCTCGGCCTGCGCGTGTGGGGCAAGTCGCTGATCGGCTTTGCCGAGGGCGAAGGGCATGACGTCAGCGTCAAACTGTTCAGCCTGATCGGCACGCTGATTTTCTCCTGGCTGATCTGGATCCTCGCCGACACCGCCGTGCACCACGCCCTCACCCGCTCGCGCAAAGGCCTGGCCAATGCCCGCGCGCAGACGATGATGCCGCTGATCCGCAACGTGCTGTTCGTGGCGATTTTCATCATCGCGCTGATCGTCGCCCTGGCGAACATGGGCATGAACGTCACGCCACTGCTGGCCGGTGCCGGCGTGATCGGTCTGGCCATCGGTTTCGGTGCGCAATCGCTGGTGGCGGACCTGATCACCGGCCTGTTCATCATCATCGAAGATTCGCTGGCCATTGATGACTACGTCGACGTCGGCGGCCACCTCGGCACCGTCGAAGGCCTGACCATCCGCACCGTGCGCCTGCGTGACATCGATGGCATCGTCCACACCATCCCGTTCAGCGAAATCAAAAGCATCAAGAACTACTCCCGGGAATTCGGCTACGCGATCTTCCGCGTGGCGGTGCCGTACAACATGGAAATCGACGACGCGATCAAACTGATGCGCGAAGTCGGCCAGAAAATGCGCACCGACCCACTGCAACGGCGAAACATCTGGTCGCCGCTGGAGATTCAGGGCGTGGAAAGTTTCGAATCCGGCAGCGCGATCCTGCGCGCCCGCTTCAAGACTGCACCGATCAAACAATGGGAAGTTTCCCGAGCGTTCAACCTGTCGCTCAAACGCCATCTGGACGAAGCCGGACTCGATCTGGCGACGCCACGCATGAGTGTGCAGGTCATCACTGCCGGCGGTGGCCAGCCGAAGGAATAGCACTTCGCGCAGACACTCGGGTCACAGGCAGGGAAGCCAGAAAAACAATAACCATGGAGACACCCGATGCAGCTGACACGTATCGCCCAGTCCATTCTGCTCACTCTGCTGGCCGGCACCGCCAGCGCCGCCACCCTGGACAGCACCCGCGAACAGATCGCCACGCAAGCCAAGGCACTTGAACCGCAACTGCTGGAAACCCGCCGCGACATCCACGCGCATCCGGAACTGGGCAACACCGAGAAACGCACCGCGGAACTGGTCGCCAGACAACTGAAGGCCATGGGCCTGGAAGTCAAAACCAACGTCGCCCGCACCGGCGTGGTTGCCATCCTCAAGGGCGCCCTGCCCGGCCCGACCGTGGCCTTGCGCGCCGACATGGACGCGTTGCCGGTCAAGGAAGTCGCCGACCTGCCCTTCGCCTCGAAAGCCAAAGGCACTTATCTGGACAAAGAAGTCGACGTGATGCACGCCTGCGGCCACGACGCCCACACCGCGATCCTGCTGAGCACGGCGAAAATTCTCACTGGCCTGCGCGACACCCTGCCCGGCACCGTGGTGTTCTACTTCCAGCCCGCCGAAGAAGGCCCGAGCGACTTCATCCCCGACGGCAAAAACACCTGGGGCGCGAAAATGATGGTGCAGGAAGGCGTGATGAAATCACCCAAACCCGACGCCGTCTTCGGCCTCCACGTCTGGGCCGGCGTCCCCGCCGGCCAGATCGCCTACCGCCCCGGCGCCACCCTGGCCAGCTCCGACGACCTGCGCATCAAAATCCTCGGCAAACAGACCCACGCCGGCCGCCCGTGGGACGGCATCGACCCAATCACCGTCGGCGCACAAACCATCGTCGGCCTGCAAACCGTGGTCAGTCGCCGCACCGACATTTCGTCCTACCCGTCGGTGGTCAGCATCGGCACCATCAACGGCGGCACCCGCTACAACATCATTCCCGAATCCGTGGACATGAGCGGCACCATCCGTTCCTACGACTACGGCATCCGCCAGAAACTCCACGCCGACGTACGCCAGACCATCGAAAAAATCGCCGAAAGCGGCGGCGCGAAAGCAGACGTGACCATCATCGAAAAATACGACCCGACCATCAACAACCCGGCACTGACGGAAAAAATGCTGCCGACGTTGAAGTGGGCAGCCAAGGATGACGTGGTCAATGCGCCGCTGGTGGGCGGCGCGGAAGACTTCTCGTTCTTTGCCAAGGAAGTGCCGGGGTTATTTGTGTTTCTCGGGGTGACACCACGGGATCAGGACATGAGCAAGGCGGCGCCGAATCACAATCCGGGATTCTTTGTGGATGAGTCGGCGCTGGTGGTTGGGGTGAGGACGATGGCGTCGTTGGCGACGGATTATTTGTATGCCAATGCCGGGGCGGGCAAGTAGAGATGAAGTGACAGTGGGGGCGCCTTCGCGAGCAGGCTCGCTCCCACATTTGACCGTGTACAGCCTGTTAGAGATTGGTCGGCTGTCAGGCCACCATCGCGAGCAAGCTCGCTCCCACAGTTGGATTGAGTGCAGGCAGTTGGAGATTGGTCGGCTGGGAGGTCACCATCACTGGCAGGCCAGCTCCCACAGAGAGATTGGGTGCAGGCATTTAGAGATTGGTCGGCTGTCAGGCCGCCTTCGTGAGCAAGCTCGCTCCCACAGTTGGATTGAGTGCAGGCAGTTGGAGAATGGTCGGCTGTCAGGCCGCCATCGCTGGCAAGCCAGCTCCCACAGTTGGATTGAGTGCAGGCAGTTGGAGATTGGTCGGCTGTCAGGCCGCCATCGCTGGCAAGCCAGCTCCCACAGTTGGATTGAGTGCAGGCAGTTGGAGATTGGTCGGCTGTCAGGCCGCCTTCGCTGGCAAGCCAGCTCCCACAATGGATTGGGTGTGGGCAGTTGGAAACTGGTCGGCTCATAGGCCGCCATCGCTGGCAGGCCAGCTCCCACAGTGGGATTGGGTGCAGGCAGTTGGAGATTGGTCGGCTGTCAGGCCGCCTTCGCGAGCAAGCTCGCTCCCGCAGTGGGATTGGGTGCAGGCAGTTGGAGATTGGTCGGCTTTCAGGCCGCCATCGCGAGCAGGCTCACCCCTACAGCAAAGCAAAAGCCGACCGCAGGCTCTTCACCACTCCATGGCCGAGTGTCAGCTCGCCGAAAGCTCTTGATCTTGACTCACCGGCCCGTCGGCAGGCTGAGCGGAGGGATTGATCCGGGGGTGGGAGCGCAGCGACCTTTTGGCGAAGCCAAATGCATCGAGAGGAGGTGCAGCGAAGCAAACCGGAGGCGATGCGCCCGGATCGATCCCGGAGCGAAGGAACCCCGAGCTTTAGCGAGCGGGCCGAACGTCAGGGCACAGACCTTTGGTTCCTTTGGGGCGTTTGCCAAAGGGACTCGCTGTAAAAGCGAAACCGCCAGTGGCAACACCCGAAGCAACGGATATACACCCAAAACCCCAAGAACCTGGTCGGCCCAAAGGCCGCCAAGGTCAAACAACATCTACACCAACGTGAATCGCATCATGCCGCCAAAACTCCAGATCACAATCAATCAACCGCTCATGCTGATCATAATTGACCCGAGCAATCCGTAACCCCGGACTCCCGACAGAAACCCGCAAAGCCGCCGCCGCATCCACCGCCAACGACGTCGGCACAATCTCGAACCGCACCCGCCCATAGTGCAAATCGTAATGCCGCGCATAAAGCTCGGTCATCGACTGATTCAAATCAAATCCCAGAATCCCCGGAAAATACTGCGGATTCAGATAATGCTCCACATACAACACCAGCCGCCCGTCAATCCGCCGCGACCGGCAAATCTGAATCACGCTCGACAAAGCAGGCAACTGCAACAACGCACACACCGCCACCGACGCCGGCTGCAACCGCGCCGAAATCACCTCGGTCGACGGCACCCGCCCCTGCGCACTGACCATGGCGTGAAAGTGACTGCGCTGCATCAGGTTGTACGCCAGACGTGGCGGCGAAACGAACCAGCCACGGCGCTCCTCGCGATAGATCTGCCCCTGCGCCTCCAACTGCAACAAGGCCTCACGCACAGTAATGCGCGTGGTGCCGAACAACTCACTGAGCTTGCGCTCGGCCGGCAACTTGCTCCCGGGCGCGAGCAGGCCGTGATCAAGTTGCTCCTGCAGCACCTGACCAATCGCTGTCACCGCTTTTGTTGCCTCATCGCGCATCAACGTTACCTATCTGGACTAGACCAGCACTGTTTCGGGGCAAAAACCGTACGGCCTGCAAGCCGTTTCCATGTGTTGCAAGCCTAGGCAGTGCAGATGACCGAGAGATGACAAACCCGCCCGACGGTCGCCCTCATGACTTGCAATACATCGGCCAAGTCCCTTGTCCGCCGGGGCTTTGACCTTGGTCTACGCTTACCCAGCAAACGCCGAAACCGGGCCAATAAAAGGCCTGCCGGGCGACCGCCGACATCAAAGTGTCATCCAGCCCCCTTAAATTGGCTCAGGTATTGCTGACCTAGACCAACACAAACCGCAATCGCAGCGTTGAACACGACCAAGGAGCTTCGGAATGAAACAGCTTTTCCTGGCAACACTGTTAGGCTCGACCATTGCAATGTGCACCGCCGCCATGGCGGCGGGTACCGACCTGAAAACCCTCGAAGCCGCTGCGAAAGCGGAAGGCGCCGTCAACAGCGTCGGCATGCCCGATGACTGGGCCAACTGGAAAGGCACCTGGGAAGATCTGGCCAAGACCTATGGCCTGAAACACATCGACACCGACATGAGCTCGGCCCAGGAAATCGCCAAGTTCGCCGCCGAAAAAGACAACGCCACTGCCGACATCGGCGACGTCGGCGCCGCCTTCGGCCCGATCGCGGTCAAACAGGGCGTGGTGCAACCGTACAAACCAAGCACCTGGGATCAAGTCCCGGACTGGGCCAAGGACAAGGACGGCAACTGGGCACTGGCCTACACCGGCACCATCGCCTTCATCGTCAACAAGAAGCTGCTGCACGGCTCCGAAGTCCCGACCAAATGGGCTGACCTCAAGGGCGGCAAATACAAGGTTTCCATCGGTGACGTGAGCACCGCTGCGCAAGCCGCCAACGGCGTACTGGCCGCTGCCCTGGCCAACGGTGGCGACGAGAAGAACATCCAGCCGGCCCTGCTGCTGTTTGCAGACATCGCCAAGCAAGGTCGCCTGTCGATGGCCAACCCGACCATCGCCACCATGGAAAAAGGCGAAATCGAAGTCGGAGTGGTCTGGGACTTCAACGGCCTGAGCTACAAGGCCAAGATGGCCAACCCGGATGACTACGTGGTGCTGATCCCGTCGGATGGCTCGGTGATTTCCGGCTACACCACCATCATCAACAAGTACGCGAAAAACCCGAACGCCGCCAAGCTGACCCGCGAATACATCTTCAGCGACGCCGGCCAGACCAACCTCGCTCGCGGCAATGCTCGTCCGATCCGTGCCGAGCACCTGCAACTGCCGGAAGACGTGAAGGCCAAGCTGCTGCCGAACGAGCAGTACAAGAAGGTCACGCCGATCAAGGACGCCGACGCCTGGGAAAAAACCTCCAAGGCCCTGCCGCAGAAGTGGAACGAAGAAGTCATCGTCGAGATGAAGTAATCCTGTAGATCCCGACTCGGGATCCATTGGAGATCCAAATGTGGGAGCGGGCTTGCTCGCGAAGGCGGTGGATCAGTCAAGCATCTATCGACTGACACTCCGCCTTCGCGAGCAAGCCCGCTCCCACAGGGGATCCAGGTTGAATCTGAAATTTCCTGTTTAGCGGAGTTTTTGCCCCTATGAAGCACAACGTCATCCTTGTCGTGCTCGACGGCCTCAGCCATGAGGTCGCGCGTCACGCCATGGGGCATCTGCAGGCTTACGTTGGCGCAGGACGCGCCGCGCTCTATCAATTGGAGTGCGAGTTGCCGGCCCTGTCCCGACCGCTTTACGAATGCATCCTTACCGGCGTGCCGCCGATCGACAGCGGCATCGTCCACAACAACGTTGCGCGCCTGTCCAACCAGCGCAGCATCTATCACTACGCCCGCGACGCCGGCCTGAAAACCGCCGCAGCGGCCTATCACTGGGTCAGCGAGCTGTACAACCGCTCACCGTTCCTGGCGGCCCGCGACCGTCATACCGACGATCCAGCGTTACCGATCCAGCACGGGCATTTCTACTGGAACGATCACTACCCGGATTCGCACCTGTTCGCCGACGCGGAACACCTGCGCCTGCGCCATGCGCCGAACTTCCTGCTGATCCACCCGATGAACATCGACGACGCCGGCCACAAGCACGGCCTCGATTCCGCGCAATACCGCAACAGCGCGCGCTCGGCGGACATCATCCTCGCCGACTACCTGCAAGGCTGGCTCGACGCGGATTATCAGGTGCTGGTGACTGCCGATCACGGCATGAACAACGACCGCTCGCACAACGGCTTGCTACCGGAAGAGCGCCAGGTGCCGCTGTTCGTCCTCGGCAACGCCTTCAGCCTCAACGCTGAGGCCGCGCCGAAGCAGACCGATATCTGCGGCACCGTCTGCGAACTGCTCGGCGTCCCTCACGACAAACCTGTGTGCCGGGAGCTGCTCAAGTGAACGCCATGACTCGCGGCAAATGGCTCGCGGCCCTGTGTCTGGTGCCGTTCGCGCTGTTCTTTATCGTGTTCGAAATCGCCCCGCTGGTCTGGGTGATGATCAACAGCCTGCAATCGGAAGAGTTCGGCTGGGGCTTCGCCAACTTCAGCAAGATCTTCAGCTCGAAGTTCTATTTGCAGGCGATTCAGTACAGCCTGGAGATCAGTTTCTGGTCGAGCGTATTCGGCATCATCATCGCCGTGCTCGGTGCGTATTCGTTGCGCCGGGTCGACTCGAAACTGCGCAACTTCGTGAATGCCTTCGCCAACATGACCAGCAACTTCGCGGGGGTGCCGCTGGCGTTCGCGTTCATCATCCTGCTCGGCTTCAACGGCAGCATCACCATCATGCTCAAGCAGGCCGGGATCATTCAGGACTTCAACCTGTACTCGAAAACCGGTCTGATCATCCTCTACACCTACTTCCAGATTCCCCTCGGCGTGCTGCTGCTGTACCCGGCATTCGACGCCTTGCGTGAAGACTGGCGCGAATCCGCCGCGCTGCTCGGCGCCAACGGCTGGCAGTTCTGGCGCCACATCGGTCTGCCGGTGCTGACCCCGGCACTGCTCGGCACTTTCGTGATCCTGCTGGCCAACGCCCTCGGCGCCTACGCCACGGTGTACGCCTTGACCACCGGCAACTTCAACGTGCTGCCGATCCGCATCGCGGCAATGGTTTCCGGGGATATTTCCCTCGATCCGAATCTCGCCAGTGCCCTGGCCGTGGTGCTGGTGGCGTTGATGACCATCGTCACCGTCGTGCATCAACTGCTGTTGAAGAGGAGCTACCATGTCTCGCGCTGAATCCGGCCCGGCCGGCGTCTACCACCGCGTCGTGGTTTATCTGCTGTTCGCGATTCTGCTGCTGCCGCTGGTGGGCACGCTGATCTACTCGATTGCCAGCAGTTGGTCGGCGACCATCCTGCCCAGCGGTTTCACCTTCAAGTGGTACCTCCAGTTGTGGAGCGACCCGCGCTTCCTGCATGCCTTCGGCCAGTCGCTGCTGGTGTGCGTCGGCGCGCTGGTGCTGTCGGTGGTGCTGATCCTGCCGCTGCTGTTCGTGGTGCATTACCACTTCCCGAAACTCGATGCGCTGATGAACATCCTGATCCTGCTGCCCTTCGCGGTGCCGCCGGTGGTGTCGTCGGTGGGTCTGTTGCAACTGTACGGTTCCGGGCCGCTGGCGATGGTCGGCACACCGTGGATTCTGATCGGTTGCTACTTCACCGTGGCGCTACCGTTCATGTACCGGGCGATCACCAACAACCTGCAGGCGATCAACCTGCGCGACCTGATGGACGCTGCGCAACTGCTCGGCGCCAGCACCTTTCAGGCGGCATTTCTGGTGGTGCTGCCGAACCTGCGCAAGGGCCTGATGGTCGCGTTGCTGCTGTCGTTCTCGTTCCTGTTCGGTGAGTTCGTGTTCGCCAACATCCTCGTTGGCACGCGCTACGAAACCCTGCAGGTGTACCTGAACAACATGCGCAACAGCAGCGGCCACTTCACCAGTGCGCTGGTGATCTCGTACTTCTTTTTCGTGCTGGTCCTGACCTGGATCGCCAACATCTTGAACAAGGACAAAAGCGAATGAGCTATGTCAGCGTCCAACACCTGCAGAAAAACTACGCGGGCACGACCGTGTTCAGCGACATCAACTGCGAAATCAACAAGGGCGAATTCGTCACCCTGCTCGGCCCTTCCGGTTGCGGCAAGTCCACGCTGCTGCGCTGCATTGCCGGCCTGACGCCGGTGGATGGCGGCAAGATCCTGCTTGATGGCGTCGACATCGTGCCGCTGAGCCCGCAGAAACGCGGGATCGGGATGGTGTTCCAGAGCTACGCGCTGTTCCCCAACATGACCGTCGAACAGAACGTCGCCTTCGGCCTGCGCATGCAAAAAGTCAACTCGGACGACAGCCACAAGCGTGTCGCCGAGGTGCTGAAACTGGTTGAGCTCAACGACTTCGCCAGCCGTTATCCGCATCAGCTCTCCGGCGGCCAGTGTCAACGCGTGGCCCTCGCCCGCTCGCTGGTGACCCGTCCACGCCTGTTACTGCTGGATGAACCGCTGTCGGCGCTGGATGCGCGTATCCGCAAACACCTGCGTGAACAGATCCGGCAGATCCAGCGCGAACTCGGCCTGACCACGATTTTCGTCACCCACGACCAGGAAGAAGCATTGACCATGTCCGACCGGATTTTCCTGATGAACCAAGGGAAAATCGTGCAGAGCGGCGACGCCGAAACCCTCTACACCGCGCCGGTCGATATCTTCGCCGCCGGCTTCATCGGCAACTACAACCTGCTCGACGCCGAGAGCGCCTCGAAACTGCTGCAACGGCCGATCAACCACCGCATCGCGATTCGCCCGGAAGCCATCGAACTGAGCCTCAATGGCGAACTCGATGCACAGATCCGCAGCCACAGCCTGCTCGGCAACGTGATCCGCTACCGGGTCGAAGCGCGCGGCGTGGAACTGGTGGTGGACGTGCTCAACCGCTCGGCGGCGGATCTGCATCCCGACGGTCAGCGTCTGGCGCTTTCCATCGATCCGACGGCCCTGTGTGAGGTAGCCTGATGACTTTGCTGACGTTGAAGAGAGAACTGCACTGATGGCCCTGGCAATTTTTGATCTGGACGAAACCCTGATCCACGGCGACTGCGCCACCCTCTGGAGCGAGCAGATGGGGCGCCTGGGCTGGGTCGATCCCGAGTCGTTCATGCGCAAGAACAACGAGCTGATGGACGCCTACAGCCATGGCAAATTGCGCATGGAAGAGTTCATGGAATTCAGCCTCGAACCGATGGTCGGCCGTACCCCGGAAGAAGTCGAACACCTGGTCGGCCCATGGGTGGAAGACTTCATCGAACCGATCATCTTCAGCGACGCGACCAAAACCATCGCCGCCCACCGCAAGGCCGGCGACCGGATTCTGGTGATCTCGGCTTCCGGCACGCACCTGGTCAAACCGATCGCCGAGCGCCTGGGCATCGACGAAATTCTCGGCATCGAACTGGACGTCGCGCACGGTGTTTACACTGGCCAGACCGTCGGCACGCTGACCTACCGCGAAGGCAAGATCACCCGCCTGCTGGAATGGCTGGATGCCGAGGAAGAGAATCTGGAAGGCGCGAGTTTCTACTCCGACTCACGCAACGATTTGCCATTACTGCTGAAGGTGGACTTCCCGCATGTGGTGAATCCGGATCCGGTCCTGCTGGAGCACGCCGAAAAAGCAGGCTGGCCGATCCATCTCTGGAAGTAAACATAGATCCAATTGTGGGAGCGGGCTTGCTCGCGAAGGCGGAGTGTCAGTCGATAAATTCTTGTCTGATTCACCGCCTTCGCGAGCAAGCCCGCTCCCACAGGTTTTTCGGTGTTTTCAGGTCAGGCTTTCGTCGACCACCAGCACCAGTTTGCCGGCAACTTTGTTGCTCGCCAGCTCGGCAAACGCCGCTTCGGCGTCTTTCACCGGGAAGGCTTTTGCCAGTTGCGGACTCAACCGCCCTTCGGCAAACAGCGGCCACACATGCTGGCTCAAATCGCTGAACAGGTCGGCCTTGAACTGATCATCACGACTGCGCAACGTCGAACCAAGCAATTGCACGCGCTTGGCCAGAACCTGTGCCAGATCCAGTTTCGCCTCACGCCCGCCCATCAAGCCGATCAAGACCCAGCGCCCGTCCAGCGCCGTCAGCTTGAGGTTCAGTGCCGCATAGTTGCCGCCGACCGGATCAAGGATCACGTCAAACGGCCCGAAGTCGCGCAGGCTTTCCAGATCATCGGTGCGCACCACGCCGCCCTGGGCTCCCAGCGCCTCACAGTAGGCCAATCGCTCAGCCGACCCGACGCTGACCCAACAGGGATTACCGAACGCCTTGCACAGCTGAATGGCGGCTGAACCAATTCCACTGGCCCCGGCGTGCAGGAGAACCTTCTCGCCGGGTTTCAGCGCCGCCAGTTGAAACACGTTGAGCCAGACCGTTGCATAAACCTCGGGTAATGCCGCGGCCTCGATCAACGAAACGCCCTCGGGCACCGGCAGCACGTGCCGTCCATCGACCACCACCTCCTCGGCCATTCCGCCCCCGGCCAGCAAGGCGCAGACCCGGTCGCCGACCTGCCAGGACGAGCCGGCGCCGACTTCGCTGATCACCCCGGAACACTCCAGACCGAGCACCTGACTGGCGCCCGGCGGCGGTGGATAAAGCCCGGCTTTCTGTAATAAATCGGCGCGATTGAGGCCCGCAGCCGCCACGCGAATGCGCACTTGTCCTACGTCACATGCCGGACTCGGCTCTTCAAGCCATGCCACTTGACCTTCAACGCCTTGCAATGCCTTCACAGTGCCTCCATAGTGAGTCTGGACTGAGCCCGAAGCTGTAGCGCCGGGCTTTTTGCATTATGCGACCGGCTCTCGTAGAACCGGCGACTTCAAAGACGGCCTAATATGCGTTATCAATTGTCCCCGCGTCGAATCAGCATGAAGCATTTGCTCCCCAGCACCGCCCTCGCTCTTTTCATCGGTATCGGCTTGTTGCCGGTGTCGGGCACTACATTCGCAGCCAACAGCTGGGACAAGTTGCAGCCGGATCGCGACGAAGTGATCGCCAGCCTCAACGTCGTCGAGTTGCTCAAGCGTCACCACTACAGCAAGCCGCCGCTCGACGATGCGCGCTCGGTGATCATCTACGACAGCTACATCAAGCTGCTGGACCCGTCGCGCAGCTACTTCATGGCCAGCGACATCGCCGAATTCGACAAGTGGAAGACCCAGTTCGACGACTTCCTCAAAAGCGGCGACCTCAACGCCGGGTTCACCATCTACAAGCGGTATCTGGACCGCGTCAAGGCGCGTCTGGACTTCGCCATTGCGGAGCTGAACAAGGGCGTCGACAAGATGGACTTCACCACCAAGGAAACCTTGCTGATCGATCGCAAGGACGCCCCTTGGCTCAAATCCACCGCTGAACTCGACGACCTGTGGCGCAAACGCGTCAAGGACGAAGTGCTGCGGCAGAAGATCGCCGGCAAGGATTCCAAGCAGATCCAGGAAACCCTGACCAAGCGCTACAAGAACCAGTTGGCGCGCCTGGACCAGACTCGCGCGGAAGACATCTTCCAGGCGTACATCAACACCTTCGCCATGTCCTACGACCCGCATACCAACTATCTGTCGCCGGATAACGCGGAGAACTTCGACATCAACATGAGCCTGTCCCTCGAGGGCATCGGCGCCGTGTTGCAGAGCGACAACGATCAAGTGAAAGTCGTGCGCCTGGTGCCGGCAGGCCCGGCCGACAAGACCAAGCAGGTTGCACCGGCCGACAAGATCATCGGCGTTGCCCAGGGCAACAAAGAGATGGTTGACGTGGTGGGCTGGCGCTTGGACGAAGTGGTCAAGCTGATCCGCGGCCCGAAAGGCACCGTGGTGCGCCTGGAAGTGATTCCGGCCAGCAATGCGCCGAACGACCAGACCAGCAAGATCGTGCCGATCACTCGCGAAGCGGTGAAGCTTGAAGACCAGGCGGTGAAAAAATCCGTGCTGAACCTGAAACAGGACGGCAAGGACTACAAGCTCGGCATCATCGAGATCCCGGCGTTCTACCTCGACTTCAAGGCGTTCCGTGCCGGTGATCCGGACTACAAGAGCACCACCCGTGACGTCAAGAAACTGCTGACTGAACTGCAGAAAGAGAAAGTCGACGGCGTGGTCATCGACCTGCGCAACAACGGCGGCGGTTCTCTGCAGGAAGCTACCGAGCTGACCAGCCTGTTCATCGACAAAGGCCCGACCGTACTCGTGCGTAACGCCGATGGCCGCGTCGATGTGCTGGAAGATGAAAACCCGGGCGCGTTCTACAAAGGCCCGATGGCACTGTTGGTCAACCGCCTGTCCGCCTCGGCTTCGGAGATCTTCGCCGGCGCCATGCAGGACTACCATCGTGCATTGATCATCGGTGGCCAGACCTTCGGCAAAGGCACCGTGCAGACCATTCAGCCGCTGAACCATGGCGAACTGAAACTGACCCTGGCCAAGTTCTACCGGGTTTCCGGGCAGAGCACCCAGCATCAGGGCGTACTGCCGGACATCGACTACCCGTCGATCATCGACACCAAGGAAATCGGCGAAAGCGCCCTGCCGGAAGCCATGCCGTGGGATACCATCAAGGCAGCGATCAAGCCGGCCTCCGATCCGTTCAAGCCGTACCTGGCGCAGCTCAAGTCCGAGCATGACGCACGCAGCGCCAAAGACGCCGAGTTCGTGTTCATCCGTGACAAACTGGCCCTGGCGCAGAAGTTGATGGAAGAGAAAACCGTCAGCCTCAACGAAGCCGACCGCCGTGCCCAGCATGCGGACATCGATGCCAAGCAACTGGCCATGGAAAACATCCGTCGCAAAGCCAAAGGCGAAGAACCGCTCAAAGAGCTGAAGAAAGAAGATGAAGACGCGCTGGCTGCGGCTGAGCCGGACAAGGTCAAACCAGAAGACGACGCCTACCTGAGCGAAACCGGGCGCGTGCTGCTGGATTACCTGAAGCTGAGCAATCAGGTGGCCAAGAAGTAAGATGATGGCAATTTAGTGGTGACGCTCCCCGGAGCGTCATCAAACAGTCATCATTCTGTCGTGAAATAAAGGACTGGGAGCGCCTCTTCAAGCAAGAGCGCTCCCAGTCCTTTTTTTATCGCCAGAGATTGCCATGACCACGACCGAACAGCTGAGTGCCTTGAGCTCGATCCTGACTCAAAGCGGTTTGCACAGCCTGTTCCAGCCGATCATCTGTCTCTCCGAGCGTCGTATTCTCGGCTACGAAGCTCTCACTCGCGGCCCGTCCAACAGCCCTCTGCATTCGCCAATCGCGCTGTTCGCCGTGGCGCGTCAGGCCGGCCGCCTGAGCGAATTGGAAATTGCCTGCCGCCAGTCTGCCTGCCGTCGTTTCAACGAGCAGCAACTGCCGGGCAAGCTGTTCCTCAACGTTTCACCGGAATCCCTGCTTGAAGCCGCGCACCAACCGGGGCGGACCCTGCAACTGCTGCAGGACTTCGGTATTCCACCCAGCCAAGTAGTGATCGAACTCACCGAACAGACGCCGATCGACGATTTCCAGTTGCTGCAAACCGCCCTGCATCACTATCGGGCGATGGGCTTTTCGATTGCATTGGATGACTTGGGTGCCGGCTATTCGAGCTTGCGTCTATGGTCGGAGCTGCGTCCGGACTATGTGAAAATCGACCGCCACTTCATCGACGGCATCCATCAGGACGCATTGAAGCGCGAGTTCGTCGGCTCGATCCTGCAAATCGCCAAGGCCTCGCGGGCGCAGGTGATTGCCGAGGGGATCGAGTTGCCGGAAGAACTGGCGGTGCTGACCGAGATGGGCGTCGATCTGGTGCAGGGTTACCTGCTCGCTCGCCCACAGGAGCATCCGCCGCGCGATGCCCGGGCCCTGATGCCGAAACACGACAGCAGCACCGTGGCGTTGAACGACGAAGGCAGCGACCTCAGCGCCCTGCTCAACGAGCAACCGGCGGTGCATCGTGACACACCGACTGCCACCGTACTGGAAGCCTTCCGCCGCCAGGCCAATCTAAACTCACTGGCGGTGCTCGACGAACAGGGCCAGCCGTGCGGCATCGTCCATCGCCATTCGTTGTCCGACGCGCTGCTCAAACCGTTCGCCACCGACCTGTTCGCACGCAAACCGATCAGCCGCCTGATGAACGACGACTTCCTCGCCGTGGAAATGAGCCAGTCGCTGCAACAGGTCAGCCGCCTGATCACCAGCCGCGCCCGACAGCGCATCGAAGAAGATTTCATCATCACCCTCAACGGCGGTTATCTGGGCCTTGGCCGGGTGATCGACGTGCTCAAACTGATCACCGAACTGAAAATCCAGCAGGCGCGCTACGCCAACCCGCTGACCCTGCTACCCGGCAACGTGCCGATCCAGCAATGCCTGACCCGCCTGCTGCAACAAGGCCGCGAATCGATCATCTGCTACGTCGACATCGACAGCTTCAAACCCTTCAACGACATCTACGGCTACGGCCGTGGCGATGAAGTGCTGCTGTGCCTGGCGCAATGTCTGAACGAACGCGTCGACCCTTCCCGCGACTTCGTCGGCCACATCGGCGGCGACGACTTCCTGCTGGTACTCGGCCCGGGAGACTGGCGCAAACGCCTCAACCAACTGCTCGACGACTTCCAGAGCCAATGCCGCCGCTTCTATCGCCCGGAACACCTGGAGGCCGGCTGCTTCATCGCGCCGAACCGCCAAGGCGTGCGCCAGGAGTTTCCGCTGCTCTCGTTATCGATCGGCGTAGTCCACCTGCAACCCGAGGCCTGCGCAGAACTGGATGCCAGCCAACTCGCGGAAATGGCTTCGCAGGCGAAGCATCATGCGAAGAATGTTCCGGGGTATAGCGTGCATGTGATTGATAGTCTTACTGCCACCGACATTCAACCTCCGCAGCTGATTGGCCAACGCTGACTCTCCAGGCGACACAGATCCCTGTGGGAGCGGGCTTGCTCGCGAAGGGGTCAGTAGCATCACTCAAGATTCCGCTTCTAATGCCGGCTACCACGTGGAGCAGTCTTCCTGACTGGCGAGATACAACTCATCAATCCAAACTTCGGAGAGAATAGAGTACACATGCTCAAAAAAACTCCTGGGATCTTTTATTTCATTCCAGCCAAGTGGAAGCAATGAATGAGAAAAAGGATTATGTTTAAAAACCTCAGAGAGCTTACTCGCTTCGCCATCCAGAGCCTCACCCAATACAAAAAACAAGACAAACTTGTGCCGATGAATCAAACCCGAAAATCTTCTCACAATAAATTTATAAATCAATTCCGCTCTATCTGAAGGACACTCAGGATCGTACTCTGCCAACTCTGCGCCCAGCGTCTCTTCGCGATCGTATATATCAAACCCACCAAGAAAGTGCTTCAACTTAGGGCTGTATGGAACATCAAGATAGGGATGCATCAACATCAAACGTGCTCCACCGGATATAGAGCGAAAGGTTGCAATGTTTCAAAGTCAAATTTCATTTCAAACCCATTCATTTTTTGAATGTAGCGGGGTTCTGATGGATCTGATGGGTTAGGTTCGTACCCTTCCCCCACATTTTCGGCAGCCATTCTCACAACCAAATTACCCATGCTGTCTTCTCCCGTGAATCGCGACATCTTCCGTGCCTCTCTTGTCATCGCTTCATTTAAAGCATTCAACTGCGCTCGATGGGTTAAAAACCGCGAACTATAAACACCTCTGAACATCTTCCACCTGTTCCCTAACTCAACTCATTATCGAAAAACAGCAAAAAACAAATCTTTCAAATTAAGAATCAAAACTCTATAAAATTTTCTACCTTTGACATCAACCATTAGAAAACCGATTTCGAAAAAATCAAGCCCCACAAAGATTAGAGGCGATGAATCGCTTTAAGAACTAATCCAATTCATATAAAAAAATCGTTGCTCATCTGGATCGCTTGTTAAATCCTGATCTTCATAATCAAATATATATACAAGATCATCTAAAGAGGCTTCTTTACCAACCACTAGTTCGTATGCTTTTAGTCCAAGAGACATTTGAGAAGACATGCTTGACGGATGAACATTTATTTTCGCCCCCTTGCAAAAAAACGTTAACTCTGGATTATCTTTCCTCAACAAAGCAAAACATTTATAAAAATCACACCCAAAGTAGATCCGCTTACACCCACTTTCACAAATGAATGCTATTGATATTTCCTCACGATTACAAACCAGGTCAATCTCTTGCCTTTCATTACCATCTGAAATTTTAATTGTAGCTACAAATACTGATTTCATTTGTCTATTTTCCTATGCGGATTTGGAATGGAATAGCCAAACTCCTTACCATCATCAATAATTAATGTAGCACCGAGAACATCCTCCCTCCTTATCCTACCTGGGATTGAAATTTCCTGTTCTTTACTAAAATTATAGGCTGCTCCTAGCTCTTTTTTAAGATCGCGACCTGGAATCATTTTAAGTGTGTAAAGAAACCCTGGCCTTGTGAAGTAGCTTGTAGCGAATGCTTTTCCCATATCTCTCGAAAGAGATGTGCTAATAAAGTTACTAGGAGGAAAGTCGCTATCGATTGAGTGAAGAAATAGATCATTGCTATCTCCTTTACTTTTAAAACCGTGCTCAAAAACTTCCGAAGGATCCTTCGTATCTCCACGGTACAAATACGTATTTTTAGTTTTCGCTGCGGGAGGAGAGGAAATAGCTTCCCCTCCAAGTATCTTTTTAGTCGGATCGTTTGATTCAAAAGACGGTTTGTTGCACCCCGCTCCTCCCGGGCAATCATTCAACCCCAACGGATCCACCCACCCCGTCGGATTCGGCACATACCGATACTGATTCAACCCACCCGCCAACTTGATGGGATCCGGCGTCAAATACCGTCCCAACCTCGGGTCGTAATACCGATGCCGGTTGTAATGCAGCCCACTTTCCGCATCGAAATACTGCCCCTGAAACCGCAGCGGCTGGTCCAGGTAGTCCTCGCCCGCGAGGGTGATCGCCGACACCTTGCCGTAGGCGTCGTATTGCGCCGACCAGACGATTTCGCCGCTGTAGTCGGTCAGTTCCTGTGGCGTGCCGAGGTGGTCGAGTTGGTAGTAGAACGGGCAAGCGCGTTTCGGGCCTTTGCCGTCGAGCAGCGCCAGGGGGCGGAAGGTGCCGGGTTCGTAGACGTAGCTGCGGTGGTGGCTCGGGCTGCTTTCGGCGACGAGGTGGTCGCCTTGCCAGAAGAACTCGGTGGTCTGGCCGTCGACG